>NZ_JBIAPJ010000002.1:0-777129 GCF_042888285.1 Streptomyces sp. NPDC003035 | reverse complement strand
TGTGCGGTGAAGCCTAGACACCTCCACCACACCGGAGGTCTTCGCCATGATCAAGACCAGGCAGCGTTAACAACGCTCGTGATCAATACACCTAGCCCGTGGGCAGCGAGCGCTTCAGGAAGTCCACCTGGAGCAGGAGCAGGTTCTCCGCGACCTGCTCCTGCGGCGTCATATGGGTCACGCCCGTCAACGGCAGCACCTCATGGGGCCGCCCCGCCGCGAGCAACGCCGAGGACAGCCGCAGCGTATGGGCCATCACCACATTGTCGTCGGCCAGCCCATGGATGATCATCATCGGCCGCGCCGGGTTCTCCGGCGCCGACAGACCGTCATCGGTGACCAGCGAATTCGCCGCGTACACCTCCGGGCGCTCCTGCGGCATCCCCAGATACCGCTCCGTGTAGTGGGTGTCGTACAGCCGCATGTCGGTGACCGGCGCCCCCACGATCGCCGCGTGGAAGACGTCCGGCCGCCGCAGCACCCCCAGCGCCGCGAGATACCCGCCGTACGACCAGCCCCGGATCGCCACCCGCCCCAGATCCAGCGGGAAGTCCTTCGCCAGCGCCCGCAGCGCCTCGACCTGGTCGTCGAGCGTGGGCGTCAGATCGTGCGCGATCGCCTTCTCCCAGGCGGGAGACCGGCCCGGAGCACCCCGCCCGTCCGCCACGATCACCGCGAAGCCCTGCTCGGCGAACCACTGGGACGTCAGATGCGGGTTGTGGGCCGCGAGCACCCGCTGACCGTGCGGACCTCCGTACGGATCCATGAGCACGGGCAGGAGTCCGTCACCTTCCCGGTACCCCGACGGGAGCAGGACGGCGCACGGAATCCGCCGTGCGCCCCCCTCCAGCAGACGTACCCGCGCCGACAGCACCGGGGTCTCCGCGTGCGAGTCGACCACCGCCACCTGCGCGCCGTCGCGCAGCACCCGCGCCACGCTCCCCGGCGAGTCCGGCCGGGCGGAGACCAGCACCGTCACCGCTCCGCACCGCACCGCCGAGTGCACTCCGGTCCCCTCCGAGACCCGCTCCACACCGCGCTCGTCGACCCGGTAGACATGGATCTCCCCGGTCTCCGGTTCCGCCGCCTCCTCGCCGGCCGAGGCCGACACCAGGACGTCGCTCTCCCCGATGTCGAGGACGTTCCTCAGCTGGAGCTGCGCCCCCGTCAGCGCGCGGTCCCCGACCGCGAGCACCCGCGCACCCCCTTCGTCGGCGATCCTGACGAGCCGCCCGTCCGGAGCCCAGGCCGGCACCCCCGGCAGCAGCTCCAGCCACACCGGGTCCTCGTCCACATGCACCGTGCGGGTCGCCCCGGTCGCCGCGTCCACCGCCAGATGGAGCTGGGTGCGCTGGTCACGCGCCTGTACGAGGATCAGCGGAGGCCCGCCCGACGACCAGTGCACACGGGCCAGATACGGATACCGCTCGCGGTCCCACTCGACCTCCGTACGCTCCCCGGCCAGATCCACCACGTACAGCCGCACCTCCGCGTTCGGCGTGCCCGCCGCCGGATACGGCACCGCGCGCGGCTCCCGGTCCGGGTGGGCCGGGTCCGAGATCCACCACCGGCGCACCGGCCGGTCGTCCGCCCGCGCCACCAGCAGCCGGTCCGACTCCGGCGACCACCAGAAGCCCCGCGATCGCCCCATCTCCTCGGCCGCCACGAACTCCGCCAGACCGTACGTCGTGTGCGCGTCCTCCGGCTCGGCCAGCGCCCGGTCGCCCTCCCAGTCCACGGCCGTCAGCCGCAGCGCGCCCCGCGTCACATAGGCGATGTGCCGGCCGTCCGGCGACGGCCGCGGATCGATCACCGGCCCGGGCACCGGCAGTTCCCGCGCCGTCCCCGCCCTCAGCTCCGCCGCGAACAGCCGTCCCGACAGCGCGAACGCCGCCAACTCCACCGCCGCGTCCACCGCGTAGCCCACGATGCCGCCCGAGCCCTCACGGCTCCGCTCCCGCCGGTCGCGCTCCTCGGCCGACAACTCCTCGTCCGCGCCCCCGAGCAGCGCCTCCGGATCCGCCGCGACCCGCTCCCGCGGCCCGTCCGCCGTGCCGTCGAGGTCGAGCACCCACAGCGCGTGCGAGCGGTCCGTACCGGACGCCGAACGCACGAAAACCACCCGCTCACCGTCCGGGGAGACCGTGAACGCACGCGGAACGCCCAGGGTGAAGCGCTGCGTCCGGGCGTACTGGCGAGGGAACGAGAGCGGGTACGACCGCTGTTGCCTGGAGGTCATGCGACCGAACCTAGCGCTGTGCGCCCCCCTGTGCCCCCGTCACCATCGATGCGGAGCCACACATAGTTATGATCCGTAGCGCTAGGTGGGTAAGGGACACCTGGCACATGCTCGCCGAACTGACCGTCCGAATATCCGACCGAAGAAGTATGGAGGTGAACCGCCGTGGCACTCTCGATTTCGGCGGTGGTGCTGCTGGCGATCGTCGTCTTCCTGCTGATCCGGAAATCCGGGCTGAAGGCTGGACATGCGGCGGTCTGCGCGCTCCTGGGTTTCTACCTGGCGAGCTCGTCCATCGCCCCGTCCATCAGCACGCTCACCACCAACGTGGCGGGCATGATCGGCGGCCTCAAGTTCTGACCTGGGGATCTCCGGCCTGCCGTCGCGATCCGGGCCCCGCCTCGTAGGGTGGGGCCATGACGGTTCTCCCAGCCCGTCGTCTGCTCCTGGTGCACGCGCACCCCGACGACGAGTCGATCAACAACGGCGCCACCATGGCCAGGTACGCGGAAGAGGGCGCGCTGGTCACCTTGGTGACCTGCACGCTCGGCGAGGAGGGCGAGGTCATCCCGCCCGGGCTCGCCCATCTGGCACCCGACCGGGAGGACCGGCTCGGGGCGCACCGCGTCGGCGAACTCGCCGCCGCGATGAAGGAGCTGGGCGTCACCGACCACCGCTTCCTCGGGGGTCCCGGCCGCTTCCGCGACTCCGGGATGATGGGCGTCGAGCAGAACCGGCGCGAGAACGCCTTCTGGAACACCGACGTCGACACCGCCGCCCCGTACCTCGTCGAGATCGTCCGCGAGACCCGCCCGCAGGTCCTGATCACCTACGACCCCGACGGCGGCTACGGCCACCCCGACCACATCCAGGCCCACCGCGTCGCCATGCGCGCCGCCGAGCTGGCGGCGGACGCCTCGTACCGCCCCGACCTCGGCCCGGCCCACTCCGTCGCGAAGATCTACTGGAACCGGGTCCCGCGCCCGGTCGCCGAGGCCGCCTTCGCCCGGCTGCGCGCCGAGGGCACCGACTTCCCCGGCATCGCCGCGATCGACGACGTCCCCGGAGTCGTCGACGAGTCCCTGATCACCGCCGAGATCGACGGCGATCCGGAGTGGGCGGCGCGGAAGGCCGCCGCGATGCGGGCCCACGTCACCCAAATCGCCGTCGACGGGCCGTTCTTCGCCCTCTCGAACGACCTCGGCCAGCCGATCTTCACCACGGAGCACTACCAGTTGGTGAAGGGCACGCCCGGCGCACCGGCGGGCGTGCGCGAGACCGACCTGTTCGCGGGTGTGGTGACGCCGTGAACGTCCGTGTCGTCTGGTACGTCCTTCTCCTCGTCCTCGGCGCGCTCGTCGGCGCGGCGGGCTCGCTCGCCCAAGCCGCCTGGATCCCCGGCGGATTGTTCGTCGCACTGCTCGCCACCGCGGGAGTCTTCTACGGAGGTCTGCGGGCCACCGACACCCAACTGGGCCTCGTGGCGCCGGGAGCGGGCTGGCTCGCCGCCATCGTGCTGCTCGGCCTGGGACGGCCGGAAGGCGACGGCGTCTTCGCGGGCGGGGTCGCGGAGATGGTCTACCTTCTCGGCGGCATGGCCATCGCTGTGATGTGCGCCACCTTCTCGCGGCCGCCGCGACCGACCTCGTGAACAGGCCGAGTTGAGCGGAGCTTCTGTGAAGGGCTGCCCGGACTTCGGCCGGAATGCCCCGTGCTCGATCCCCGGCCGTCGGGTGCCTGGCGGCGACGGCCAGTATGGTGGTGCGCGCCGCCGAGCCGCCCGGGTACACGAGCACCAGCAAGAGCGGGCGGTGGAGCCAACCGGGAGAACCTGCTTTGAGTCGTGAAACTGGTCGAGAGACTGACAGTTCGTCCTCCGGCGCCCAGGGGCGCGGTGGAGCCGCGTACCCGTCGGGTACACCGCCGTACGGATCCCGTCAGTATCCGTCGCTCCACCCCACGCAGGACGGGTCCGACGACGTGCCCGGCGCCGCTGCCGCGCCCGCTCCGCCGCAGCCGGAGGAGCCGAAGACCGAGACCACGCTGACCACCCGGATCCGGATCAATATTCCGGGTTCGCGGCCCATCCCGCCCGTGGTGGTCCGCAAGCCGGTCGGGGAGGCGGAGTCCGAGGCGCCGTCGACGCGTGAGCCGGCCGCCGAGGCGGCTCCGGCACCCAAGCCTGTCCCGGCCCCGGCGCCCTCGGCTCCGGCCGCGGAGTCGAGGCCGAACGCGGAGGACAAGCCCACCAGCGACTGGTTCGCCCCGCGCAAGCCGGCCGCTCCTTCGGCGTCGACCCCGGCCGCCGCTCCGGCCGCGCCCTCCGCACCGTCGGCACCCTCCGGACCGTCGACGCCCCCCGGGCCTTCCGGGTCCTCCGGCAGGGGAGCCGGCGCCGCTCCGGGCGCCGCTCCTGGCGCCGGTTCCGGTGCGCCGCGGCGTACGCCCGCTCCGGGCGTACGGCCCCCGGCCCCGGGCGGCCCGGCCCGCGGTTCCGGGTTCGCCGGCCCCGCGACCGGCGGCATCCCGACGGTCGGCGGCGCCTCGATCGCGGCGACGCCCGCGGCCGGTACGCCGATGTTCCTCTCGACACCGCCGCAGGACGAGGCCACGTACGGCCCCGACGGCGCCCCGTACCCCCCGTCCGCCCCCCAGGCGCCGAACGGCCCGACCACCGGGCCCGTCACCGGCAGCAGCCCGATGGGCGCGGGTCCGACGGGCGCGGGTCCGCTGGCCGGTGGCCCGGTGACCGGTGGTCCGCTGGGTGGCGGTCCGGCGGGTGGCGGCCCGATGGGCGGCGGTCCCTTCCCGGGAGCGCCGCGCATGTCGGACGACACCGCCGTCCTGACCCCGCAGAACCCGGCCCCCATGGCCCCGCCCGGCCCGGGCCCCGGCGGCGGTCACGTCTCCGGAGACACGCTCACCAGCGGCATCCCCGTCGTGCCGTCCGGCCCCTCGGGCCCGGACCGTGGCTTCTCGGCCCCCGAGGTCGTCGGCGGCGCCCCGGCGCCCGCCGCCCCCAGGACGGCGACGCCCGCGGCCTCCTCCGCCCCGGGGAAGAAGGGCCGCTCCAAGCTCGTCCTCGTCGGCGCCGGGCTCCTGGGCATCGTCGGAGTCGCCTACGGCGCCGGCCTGCTTCTCAACCACTCCGACGTCCCCAAGGGCACGACCGTCCTCGGTGTCGACATCGGCGGCGGTACGAAGGAGGAGGCGGTCGACAAGCTGGAAGCCACCCTCGGCAAGCGCGCCCACAAGCCCCTCACGCTCAGCGTCGACGGGAAGACGGTCGAGCTGGCCCCGGACAAGGCCGGTCTCTCCCTCGACAGCCAGGAGACCGTCCGCGCCGCCGCGGGCAGCGACTACAACCCGGTCTCCGTGATCGGCACCCTCTTCGGCGGCGAGCGCGTCGCCGAGCCGAAGATCCCGGTCGACGAGGAGAAGCTGGCCGTCGCCCTCAAGGACGTCTCCGGCACGTCCGGCACGGCCACCGAGGGCACGATCACCTTCGCCCCGAACAAGGTCACCGCCGTACCGGGCAAGCCGGGCAAGGGCCTGGACGTCGCCCGGTCGATGATCTTCGTCAAGGACGCGTTCCGCGCCCAGGTCCAGACGGGGACGTCGAAGGCCGTCGAACTGCCCGTCGTCACCCGCGAGCCCACCATCACCCAGGCCGAGCTGGACCGGGCGATGAAGGAGTTCGCCCAGCCCGCCATGTCCGGTGTGATCACGATCAAGGCCGGCTCGAAGAAGATCGACTTCGGCCCGGCGCGGTCGCTGCCGCAGATCCTCTCCATGAAGCCCGTCAACGGCCGCCTGGTGGAGGTCTACGACAAGCAGGCGATCGAGAAGCTCCTCGACGGAGTCTTCGACGGCATCATGATCACCAAGGGTGACGGCAAGAAGCACCAGGTCACCGCCGACGACGTCGCCTTCGTGATGCGCGACGCCCTGATGGGCAAGACCAAGGCCGAGCGGACGAAGGTCATCGACCTCACCGGCCAGGGCTGACGCTCCGTACGCGTCGACCGAGGAGCCCCACCCGAAGCCCCACCCGGGGACACCGGGTGGGGCTCCCGTCCTGTTTCTGTCACCAGTTCCCGCCGTACCGCCGCTTCTTCGCCCGCAGCCACTCCTGGATCTCCTTGGTCTCGCGGGGCGAGGCGGGGCGCAGGTCGTCGGCACGGACGGTGGCGGCGAAGTGCACGAACCGCACCCGCCGATGGACGCCGTCCACACCGATGACCTTGCCGGGGCCGTAGACGTCGGTGCCGGTATGGGCGACGAAGGTGCCGGGGCCGTAGGGGGTCTGCATCGTGAGCCTTTCGCTCCGCGTGGTGGACCGGTCACACAGGGGTGTGGATCACGTTACGCTCCGTAGGGTCCTGCTCGTGCCAACGCGACCAGCACGTCGGCAACCGCGGCGCCGTGCGGTTCAATCGGCCCATGACCGACACCCTGGGGACCTCACGGACGTACGTCGACCTCGGAGCGTTGACCGCTCCCTCCGGGGTCCTGGTCCTGGGCGGGGCCGGCTCGATCGACCAGTGGCCCGAGGTGGGCCGTCCCCTGTCCGAGCGCGCCGGCGCGGTGGCCGCGAGCGGTGGCGGGCATCTGTACGGGCCCGAGGGGACCGAGCCCGCCGCGTGGAGCTGCGAGGCCGTCGCCGTACCGGCCACCACCGACCGTCCGCTACGCGTGCGTGCGCGGACCTCGCCGTCCCCCTTCGACGGCGAACCGACGGTGTCCGTCCTGGAGGTGGACCTCGGCCTTCCCTGGCCGCGGTCGCGGGACGAGCGGCCGCTCCCGCTGGGGGACCTGCCCGTCGACCGGTGCGGCATGGTCCTCGGTGACGCGCGGGCGTTGGACTCCTTCGTCGGTCTGGCCGGCGAGTCGGTCGACGGTCTCGCCGATCTGACCTACTGGGGGCGGTACGAGGAAGAGGCCCACGCCGCGTTCGGGGGTGAGCGCATCGTGAACACCGCCTGGGGCTCCGGCCCGTACGGCTGGCTCGATCTGCCGCTGCCCGAGGCCCGGGCGCTCGCGGAGCGCCTCAGCGCGTGGAACCGGACGGGGCCGGGCCGGGGGATCGGACTCGTGACCGATGTGGCGGCGCACACCGACTACCACCGTCTCCACCGCGCCGCCTGGACCCGTCCGCTCCTGGACGGCATCGTCGACATCGCCGGCTGCCCCGTGCTCGGTCTCGACTGGGACCAGGGCGACCACTCCGTACGCCACCACGGCGAGCGCGCCTGGGGCCAGGTCTACCCCGCCGCCCTCGCACCCCACGAAGGCGGAACCGTCCTGCGCTGGACCATCCCGGACTGGACGGACGAGGAGGAGGGCAGCGCGGAGTGAGCGCGCCGCGTCCTAGTTCAGCAGCGCCCGCGCCGCCCGCGCCCTGTGGCGGATCGAGGCCGCCGCGCTCGGCTCGACCGCGTCCACGACCGAGGCGTACGCCTCCATCTCCGCCGCTCCCGCGAGGAACTCACCGCGCTGCACCAGCAGTTCCGCGTGCTCGTAGCGCAGCCGCGCCGGGTGCGAGGGGAGCAGCAGGGACAGCTCGACCGCCCACAGCGCCACCTCCGAGCGCTCAGGCCGTGGCGAGGCCCAGGCCCGGATGTTGTTGAGGATGCGCAGCACGATGTCCAGCGGGTCCGCGGGGCGCAGCATGGAGGGTTCAAGGGACTCGCCCGTCGCGCCCGCCACCAGCAGCTCCGCGTCCACACCCGTCATCGTCCGGCCGCCCGCGAAGGGGTCCGCGAGGACCTGGGCCGCCGGGTCGCCGAAGCCGACGACGAAGTGGCCGGGCAGGCCGAGCCCGTAGACCGTCGCCCCCGCCCTGCGGGCGACTTCCATCCAGACGACCGACAGCAGGATCGGCAGACCCCGCCTCCGCTTCAGGACCTCGTGCAGCAGCGAGGACTCCAGTCGCTGGTAGTCGGCCGGGGCGCCCTGGAAGCCGTACCGGCCGCCGAGCAGCCGGGCCAGCGCCGTCACCCACCCCGCGGGGTCCCGCACGCCGTACGGCAGCTCGCCGGCCAGCCGGTCCAGTTCGATCTCCGCCGCGTCGAGGTCGGCCTCCGTCACCCCGTCGTCCGCCACCGCCCCGATCAGCAGGCACAACCGGGCCAGGTCCGGGCGCTCCGCCCGGGCCTCCTCGGCGAACTCCGCCCGCCAGTCGGTCATGCCTCCGCCGCTCGGTAGTGGTGGTAGTGGTGGTGCACCTCGAAACCCATGCCCTCGTACAGCGCCCGCGCCCCGTCGTTCTCCGCCTCCACCTGGAGCCAGGCAGCCGACGCGCCCTCCTCGAGGGCCCGCCGGGCGAGCGCCGTCATGACGACCGTGGCCAGGCCACGGCGCCGGTGCGCCGGATCGACCTCCACCGCCATGAAGCCGGCCCAGCGGGCGTCCACCACACAGCGTCCGATCGCCGCCGGTATGTCTTCCGTGCCCGGTACGGATGCGAACCACACACTCGGACCGCTGGAGAGGACGCTCAGCACATGGGGGCCGGGCACGCCGAACCGCTGGTACCGCCGGAGCCAGGACTCGTCCACGGAGCGGGACAGCCGGACGGACGAGACGTCGGCATCCAGGTCGGCGACCGGCGCGAGCCCCGCGATCCGTACGTCCGCCGAGACCTCCGGCCGCCAGCCGCGCCGCTCCAGCTCCGCGCAGAGAAGTTCCTGCGTACCCTCGGCTCCGGTCGTCGCCTGGATGTACGCCGGGAGGCCCCGCAGCGCGTACCAGTCGCGTACCCGGTCCAGGGCCGCGTCCAGCGGCAGCCCCGGATCCCCGAGCGGCAGGACCGAGTTCGCCCTGCGGGTGAACCCGGCTGCCGCCCGCAGTGTCCAGTCGCCGAGCCGCTCGCTCTCCACCGGCTCCCACGCGCGCGCCGTCACCCGCGCGAGCTCCTCGAAGGAGGCGGCGGGCCCGCGCCTGCGGGCCGGGGCGGCGGGCACGACCTTGCCCGCGACCAGCGCGGATTCCGCGATCCGGACACTCTCACCGGTCCTGCGTGTGATCAGCAGCACACCAGCGTCCCATGATGTGAGAACACCGACCGTGTCGGTGAAGCGCTCGCCCGGGACGCCGGAGTCCGTCACATACCGAACTGAGACACGTTTTCCCACGTCAACCGGGGTAATACGCACCTCAAGGCGCCCTCCAGCGGTGAATTCCACGGCTTCTCCGCCCCTCCTGTTCGGATCGTCCCCGAGAACGGAGATACTAGGGGCGGGCATCGACGACGCCGCGCTCCCGCGCAGACCAGCCCTACCGAGGAGGAACGACAGCGTGACCTACGTCATCGCGCAGCCTTGTGTCGACGTCAAGGACAAGGCTTGCATCGAGGAGTGCCCCGTCGACTGCATCTACGAGGGCTCCCGGTCCTTGTACATCCACCCGGACGAATGCGTCGACTGTGGTGCTTGTGAGCCGGTCTGCCCGGTCGAGGCCATCTTCTACGAGGACGACACCCCGGAGGAGTGGAAGGACTACTACAAGGCGAACGTCGAGTTCTTCGACGAGCTCGGTTCGCCCGGTGGTGCCTCCAAGCTCGGCCTGATCGAGCGGGACCACCCCTTCATCGCCGCTCTGCCGCCGCAGAACGGCTGATCGACCCCGCCCCCGGTCCCGTACGGCCTCGCCCGCTGTACGGGACCGACGCGTTTCCCCGACGCGTCACCCCGTACGTACGAGGAAGTGAGCCAACTCGTGAGCGCAGTCTCGGGCGCAGTCTCTTCGCGCCTGCCCGTCTTCCCCTGGGACAAGCTGGAGCCGTACAAGAAGACGGCGGCCGCCCACCCGGACGGCATCGTGGACCTGTCCGTGGGCACGCCGGTCGACCCGGTTCCCGAGCTGATCCAGCGGGCGCTGGTGGCGGCGGCGGACTCGCCGGGCTATCCCACGGTGTGGGGCACCACCGAGCTGCGGGACGCGCTGACGGGCTGGTGCGAGCGGCGCCTGGGCGCGGTCGGCTTCACCCACCGGAACGTGCTGCCGGTCGTCGGCTCCAAGGAGCTGGTGGCGTGGCTGCCGACCCAGCTGGGGCTCGGCGCCGGGGACCGTGTCGCCTATCCGCGCCTCGCCTACCCGACGTACGAGGTCGGCGCGCGGCTCTGCGGGGCGACCCCCGTCGTCTACGACGACCCTACGGAGCTGGACCCGGCCGGCCTGAAGCTGCTCTGGCTCAACTCGCCCTCGAACCCCACCGGCAAGGTCCTCGGCAAGGACGAGCTGACCCGGATCGTGGCCTGGGCGCGTGAGCACGGCATCCTCGTCCTCTCCGACGAGTGCTACCTGGAGCTGGGCTGGGAGGCCGACCCGGTCTCGGTCCTGCACCCCGACGTCTGCGGCGGTACGTACGAGGGCATCGTCGCCGTCCACTCGCTCTCCAAGCGCTCCAACCTGGCCGGTTACCGCGCCGCGTTCGTCGCGGGCGACGCGGACGTCCTGGCGGAGCTGCTGCTGATCCGCAAGCACGGCGGCATGATGACCCCCGCCCCGGTGCAGGCCGCCACCGTCGCCGCCCTGGGCGACGACACGCACGTGGCCGAGCAGCGGGAGCGGTACGCGGCCCGGCGGACGGCCCTGAGGACGGCCCTGGAGTCGCACGGCTTCCGGATCGAGCACAGCGAGGCGAGCCTCTACCTGTGGGCGACCCGCGACGAGCCGTGCTGGCAGACGGTGGCGTACCTGGCGGAGAAGGGCATCCTGGTCGCGCCCGGCGACTTCTACGGGGCGGCGGGGGAGCGGTTCGTCCGCGTGGCCTTCACCGCGACCGACGAGCGCGTCGAGGCGGCCGTCAAGCGCCTGGGCTGACGTCGTACGGACGCGCGAGGGCCCGGGGAGCGGTGATGCTCCCCGGGCCCTCGCGTGTGCCGGACGGGCCGGCTGTGCCGGAAGGTCAGCCGCCGATCGGCAGGCCGCCCAGCGACGGCACGCCGCCCGTCGGCAGGCCCTCGCCGAGGGCACCGGTCGACGGGGCGCTCTCGGAGGCGGCGTCGGCGGTCTCGCCGACGACCTCGCCCGCGCTGCCCGCGGTCTCGCCCGCGACCTCCTGCGCGGCCGGGGTGGCGGTCTTGCCCGCCGTGCCCACGGTCTTGCCGGCGGCCGGGACGCCCTTGCCGACGGCCTTGCTGCCGGTGTCGCCGGCCACGCCGGTGGCGGACTGGGAGGCGCCGTCGACGGTGTCGCCGACACCGGCGCCGTCCAGGCTGGAGATACCGGAGAGGGCCCCGGTGGGCGCGATGCCGTGGTCCAGGGCGCTCGCGGAGCCGGCCGCACCGACCACGGGGGCTGCTCCGGCCGCCACGAGGAGTGCGGCGCGGGCGATCCGACGGGTCAGGGGGAGGGACATGGTGCTCCTTCGACGGAGAGGACGTGCTGACTCCGTGACAACCGAGGCGGGGGAGGGAGAGGTTGCGGCGGCCGAAGGTAAAGGATGCGTAATGCATCGCATTATCGGGTGGGGAGGAAAGCGGACGAACGCGCCGAAGATCGAACCCTGCCGAACCGTCACTTCCCTTGGCGGGCAAGGGAAGTGACACACGGGCGCCGGGTGAGTGCCGAGGCCTCGGCGAAAGACACGGTCGGGTGAATGCGCGTACGCGCGCTCGACTACTGCGCTCGACTACTGCGCGAGCCGGATGCGCACGGTGCCGTCGCTGTCGTCGGCGGCCTTCGTCCAGGCCCCCGAGACGTCGCTCGCGCGCCAGACCTTGTCCGCGTACGCGACTTCCACGATCCGCAGCTCGTCCGCCCGCGCCACGGCCCAGTGCGCGAGCTCCCAGCCGCGCTGCGTGTCCGTGCCGGTGGTCGCGAGGACGGGCACGGAGAGCACGAGGGAGGCCCCGCTCGCGTTCGCCCCGGAACGACCCGCCCCCCCGGCGTCGCCGCCGGCCGTCGCCTTCGGGGCGGCCTTCCCGCCGAAGTCCCGCGCCAGCTCCGCCCGCACCTTCGCCGGGTCCCCGGGCCGCCCCTCCGGCACCGCGCTCGTCGTGCAGCGGAGGGACGCGGCCGAGCGGCCGGTCAGCGCGGCGGCCAGCAGCGCCGCGTCCGGCTCGTGCTTCGCGTACGCCTGCGGGAATCCGCTGCGCTGGACCTTCTGCGCCGCCACGGTCAGCGGCAGCCGCGAATACCCCGGGACCTTCGCCAGACCCTCGTAGAACTTCCCCGAGGAGTACACGGGGTCCAGGATCTGTCGCGGAGTGCCCCAGCCCTGCGAGGGGCGCTGCTGGAAGAGGCCGAGCGAGTCCCGGTCACCGTGCTCGATGTTGCGCAGCGCGGACTCCTGGAGCGCCGTCGCCAGCGCGATGGTGACCGCGCGCTCGGGCATCCGGCGGGTGGTGCCCACGGCGGAGATGGTGGCGGCGTTCGACGCCTGCTCCGGCGAGAACTCGTACGTGTTCTCGCCACTGCCCACGCTGCACCGCGGAGCGCCCTTGGAGCCCGTGACGTAGTGCACGGCCACATAGGCGGCCAGACCGAGAAGCACGACGAAGGCGGCCGTGAACCTCGCGAGGCGGCCGTGGCGGGAGCTGCGGGAGGGGCGGATGGGCTCGGACACGGGGCCAACCGTACTGGAGGCCGGGTTAGGGTCGGCACATGGCTGACAACGCTCCCCTCGACCTCACGCTGGACGGTCCGGCGCTCACCGCCGCGCTCGTCGACTTCCCCTCCGTCAGCGGGACAGAGAAGCCGCTCGCCGACGCGATCGAGCAGGCCCTGCGTGCCCTGCCGCACCTCACCGTCGACCGGTACGGAAACAACGTCGTGGCCCGGACCCACCTCGGCCGCGCGGAGCGCGTCGTCCTCGCCGGGCACATCGACACCGTCCCGATCGCCGACAACGTGCCCTCGCGCCTCGACGAGAACGGCGTCCTGTGGGGCTGTGGCACCTCCGACATGAAGTCGGGCGTCGCCGTCCAGCTCCGGATCGCCGCCACCGTCCCCGAGCCCAACCGCGACCTCACCTTCGTCTTCTACGACCAGGAGGAGGTCGCCGCCCACCTCAACGGCCTCGGGAAGGTCGCCGAGGCGCACCCCGACTGGCTGGAGGGCGACTTCGCGGTCCTCCTGGAGGGCTCGAACGCCGAGGTCGAGGGCGGCTGCCAGGGCACCCTGCGCGTCCTTCTGCGGACCGAGGGCGAGCGAGCCCACTCCGCGCGCTCCTGGATGGGCTCCAACGCCATCCACGCGGCCGCCCCGATCCTGGCCCGGCTCGCCGCGTACGAGCCCCGCAAGCCGGTCATCGACGGTCTGGAGTACCACGAGGGCCTCAACGCGGTACGGATCGAGGGCGGCGTCGCCAACAACGTGATCCCCGACGCCTGCACGGTCGTCGTCAACTACCGCTACGCCCCCGACCTCACCCAGGCCGAGGCCGAGGCGCACGTCCGCGAGGTCTTCGCCGACTGTGGGGTGGCCGAGTTCGTGGTCGACGACCACAGCGGCGGCGCCCTGCCCGGCCTCTCGCACCCGGCCGCGGCCGAGTTCATGAAGGCGGTCGGCGGCACCGCCCACCCGAAGTTCGGCTGGACCGACGTCGCCCGCTTCAGCGCCCTCGGCGTCCCCGCCGTCAACTACGGCCCCGGCGACCCCATCTACGCCCACAAGGTGGACGAGCACGTCATCGTGGACAGGATCGTCCACTGCGAGGCCCGGCTCCGTGACTGGCTCACCGCCTGACTGCCGTAATTTCGCATTTCGTCATCTCTGTGGACCTACCCTGACCGAACCAGAAGATCAGTGGATCGGTGGAGGGAGCAGGGCATGGGTATCCCCGAGGGAGCGTCGAAGCCCGAGGAGCAGAGGCTGGGACCGGTGCTCAGGCGCAGGGACCAGATCCAGCCGGGAACCACGGATCAGCGCCTGCTGGACACCGAGGGCGACTCGGAGTGGGTGCACACCGACCCCTGGCGGGTCATGCGCATCCAGTCCGAGTTCGTCGAGGGCTTCGGCGCGCTCGCCGAACTGCCGAACGCGATCAGCGTCTTCGGCTCGGCCCGCACGAAGCCCGACTCGCCCGAGTACGAGGCCGGGGTGCGGCTGGGCCGCGCGCTGGTCGAGGCCGGCTTCGCGGTGATCACGGGCGGCGGACCGGGCGCCATGGAGGCGGCGAACAAGGGCGCGCGGGAGGCCAAGGGCATCTCGGTGGGCCTGGGTATCGAGCTCCCCTTCGAGCAGGGGCTCAACCCGCACGTCGACATCGGCGTGAACTTCCGCTACTTCTTCGTCCGCAAGACGATGTTCGTGAAGTACGCGCAGGGCTTCGTGGTCCTCCCGGGCGGCCTCGGCACCCTGGACGAGCTCTTCGAGGCGCTCACGCTGGTCCAGACGCGCAAGGTGACCCGCTTCCCGATCGTGCTCTTCGGTACGGAGTACTGGGGCGGCCTGGTCGACTGGCTGCGCGACTCGGTCGTGGCGGGCGGCAAGGCCTCGGAGCGGGACCTGCTGCTGTTCCACGTGACGGACGACGTGGACGAGGCGGTCGGACTGGTGTCGAAGGAGACGGGACGGTAACCCTCGGGGGACCAGTCCCCGGGGCCGGGTCCCTCCGGGGACCTGGCCCTGGGGGCCCGCCTCAGGCGAGCCCGCGCCGGGCGACGGCGGGCTCACGGTGCCCCGCGATCGTCGCCACCATGTCCAGCACCTGCTTGGTCTCCGCCACCTCGTGCACGCGGTAGACCTGGGCGCCCAGCCACGCGGAAACCGCCGTCGTCGCCAGCGTCCCCAGGACCCGCTCCTTGACCGGGCGGTCGAGGGTCTCACCCACGAAGTCCTTGTTCGACAGGGAGACCAGCACCGGCCACCCCGTCTCCGTCATCTCGCCGAGCCGCCGGGTCGCCTCCAGGCTGTGCCGGGTGTTCTTCCCGAAGTCGTGCCCCGGATCGATCATGATTCCGTCCCGCCGCACACCCAGCGCGACCGCCCGCTCGGCCAGACCCACGGTCACCCGCAGGATGTCGGCCATCACGTCCTCGTACGCGATCCGGTGCGGCCGGGTCCGCGGCTCCGCGCCGCCCGCGTGGGTGCAGACCAGGCCGGCGCCGAACCGGGCCGCGACCTCCGCGAGCCGCGGGTCCACGCCGCCCCAGGCGTCGTTGAGGAGGTCGGCGCCGGCCTCGCAGACCGCCTCGCCGACGTCGGCGCGCCAGGTGTCGACGCTGATGACGACGTCCGGGTGCCGACGCCGTACCTCCGCGACGAAACCGACCGTGCGCCGCGCCTCCTCCTGTGCCGTGACCTCCTCGCCGGGGCCCGCCTTCACCCCGCCGATGTCGATGATCGCGGCGCCCTCGGCGACCGCCTGCTCGACGCGGGCGAGGGCCGGCTCGTCGCGGAAGGTGGCGCCCCGGTCGTAGAAGGAATCGGGGGTCCGGTTGACGATCGCCATGATCACCGGCTCGTGCGGCCCGAATTCACGGCGTCCCAAGCGCAGCATCCCTTTTGTCCTCCCTCGCGTCCGTTCGCCTGCGACCCTAACTGTCGGTGGCGCATGGCACGATCGGCACCGGACGGTTTCCACTCCGGGGAGAGGCGCGCTGGTGTTCTGGTTCTTGCTGATCGCGATGGTCGTGGTCGTGGCGGCGGTCACCCTCGCGGTGGTCGGCGGAGGCGACAGCGAGGTGCTGCCCGAGGTGGCACCGGAGCAGCTGGTGGACCCCCTGCCGGCGACCCGGCCGGTCGACCGCGCCGACATCGAGGCGCTCCGGCTGCCGGTGACGGCGCGGGGCTACCGCATGGCGGACGTGGACGACGTCCTGGCGCGACTGGCCGCGGAGCTCGCCGAGCGGGACGCGCGGATCGCGGAGCTGCAGGCGGTGCTGGCCGGCGGGAACGACGGGCCGGGCCCGTCGCTCCGGAAGGACGAGGACCGGTGAGCGGCGGGGCGATCCCCGGGCCGGACGGCGGACTGCGCTGCCCCTGGGGCCTGTCGACCGCGGACTACGTCGCGTACCACGACGAGGAGTGGGGCCGCCCGGTCCACGGCGACGACGCGCTCTTCGAGCGGCTGTGCCTGGAGGCGTTCCAGTCGGGTCTCTCGTGGATCACGATCCTGCGCCGGCGCGAGGGCTTCCGGCGGGCCTTCGCCGACTTCAAGATCGCATCGGTGGCGGAGTTCGGCGAGGCGGACCGCGAGCGGCTCCTCATGGACGAGGGCATCATCCGCAACCGGGCGAAGATCGACGCGACCCTGGCGAACGCCAAGACGCTGGCGGTGTGGTCTCCCGGCGAGCTCGACGCCCTGATCTGGTCGTACGCCCCGGATCCGGCGACCCGCCCGGCCCCGCTGACCCTCGCCGACGTCCCGGCCGTCACGGACGAGTCGACAGCCCTGTCCAAGGCCCTGAAGAAGCGCGGCCTGCGGTTCATCGGCCCGACGACGGCGTACGCCCTGATGCAGGCCTGCGGCCTGGTCGACGACCATGTGCAGGGGTGCGTGGCCCGGGGCGGCCGCTGACGGCGACCCGGGCCACCTCCGGTGTCACCGGCCGACGTACCGCGGCTTCTCCTTGGCCAGGAACGCCCGGACCGCGATCGTGTGGTCCTCGGAGGCACCCGCCGCCGTCTGGAGCTCGTCCTCCTTCTCCAGCGCCTCCGCGAGCGAGTGGTCCGCCCCGTACGCCAGCGACCCCTTCAGCGCCGCGTAGGCCACCGTCGGGCCCTCGGCCAGGGTGCGGGCGACCTTCAGGGCCTCCTGCGCCAGGTCGGCGGCCGGGACCAGCTTGTTCACGATGCCGAGTTCGTACGCCTCCTGGGCGCTGATCGAGCGCGGGAAGAGCAGCAGGTCGGACGCGCGGCTCGCGCCGATCAGCCGGGGCAGGGTCCAGGACACGCCGGAGTCGGCGGTGAGCGCGACACCGGCGAACGACGTGTTGAACGCGGCGGTGTCGGCGACGACCCGGTAGTCCGCCGCCAGGGCGAAGCCGAAGCCCGCCCCCGCGGCGACCCCGTTCACGCCCGCCACCACCGGCTTCTTCATGCCGGTCAGCGCCTTGACGATCGGGTTGTAGTGGTCCCGGACGGTGTTCATCGTGTGCCGCGTCCCGGACTCCTGGTCGGACATCAGCAGACCCACGTGTTCCTTGAGGTCCTGGCCCACACAGAACGCCCGGTCGCCCGCCGCCGTCAGCAGCACCGCCCGTACGGCGGTGTCCGCCCCGGCCGCCTCCACCGCGTCCCGCAGGGCGACCTTCGCCTCGACGTTCATCGCGTTCATGGCCTCGGGCCGGTTGAGCGTGATCGTGGCGAGTCCGTCGCTCACTTCGTACAGCACGGTGTCGGCCATCGCGGCTTCCCTTCGCGTCTTTGCGTCTCTGACTGGCCCAGCATGGCGGAGATCACCCACCCCGCACATGTGAGCTGCGTCAAAGACGGGCGGCGATGTGACGGCGAAGAGGCGGCGCAGTATCGCAGGCCGATCGCCGAAATGGGCCGTTTTGCGGAAGCGCGTTGCGGAAGCGATGCAACCCGATGTTGGTCATCGGGTCCTGTGATGCGGGATAATGACCTGGAAGCAATGTGTTCGATGCCGGTGACGTGTGCTCCCGATCAGGGGCCGTCGGCTGACGAAGAGCTGGTTTCAGGAAGGGGAACAAGCATGGCGGCCATGAAGCCGCGGACGGGCGACGGCCCGCTCGAGGTGACCAAGGAGGGGCGGGGCATCGTCATGCGCGTTCCGCTCGAAGGCGGCGGTCGGCTTGTCGTCGAGCTGACCCCGGACGAGGCCGAAGCCCTCGGCGACGCCCTGAAGCAGGTAGTCGGCTGACGCGACAAGCCAGGATTGTCCACTCCTGCCCCGGCACGGTACTCACCGCGCCGGGGCAGGGGTGTGTACGGGGGTCTGTACGGGGCGTACGGGGCTTTCCATGCCCGATCGGGCCCGCCGGGGGCTCCCGGGCTCAGGGGCTCGCGAGGGCGGGCGCGCAGGCCTCAGCCGCGCCGCACCGCGCACAGCAGGCCGTCGCCCACCGGCAGGAGCGTCGGCAGCAGCTCCTGGCTCTCACGGACGGTCCGCAGCAGCTCGCGCACCCGCAGCACCTCCGCCGGCTGGGCCGCCCCGTCGACCGTGCGGCCGTCCGAGAAGACGCCCTCGAAGCAGACCAGACCCCCCGGTCGCAGCAGGCGCAACGATTCAGCGAGGTAGTCCAGGGACTCCAGCCGGTCGCCGTCGCAGAACACGAGGTCGTACCCGCCGTCCGCGAGCCGCGGCAGGACGTCCAGGGCGCGACCGGGGATGAAGCGCGCCCGGTTCCCGGCGAAGCCCGCCGCGCGGAAAGCCGTCTTCGCGAACTGCTGGCGCTCGGGCTCCAGGTCCACCGTCGTCAGGACCCCGTCCGGGCGCATCCCGTACAGCAGGTAGATCCCGGACACGCCCGTGCCGGTACCGATTTCGGCCACCGCTTTCGCGTCCGCCGTGGCGGCCAGCAGGCGCAGGGCGGCGCCGGTGCCCGGAGACACCGAGGGCAGCCCTGCCTCCCGGGCCCGGTCACGGGCCCAGCGCAGCGCTTCGTCCTCGGCGACAAAGGCGTCGGCGAACGCCCAGCTCGTCTGCCGGTTGGCGGTAATGGCCCTCTCCTGTCCCCGTAGTTGGCGCAACGGTGACTGTATCCGCTGCACGCGGGAACCCGCAGATGGGACCGCGCGTTCAGAGAGAGCAGGACGCGACGCGCGGTGCCGGTGCCCCGGCCCCAAATTCGCGTAAAGATTCTTATCCGGAGCTAACGGGCGAGGTGGCTATGGTAGGGGCTCCACTGGACACCACCAGAGCCGACAGGGGAGGTGCGGCTGCGCCTGTGGATCGGAGAGGAGCGCTTCGGCGCCTTCTCAGGTCGGCGGGTGAGCCGAAATCCGTGACCGACACCGCTGACCGAATCCACACCGCCGACTCCGCTCCCACCACCGCGACCTTCGCATCGGATGCGGAATCGCAGGCGTGGACTCCGCCCACCTGGGAGGAGATCGTCAGCACGCACAGTGGCCGGGTCTATCGCCTCGCCTACCGGCTGACCGGCAACCAGCACGACGCCGAGGACCTGACGCAGGAGGTCTTCGTCCGCGTCTTCCGCTCGCTGTCGACATACACGCCGGGCACCTTCGAGGGCTGGCTCCACCGCATCACCACCAACCTCTTCCTCGACATGGTCCGCCGCAAGCAGCGGATCCGTTTCGACGCGCTCGCCGACGACGCGGCCGAGCGGCTGCCCAGCCGGGAGCCCTCGCCGCAGCAGGCGTTCAACGACACGCACTTCGACGCCGACGTCCAGCAGGCCCTCGACACCCTCGCGCCCGAGTTCCGGGCCGCGGTCGTCCTCTGTGACATCGAAGGACTGTCGTACGAGGAGATCGCCGCCACGCTCGGCGTGAAGCTCGGCACGGTCCGCAGCCGGATCCACCGCGGGCGCTCGCACCTGCGCAAGGCGCTGAAGCACCGTTCCCCCGAGGCCCGGGCGGAGCGCGCGCTGGTCGCCGTCGGCTGGGAGGGCGGTACGGCGTGAACACACGTCCTGCCGGCCCGACCCCCGCGGAGCAGCATCTCGGGGACCGGCTCGCCGCGCTGGTCGACGGGGAACTCGGCCACGACGCCCGCGAGCGGGTTCTCGCGCACCTCGCGACCTGCGCCAAATGCAAGGCGGAGGCCGACGCCCAGCGCAGGCTGAAGAGCGTCTTCGCCTCCACCGCGCCCCCTCCGCCCTCGGAAGGCCTCCTCGCCCGACTCCAGGGGCTGCCCGGAGGGCCCGGTGATCCCGGGGGTGACGATCGTCGGGGGGGACCCCTCGACGAGCTTTTCCGCCTGGGCGGGCCCGGAGGCGTCGGTGGCGTGAAGTCGGACGGCTTCGCGACGGCCGCCGTCGTCTCCCCGCACTCCGGCCCGCACTCCGGCTTCCGTATCCACGAGGTCGGCGGCCGTCCCGATCACGACCGTTCGCCCTGGCGCGGACGGCGCTTCGGGATCGCGGCGGCCAGCGCGGTCTCCTTCGCCGCCATCGCGCTCGGCGGCGCCCTGCCGCTGGAGTCCTCGTTGAACGTCGGTGCGCGCGGCGAGGGCACCGGCAACAGCGTGACCCCGCTGCGGGCCGCGGCCTCCGGCGGCACCGGCACGAACTCGGGCACGGCCGCGGGGACGAACGCGGGCACGCCCACGGGCCGGGGCGGGCGCTCGGGGGAGCGGTCGGTCACCGACGCCTCGACGAGCCCGTTCGGCGCGGGCGTGGCGACGCCCGGGACCGTGGCCCCCGGGCCGCTGGTGCCCGGTGAGCCGGCACGCGCGGTGGCGGGCCGCTCGCAGCACCCGGCTCCGCCGTCGCTGCTCGCGCTCTCGCCGTTCATACGGCCCACGGGACCGGCCCTGCACCTGGCGTTCGCGTCCGGGGCGGGCACGCTGGGCCGCCCGGGCGTCACCCCGGCGCCGACGACCTTCACGGCCACGAGTTCGTCGACGATCCCGCTCACCTCCCAACGCTGACCCCGGACCTGGTTGAATCCAGGGCACGAGCGCCCGACGCAGGCGGGCGCGGACAGGTCAGCTGTTGCGGGGAGAGCATGAACGACGGGAAGCCCACCGGCCAGAAGCCGAAGTGGTGGAGCCGGCCTACGAGTACGCCGCCGGCTGGGGGTCTCCCCGAGCGAAGCCAGGCGCGGATACCGCAGCCGTCGGCCGCGGACGAGGGAGACTTCACCCTCGCCGCCCCCACGACACCGGAACCCCCCGCGGCACCGGAGCCCCCCGCGGCGCCCGAGCGGCCCGCCGGCCCCGCGGCCGCCGAGGCTCCGGGAGCCCCGGAGACCCAGACAACCCCGGAAGTTCCGGGAGCCCCGGAGAGCCCGGGAGCCCCGGGAGCCCCGGAGGCATGGGAAGCCCTGGGAACCCCGGAAGTCCAGGAGACGCCGGGAAGCGCCGGAGACCCCGCGAGCCCCGGGGACCCCGGAGGCCCGGGAACCCCCGAGGCCTGGGAAGCCCAGGGAACCTCGACAACCCCGGAAGCCCCGGGAGCCCCGGAGAGCCCGGGAGCCGCGGGGAACCTGGGAACCCAGGCGCCCCTGGAGACCCGGGCAATCCCGGAGGCTCCGGTGGTCGGTCCGGTCGCGGCCGTGCCGCAGCAGGCGCAGCAGGTGGAGACCATGCACGCACCGCCGGAGCAGCCGCAGCTCCAGCCGCTGCACGAGCCTGACGAGTACCGGACCCCGCCCTACGGCGGTCCCGGGCCGTGGGCCCCCGCCCCGCCCGTGCAGCGGCCGGTCGGGACTCCGGCCCACGGCGTCGCCGTACCCCCGCAGGCGCCCCAGCCGGCCTCGCCGGCCCCGCAGCCCGCCCAGTGGGTGCAGTACGACCCCTGGGGCGCCCCCGGTGCCCCCCTCGCCCCGCTGACCGTCGGCACGCAGCCGCTCGGCAAGCCCCGTCGTTCCCGGCGCGGGCTCGCGTTCACGGGCGCGCTGGTCTTCGCCCTCATCACCGGCGTCCTCGGCGGCGCGGTCGGCGCCTACGTCGAGCGCCACGGCGGCATCACCACCGTCGAGCTGCCCCAGGCCGGCCCCGAGGGCTCCGACCGCGCGCCCGACAGCGTGGCCGGGATCGCGGCCAGCGCCCTGCCCAGCGTCGTCACCCTGCACGTCAGCGGGGGCGGGGCCGCGGGTACCGGGACCGGCTTCGTCCTGGACACCCAGGGCCACATCCTCACCAACAACCACGTGGTCGACGCGGCCGCCTCCTCCGGCGACATCTCGGTGACCTTCAGCAGCGGCGAGACCGCGAGCGCCAAGCTGGTCGGCAAGGACAGCGGATACGACCTCGCCGTCGTCAAGGTCACCGGTGTCTCGGGTCTGAAGCCCCTGCCGCTCGGCAACTCCGACAACGTCCGGGTCGGCGACCCGGTCGTCGCCATCGGCGCCCCCTTCGACCTTCAGAACACCGTGACCTCCGGCATCATCAGCGCCAAGGAGCGGCCCATCACGGCGGGCGGCGAGAAGGGCGACGGCAGTGACGTCAGCTATGTCGACGCGCTGCAGACCGACGCCCCGATAAACCCGGGCAATTCGGGTGGTCCGCTGGTTGATTCCAAGGCCCGGGTCATCGGCATCAACAGCGCGATCCGCGCCGCCGGTGACGGTTCGGGCAGCGAGGGAGGCGCCCAGTCCGGGTCCATCGGCCTCGGCTTCGCCATCCCGATCAACCAAGGCAAGCGGGTCGCCGAGGAGCTCATCAACACCGGCAAGGCCACCCACCCCGTCATCGGTGTGAGCCTCGACATGCAGTTCAACGGCGACGGCGCCCGCGTCGGCGAGAAGGGCAAGGACGGCTCCGCCTCCGTCACCCCCGGCGGCCCCGCCGCCAAGGCCGGCATCCGGCCCGGCGACGTCATCACCAAGGTCGACGGGCAGCGGGTCCACAGCGGCGAGGAGCTGATCGTCAAGATCCGCGCCCACCGTCCCGGCGACCGGCTGGAGCTGACGCTGCTGCGCGGGGGCAAGGAGCAGACCAAGACGTTGACGCTCGGTTCCTCACAGGCCGACTGAGCGCCATGTGGGGGACACCGCGAGGTACCCGCCCGGCTGTTTCGGCGGGTACCGTGGAGCGGGCCCCGGACCCCGTGTAAGGAGCAGCAAGGTGTTCAACGACCTAGGCATACTCGAGCTCGTCACGCTCGTGGTCCTCGCCGTGCTCATTTTCGGCCCGGAGAAGCTGCCGAAGGTCATCCAGGACGTCTCGCGCTTCGTCCGCAAGGTCCGCGACTTCTCCGAGAGCGCGAAGGCCGACATCCGCACCGAGCTGGGCCCCGAGTTCAAGGACTTCGAGTTCGAGGACCTCAACCCGAAGACGTTCCTGCGCAAGCAGCTCGACGGCAACGAGGACTTCAGGGAGCTGAAGGAGCTGCGGAGCAGCTTCGACCTGAAGAAGGAGATGAACGACGTCGCGGACGCGGTGCACGGCCGCGAGCCGGAGACTCCGTCGGTGCCGGCGGCGGTCAACGGATCGCCCGACCTTCTCAAGAAGCAGGACAAGCCGGACGCCGGCGAGCGTCCGCCGTACGACTCCGACGCGACCTGACCACCTGGGCTGACACGACCTGACGGGGCTCGGTGGCTATCCTCCATCTGTTGTCCGCCGACGCGGGCACGACGATCGAGGAGGCGGCCGAGATGGAGACGACGAGTCGGGTGGAGGGAGTGCCAGGAGCCCGGCGTACGGTCGACGGCTTTCTGCGCGCACCCTTCGCCTGGTACGGACTTGACGAGGCGTTCACCGGCCCGCGCTGGCTGATGCAGGTGGGCACGGCGGCGGACGGGACCGTCCAGTACGGCTCGATGGGCCACGGGGACGAGCCGTCCATAAAGTCCGATGCGAGCGGAGCCGAGAAGGAGCGCTTCGCGGTCGTCGTGACGGTCGCGGCGAGTCCGGTACGCCGCACGGGTGACGGTACGGGTGTTCTGGAGGCCACCACGGTCGCCTCCGCCGCCTGGCTGGCCGGCTCGGGACTGCTCGCGTACACCTGGCCCGCGCAGCTGGACCACTCGCTGCGGGACGACTGGCTGGACCAGCAGACGGAGACCGCGTTCGAGCTGGCGGACGACCTGGACGGCCCGGAGTGGTCGACGCTGTCGCTGCCGGTGGACGGGGTGCCGATGCCGTTCCACTACCGGGAGTCGGAGTTCGGGTGGGTGCTCGCCGGTTCGGCGGGTGAGGTGCACATCGGGGCGTACGGCAGGGGGATGAGCGCGTACGGGTTGGCGTTCTCCGCGGTGGAGGACCTGGAGGCGTACGCCTCCTAGGCGCGCGAAAGGGCGCCGCTCTCGTGAGCGGCGCCCTTCACGCTGCGCGGACCGTGCGGGCCGGTGGCCGGGTTGTGCCCACCCGTTCCGCCCCAGCGGAACAGTTGCCCACAACCCACGTGGCGGCTAGAACTTGTTCCTCGGCGTGATGCCCAGGCTCATGCCCGAGAGGCCGCGCGCGCGGCCGCCGAGCTTGCCGGCGATGGCGCGGAGCGCCGAGCCCGCCGGGGAGTCGGGGTCGGTGAGGACGACCGGCTTGCCCTCGTCGCCGCCCTCGCGCAGGCGGACGTCGATCGGGATGGACCCGAGGACCGGCACCGTCGCGCCCGTGGTCCGCGTCAGACCGTCCGCGACCCGCTGGCCGCCGCCCGAGCCGAAGACGTCGACCATCTCGTCGCAGTGCGGACACGGCAGGCCCGCCATGTTCTCGACGACACCGACGATCTTCTGGTGGGTCTGGACGGCGATCGAGCCGGCCCGCTCGGCGACCTCGGCCGCCGCCTGCTGCGGGGTGGTGACGACGAGGATCTCGGCGTTCGGCACCAGCTGCGCCACGGAGATCGCGATGTCGCCCGTGCCTGGGGGCAGGTCGAGCAGCAGCACGTCCAGGTCGCCCCAGTACACGTCCGCGAGGAACTGCTGGAGCGCGCGGTGGAGCATCGGGCCGCGCCACACGACCGGGGCGTTGCCCGGGGTGAACATGCCGATGGAGATGACCTTCACGCCGTTCGCGGACGGCGGCATGATCATGTTCTCGACCTGGGTCGGACGGCCGTCCGCTCCCAGCATCCGGGGCACGGAGTGCCCGTAGATGTCGGCGTCGACGACACCGACCTTCAGCCCGTCCGCGGCCATCGCCGCGGCGAGGTTCACGGTCACGGAGGACTTGCCGACGCCGCCCTTGCCGGAGGCGACCGCGTACACGCGGGTCAGCGAGCCGGGCTTGGCGAAGGGGACCTCCCGCTCGGCCGTCGTGCCGCGCAGCGCCGCCGCCAGCTCCTTGCGCTGCTCGTCGCTCATCACGTCCAGCGTCACGTCGACGCCGGAGACGCCCTCCACCCGGGAGACCGCGTCGGTCACGCGCTGGGTGATCGTGTCGCGCATCGGGCAGCCGGAGACGGTGAGGTAGACCGTGACGGCGACCTTGCCGTCGGATCCGATGTCCACCGACTTGACCATGCCGAGTTCGGTGATCGGTTTGTTGATCTCGGGGTCGTTCACCGTCGCCAGTGCTTCAAGCACCGCGTCTTCCGTAGCCATACGGACGATGGTACGGCGCCGACCACCGGCCTCGGAAAGCCCGTCAGCGGTCGGTTACGTCACTTCTGCGATCGTCACCGGAAGGGAATGGATCCCGGCGGCCCCGATGGCCGTCCAGGCGCTCCTCCAGCTCCTTCGTCAGGTCCACCAGCTCCGAGCGGATCCAGTCGCGCGTGGCCACCTCGCCAAGACCCATCCGCAGGGCCGCGATCTCCCGGGTCAGGTACTCGGTGTCGGCGATCGACCGCTCGTTCTGCTTCCGGTCCTGTTCGAGGTTGACCCGGTCCCGGTCGTCCTGCCGGTTCTGGGCGAGGAGGATCAGCGGGGCCGCGTACGAGGCCTGGAGCGACAGGGCGAGCGTCAGGAAGATGAACGGGTACTCGTCGAACTTCAGCGACGACGGCGCGAAGACGTTCCACAGCACCCAGACGATGATCGTCAGCGTCATCCAGACGAGGAAGCGCCCCGTCCCCAGGAATCGGGCGATCCGCTCCGACATGCGCCCGAAGGCCTCGGGGTCGTACTCCGGCAGCAGCCGGGCCCGGCGCTCGCGCGGCAGGTCGAGCCGGATCCGGGGCATGGACCGCTCCCGCTCCCGGTCCGGGGTGCGCTCAGCCATTCGAGGCCCTCTCCTCGTGGAACTCCGTCTCCCGCCAGTCCTCCGGCAGCAGATGGTCGAGCACGTCGTCGACGGTGACCGCGCCCAGCAGCGACCCGCTCTCGTCCACCACGGGCGCCGCGACCATGTTGTAGGCGGCGAGATAGCTGGTGACGGCGGGCAGCGGAGTGTCCGGCGCGAGCGGTGGCAGATCGCTGTCCACCAGCGAGCTGACCAGCGTGAACGGCGGATCGCGCAGCAGCCGCTGGAAGTGCACCATGCCCAGGTACTTGCCCGTCGGCGTCTCGTCGGGCGGCCGGCACACGTACACCTGCGCCGCGAGTGCGGGGGAAAGATCCTGCTGCCGTACGCGGGCCAGCGCGTCCGCGACCGTGGCGTCGGGCCGCAGCACGATCGGCTCCGTCGTCATCAGGCCGCCCGCGGTCCGCTCCTCGTACGCGAGCAGACGGCGTACGTCCGCCGCGTCGTCCGGGCGCATCAGGGTGAGCAGCCGCTCCTTGTCCTCCTCCGGCAGCTCGGAGAGCAGGTCGGCCGCGTCGTCCGGGTCCATCGCCTCCAGGACGTCGGCGGCCCGCTCCTCCTGCAGCTTGCCGAGGATCTCGATCTGGTCGTCGTCCGGCAGCTCCTCCAGGACGTCGGCGAGCCGGTCGTCGTCGAGGGCGGCGGCGACCTCGGCCCGCCGTTTGGGCGAGAGGTGGTGCAGCACGTTGGCCAGGTCGGCGGGGCGCAGCCGCTCGAAGGTGGCGACCAGGTTCTCCGCCCCCTGCCCCTCCTCCTCCAGCGAGAACCCGGTCACGGCCGACCACTCGACGGTCAGCGCCTCGCCCTTGCGGCGCAGCGCGCCGGGCTTGCCGCGCCGTACGAAGACCTTGTCGATCTCCCAGTCGCGGCGGGCCGGAAGCTGCTGGATGGCCACGTCGAGGACGGTGACCTCCTCGTCCGTCTCCACGAGCCGCACCCGGCGGTCGAGCAGTTCGCCGAGGACGAGCCGTTCCGTGGGGCGCTGCTCGAAGCGGCGCATGTTCACCACGCCCGTGGTGATGACCTGGCCGGACTCGACACCCGTGATCCGGGTCATCGGGACGAAGACCCGGCGACGGCTGAGGACCTCCACGACCATGCCGAGCAGCCGCGGCGGGCGGCGGCCCACCCGGAGCATGGCGACGAGGTCGCTGACCCGGCCGACCTGGTCGCCGTTGGGGTCGAACACGGGGACACCGGCGAGATGCGAGACGAAGATCCGGGGGGCGCCTGCCGCCATGCCACGCGCCTCCTCGGTGCCGCACGATTCGGGTCATTGCTGAGGTATGCCGGATTCAGGCTAGCCCGTGCCATTCCACGGCGCTCCGGCAGAGCGCCCGTACGGCTGCCTGCGGGGACGCTCCGCGGCCCGGGTACGCTGCGGTCTGCCGTCCCCCCCACCGACGACGTTTCGAGAGGCAGCGCAGGTGACCGCACTCCCCACTGCATCGCGCATCCGCCGGGCTGTCCTGCCCGTGGCGCTCTGCGCCGGTCTCGCGGCGGGTCCCACCGCCTGCGCATCGGATCCGGACGAGGGGACGAACGGGGTCGGGAAGCTCGAGGCGACCGCCATCGAGCAGAAGGCCCAGTCCGCGGCCGACACGGCGAAGGCGGTGCGGCTGGCCGGGACGCTGGTCAGCAAGGGCGGCACCTACAAGCTGAACATGCGGCTCAAGCAGGACGGCGCGAGCGGTTCGGTGACGACGAAGAACAGCACCTTCGAGCTGCTGCGGATCGGCGAGGCGCTCTATCTGAAGGCCGACGCGGGCTTCTGGGCGCACGACGACAAGGCGTCCGAGGACACGGCGTCCGGCGGCGGGTCCGGCGCGCCGAGCGAGTCGGACGACGCGGACAGTGAGGCCGCCGACAAGCTCGACGACAAGTACGTGAAGGTGCCGCAGGACGACCCCTCGTACAAGCAGCTGCGCGGCTTCACCGACATGGATCTGCTCCTCGACGGGCTCATCGGGCTGCACGGCGAGGTCGTCAAGGGCGACCGCGACAAGATCGGCGGCATCCGCACGGTCAAGGTCAAGGGCGGCGAGGACGGCGAGGGCGGCACGCTCGACGTCGCGCTGGACGGGACGCCCTTCCCGCTCCGGTTCGCGCGCGGCGGCGGAGCGGGGGTGGTGGTGCTGTCCGAGTGGGACAAGGACTTCCCGCTGGAGGAGCCGTCGAAGGACCAGACCCTGGACTACGGCAAGCAGCTGCCGCGAGCCTGAGGGCAGGACACCCCCAGGCGCCGGGTCAGCGCTTGCGGCGCTTCAGGAGCAGACGGGGGAGCGCCGCCGGTGCGGGGCGTCGTGTCGTGGCCTGCGACGGCTGCGGGACCGCCGCCAGGGAGCCGTCCGGCAGATCGGTCGTGGAGCCCACCGGCTCCAGCCGCAGCACCCGGCACTCGCGCGCCCAGCGCTCCGGCATCGCCTCGCCGTCCGTCGCGTTCAGGCGCTTGCCCTTCAGCTCGGCGACGGCCGCGTCCCACGCCTCCGAGCGCGGAGCCAGTTCGCTCACGGTCGCCGTCCACGCGACGATCCGGCCGCCCTTGTCCTTGCTGCGGACCGTCACCTCGGCGGCCGCGCCCGCGACGAGGCCGGGCAGCGGCTGCTCGCCCGGGCCGTCGCCCACGACGTGCGCCGCGCCCTCGTGCCAGACGTGCCACAGCGCCCGGGCCACGGGGGCGTCGCCCCGGACCCAGATGAGCCCGGACTTCTTGGTGGCCTCCTCGACGAGGGCGAGGTCGAGCGGCGGCGTACGTGTCATGCCCCGCAGCTTATTAGAGCCAGCCGTTGCGCTTGAGGGTGCGGTGGATGGCGAAACAGATCACCGTGATGCCGACGAGCACCATCGGGTAGCCGTACTTCCACTCCAGCTCGGGCATGTGGTCGAAGTTCATGCCGTACACCCCGCAGACCGCCGTCGGCACGGCGATGATCGCCGCCCACGAGGTGATCTTGCGCATGTCCTCGTTCTGCGTGACGGTCGCCTGGGCCAGGTTCGCCTGGAGGATCGAGTTGAGGAGCTCGTCGAAACCGACGACCTGCTCCTGCACGCGCGCGAGGTGGTCGGCGACATCGCGGAAGTACTTCTGGATGTCCGGGTCCACCAGCCGCATGGGGCGCTCGCTCAGCAGCTGCATCGGGCGCAGCAGCGGGGTGACGGCCCGCTTGAACTCCAGTACCTCACGCTTGAGCTGGTAGATCCGGCCGGTGTCCGTGCCGCGCGTGGACCCCTTGGCCGGCGGGGAGAAGACGTCGATCTCGATCTGGTCGATGTCGAGTTCGACGGCGTCGGCGACCGCGATGTAACCGTCGACGACGTGGTCGGCGATGGCGTGGAGGACGGCGGAAGGGCCTTTCGCCAGGAGCTCCGGCTCGCTCTGGAGGCGGTGGCGGAGGTTGCGCAGCGAGCCCTGTCCACCGTGCCGGACGGTGATGACGAAGTCGGGGCCGGTGAAGCACATCACCTCACCGGTCTCGACGACCTCGCTCGTCGCGGTGAGCTCGGCGTGCTCGACGTAGTGGATCGTCTTGAAGACGGTGAAGAGGGTGTCGTCGTACCGCTCCAGCTTGGGGCGCTGGTGGGCGTGGACGGCGTCCTCCACGGCGAGCGGGTGGAGCCCGAACTCCGCGGCGATACCGGAGAATTCGGCCTCGGTCGGCTCGTGCAGACCGATCCAGGCGAAGCCGCCGCTCTCCCGCACCTGACGCATCGCGCCACGCGGCGTCAGACAGGCGCGGTCGTCCACGCGGCGGCCGTCGCGGTAGACGGCACAGTCGACGATGGCGCTGGAGGCGGACGGGTCACGGGTGGCGTCGTAGTTGGCGTACGGCGAGGCGAGGGCGGGGCCGGCCTTGCGCAGGGAGGGGCGCAGGGAGGGGCGGACCGCTGCACGCAGGTCACGGATCATCGACATTTGGCATGCTCCTTCACGGAGAAGCCGCCGGCGAGGCGTGGCACAGCCCGGAATGGGGACGGGGAGCTACGTCGTCCACAAAGCGGGCGGCACCGCGGAAACGCGGTGACGGCGTTCGCTACAGACAGGCAAAGGCGAAGTGCTCTTCCGTCGTGCGAGATGCCGGGTGACGAGCGGACCGGGTACGGAGCCTCAGATCACCGGGAGAAGCGCACCGGGCTAAAGGTGCGGGGCGGAAGAGCGGTTGGTACTGCCCGACCGACTTCGATCCACGCAGCCCCACCTCCTCCAGCCGGTCCCCCTTGGGGGATGACGAGTAGTCGGGAGTCCCGACCAGCGGCCAAGACTATCAGCCGACTGAGGGTCAATCCCTTCCATTGCCCGTTTCCTGCGCGCTTTATGCTCAGGTCATGGGAGAAGTTCTTGCTCTGGTCGAGGCCCGGCTGCGTACGGCGCTCGGTGAACCGGACGCGCGGGCCGCGGTGACGTTCCTCGGCACGGACCGGATCGAGGTGCTCCGCTTCATCGACGGCGATGTCGTGCGGTACGCCACGCTCGGGATGTCCGCGCACCCGATGACCGACCCGACGTCCGCGCTCGCCGACCCCGTGAAGGGCCCGCGCGCCGAACTGGTGCTGTCGGTACGGGCCGGGCTCGCCGACACCGACAAGGTGCTGCGCCCGCTCGCCGTCCTCGCCTCGACCCCCCAGGTCGAGGGCGTGGTGGTGGCCGCCGGTGCCTCGCTCGACGTGGGCGAACCCCTGTGGCCCGGGGCCCCGTTCAGCTCGGTGCTGGTCGCTGAGCCGGGCGGACTGGTGGAGGATCTGGAGCTCGACGAGCCGAGGGATCCGGTCAGGTTCCTGCCGCTGCTGCCGATGACCCCGAACGAGGCGGCGTGGAAGCGGGTGCACGGGGCACAGGCCCTGGAGGAGCGCTGGCTCACGAACGGCACGGATCTGCGGGACCCGCTGCGCAGGTCCGTACCGCTGGACTAGCCCTCGGCCGCAATGGGTGCATTCTGCACGGAACTCGTGAGAGGGACTTATGAGTGCAGACCGCATCCATAACTGCGGGTGAACTGGTCGGGCCGGACGGGTGATCGTCCTTGACGCGGACGCGGAGGGGTAGGACCGTTGGGCTCTATGAGGGGCGAACCCAGTTGCCCGAAGTGCGGTGGCCGGGTCAGGGCGCCCGGTCTTTTTGCCGACTCCTGGCAGTGCGACGTGCATGGCTCGGTGCACCCGCTGCAACCCGTGATCCCGCCCAGCGTCGAGGCCCTCGGTGTCGTGGTGCACCGGGCTCAGGTACCGGTGTGGATGCCGTGGCCCCTACCCGTCGGATGGCTCTTCACCGGGGTCGCGTACGCCGGTGACGACCGCAGCGGAGGACGCGCGACGGCCGTCGCCTGCTCCGGTCCCGGGCCGCTCGGGGGCATCGGTGAGCTGCTGCTCGTCGCCGAGGAGCTCGGCGTCGGGCTCGGTGCGCGGTACGCCGGGATGGACGGGCCGGACCCCGGTCCGCACATGGCGATCGAGAAGCCCGCCCAGGCCAAGGTGCTGGCCGCCGGGCGGCCGACGCCGCTGTGGCACGTGAACGGCGCGCCTCAGGACCGCGCGGTCTTCGCGGGGGAGGCGCGGGGGCTGTGGCTCTGGGCGATCGTGTGGCCCGAGCAGTCCGGACTGCTGATGTACGACGAGCTGGTGCTGACCGACCTGCGGGACGCGGGTGCGGAGGTCGAGCTCCTGCCGTGCGGGGCGCTGACGCCGCGTCTGCTGAAGTAGTCCGGGGGTAGGGGGCCACGGGGGCGGGGGCTTTCGGGGGTGGGGTGTTCGATTCCCCCGTTATGCTGGAGCGTCCCCTTCGTCCGCCCCGAACCCTGGAGTACCGCGTCGTGCGCATCGATCTGCACACCCACTCCACGGCGTCGGACGGTACGGACACCCCGGCCGAGCTGGTCCGCAACGCGGCGGCCGCCGGACTCGACGTCGTCGCCCTCACCGACCACGACACGACCCGTGGGTACGCCGAGGCGATCGCCGCGCTTCCCGAGGGGCTGACCCTCGTCACCGGAGCCGAGCTGTCCTGCCGCATCGACGGCGTCGGCCTGCACATGCTCGCGTACCTCTTCGACCCCGAGGAGCCCGAACTGGCCGCCGAGCGCGAGCTGGTCAGGGACGACCGGGTGCCGCGCGCCCGGGCGATGGTCGGCAAGCTCCAGGAGCTCGGCGTGCCGGTCGCCTGGGAGCAGGTCGCCCGGATCGCGGGCGACGGTTCGGTGGGCCGCCCGCACGTCGCGGAGGCGCTGGTCGAGCTGGGGGTCGTACCGGACGTGTCCGGGGCGTTCACGCCGGAGTGGCTGGCGGACGGCGGACGGGCGTACGTGGACAAGCACGAGCTCGACCCCTTCGACGCGATCCGGCTCGTCAAGGCGGCCGGCGGCGTGACGGTCTTCGCGCATCCGCTCGCCGTCAAGCGCGGCGAGGTCGTGCCGGAGTCCTCGATAGCCCGGCTCGCGGAGGCGGGCCTCGACGGCATCGAGGTCGACCACATGGACCACGACGAGCCGACGCGGGCGCGGCTGCGTGGGCTGGCGAAGGAGCTGGGGCTGCTCGCCACGGGCTCCAGCGACTACCACGGCAGCCGCAAGACATGCCGCCTCGGAGACTTCACCACCGACCCCGAGATCTACGGCGAGATCATCCGCCGTGCCACAGGCGCCTTCCCGGTCCCGGGCACGGGCGGACCCACCGGCCCCTGATGGGACCCCACGGCCGTCCACCGCTCATGACCCCGACGGGGCCCGGGCCGCGCCCCTGCGGGGACGTCGAGCCGGCCACTTCCTGACGGAAGCCGGTCGGGCCTGCGGCGGGAGCTCGGCTGGCTGCCGGCGGGGGTCTTCCGGCGGAAGCCGGTCGGGTCCGCGGCGGGTTTCCGGCGGTAGCTGTCGGCGGGAGCTTGGCTGGCTGCCGGCGGGGACCTTCCCGGCGGAAGCCGGTCGGGCCTGCGGCGGTAGCTCGGCTGGTCGGCGCGGGTTCTCCCGGCGGAAGCCGGTCGGACCCACGGCGGGTTTCCGGCGGTAGCTGTCGGTGCAAGCTCGGCTGGCGGCCGACGGGGATCTCCCGGCGGAAGCCGGTCGGGCCGGCCGGTTCCTGACGGAGCTGTCGTCTGCGGGATTCCGATCCGGTCTCCTGGCGGAGACGCTCGGCTGGATGCCGGCGGGGTCTTCCCGGCGGAGGCCGGTCGGGCTCGGACGGGCCCGTCTGGTTCCTGACGCAGGCTGTCGCCTGCGGCGGGATCCGGTCTCCTGGCGGAGACGCTCGGCTGGATGTCGGTGCGGGTCGTTCCGGCGGAAGCCGGCCGGACCCGCGGCGGGAGATCGGCTGGATGTCGGTGCGGGTCGTTCCGGCGGAAGCCGGCCGGCTTTGCGGCGGGTTTCCGGCGGTAGCTCTCGCAGGAGGTCGGCGGGCCCAGTCTCCGGCGGAAGCCTGCGGCGGGACGGCGGCGTGAGTCCTCCGGCCGGAGCGGTCCCGCCTGATAGGCCTGATTCGCCCGCCCCGCCCGGTCCCCGTCAGGGTCCCCCACCGTTCGTTTCACCCCCGCGCCCCCATAAGGGCGCCCCCCACCCCTCGTACACCCCTCATCGCAAGGCACACCGTGTTCGACGTCGCCGTCTTTGGCTCGCTCTTTCTGACCCTCTTTGTGATCATGGATCCCCCCGGGATCACCCCGATCTTCCTCGCCCTCACCTCCGGCCGGGCCACCAAGGTCCAGCGGCGGATGGCCTGGCAGGCCGTCGTCGTGGCCTTCGGGGTCATCACCGTCTTCGGCATCCTCGGGCAGCAGATCCTCGCCTATCTCCACGTGTCCGTTCCCGCCCTGATGATCGCGGGCGGTCTGCTCCTGCTGCTCATCGCGCTCGACCTGCTCACCGGCAAGACCGACGAGCCCAAGCAGACCAAGGACGTCAACGTCGCTCTCGTCCCCCTCGGCATGCCGCTGCTCGCCGGGCCCGGTGCGATCGTGTCCGTGATTCTCGCCGTGCAGCACGCCGATGGCGCCGCCGCCCAGATCTCGGTCTGGGCCGCCATCGTCGCCATGCACATCGTGCTCTGGCTGACCATGCGCTACTCGCTGCTGATCATCCGCGTCATCAAGGACGGCGGCGTCGTGCTCGTGACCCGGCTCGCCGGCATGATGCTGTCGGCCATCGCCGTGCAGCAGATCATCAACGGCGTGACCCAGGTGATCCAGGGCGCCTAGCCCCGCCGCCACCACCGCACGCACACCACTGCGCCCCCGTACGGATTCCGGTACACGGAGTCCATGCGGGGGCGCGGTGCGTCTGAGCGGTTGCCTTGTTATGAGGCCGTGGTCTCGGCCGGGCGGATCCAGATGCGCTGGCCGATCGAGGCGGCCTGCTGCACGATCCGGTTGACGGAGGCGGCGTCCACGACGGTTCGGTCGACGGGCGTGCCATCGATGTCGTCGAGTCGCAGGATTTCGAAGCGCATGGGCTTCTCCCTTCGTCTGAGTTGATCCTCCTGGTGGAGAACTGCGTTACGTAGTGGTCCAACGGCATGCATCCTGCAAACATTCCCTACGCTAAGGAAATTTTTTGGATGCCTAACTACTATGCGGTAGGGGACATTGGCGAGCAGGGCCGGAGCGGCGGAGAATGAGCCCCGTATGAACGACGCAGAGACACCCCAGACGACGCCCGGCGGCCCGTTCCGCGACCCGGTCCGTGACCTCGGCACCCGCCTGGAGCGCACCAATGAGCTCCTGCAGCGGATGCTGGCCGAGGTGGCCAAGACTCCTTCTACCCACGCCATCTTCGTCGACGCAGGTTACGTCTATGCTGCGGCCGGGTTGCTGGTCGCGGGCACCGAGGACCGACGCTCCTTCGACCTCGACGCCGAGGGAATCATCGAGGCCTTCATCGACAAGGCCCGGACGATCTTCGCGGACAGCCGGCTGCTGCGCGTCTACTGGTACGACGGCGCCCGGCGCCGGATCCACACCCCCGAGCAGCAGTCGATCGCCGAACTGCCCGACGTCAAGGTCCGCCTCGGCAACCTCAACGCCAACAACCAGCAGAAGGGCGTCGACTCCCTCATCCGCTCCGACCTGGAGTCGCTCGCCCGGCACCGCGCCATCAGCGACGCCGCCCTCGTCGGCGGCGACGAGGACCTCGTCTCGGCCGTGGAGGCCGCGCAGGGGTACGGGGCCCGCGTCCATCTGTGGGGCATCGAGGCCGCCGAGGGACGCAACCAGGCCGAGCCACTGCTCTGGGAGGTCGACAGCCAGCGCACCTTCGACCTCGACTTCTGTCGCCCGTACGTCACCCGGCGCCCCGTCACGACGTACGAGAACGAGGGCGAGCCCCCGCCCTCGCGCGACGAGGTCCGCTTCATCGGCGCCCAGATCGCCGCCACCTGGACCGGCGAGCGCGGCCGCGAGGCCATGGCCGAGCTGCTGCCGGGGCATCCGTACCTGCCGGGACCGGTCGACCAGGACCTGCTCATCGAGGCGGAGAAGCTGCTCAGCCGCTCCCTGCGCGGACACGCGGCGCTCCGCAGGGCGCTGCGGGACGGGTTCTGGCAGCACCTCCAGGCCCAGTACTAGCGAGTCTCCGGGGGCCAGGCGGGTCGGCGCGACCTACGGGCAACGTTCCCAGAACGCGGTCAGCCGGTCGGCCAGCTCCTCCGGATGGGACACGTTGGGGGAGTGGCCCGCGCCCACGACCACCGTGTGATGGGCCCCGGTCCGCAGTGCCGCCTCCGCCAGGCCCGTCGGAGGCCAGACCATCTCCTCGTCCCCGTACGCGATGTGCAGGGGCACGGTGAGCTGGGCCAGTTCGGCCGCTCCGTCCCGGCCGCGCCGCAACAGCCGCCCGGCCACGGAGAGTTGGACGATCTGCGTGCTCATCCAGCGACGCCGCAGGAACAGCACGATCTCCGGGGGGTCCGTGATCCCCGGCTCCTCGCCGCGGCTGTCCAGCCAGCGCGTGGCCCGCCACACCCGCTCCTTGGGCAGCACCGCGAGCGCGCCGCGCAGCACCCGGACCCGGATGCGCTGCGGGCGGGCGACCGGGCCGGGCCCTGACGACAGGAGCGTCAGCGAGCGGAACGCGTCCGGGGCCAGCAGAGCCGCCCCACGGGCCACCACCCCGCCGAACGAGTGCCCCAGCAGATGGACGGGCCCGTCCTCGAGCGCCGCCGCCTGGGCGATGACGTCGAGGGCCAGCGCCCGTCGGCTGTAGGCGGAGCGGTGGCGTGGTCCCGGGCTCTCGTGCTGACCCCGCCCGTCGACCGCGACGGCGCGGTAGCCGGCGTCGCTCAGCGGCCCGAGCAGTGCGAGGAAGTCCTCCTTGCTGCCGGTGTATCCGGGCAGCAGCAGCGCCGTACCGAGGGCCTCGCCCTCCGGTGCGGTGTCCAGGACGGCGAAGGCGCCCCGCGCCGTCATCAGCCGGTAGGCACGCGTGCGCGGCGGCGGTGCCAGGAACCGGGGCTTGCTCATAGAGGGACTGTAACCGCTGATCGGAAGGGGTCCGTCGGTGGTACGACGGGGCCAGGCAGCGCACAGCGGCCCGGCCCCTGGGAAGGGACCGGGCCGCTGAGGGCGGTGCGACGACGCGTCAGCTCTCGGGCTGGGCGGCCGCGGCCTTCTTCGTCGTGCGGCGACGCGGGGCCTTGGGGGCCTCGGCCGTCTCGGTGGCCTCCGCCGGAGCGGCGGCCGCCTTCTTCACCGTACGGCGGCGGGGGGCCGCCTTCGGCTCGGAGGCGTCGGGGGCCTCGGCGGCGACGGCCTTCTTTGTCGTACGGCGACGGGGAGCCTTGGGGGCCTCCTCGACGACCGCGGCGACCTCCACGGCCGGGGCCTCGACGGCCGGAGCCTCGGCGGCGGCCTTCTTGGTCGTGCGGCGACGCGGGGCCTTGGGGGCTTCCTCGACGATCTCGGCGATCTCGGCGGCCGCAGGGGCCGTCTCGACGACCGTGGCGGCGGCCTTCTTGGCCGTCCGGCGGCGGGGGGCCTTCTTGGGCTCCTCGACCGTCTCGGTGACCGTCTCCACGACCACCTCGGCGACCGGCGCGACCTGCTCCACCGCCGCGAGGGCGGCGGCAGCGGTCTCGGGGGTCTGGAAGCCGACCGACTCGGCCGCGGGCTTGAGCACACGGGCACGGCGGCGGCGCGGGGCCTTGGGGGCCTCGTCCACCGGCGAGCCCTGCGCGACCACGGAAGCGACGCGAGCCACCGGAGCCGTAGGCGCCACCGGAGCGGCGGGGGCCGCGGGGGCCTCCTTCACCGGGGCGACAGGGGCCTCGACGACCGGGGCGACAGCGGCCTCCACGACCGCGGTGCCCGACGCGCCACCCGTACGGGTACGGCGACGACGACGCGGGGTGCGCGGCTCGGCGGAGGCGTCCTCCGCGACCGGGGTCGCGACGGCGGCCGTCTCCTCCGGAGCGGAACCACCACGCGTACGGCGACGCTGGCGCGGGGCGCGCGTACGGTCCGGGCGCTCCTCGACCGCGGGGGCGGCCGGCTTGCGGCCGCCACGGCCGTTTCGGCCGCCGGGCTCGCCGAGGTCCTCGAGCTCCTCCGCGCCCAGACCCGCACGGGTCCGCTCGGCGCGCGGCAGGACGCCCTTGGTGCCCGCCGGGATGTCCAGCTCCTCGAAGAGGTGCGCGGACGTGGAGTACGTCTCGAGCGGGTCGTGGAAGTCCAGGCCCAGCGCCTTGTTGATCAGCTGCCAGCGCGGGATGTCGTCCCAGTCGACCAGCGTGACCGCCGTACCCTTCGCCCCGGCGCGGCCGGTGCGGCCCACGCGGTGGAGGAAGGTCTTCTCGTCCTCGGGCGTCTGGTAGTTGATGACGTGCGTGACGCCCTCGACGTCGATACCGCGGGCGGCGACGTCGGTGCAGACGAGCACGTCCACCTTGCCGTTGCGGAAGGCGCGCAGCGCCTGCTCGCGGGCGCCCTGGCCGAGGTCGCCGTGGACCGCGCCGGACGCGAAGCCGCGCCGCTCCAGCTGCTCGGCGATGTCGGCCGCCGTGCGCTTCGTACGGCAGAAGATCATCGCGAGACCGCGACCGTTGGCCTGGAGGATGCGCGAGACGAGCTCGGGCTTGTCCATGGAGTGCGCGCGGTAGACGCGCTGCGTGGTGTTCGCGACCGTCGCGCCCGCGTCGTCCGGGGACGTGGCGCTGATGTGCGTCGGCTGCGACATGTAGCGGCGGGCCAGGCCGATGACCGCGCCCGGCATGGTCGCCGAGAACAGCATGGTCTGGCGCTTCGCCGGAAGCATGTTGATGATCTTCTCGACGTCGGGCAGGAAGCCCAGGTCGAGCATCTCGTCGGCCTCGTCGAGGACCAGGGCCTTGACGTGGGACAGGTCGAGCTTGCGCTGGCCGGCCAGGTCGAGCAGGCGGCCCGGGGTGCCGACGATGACGTCGACGCCCTTCTTGAGCGCCTCGACCTGGGGCTCGTACGCCCGGCCGCCGTAGATGGCGAGCACGCGGACGTTACGGACCTTGCCGGCGGTCAGCAGGTCGTTGGTGACCTGGGTGCACAGCTCGCGGGTCGGGACGACGACCAGGGCCTGCGGCGCGTCGGTCAGCTGCTCGGGCTTCGCCCGGCCGGCCTCGACGTCCGCGGGGACGGTGACGCGCTGCAGGAGCGGCAGGCCGAAGCCGAGCGTCTTACCGGTGCCGGTCTTGGCCTGGCCGATGACGTCGGAGCCGGAGAGCGCGACCGGAAGGGTCATCTCCTGGATGGGGAAGGCGGTGATGATGCCGACGGCTTCGAGCGCCTCGGCCGTCTCGGGAAGGATTCCGAGCTCTCGGAAAGTCGTAGTCAGGGTGCTGCCTCTTCTGTGAGACGCGGCGCGAGGCGAACGCTGGGGGTCGTACCGTGCCGATTCATTCCGGCCGGATCGACGAATGGATCACAGCCGGGTGGCGCGGGACCACTGCCGTCGCTCGAGCGTCGTGCCGCTGAGGGTCCCTCCTGCGGGTGCGCGGGGAGGGCTGTCGGGTCGGAGCCAGTCGGGCCACCGACCGGGCATCCTCATTCATGAGCCGGCCCACCGGGTACGTCCGAACGTGCGAAAGCATGTCCGCATACTCAGCAGGCGCTTTACCACTGTACCCCGGATTCGCGCATGTGTGTTGGGAGAATTCGCGATGAGGGCGCGGTCACAGTGACTGACCAGGGCCTTACGGGGGTCGGGGAGCGGGCTATTGTGCGCTTCATGGAGACGCCTGACAACGCCACGCCCGCCGGAGAGAACGCCGCGGAGACCGCCGCGGAGACCGAGGAGCTCACCGGGATCGCCGCCCAGGACTGGGCCACGGCATCCGCCGAGCCGCAGTACCGCGCCGCGGTCGTCGACCTGCTCGGCGCGCTGGCCTACGGCGAGCTGGCGGCCTTCGAGCGGCTCGCCGAGGACGCCAAGCTCGCGCCGACGCTCGCCGACAAGGCGGAGCTGGCGAAGATGGCCTCCGCGGAGTTCCACCACTTCGAGCAGCTGCGGGACCGGCTGGCCGCCGTGGACGCCGAGCCGACGGCCGCGATGGAGCCGTTCGCCAAGGCGCTCGACGACTTCCACCGGCAGACCGCGCCGTCGGACTGGCTGGAAGGCCTGGTCAAGGCGTACGTCGGCGACTCGATCGCCAGTGACTTCTACCGGGAGGTGGCGGCCCGCCTCGACTCCGACACGCGCGGCCTCGTGCTCTCGGTGCTCGACGACACCGGTCACGGCAACTTCGCCGTGGAGAAGGTCCGCGCCGCGATCGACGCCGACCCGCGCGTCGGGGGCCGGCTGGCGCTCTGGGCCCGCCGTCTGATGGGTGAGGCGCTCTCCCAGGCGCAGCGCGTGGTCGCCGAGCGGGACTCGCTCTCCACCATGCTCGTCGGCGGAGTCGACAGCGTGGCCGCCGGCTTCGACCTGGCGGAGGTCGGCCGGATGTTCTCCCGTATCACCGAGGCCCACACCAAGCGCATGGCCGCGCTGGGTCTCGCGGCGTAACGACTGCGGCGCGCGGGGCGTATCCCGTCGCGAGGCGTGTTCCGGTCGGGGCGGCGCTGTTCACGCCGCCGCTGATCGGCGCAGGCGGCGGGAGGCCGGCCGGATCAGCAGCGAGAGCAGGACCGCCGCGACCGCGACCGCGCCGAGCAGCGTGGCGAGGGCGTGGCCGGGGCCCAGGGCCCCATGGGTCACCAGGGCGCCGAACACGGCACCCGACGAGCCCGTGGTGAGGACGACCCCCCGTGCGGGGAGGCGGTCGGGCAGCCGGTGCACGGCGGCCCAGGCCAGGGCGAGTCCGAGCAGGGCGGAGCCGAGGGCTTCCAGGAACACGGGATCACCTCGCGTGCGGTGCGGGGCGGGCAATCGGTCGTAGGCGGTCCTACCCGGGCCGCCCCGGCCGCAATCCTTCCCGGCGCCCCTCACCAGGACATTCGCCCAGGGCGTAGGCACGCGCCGGCCCCTGGACACACGGAAGGCCCGGCGGATCGGATCCGCCGGGCCTTCACCTGTTCGGTCGTACGTCTCAGAGCGCGCCGAAGCCCACCCGGCGGACGGCGGGCTCGCCGATCTCGACGTACGCGATCTTGTCGGCCGGGATCAGGACCTTGCGGCCCTTCTCGTCCTCGAGGCTGAGCAGCTGCGCCTTGCCGGCCAGCGCGTCGGCCACGGCGCGCTCGACCTCCTCGGCGGACTGCCCGCTCTCCAGAACGATCTCCCGGGGTGCGTGCTGCACGCCGATCTTGACCTCCACGGCTATGTCCCTCCGAACGGTCAGCGTTGCGCGTCTCCCGCGCCGTACGCTGCACACATTAGCCCGGTGAGGGGATCCGTACGGCGCACCGGCGGAACGCCAGGAGCGAACAGCGAGGGCCGCTCGGTCGGCGAGGACCGCTCAGTGCCCCTCGGCGACCGGCTGGCCGTCCGTCGGGTGCAGCGGGAAGCCCGCGATACCGCGCCAGGCCAGCGAGGTCAGCAGCGCCACCGCCTTGTCACGGGGGATGGCGGACTCGCTGGAGAGCCAGTAGCGCGCCACGACCTGCGAGACACCGCCCAGGCCCACGGCCAGCAGCATCGACTCGTCCTTCGACAGGCCGGTGTCCTCGGCGATCACGTCCGAGATCGCCTCGGCGCACTGCAGGCTGACCCGGTCCACCCGCTCACGCACGGCCGGCTCGTTGGTCAGGTCGGACTCGAAGACCAGGCGGAACGCGCCGCCCTCGTCCTCGACGTACGCGAAGTACGCGTCCATCGTCGCCGCGACCCGGAGCTTGTTGTCCGTCGTGGACGCCAGCGCGGTGCGCACGGCCTGGAGAAGCGCCTCACAGTGCTGGTCGAGCAGGGCCAGGTAGAGCTCCAGCTTGCCCGGGAAGTGCTGGTAGAGCACCGGCTTGCTGACGCCCGCCCGTTCGGCGATGTCGTCCATCGCGGCGGAGTGGTACCCCTGCGCGACGAACACCTCCTGGGCCGCACCCAGGAGCTGGTTCCGTCGGGCTCGGCGCGGCAGGCGCGTGCCCCGAGGGCGTGCTGCCTCTGTCTGCTCGATGGCTGTCACGCCGCCTCCCAAATATCGATCCATGCGCGCTGTGGCGCCGCGCCGCCATCGTACTTTTGGGTAACCCGGCTGTGCGCGGTGCGGACGCAGAATTTCACGGACCGGACGCCCCGGGCGACAGGCGATTCAATATTAAACCGAACAAATCAGCGGTAGTCGTCTTCGTCCAGAGTGACGACCCGTGTCTGTTCGGACGCGTCCGCCGGGTTCGCGGAGTCCTGTTCGAGATGAGTGGGTTGCTCGTCCTCCTGGTGAAGCACTTCCGTGTGCTGCTCCGCGGCGTCGGCCTCGGGGATTTCCTCGTCGAGCACAGCGTCCTCTTCCTCGGCGAATGTCTCCGGCTCGCTCGGATCGACAGTCATGCGCTTCCTTCCGGCATGCGGGTCCTCTCCGATTGCCCTCTTTCCGAGCGTAGAAGCACTCTTCGCGCGGCGCACCCCTACCTGTGACGCCACCCACACGCGCCGCCGCGTGATCGTCTCGTAATATTGCGGCCATGTCGTCGACCGAGCTGCCGGAGACCCGGACCGCCGCCGCACCGCCCACGGCGCCGGTCCGCGCCGTACGGGTGGCGGACGGCGAGGTGTTGCGCTCCGTCGCCCTGCCCGGGCTCACGCTGACCGTACGGGCCCGGCCGGGCAACCGGCCGGGGCTCCCGCCCGCGCTCTACGTGCACGGCCTCGGCGGCTCCTCGCTGAACTGGTCGGACATGATGCCGCTGCTCGCGGACCAGGTCGACGGCGAGGCCGTCGACCTTCCCGGCTTCGGCGACTCCCCGCCGCCCGACGACGGCAACTACTCGCTCACCGGACACGCCCGCGCCGTCATCCGGCTGCTCGACTCCGGCGGACGCGGCCCGGTCCATCTGATCGGCAACTCGCTCGGCGGCGCCGTCGCCACCCGCGTCGCCGCCGTCCGCCCCGACCTGGTCCGCACGCTCACCCTGGTCTCCCCGGCCCTGCCCGAACTGCGCGCCCAGCGCAACGCCTGGCCGACCGCGCTGCTCGCCCTGCCGGGCGTGGCGCCCCTGTTCTCGAGGCTGACCAAGGACTGGACGCCGGAACAGCGGGTCCGCGGGGTGCTCTCCCTCTGTTACGGAGACCCCGGCCGGGTCACCGACGAGGGCCTGCGCCACGCGGTGGAGGAGATGGAACGGCGCCTGGAACTCCCGTACTTCTGGGACGCCATGGCCCGGTCCTCGCGCGGCATCGTCGACGCGTACACGCTCGGTGGTCAACACGGGTTGTGGCGGCAGGCGGAACGAGTGCTCGCGCCGACGCTGCTCGTCTACGGCGGCCGTGACCAGCTCGTTTCGTACCGGATGGCGCGCAGGGCGGCCGCCGCGTTCCGCGGCTCGCGCCTCCTGACGCTTCCCGACGCCGGACATGTGGCGATGATGGAGTACCCCGAGACGGTCGCCACGGCCGTCCGGGAGCTGATCGAAGCCTGCGAAGAGCGCGGCACAGACAACAGCGGCGGGAGCTGATCCGGGGCGTGGGACGACATAGTCGGAAGGGGCACGCGCCCGCTCCCCCCGCCGATCCGGGGCAGCGGGAAGCGGCCGAGCCGGGGACGGGACGCCGCAGGCGCGCGCCGGGCCAGGATTCCCCGGACGAGTACGCCGAGGGGGCGTACGGACAGCGGAGCCCGTACGGGCAGAGCGGATACGGCCGCCAGGGCGGGGCCGGACCGAGGCACGGGGCAGGACCGCGGCCGGGCGCCGGGCAGACGGGATACACCCAGGGCCCCGGCGCGCTGGGCGGGTACGGGCAGGGTGCGGGCGGCCAGGGCTCCGGCGCGCTGGGCGGGTACGGGCAGGGTGCGGGCGGCCAGGGCTCCGGCGCGCAGGGTGGGTACGGCCAGGGCCCGAGCGCGCAGGGTGGGTACGGACAGGGCTCCACGCAGGACGGCGGTCGGCCCGTCTGGGACACGCCGATGCACGGTACGCCGATGTACACGGCCGCCGCCGAGGCGTCCGTACGGGGCGGGCATCCCGAACACGCCGAGGCGCCGCGGCGGCCCCAGGGGCATGGCGAACGGCAGGGGGCGGGGGCACGCGGGCCGGCGCAGGAGGAGACCGCCGCGCAGGCTCCGTACATCCCGGGGCAGCGGCGCGAGACCGTCCCCGACGAGCTTCCCGAGGAGCCTCCGGCCCGGGCCGGAGGCAAGGGCCGGACGCTCACCGGCATCGCGGCCGCCGCCGTCACCACCGTCCTCGCCGTCGTCGTGGCCGGTCAGGTGGCCGAGCGCGACTCCGGCAGCCCCCTGGCCCACGCGGCCGAGGGCTCCGCCGACCGGTCCGTCGAGGACGGCGGCGCCTCGCGCTCCGACAGCCGGCCGACTCCCGCGCTGCCCGCACCCGCAGTGCCGGTCGCACCGCCCACGTACGAGCAGCTGATGACCCGCCAGTTCCCCATCGACCCCAAGCTCACGGGCTCGGGCGAGTTCGAGGCCGTGGCGGGCTTCGAGAAGGCGCCGGGCAAGGGCCGCAAGGTCCGCTACCGGGTCGACGTCGAGAAGGGGCTCGGACTCGACGCGGCACTCTTCGCGCAGGCCGTGCAGAAGACCCTCAACGACCCGCGGAGCTGGGCCGGTCGGGGCGCGATGACGTTCGAGCGGATCTCCAGCGGGGAGCCGGAGTTCGTGATCACGCTCGCCAGCCCCGGCACCACCGGCGCCTGGTGCGCGAAGTCGGGTCTGGACACCACCATCGACAACGTCTCCTGCGACTCCGCGTCCACGTCCCGGGTGATGATCAACGCGTTCCGCTGGGCTCAGGGCTCGGAGACCTTCGGCGACAAGGCGATGTTCGCCTATCGCCAGATGCTCATCAACCACGAGGTCGGGCACCGGCTCGGACATAGCCACGTGATCTGCCGTACCCCCGGGGCCCTCGCCCCCGTCATGCAGCAGCAGACCAAGTCGCTGGAGGTCGACGGCATCAAGTGCCGCCCCAACCCCTGGGTGCATCCCGGGAGTTGAGGTCCGCCCTCCGGGATCGGCCTTTCGGGTCCAGGCGTTCTCCCTGTCGCCCCGCCTGGCTGGGGCCCCGGCCTGACACAGCGTAGCCGCATCGCCCCGTAGCGCGACGGAACGCCACCGGGGCGGGAAAGTTACGTGCATTCACCCCTTCCGGTGGCGCGACGGACAACCGTCCATCGCGCCACCGGCATATCCGCTTACGTTCTTCCCGCTGCGAGTCGCCGAGCCACGGCGTCCGCGAGGCAAGGGAGATCGGGGGTGTGCTCATGCGGATCGGACTGCTGACCGAGGGTGGATACCCGTACGCCACGGGTGATTCGAGACTCTGGTGCGACCGGCTCGTGCGCGGGCTCGCGCCGCACGAGTTCGACGTGTACGCCCTCAGCCGCAGCGCCCGTCAGGAGGACGCGGGCTGGATCGACCTGCCCCCCCACGTCCAGCGCGTCCGCACGGCCCCGCTCTGGGCGCCCGAGGACGACGGACACACCTACGGGCGGCGCGAACGGCGCTGGTTCGCCGGCCACTTCGGTGCGCTCGTGACCGGCGTCTGCGCCGACGACGAGGAGTCCGGCGCGCGCTCCTTCGCCGACGGGCTCTACGGACTGGCCGAACTCGCCCGCGAGCGCGGCGGGCTCTACGCCGCCCTCCGCTCCGAACTCGCGGTCCGCACCCTGGAGTCCGCCTGCCGCGCCCCCGGCGCACGCCGGGGCGCGGCAGCCGCCACCGTGCCCGACTACCTCGACTTCGTCGACCAGCTGGAGCGCGCCCTGCGCCCGCTGTCGCTCGACTGGTACGAGGACGACGGCCTCGGTGCCGTCGACCTCTGCCACGCCGCGTCGGGCGGATCGGCGGCGCTTCCCGGCCTTTTGGCCAAACGCTTCTTCGGCACTCCGCTGCTGGTCACCGAGTACGGCGTACACCTGCGCGCGCAGTACCTCGCGGCCACCGACGCTCCTCGGTCCGCGCCCGTGCGTGCCCTGCTCGCCGGCTTCCACGGCCGGCTCGCCGCCGAGGTCTACCGGCAGGCCGCGCTCCTCACCCCCGGCAACACGCACGCGCGCCGCTGGCAGGAGAAGTGCGGGGCCGACCGGGCCAAGCTGCGCACGGTCTACCCCGGTATGGAGTCCGAGCGGTTCACCGAGGTCGGCGAGGACGAGGAAAGCGGCGATCCGGCCACCCTCGTCTGGGTCGGCCGCGTCGAACCGGCCAAGGACCTGATCGCCCTGCTGCACGCCTTCGCGGAGGTGCGCAAGGAGCAGCCCGAGGTCCGGCTGCGGATCATCGCGGCCCCGGTGCGCGAGCCCGGCGCCGACGCGTATGTCGCGCACTGCAGGGCGCTCGCGGCGCAGCTCTTCCCGGACGAGGCCGCCGGCGCGCACGCCGTCGGCGAGAACCCGGTCACCTTCGAGGAGATCGGCGGACCGGAGGCGCCGACGCTCGCCGAGGCGTACGCGGCCGGCGCGGTCGTGGTCCTCTCCAGCGTCGTCGAGGGCTTCCCGATCAGCCTGGTCGAGGCGATGTTCTGCGCCCGGGCGACGGTCTCGACGGACGTGGGCGCCGTCGTCGAGGTCATCGGCGGCACCGGGCTCGTCGTACCCCCGCGCAATCCGCGGGCGCTCGCGGACGCGTGCCTCGCGCTCCTGCGCGACCCCGAGCGCCGGTACCGACTGGGCGCCGCGGCCCGCGCCCGCGCGCTCGAACTCTTCACCGTCGAGCAGAACCTCGCGGCATTTCGCGGCATTTACCTGGAACTCCTCTCCCACTCGCCGGTACGCCGCCGCGCCGTCGAAGGCGTCCCCTTCGCCCATCCGGCCGAGGCGTACGTCCCCGGTACCTGGGCGGACCAGCCCGTGAGCGCCGCCGCCGGAGCGGGAGACCCCGATGCCTGAAGGAGGCACCCCCATGCGCGGCTCCGCCGCCCCCACCAGCCCCGGCCCCTGGGACTCCCACTCCGAGGCGCTCCTCGAGACGACGGCGCTGACGGTGGCCGTGACGGTCTCGGTGACGACCGACGGGCTGCCGTCCGCGAAGCCCGTGAAGCCCTCGGAGTGCGCGAAGTCCTCGGAGTCCTCGAAGTCCGCCACGCTGCCGGACGCGTGGCGCGCCGCGGCCCGTCCGGAGCCGGAGCCTCCCGCACAGGCCCGCGCGGGCCACGGGCCGCAGGCCGAGGCGGCGCCGGGCGAGGGGTCCCGCCCCGGAGCGGCCGGGGTGGCCGACGAGGGCATTCCGGTGGCCGGCGTGCCCGGCCCCGGCGACTCGGCGGCGGCAGGGGGCGTCAGCAAGCCGGCCCGGCGAGGGCCGGCCGATCCCGTCAAAGCGCTCATGCACCGGCACCGGGAACTGTGCGAGCGGGCCGTAGACCCCCTGGAGATCGCCGCCGGACTCGAGGCCCACGGCGTCACCGACCGGACCGCGGCGCGGTTCCGGCACCGGGACGTGTTCTCGCTCGCCGAGGAGCTCTACGCGCGCGTGCCGCGGCAGAACGGGGCGCCCGTACGCCCCGCGGCCGGGGACGGCACGCGTACCGGGTGGGCCGGGTGGACGCTGGCCGCCCTCATGCCCGGGGCCGTCGCCGCCCTCACCGTCAGCGGACTCACCCTCACCGAAGGGCCCGTGCGCCTCGCCGTCGGCGTGGCCGGGGCCCTCGGCCTGGCCGCCGCACTGGCCGTCGCCGTCCGGCGCGGCCCCCTGCGTGCCGCCGGCCGCACCGTCCCCGCCGCCCGCGTCTGGACCCTCTGGCTCCTCGCGTACGCGGTCGGCGGGGACGGTCTCCTCGCACAGGTGCTCGCCGGCGGACCCGACGGAGCCTGGGACATCGCGCCCCAGCCCCTCCTGGGTCTCGCCCTCGCCGTCGCCCCCGCCGCCTGGTGCGCCCGCCTCTTCGCCGTCAGGGCCCGCCGCAAGCTCGCCGCCAGCCGCGGCCTGGAGGACTTCGCCGCCGGCACCCGGCCCCTGCTCCTCGCCACCGTGGCCCTCCATGTGGCCGTCCTCGCGGGCCTGTCGGGCCTGACGGGCTTCGCGCCGGGCGCCCTCGCCCTCGGCACCCTCCTCCTGCTCGCCAGGCTCCTCACGGTCCACGGATTCCCCGAGACCGCCGCGAGCGGCCTCGCCGCCGCCTGCGCCGCCGAGGGCCTCGCGCTCGCGAGCGTCCTGGCGGGCCGGCTCCCCGGCTGCGACCTGCTCGCCGTCCCGGTCCGGGCCCTCGTCGACAGCTGGGGCCCCGGCGCCGTACCCACCGTCGTCTGCGGCGCCGCGGCGCTCGGCCTGCTGGCCCACGCCACCGCCGCCCTCTCCCGGGCCTCGGCCCACGCCAACCCCTAGGGGGTGCCATGCCGAACTTTCCGGGCTCGCGTGCCCTGGCACCACGCTTCACCGCGTCACCGTCGGTCGCCGGTTCCCCGCACCAGGCCCCGCTCCCTGATCCCGCCCGGTCGCCACGCGCGCCACGCCGGCGCCCCTCGTCGCGGCAGCCGCTGACGGCGGCGCGGCCCGGCCGGAACGCCGCCCCCCTGAACCCCGGCGCACCCGCGGAGCCGACGCCGCGGGCGTGCCCGCCACGCAGGACCCCATCCCAAGGAGACGAAAGAGACATGACCTCCCAACACCCAGCAACGGCCGGTCGGCGCGAAGGGGCCGCGCGATGAGGGTGCTGCTGCTCGGAGCCAATGGATTCATCGGCCGCTTCGTCGCCGACCGGCTGCTCGCCGACCCGGCCGTGCACCTCACCGCCCTCGGGCGGGGCGACGACGCCGACGTACGGTTCGACCTCGCCGGCGGCAGCCCCGGCGCCCTGACCCGGTTCCTGGACGCCGTCCACCCCGGAGTCGTCGTCAACTGCGCCGGCGCCACGCGCGGCGGCGCCCGGGAACTGACCCGGCACAACACCGTCGCCGTCGCCACCGTCTGCGAGGCCCTGCGCCGCAGCGGCTGCGGCGCCCGGCTCGTCCAGGTCGGCTGCGCCTCGGAGTACGGGCCCTCCCAGCCGGGATCCTCGACCGCCGAGGACGCCGTGCCCCGCCCCGGTGGTCCGTACGGCGTCTCCAAGCTGGCCGCGACCGAGCTGGTCCTCGGGTCCGGACTCGACGCGGTGGTCCTCCGGGTCTTCTCCCCGGTCGGCCCCGGCACCCCGGCAGGCTCCCCGCTCGGCCGCCTCGCCGAGGCCATGCGCCGCGCCATGCAGGCAGGCGACGGCGAGCTCAAGCTCAGCGGGCTCGGCGTGCAGCGCGACTTCGTCGACGTACGGGACGTGGCCCGCGCCGTCCACGCGGCCTCGCTCTCCGCCGCCCAGGGCGTCGTCAACATCGGCACCGGCCGCGCGGTCAGGCTGCGCGACGCCGCCGCCGTCCTGGCCCGTGTCGCCGGATACGCCGGGACCCTGCACGAACTCGACGGCCCGCACGGCCCGCCCCAGCGGACCGGCATGATCGGGGCGCCGCGCACCGAGACCATCGCCGACCAGCTGGCCGCCGCGCCCTACCCGTACCCCGACGGCTGCGGCAGCTGGCAGCAGGCCGACGTCCGCACCGCCCGCGACCGGCTCGGCTGGCGCCCCCGCATCAACCTGGAGGAGTCGCTCGCCGACATCTGGATGGAGGCGGCATGTCGCATCTGACCACGAGCACGACCGGGGCCGTCCAGGAGATGGGGGTCGGCGTCCCGGGCTACGCCCACCCGCTGCTCGCCCCCGTCGAATGGGCCGAACTGACCCGCCCCGGCACCCCCCTGCACTGGGCCGTGCTCAACGTCGCCGACGGGCCGGGGGAGCGCCCCGATCCGCACTGCCTGGAGGCGGCGGGAAAGCTGCGGAACGCCGGGGTCAGGGTCCTCGGCCACCTGGACATGTGCCACGGCTCGCGCGAGTTCGGCGAGCTCGTCTCGGACGCCCACCGCTTCCTCGACTGGTACAGGGTCGACGGCTTCTATCTGGACCGGTGCCCCACCGACCGGGCCGACCTGCCCGAGGTGAGACGCGTCACGGCCACCCTGGAGGCGGTCCTCGGCGGCGAGGCCCACCTCGTCCTCGGCCATGGCACCCATCCGTACCCCGGCTACGCCGAGACCGCGGACCAGCTGGTCACCTTCTCCGGGCCGTGGACGGACTACCGCTGGTCGCAGGTGGCCGAGTGGACCGCCGAGTATCCGCCGGAGAAGTTCGTCCACCTCGTCCACGGGGTGCCGCGCACGCACCTCGACGAGGCGATGCGGATCGCCCGCTGGCAGGGGGCGGGGACGATCTTCTTCACGGACCATGCGGACCGCACCGGACAAACCGACCCATTCCAAACTCTGCCCGGCTACTGGGACGAAATCGTCTCGCGCATTGGACCAGGTGTCTCGGAATGAGAAGGGCCGTGGCAGTGTTACGGGGAGAACAACCGTACTGACATACCGACCAACGGAGCCCCCGTGTCGCTGCCACCCCTGGTCGAGCCGGCTGCCGAGCTCACCGTAGACGAGGTCCGCAGGTACTCCCGCCACCTGATCATCCCGGATGTCGGGATGGACGGGCAGAAGCGGCTGAAGAACGCCAAGGTGCTGTGTGTGGGCGCCGGTGGCCTCGGTTCGCCGGCCCTGATGTACCTGGCCGCGGCCGGTGTGGGCACGCTCGGCATCGTGGAGTTCGACGAGGTCGACGAGTCGAACCTGCAGCGCCAGATCATCCACAGCCAGGCGGACATCGGCCGGTCCAAGGCGGAGTCCGCGAAGGACTCGGTCCTCGGCATCAACCCGTACGTGAACGTGATCCTCCACGAAGAGCGGCTCGAGGCCGAGAACGTGATGGAGATCTTCAGCCAGTACGACCTGATCGTCGACGGCACGGACAACTTCGCCACGCGCTACCTCGTCAACGACGCGTGCGTGCTGCTGAACAAGCCGTACGTCTGGGGCTCGATCTACCGCTTCGACGGCCAGGCCTCCGTCTTCTGGTCCGAGTACGGCCCCTGCTACCGCTGCCTCTACCCGGAGCCCCCGCCGCCGGGCATGGTCCCCTCCTGCGCCGAGGGCGGCGTCCTGGGCGTGCTCTGCGCGTCCATCGGCTCCATCCAGGTCACCGAGGCGATCAAGGTCCTGGCCGGTGTGGGCGACCCGCTGGTCGGCCGGCTGATGATCTACGACGCCCTGGAGATGCAGTACCGCCAGGTGAAGGTCCGCAAGGACCCGAACTGCGCGGTCTGCGGCGAGAACCCGACCGTCACCGAGCTCATCGACTACGAGGCCTTCTGCGGCGTCGTGTCCGAGGAGGCCCAGGAGGCGGCGCTCGGCTCGACGATCACTCCCAAGCAGCTCAAGGAGTGGATCGACGAGGGCGAGAGCATCGACATCATCGACGTCCGGGAGATCAACGAGTACGAGATCGTCTCGATCCCCGGCGCGCGCCTGATCCCGAAGAACGAGTTCCTGATGGGCAACGCCCTCCAGGACCTCCCGCAGGACAAGCGGATCGTCCTGCACTGCAAGACGGGTGTCCGCAGTGCGGAAGTCCTCGCCGTGCTGAAGTCCGCGGGCTTCGCGGACGCGGTGCACGTCGGCGGCGGCGTCATCGGCTGGGTGCACCAGATCGAGCCGGAGAAGCCCGTCTACTAGTGACATGGGAAAGGGCCCGGACCTGACGTCTCAGGTCCGGGCCCTTTCGCGTGTCCTTCGCGTGTCCTCAAGAGCAGCGCGTGCCGTACGCCGGGACCTTGCCGTCCAGGAAGTAGGCGTCGACCGTCCGCGTCACGCAGGACGACGTGCCGTACGCGCCGTGGCCGTCGCCCTCGTTGCTGATCAGGACGCCGACGCCGGTGCCCAGCTCCTTCGCCATCCGCTCGGCACCCTCGTACGGGGTCGCCGGGTCACCGGTCGTACCGACGACCAGGATCGGGCCCGCGCCCGGCGCGCTGACGTCCGGATCGACCCGCTCGCCCTTCACCGGCCACTGCGCGCACCAGCCGGCCGTGTCCCAGGCCAGGAACGCGCCGAAGACCGGCGAGAGCCTGCGGAACTCCGGCAGCAGCGCCTTCGCCTGCGCGGGCGTCGGCCGCTCGGCGGAGTCGGCGCAGGAGATCGCCCGCTGGGAGTGGGACTGCGTGGAGTAGTGCCCGGACTCGTCACGGTCGTTGTACGAGTCGGCCAGGGCCAGCAGCTCCGCGCCGTTGCCGCTCTGGGCCTGCCGCAGGGCGGAGGTCAGCAGGGGCCAGCTGCTCTCGGAATAGAGCGTGACCGCGATGCCGGTGAGCGCCAGGCCGTCGGTCAGCTTTCGGTCGCCGACCGGCAGCGGATTCCGGTCGAGCCGCTCGAGGAGGCGGGCGATCCGGGCCGTTCCCGCCTTCGGGTCCTCGCCGGTGCTCTTCAGATGGCTGTCCAGGGCTCGCTGGAAGCCGATGGTCTGGTTGCGGGCGTGGTCCATGGTGCCGGCGGTGGGGTCGACGACCGCGTCGAGGACGGTCCGGCCGACGCGCGACGGGAACAAGTGGGCGTAGGCGGCGCCGAGTTGGGTGCCGTAGGAGAAGCCGAGGTAGTTCAGCCTGTCGTCGCCGAGGACGTGCCGGACCAGGTCCAGGTCGCGTGCGGTGTTGGTGGTCGTGGTGTGCGGGATCACCGTGCCGGAGCGGCGGGCGCACCCGGCGCCGAAGGCGGCGCCGTCCGCGACGAGCGCGGCCTCCTCCTCCGCCGTGTCGGGCGTGAGGTCCGTACGGGCCTCGGCCTCGGCGGTCTCCTTGTCGTCCCGGCACACGACACCGGCGCTCCGCCGGACGCCGCGCGGGTCGAAGCCGACGAGGTCGTAGCGGCGGTTCAGGCCGCGGTACTCCTGTGCGGCGCGGGGGAGGATGTCGATTCCGGAGGCGCCCGGCCCGCCGAAGTTGAAGAGGAGGGAGCCGATCCGATCGCTCTTGTCGCGGGCCTCCTTGCGGATCAGCGCGACCGGGATCGTCTCGCCGTCGGGCTTCGCGTGGTCGAGCGGGACCCGGACGCTCGCGCAGCGCCAGTCGGCGCCGGGCCTCTCGCCGCCCTCGGGCGCCTCGCAGGGCTTCCACTCCGGTCGCTGCGCGGTGAGCGCCTCGGGCAGTCCGTTCGCGGCGGGTGCCTTGGGATCCGCGGCCGGTGAGGTCGTACGGGGAGTGCCGGTGGTGGCTCCGGTGTCCGTTCCGGTGCTCGTACAGCCGGCGACCAGGAGCCCGGTGACGGCCAGAACCGCCGCCCGTATCCGTATGGACATAGGTGAGTGACCCCCCCCGGTTGCGGACCGAACAACCATCCTAGGCGGGGGCCTTCCGGCTACCGGCACACGGTCCCCGAGGCCGGCACCTTCCCGTCAAGGAAGTACGCGTCGACCAGGTTCTGTACGCAGGTGCTGCCGCCGTTGTACGCGCCGTGGCCCTCGCCCTCGTACGTCAGCTCCACGCCGACGCCCTTGCCGAGCGCGTCCACCATCGCCCGGGTGCCCGCGTACGGAGTCGCCGGGTCGCCCGTCGTGCCGAGCACCAGGATCGGGGCGGAGCCGGGCGCCGAGACGTCGGGGTGGTCCCAGGCGCCCGGGACCGGCCACTGGGAGCAGCCCGCCAGGGGCCAGGCCATGTAGGAGCCGAAGACCGCGGAGGCCTTCCGGAACTCCGGGATCCGTTCCTTGGCCTGGCCGAGGGTGTAGCGCTCCTTGAAGTCCACGCAGTTGATGGCGGTGTTCGCCGCCTGGATGTTGCTGTACCTGCCGTTCTGGTCGCGCCCGTTCATGGAGTCGGAGAGGGCGAGCAGCAGTGCGCCGTCACCGCCCTCGGCCGAGTCCAGACCCTGCTCCAGGTACTGCCAGAACTCCTTGGAGTACAGGGCCTGCGCGATGCCGTTGGTGGCCTGCGTCTGGGTGAGCTTGCGCTCCCCGATCCCGGCGATCGGCTTCTTGTCGAGCTCGTCGAGGAGGCCGGTGATGAACGACTCGATCTCGGCGACCGTCGATCCGGGCAGCGTGCAGGCGTCGCCGCGGGCCACACAGTCCTTCGCGAAGTTGTCGAGGGCGAGCTGGAACCCTCTGGCCTGGCCGAGCGCGCCGGCCTCCGTGCCGGAGTTCGGGTCGACGACCGCGTCGAAGAGGGCGCGGCCGACGTTCTTCGGGAACAAGTGGGCGTAGACGCCGCCCAGTTGCGTGCCGTAGGAGATGCCGAAGTAGTGCAGCTTGTCGTCGCCGAGAACCTGGCGCATCAGGTCCAGGTCGCGGGCGGCGTTCTCGGTGCCGACGTGGGGGAGCACGGCGCCGGACTCCTTCTCGCAGCCGGCGGCGTACTTCTTCTGCGCGTCGGAGAGCGTCCGCTCCTCCGCCGTGTCGTCCGGGGAGAAGTCCAGGGCGTAGTAGGCGTCCAGCTCCTTGTCGGTCAGGCACTGGACGTCCTCGCTGCGGCCGACGCCCCGTGGGTCGAAGGAGACGAGGTCGTAGCGGGCCCTGAGCTTCTCGTAGTCCGCGGCGAAGGAGGGCAGTCCGGTGATGCCGGAGCCGCCGGGACCGCCGAAGTTGTAGATCAGGGAGCCGATCCGCTTGCTCTGGTCGCGGGCTCGGGCACGGATCAGGGCCAGCTCGATGGTCTCGCCGTCCGGCTTCGCGTAGTCGAGCGGCGCGTCCATGAAGGAGCACTCCCAGGTCGCCCCGCCGGGCAGCGGGGAGGGCGGGAGGCCGCCGCCCTCCGCGGCGGACGGGGGCGGGCAGGGGGCCCACTCCAGCCGCTGCGCGGCGAGCCCGGCGAGGTCGGTGGGTGCGTCCGAGCCCTCGCCCTTGTCCCCGCTGTCCGAACATCCGGCGGCGAGCAACACGGTGGTCGCGGTCAGCAGGGCGGCGCGCTGCGCGGCGGAGATCGGCATAGGGCCATGGTGTGTCGTCCGCGTGGCCCCCGCGCGGGCGAGTGGGCCACGCGGGTGGCGCGGACCGCGCCACCCGTCCCTCCTCCAGCGCTCCGCCCTGGTGACGCCCATCAGGGACGATCGCCCCCCGACGGGGTCTAGAGCGCGCCGCGCTTCGTCAGCCAGTTGAAGCAGAGCCAGCCCGGCAGCACCGGCAGCCACAGGGTCAGGAGCCGGTACAGCAGCACCGCCGGGGTCGCCACCTCGATGGGGAGGCCGACCGCGACCAGACCGAGGGTCAGCGCCGTCTCGACCGCGCCCACGCCGCCGGGCGTCGGCGCCGCCGAGCCGAGCGCGTTGCCCGCGAGGAAGACGACCGCCACGCTCGCGTAACTGATGCCTTGGCTGTCATGCCCGAAGGCGCGGATGGAGGCGTCCAGGCAGAGCACGAAGAAGCCGGTCAGGAGCAGCATGCCGCCGATGCCCGTGAGCAGCTTCATCGGCCGCTGGACCACGTCCAGCATGCGCGGCACCACACCGGCGAAGAGCGAGCGCAGCCGCGTGGAGACGAACTTCCGCATGAACGGGATCGCCGTCACCACCAGGACCAGGACCGCCACCGTCAGCAGCCCGGCGATCACCGTCCTCGACGGGGTGAACGACTGCGACTTCTCCGTACCCGTCAGATAGCCGAAGGAGAGCAGCAGCAGGATGTGCGCCCCCAGGCCGAAGAGCTGCGACGCGCCGACGCTCGCCACCGCGAGCCCCGGCCGCACCCCCGAGCGCTGGAGGAAGCGCGTGTTCAGCGCGACACCGCCGACCGCCGCGGGGGCGACGATCTTCACGAACGACCCGGCCACCTGAGCGACCACCGTCCGCCAGAACCCGACCCGCTCCGGTACGAAGCCGAGCAGGCTCATCGCGGCGGCCACGTAGCTCAGCGCCGAGAACAGCACGGCGGCCGCCACCCACCGCCAGTCCGCCGAGCTGATGGTGGACAGGGGGGTCCGGGCGATCTGGGAGAGCAGGAAGTACGCGGCGATGGCGCCGGCGATCAGACTGACGAGCGTGCGGGGCTTGATCCGCTCCAGGCGGACCGGTTCGACCGGTGCCTGCGGCCGGATCAGCAGCACCTGCTGGCGGATCTGGACCAGCAGATCCTCCTCGCGGGCCTCGTCGAGCGCCGAGTCGAGGGCGCGCTTCTCGGCCTGCTTCTCCGCCTTCTCGATCTTCCGGTCGACCTTGCGGTCGGGCTTGAGATCCGTGGTGCCCCCGGCGGCCTCGGCCCGCGCCCGCTTCGCGACCTCCGAGGCCTCGAGGACGGCCTCGCGTTCCCGCTTCGACCGCTCCCGCGCCAGTTTCCGCAGCGTCGCGCGCGTGGAGCGGCTCAGCGCGATCGGCTGGAGGAGCGGAAGACAGTCGGCGATCGCGTCCGGGCCGAGCACGTCCACGGCCCCGGCCACCGCCCGCTCGGCACCCACCCGCAGACCGAGCGTGGTGAGCAGCTGCGCGATGTCCATCCGCAGGATCAGGTCGCCCGCGGCGATCTCACCGCCCCGCAGGTCGGTCAGGATCACCTTGCCGGAACGATCCACCAGAATCGCGTCTCCCGCGAGCCTGCGGTGCGCGATCCGGCGCGACTGGAGCGCCCGCACCTGTTGCCAGGCGCTGCGCATCAGCTCGTCGGTGATCTCCTTGTCGTCCAGCGAGTCCAGGGTCCGGCCGCCCAGGTGCTCGTACACGAGCATCACGGCGTCCGGGCCGAGCTCGGAGGTGGCGATCAGCTTCGGCGCGTTGGCGCCCGCGGCGATCGCCGCGTACGCGAGGAGGGCCTCCTGCTCCAGCGCCTGGCGCAGCGAGACGATCGAGCGGCGGGTGGTGATCGCCCGCAGGGTGATCCTGCGCCACACGCGGTAGAAGAAACCGTGCGCCTGCTGTTCCCGGTCCACCACCGTGACATCGAGCGGAGGCCCGTCCTCCAGCGTGACGATGTAGCGGCGGCCGCGGTCCCCGCTGTCGGCCGAGTCCGGCACCCCGGCGCCCTCGGCGCGCAGCGCCGTCACCGGTTTGAAGCCGACCCGGCGCAGGCCGGCCAGGAGTGTCTGCCCGGTGGGGCGGACGTTGGGGGAGCCGACCGCGTACAGCGTTCCGTACGCGACGGTCCAGCCGATCAGCACGGTGAGGATGATCGAGAACGCCGTGGTGTACCCGGCGACCAGCATCGTGAACGCGTCGAGCAGCAGCACCGTCCACAGGCCCAGCCGCCAGCGCGGCCGGCGGGCCATGCCGACGGCCGTCATGTACGCGATGACCGGCGCGAGGTAGTTGTGCACCGGGTCGGTGAGACCGCCCCCGGACGCCGGCTGCGTCAGCGCGTCCTGGATGGTGCCCGGCGCGCCCTTGGCGACCCAGAGGTCGGTGGCGAGGGTGACGCCGTGGGCGAGCACCGCGGCGAGGACGCCGTCGGCGATCCGCAGTCCGTCGCGTTTGATCAGCCGCTCGATGGCGAAGGCGACCGGTACGAGCAGGACGGCGATGCTGGAGACCAGCCCGGCGATCTTGACGAAGACGTCGGGCGCGCCGCCGGCGCCCTTGTTGATGTCCTGCTCGAGGCCGGAGGTGGTGGCGTGGGCGAAGGCGGCGATGGCGATGACGAGGGCGATCGCGAGGACGCCGACGAGCAGCCGCATCAGGTCGGAGGGGCGGTGCACACGGGCGGCGAGGAGCGGCTCGTCCTGGGAGACGCGTTCGCTGGGCTCTCCGCCGGGCGCGGGCAGGTCGGGGTGCGCCCCCTCCTCGGGAGGCCGAGCGTCGTACCCCATCACCGTGTCCGTCTCTGCTTGTGCCGCGTGCTCGTCGTGCGACGCGTCCCGCTTCTCGAATTGTTGTTCTTCTCGGTCTTCTTGTCGCTCTTGATCTCGTATCACCAGTCACCGCCCGGACGATGGTGGCACGAAGCGGCGCCCGAGGGAGGCATCAGGGCGTTGTCGGTGGGGTGAGGCAGGATGGGGCGGATGAGCGTGGAGGAGCTTCCGGAATACGCGGAGCGGGTCCTTGAAGTCGCGGAGCTGATCCCGCCCGGCCGGGTGATGACGTACGGGGACGTGGCCGAATGGCTGGGCGAGGGAGGCCCGCGGCAGGTCGGCCGGGTGATGGCCCTGTACGGCGGGGCCGTGCCGTGGTGGCGCGTGGTGCGCTCGGACGGCACGCTGCTGCCCGGCCACGAGCTGCGCGCCCTCGGTCACTACCGGGACGAGGGCACGCCTCTGCGCCAGGCCGGGCGCGCTGCCGAGGGTCACGTACCGAAGCTCGACATGCGGCGGGCGCGGTGGGACGGCGCGGACGGGGCGAGCGGTGCGGAGGGCGCGGGCGGCTTCGAGGGCGCGGACGGCGCGGGTGGCTTCGAGGGCGCGGGCGGCGCGGGCCGGGATCCGCGTGCGGGAACTCACACGTGACAGCTTTGCCCATGGCAGGACGGGCCGGACGGCCCGATGACGGCAGGGAGGCCCGTACGGAGTACGACTCGGGCGCCCTCCGTTTCCCGTAACGTCGTCGTTCGCCCCGTACACGTCTCCACCTCTTCGCTCAGGACCGGTCGATCCACGTGAGTTCCTCCTCCACCACCCGGCGTACGCCGTACCAGGGGCGGACCACGGGCGCGTACCGACTGGTGCGTACCGCCCCGACCCAGGTGGATCCCCCTCTGCTGGACGCAGCGCAGCGGGAAGTGGTTGACCACACGGGCGGACCGCTGCTCGTCCTCGCCGGACCCGGCACCGGCAAGACGACGACGCTGGTGGAGGCGGTCGCGGCCCGCGTCGAGAAGGGGACGGACCCGGAGCGGATCCTCGTCCTCACCTTCAGCCGCAAGGCGGCCGTGGAGCTGCGCGACCGGATGGCGGCGCGCCTGGGAGGTTCACGGCCCCCGCAGGCGACCACCTTCCACTCGTACTGCTACGCCCTGATCCGCGCGCACCAGGACGCCGAACTGTTCGCCGAACCGCTGCGGCTGCTGTCCGGGCCGGAGCAGGACCTCGCGGTACGGGAGCTGCTCGCGGGCCAGCTCGACCTGGAGAAGGCGGGGCTCGCGCGGGTGCGGTGGCCCGACGAGCTGCGGGCCTGTCTGACGACGCGGGGCTTCGCCGACGAGGTGCGGGCGGTGCTCGCGCGGTCCCGGGAACTGGGGCTCGGGCCGCGGGCGCTGGCCGAGTTCGCCCAGCGTGTGGGGCGGCCGGACTGGAAGGCGGCGGCCGGATTCCTGGCGGAGTACCTGGACGTCCTGGACCTGCAAGGGGTCCTGGACTACACGGAGCTGGTGCACAGGGCGGTGCTGCTGTCGGAGAGCGTGACGCTCCCCGACTACGACGCGGTCTTCGTGGACGAGTACCAGGACACCGACCCGGCGCAGGTGCGGCTGCTGCGCGCCCTGGCGGGCCCACCGACAGGGGCCGCCCGAAGGGGGTCCGTGAGGGGTGCCGGCCGGGCGACGGGCGGCCGCACGGTGGTCGCCTTCGGCGACCCGGACCAGTCGATCTACGCGTTCCGGGGTGCCGATGTGAACGGCATCCTCGACTTCCCCGACACCTTCCGGCGGCTCGACGGCCGGCCGGCCGACGTCCGGGTCCTGACCAGCTCCCGCCGCTCGGGCGCGGGGCTGCTCGCCGCGACGCGCGAGCTCACCCGGCGGATGCCCCTGCCACGGCTGCCCGGCGACAAGGTCCGCGCCCACCGGGAGCCGGCCGCGACGCGCGAGGGCGGCCGGGTCGAGGTCTACACCTACCCCACGGCCTCCACCGAGTCCGACAACATCGCCGACCTCCTCCGCCGCGCCCATCTGGAGGACGGCGTCCCCTGGCACGACATGGCGGTCCTGGTCCGCGCGACCGGGACCGTCCCGGCCCTCCGCCGCGCCCTCACCTCCGCGGGCGTCCCTCTGGAGACCGACACCGCCGACATCCCCCTCCGCCACGAGCCGGCGGTGGCCCCTCTCCTCCTGGCCCTCCGCGCGACGGCGACCCCGGGCGTTCAGGAGGACCCGGCCGCTCAGGAGGACCCGGGCGGCCAGGAGGAAGGGAGGGCTCCGGAGGCGGCCCCGGAGACCGCCCTGGGTACCGACGGCACCGGCCCCGACCGGCACCCCGAGGGTGCCGAGGAGACCGCCCCTTGGCTCGACACCGAGACCGCCCTCACCCTGCTCGCCTCGCCCCTCGCCGCCATGGACCCCGCCGATCTGCGCCGCCTCGGCCGCGCGCTGCGCGACGAGGAGCGCGCCGGCGGGAACAAGGTGCCGCCGCCCTCCGACGTACTCCTCGCCCGCGCGCTCGCCGAGCCCGAGCGGCTCGTCGCGCACGACCAGTCGTACGCGCGCGGTGCCAGGCGTCTCGGTGAGCTGCTCCGGCAGGCCCGCAACCGTCTCGCCGCGGGAGGCACCGCCGAAGAGGCCCTCTGGCTGCTCTGGAACGGCACCCCCTGGCCCGGCCGGCTGGAGCGCGCCGCCCTTCGCGGCGGCCCGGCCGGGCGCAACGCCGACCGCGACCTCGACGCCGTCTGCGCCCTCTTCGACGCCGCCGCCCGCGCCGAGGACCGGGTCGGCGGCCGTGGCGTGCTGAACTTCCTCGAAGAGCTCGACGCCCAGGACATCGCCGCCGACACCCTCTCCAAGCGCCAGGCCCGCCCGGACGCCGTCCGCCTCATGACCGCCCACCGCTCCAAGGGCCTCGAATGGAGCCTCGTCGTCGTCGCCGGCGTCCAGGAAGGGCTCTGGCCCGACCTGCGCCGCCGCGGCTCCCTCCTCGAGGCCGACCGCATCGGCCGTGACGGGCTCGCCGAGCCTCTGACCCCCGGCGCCCTCCTCGCCGAGGAGCGCCGGCTCTTCTACGTCGCCGCCACCCGCGCCCGCGACCGCCTCGTCGTGACCGCCGTCAAGACCCCCGCCGACGACGGCGACCAGCCCTCCCGCTTCCTCACCGAGCTCGGCACCGAGCCCAAGGACGTCTCGGGCCGCCCCCGCCGCCCCCTCGCCGTCGCCGCGCTCGTCGCCGAACTGCGGGCCACCACCGTCGACCCCGCCGCCTCCGACGCGCTCCGTGACGCCGCCGCCGAGCGCCTCGCCCAGCTCGCCGCCCTCACCGACGACGAAGGCCAGCCGCTGGTCCCGGCCGCCCACCCCGACCGCTGGTGGGGCCTGTTCGAGCCCACCCGCAGCCGGGTACCGCTCCGCGACCGCGACCACCCCGTCGTCCTGTCCGGCTCCGCCCTCGACCAGCTCGCCAACACCTGCTCCCTCCAGTGGTTCCTCGGCCGCGAGGTCAAGGCCGACGCCCCGGCCTCCGCCGCCCAGGGCTTCGGAAACGTGGTGCACGTCCTCGCCGACGAGGTCGCCTCCGGCCGTACCCCCGCCGATCTCGACGTCCTCATGGCCCGCCTCGACTCGGTCTGGGACGGGCTCGCCTTCGACGCACCCTGGAAGTCCGCCCAGGAGAAGGAGCACGCGCGCGTGGCGCTGGAACGCTTCCTGCGCTGGCACGTCATGGACCGCGGTGGCCGTACCCCCGCGGCCAGCGAGCACGCCTTCGACGTCACTCTGGAGGCGGGCGAGTACGAGGTGCGGATCCGCGGCTCCATGGACCGGGTCGAGGCCGACGAACACGGCCGCGCCTACGTCGTCGACTTCAAGACCGGCAAGTCGGCCCCGACCCGGGACGAGGTCGCGCACCACCCCCAGCTCGCCGTCTACCAGCTCGCGGTACGCGAAGGAGCCCTGGACGAGGTCTTCGACGGCCGCCGCCCCGAACCCGGTGGCGCCGAACTCGTACAGCTGCGCCAGCCCGCTCCCAAGAAGGAGGGCGGCGAGGCCCTCCCGAAGGTCCAGGCCCAGGAGCCCCTGGCGGGGGAGTGGGTCGGCGACCTGCTGGCCACCGCGGCCGGCCGGGTCCTCGACGAGCGCTTCGCCCCCACCACCGGCCAGCACTGCACCCACTGCACCTTCCGGGCCTCGTGCAGCGCGCAGCCGGAGGGCCGCCACATCGTCGAGTGACGCGTCACCGCGCGACGTGACGCGGTGTGACGTGGCCGAGATCACGTTTACGCCGTGCATCCATGAGAGCCTCACAGCAGTCGGACACTCCCGGGGGCAAGAGAACCTATCGAGGAGTGCGAAGAAGATGGCGGCCAACCGCAAGATCTGGGTCGCGGCGATGGTCTGTGCGGCCACCGTCGTCGGCGTGACGGGCTGTTCCAAGGGCGACGACACCAAGGCCGAGGGCGACAAGAAGCCGGTGGCGTCCGCCACCACCTCCCAGGCCCCGGTCGACCCCTTCAAGGGGCTCGACGCCGACGCGATCGCGGACCGGGCCGTCCAGGCCATGAAGGGCGCGACGTCGCTGCACATGGTCGGCGACAGCAAGGCCGACGGCGAGCAGATGAAGATGGACCTCGCCCTGGACAACAAGGGCGCCTGCACCGGCAAGATGACCGTCCAGGGAGCCAACGCGGACCTCCTGCAGGCCGACAAGGTCATGTACATGAAGGGTGACGAGAAGTTCTGGCAGGTCACCGCCGGTGAGGACGGCGCCTCCGCCGAGGAGGGCAAGGCCATGGCCGAGCTCCTCAAGGGCCGCTGGATGAAGATGTCAGGCGGGAACGCCGGCGAGCTGGCCGACCTGTGCGATCTCAATGCCCTGATCAAGGACATGGACAAGGACAAGTCCGACCGGAAGGGCATGACCAAGGGCGCCGACGCCGACGTGGACGGCAAGCCCGCTGTCACCCTGATCAAGAAGAAGAGCACCGGCGAGACGATCACCATGTACGTCGCCAAGGAAGGCGAGCCCTTCATTCTCAAGGTGGTGGAGGCGGGCGGCGACGAGCCGGGCACGATGGCCCTCTCCGACTTCAACAAGCCGGTCACGGCCACCGCGCCGCCGGCCGACCAGGTGGTGGACCCGGAGAAGCTGGGCTAGGGATCCTGACCGGCACCTCCTGATCGACACCTCCCGTACGGCCCGGGCGCCACGCGCGTGTCCGGGCCGTACGGCCGTGTCCCGCGCGTCCGTGCCGTGCGGTAGCGGGAGCGGGCCCCCCGGGGCCACCCTGGTGGACAGGGGAATCCGCGAGGAGGCTCGCATGGCGTCCCATCGAAAGCTCCGTATCGCGACCACCGTGTGCGCGGCCGTGGTCGCCGGCGCAGGACTCACCGGCTGGACCGGGACGGAATCCGCGGCGCGGGACGTACCGGCGGCCGTGGCCGCCGCCCCGATGGCCGCCGCCCCTACACCCTCGCCCGATCCCTTCGAGGACCTGACCGCCGACCAGATCGGCGACCGCGCCGTCACCGCCACCCAGTCCGCGACCTCCCTCCGGATGACCGGCCGGGTCATGTCGGACGGGCAGCCGCTGGACATGGACCTCGCGCTCAACGACAAGCGGGAGTGCACCGGGCGAATGAAGATCGGCGGCGGCACGGCGGAGCTGCGGCAGGCCGACAAGCTCACGTACCTGAAGGGCGACGAGCGGTTCTGGCGGGCGTCCATGACCTCCCAGGGGATGCCGGGGCCCCGGATCGACGCCACGATCGAGCTCCTCAAGGGACGCTGGCTGAAGATCACGCCCGGCCAGGCGGGCAGCAGCGATCTGGGCGCCGTCTGCGACCTCAAGGAACTCCTCGCCGACCTGGACGAGGACAAGGACGAGCGCAAGGGCCTGACCCGGGGACCGGACGCCGAGGTCGAGGGAACCCCCGTCGCGACCCTGGTCAAGAAGAAGACCGGCGAGGAGACGACCACGGTGTCGGTCGCGCGGGAGGGCAAGCCCTACATCCTCAAGATGGTGAAGACGGGGGGCGACGAGCCCGGCACCATGACCTTCTCCGACTACGACAAGCCCGTGAAGGTCGTCGTACCGCCCGCCGACGAGACGGTGGACATCGCCAAGCTCGACCAGGGCACCAGGACCTGACCGAAACGGCGGTCGGCGTTGTCGGTGGTCCCCGTTAGCCTCTTTGGGGTGACCGCACGCATCACCGACCCCGAGCAGCTCAAGGAGCTCCTCGGCATCCCGTTCACCCCGGAGCAGACGGCCTGCATCATCGCGCCGCCCGCCCCGCAGGTCATCGTGGCCGGAGCCGGATCCGGCAAGACGACGGTGATGGCCGCCCGGGTGGTCTGGCTGGTCGGCACGGGCCAGGTCGCGCCCGAGCAGGTCCTCGGTCTCACCTTCACCAACAAGGCCGCCGGCGAGCTCGCCGAGCGCGTCCGCACGGCCCTCGTCCACGCCGGGGTGACGGACCCGGACGTCATCGATCCGGACGACCCCCCGGGCGAGCCGCGCATCTCCACGTACCACGCCTTCGCCGGACAGCTGCTGACCGACCACGGCCTGCGCATCGGTCTGGAGCCCACCTCCCGCCTCCTCGCCGACGCCACCCGCTACCAGCTCGCCGCGCGCGTCCTGCGCGAGGCGCCCGGGCCGTACCCCGCCCTGACCAGGTCCTTCCCGACGCTCGTCAGCGACCTCCTCGCGCTCGACGCCGAGCTCGCCGAGCATCTCGTACGGCCCGAGGAGCTGAGGGCGTACGACTCCGAGCTCCTCGACGCGCTCTCCCGCGCCAAGCTCTCCAACGCCGACCTGCGCAAGGTCCCCGAGACGGCCGCCGCCCGCCGCGAGCTGCTCGACCTCGTCGTCCGCTACCGCGCGGCCAAGCGCTCCCGCGATCTGCTCGACTTCGGCGACCAGATCGCCCTCTCCGCCGAACTCGCCACCACCCGTCCCGAGGTCGGTGCCATCCTCCGGGACGAGTTCCGGGTGGTCCTCCTCGATGAGTACCAGGACACCTCCGTCGCCCAGCGGCTGCTGCTGTCCGGCCTGTTCGGTTCGGGCACCGGCCACGCCGTGACCGCGGTCGGCGACCCCTGCCAGGCGATCTACGGCTGGCGCGGCGCGTCCGTCGCCAACCTGGACGACTTCCCCACGCACTTCCCGTACGAGGACGGCCGCCCCGCCACCCGTCACGCGCTCTCCGAGAACCGGCGCAGCGGCGGCCGCCTCCTCGACCTGGCCAACGGGCTCGCCACCCCTCTCAGGGCCATGCACGCGGGCGTGGAGGCGCTGCGCCCGGCACCCGGCGCGGAGCGGGACGGATCGGTGCGGATCGCGCTGCTGCCCACCCACGCCGAGGAGATCGACTGGCTCGCCGACTCCCTCGCCCACCTGGTCCGCACGGGCAAGGAGCCCGGCGAGATCGCGGTCCTGTGCCGGACGGCGACCGACTTCCCCGCCATCCAGGCCGCCCTGGTCGCCCGTGACGTGCCCGTCGAGGTCGTCGGTCTCTCGGGGCTGCTCCACCTGCCCGAGATCGCCGATCTGGTCGCGGTCTGCGAGGTGCTCCAGGACCCCGGCGCCAACGCCTCCCTGGTCCGTCTCCTGACCGGACCCCGCTGGCGCATCGGCCCGCGCGACCTGGCCCTCCTCGGCCGCCGCGCCCGGCTCCTCGTGCACCGCGAACGGGGCGGCGGCACCGACGCCGACGAGCGCCTCGCCGCCGCCGTCGAGGGCGTCGACCCGGCCGAGGTCATCTCGCTCGCCGACGCGCTCGACACCTTCCTCGACTCCGGCGGCGAGGACGACGGCCTGCCGTTCTCCGCCGAGGCCCGGGTACGCTTCGCCCGGCTCGCCGCCGAGCTGCGCAGCCTGCGTTCCTCGCTCGCCGACCCTTTGATGGACGTCCTGCACCGGGTCCTGGCCACCACCGGCCTGGAGGTCGAACTCTCCGCGTCCCCGCACGCGCTCGCCGCCCGCCGCCGCGAGACCCTGTCGAACTTCCTCGACATAGCGGCCGGCTTCGCCTCCCTGGACGGCGAGGCGACCCTGCTGGCGTTCCTCGGCTTCCTGCGCACGGCCGCGCAGTACGAGAAGGGCCTCGACAACGCGCTCCCGGGCGGCGAGAACACGGTCAAGGTCCTCACCGCGCACAAGTCCAAGGGGCTGGAGTGGGACGTCGTGGCGGTGCCCGGCCTGGTCGCCGCCCAGTTCCCGAGCACCAGGTCACGCGAGTCGTGGACCTCCCAGCCGCAGGTGCTCCCGCACGCGCTGCGCGGTGACGCGGCGACCCTGCCGGAGATCACCACATGGGACGCCAAGTCCCTCACCTCCTTCAAGGAGGCGATGCGCGACCACCAGCACACCGAGGAGCTCCGCCTCGGCTACGTGACCTTCACCCGCCCCCGCTCCCTCCTCCTGGGCTCCGCCCACTGGTGGGGCCCGGCCCAGAAAAAGCCCCGCGGCCCGTCGGCGTTCCTGGACGCCCTCTACGACCAATGCGCGGCGGGCTTCGGCGAGATCGAGGCCTGGGCGGAGGAACCGGAGAAGGACGCGGAAAACCCGTCGCTCCAGGAACGGACGACGGACCGGGCCTGGCCGCTGCCGCTCGACGAGACGTCCCTCCGTCGTCGCCGAAGGGCGGCGGAGCAGGTGATGTCGGCGTTGCGGGCATCTGTTCCGCTGGGGCGATCGGGGTCCCCCCGGACGGAGTCCGGGGGAGGGTGGGCACAACCCACGGACGCGCTGCCCGCGCAAGGGCCCGCACCCCAGGACCCTGAGGACCTCTGGCCCGAGGAGCCCGTCTGGGACGAGGACCCCGTCTGGGATGAGCACCCCCTCTGGGACGAGCAGCCCCCGACCGGCGAGGTCCCGGCGCCCCGGGAGCCCGAGGGCGGCGCCCACGACCCCCTCACCCCTGAGGAACGGAAAACCCTCGCCTCCTGGGACCGCGACCTCACCACCCTCACCACCGAACTCCGCCGCTCCCGCGCCACCACCCGCGACGTCCTCCTGCCCGCCTACCTCTCCGCCTCCCAGGTCCTCCGCCTCGCCGCCGACCCCGACGGCTTCGCCAAGGACCTGGCCCGTCCCATGCCCCGCCCCCCACAGCCGGCGGCCCGTCGCGGCACCCGGTTCCACGCGTGGGTGGAGTCGCGGTTCGAGGAGCTCCCGCTCCCCATGCTCGGACCCGACGAACTCCCCGGCGGCGAGGACTTCGCCGGCGAACCGGAGATCGTCGACGAACGCGACCTCGACGCGCTCAAGGACGCCTTCGCCCGCACCCCGTACGCCCACCGCGCCCCGTACCGCGTCGAGGTCCCCGTCCACCTCTCGCTCGCGGGACGGGTCGTCCGCGGCAGGATCGACGCCGTCTACCGGGACCCGGAATCCGGCGCGTACGAGATCGTCGACTGGAAGACCAGCCACCTGCGCACCGCCGACCCCCTCCAGCTCGCGATCTACCGCCTCGCCTGGGCCGAGCAGCACGGCCTCGACCCCGACGAGGTGGCGGCCGCCTTCGTCTACGTACGGACGGGAGAGGTCGTACGACCCCGCCGTCTGCCCGGCCGCGACGAGCTGGAGGCCGTCCTGCTGGGCAGGCCCGTCCCGGCCGGAGCGGCCCAGGACAGTCCGACCCCGGACAGACCGGCTCCGGGCAATCCGACCCCGGACAGACCGGCTCCGGACGCCGGATAGGCTCAGGAGCATGAGCGAGACCCCGGACAACGCCGTCCAGACCGTCAGTACCCAGGCCGTGCGCACGTACATCCAGCAGCACCGCGCCGCCTTCCTCGACGATCTCGCCCAGTGGCTGCGCATCCCCTCCGTGTCCGCGCAGCCCGCCCACGCCGAGGACGTACGGCGCAGCGCCCGGTGGCTCGCCGACAAGCTGTCCGCCACGGGCTTCACGACGGTCGAGATCTGGGAGACGGAGGGCGCGCCCGCGGTCTTCGCGGAGTGGCCCTCCGGCGACCCGGACGCCCCGACCGTGCTCGTCTACGGCCACCACGACGTCCAGCCCGCCGCCCGCGAGGACGGCTGGCACACCGACCCGTTCGAGCCGCACGTCACCGACGGCCGGATGTACGCGCGCGGTGCCGCCGACGACAAGGGCCAGGTCTTCTTCCACACCCTCGGTGTCCGGGCCCACCTCGCCGCGACCGGACGCACCGCCCCCGCCGTCAACCTCAAGCTGATCGTCGAGGGCGAGGAGGAGTCCGGCTCCCCGCACTTCCGGGCCCTCGTCGAGGCCCACGCGGACCGGCTCGCCGCGGACGCCGTGATCGTCTCCGACACCGGCATGTGGTCCGAGGACACCCCGACCGTCTGCACCGGCATGCGCGGCGTCGCGGACTGCGAGATCGAGCTGTACGGCCCGGACCAGGACATCCACTCCGGTTCCTTCGGCGGTGCCGTGCCCAATCCGGCCACCGTCGCCGGTCGTCTGGTCGCCGCCCTGCACGACGACGACGAGCGCGTCGCCATCCCCGGCTTCTACGACGGTGTCACCGAGCTCTCCGACGCCGAGCGCGCCCTCATCGCCGAGCTCCCGTTCGACGAGGCGGCCTGGCTGGCCACCGCGCAGTCCCACGGCACCCTCGGCGAGGCCGGCTTCTCCACCCTGGAGCGCGTCTGGGCCCGCCCGACCGCCGAGGTCAACGGCATCGGCGGCGGCTACCAGGGCCCCGGCGGCAAGACGATCGTCCCCGCCTCCGCCCAGCTGAAGCTCTCCTTCCGGCTCGTGGCGGGACAGGATCCGGCCAAGATCGAACTCGCCGTACGCGACTGGCTCGCCGCGCGTATCCCCGCCGGCATCCGGTACGAGATCGTCTTCGGCGCCCCGACCCGGCCCTGCCTCACCCCGCTCGACCACCCGGCCCTCGAGGCGGTCGCGGCGGCGATGAGCCGCGCCTTCGACGGCGCCAAGGTCCGCTACACCCGCGAGGGCGGCTCGGGCCCCGCCGCCGACCTCCAGGACGTCCTGGGCGCACCGGTGCTGTTCCTCGGCATCTCGGTGCCGTCGGACGGCTGGCACGCCCCGAACGAGAAGATCGAGCTCGATCTCCTCCTCAAGGGCGTCGAGACCACTGCCCACCTGTGGAGCGACCTGCCCGCCGCCCTCCACACCGCCGCGCGATGAACCCACACAACGATCCGGGGGAGTTGGAAGTACCTGTGTCCACCTTGAACAGCCAGTTCGCGGACCGGCCGATCTCGCTCACCGCCCCGAGCGACATCGACCGTGCCGCCCACCACCGTCTCGACGAGGCATGGCTCGCGGCGGCCTGGAGCCACCCCACGACCCGCGTCTTCGTGGTCTCCGGCGGTCAGGTGCTGATCGACGAGCCCGCGGACGACGCCGAGGGCCGCACCGAGCTCGTCATGACCCCGGCCTTCGAGGCCCCGGTCACCGAGACCCACCGGTACTTCCTGGGCACGGACGCCGACGGCGTCTCCTACTTCGCCCTGCAGAAGGACTCCCTGCCCGGCCGCATGGACCAGTCCGCCCGGCCGGCGGGGCTGCGCGAGGCGGGCATGCTGCTCTCGCCCCGCGAGGCCGGCCTCATGGCGCACGCCGTGGCCCTGGAGAACTGGCAGCGGCTCCACCGCTTCTGCTCCCGCTGCGGCGAGCGCACGGTGATCGCGGCCGCCGGTCACATCCGTCGCTGCCAGGCCTGTGGCGCCGAGCACTACCCGCGGACCGACCCGGCGGTCATCATGGTCGTCACGGACGAGGAGGACCGCATCCTGCTCGGTCGGCAGGTCCACTGGCCCGAAGGCCGCTTCTCGACCCTCGCCGGCTTCGTCGAGCCCGGTGAGTCGATCGAGCAGGCGGTGATCCGGGAGGTCTTCGAGGAGGCCGGTGTCACGGTCGGCGAGGTCGAGTACGTCGCAAGCCAGCCCTGGCCCTTCCCGTCCAGCCTGATGCTGGGCTTCATGGCCCGCGCCACCTCGTCCGAGATCAACGTGGACGGCGAGGAGATCCACGAGGCCCGCTGGTTCTCCCGCGAGGACCTGACCACCGCCTTCGAGACGGGTGAGGTGCTCCCGCCGTACGGCATCTCGATCGCCTCCCGGCTGATCGAGCTCTGGTACGGCAAGCCGCTGCCCAAGCCGGGCGACGTCGCCTGACACGGAACAGCCCCCGCCCGGCATCGCCGGACGGGGGCTGTTTTCGGCCAGGCGGGATCAGACGCCGACCTTCTGCTTGACCTGCGCGAGCGACGGGTTCGTCAGCGTCGTGCCGTCGGCGAACAGCACCGTCGGAACGGTCTGGTTGCCCCCGTTGGCCTTCTCCACGAACGCGGCCGACTCCGGGTCCTGCTCGATGTTGATCTCCGTGTACGCGATGCCCTCGCGGTCCATCTGGCTCTTCAGCCGACGGCAGTAGCCGCACCACGTGGTGCTGTACATCGTCACAGTGCCCTGCATGGCCTGGCGCTCCTCTGTTCGCGGGTGGGTGCCGAGGGAAAGAACGTACGCGCCGCCGCCACCATTCCCATATTCGTACGACCGGCGGCCCCGCCCTGTGGACAACCCGCCGCACCGACCCCCGCGAACCTGGCAGCATGGCGGGGTGACAGCAGCAACGCACTCCACTCTCTTCCCGCAGGTCCCCGAGTCGGCCGACGCGGTGCTCGACGGGCTCGACCCCGAGCAGCGCGAGGTCGCCCTGGCCCTGCACGGCCCGGTGTGCGTGCTGGCGGGAGCCGGCACGGGCAAGACGCGGGCCATCACGCACCGCATCGCGTACGGAGTGCGGGCGGGCATACTCCAGCCCGGCAGCATCCTGGCCGTCACGTTCACCAACCGGGCCGCCGGAGAGATGCGCGGCCGTCTGCGGGAGCTCGGCGCGGGCGGCGTCCAGGCCCGCACCTTCCACTCCGCCGCCCTGCGCCAGCTCCAGTACTTCTGGCCGAAAGTCGTCGGTGGTGATCTTCCCCGGCTCCTGGAGCGCAAGATCCAGCTCGTCGCCGAGTCCGCCGCGCGCTGCCGCGTCCGGCTCGACCGCAACGAGCTGCGTGACGTCACCGGGGAGATCGAGTGGGCCAAGGTCACCCAGACCGTGCCCGCCGACTATCCGGCGGCCGTCGCCAAGTCCGTCCGGGAGGCTCCCCGCGACCCGGCCGAGATCGGCCAGATCTATGCGATGTACGAGCAGCTCAAGCGCGACCGCTCGGTGATCGACTTCGAGGACGTGCTCCTGCTCACGGTCGGCATCCTCCAGGACCGGCACGACATCGCCGACCAGATCCGCCGCCAGTACCAGCACTTCGTGGTGGACGAGTACCAGGACGTCTCCCCGCTCCAGCAGCGGCTCCTCGACCTCTGGCTCGGCGACCGCGACAGCCTCTGCGTCGTGGGCGACGCCAGCCAGACCATCTACTCCTTCACCGGCGCCACCCCCGACCACCTGCTGAACTTCCGCACCCGGCACCCCGACGCCACGGTGGTCAAGCTCGTCCGCGACTACCGCTCCACCCCGCAGGTCGTCCACCTCGCCAACGGACTGCTCAGCCAGGCCCGCGGCCGGGCCGCCGAGCACCGCCTGGAGCTGATCTCCCAGCGCGACCCGGGACCCGAGCCCGCCTACACCGAGTACGCCGACGAACCGGCCGAGGCCGAGGGCACCGCCCGCCGCATCCGCGATCTGATCGCCGCCGGCGTCCCGGCCGGCGAGATCGCCGTGCTCTACCGCATCAACGCCCAGTCCGAGGTCTACGAGCAGGCCCTCGCCGACGCCGGCGTGCCCTACCAGCTGCGCGGCGCCGAGCGCTTCTTCGAGCGCCAGGAGGTACGGGAGGCGGGCATCGCCCTGCGCGGCGCCGCCCGCGCCGGAGGGAACGACTCCCTCCTCGACGACGCCGACGACCTGCCCTCCCAGGTCCGCGCCGTGCTCTCCACCAAGGGCTGGACCACCGAACCGCCCGCCGGCTCGGGTGCCGTCCGCGACCGCTGGGAGTCCCTCGCCGCGCTGGTCCGCCTCGCCGAGGACTTCGCCCGGGCCAAGCCCGGCGCCGGCCTCTCCGACCTGGTCGCCGAGCTCGACGAGCGGGCCGCCGCCCAGCACGCCCCGACCGTGCAGGGCGTCACCCTCGCCTCCCTGCACGCGGCCAAGGGCCTGGAGTGGGACGCCGTCTTCCTGGTCGGTCTCACCGAGGGCATGATGCCGATCACCTACGCCAAGACCGACGAGCAGGTCGAGGAGGAGCGGCGCCTGCTGTACGTCGGCGTCACCCGCGCCCGGCTCCACCTCTCGCTCTCCTGGGCGCTCTCCCGCTCCCCGGGCGGCCGCGCCTCCCGGCGCCCCACCCGTTTCCTCAAGGGGTTGCGCCCCGGCTCCGGCGGCCTCGGCGCGGCCGGAGCGGGCGGCGGCGGCTCCGTCGAGCGGGGCGGCGGCGGCCGGCGCAAGCGCCGGGGACCGGTGCAGTGCCGCGTCTGCGGCGCGACGCTCACCGAAGCCGGTGAGATGAAGCTGATGCGCTGCGAGGACTGCCCCTCCGACATGGACGAGGCGCTCTACGAGCGGCTGCGCGAGTGGCGCTCAGACCAGGCCAAGCAGCTCGGACAGCCCGCGTACTGCGTGTTCACCGACAAGACGCTGATGGCGATCGCCGAGTGCGTGCCGTCCAGCGACGGGGAGCTCGCCGGCATCTCGGGGGTCGGCGCCCGCAAGCTCGACCGCTTCGGTGCCGACGTCCTGGCCATCTGCGCGGGCGAAGAGCCAGGTGAGGAGCCTGGAGGAGAGGACGAGGAGGACTGAGGAAAACTCGTCGAAAAAATAGTTTGCGCACCCCCCGTCAAGCCCCATAGGTTCTTAACCACGGAAACAGCGGCTTCTTCGAAGCCCTGTCTTCGTGCTGTACTTGTCCAAATGAAGATGAGGGTCCGGCTCACCCCGAGCCCTCCGAGACGCCGAGAGGAGGCGATTCCCGTGATCAGCAACATCAACAGCACCAACGTCAGCTTCGTCAGCACCGACAAAATGACCGATCGCTCCGTCGTCTCCACCTGCTCGCTCGGCCTCTCCGGCTCGGCGTTCATTGGCAGCGGCCTTCCCGGCACCGGTCTGTCCGGCGCCGGCGTGGCTCACGTCGCCGCCCTGCGGCCGGCGGCCGCCCCGGCGGGTCTTCCCGTCATGGAGCGCAATGAGCGACCGACCAAGGCACTGGAAGCAGGAGTAGCAGCAGTCAAGGCCGCCCAGGCCTATGGCTTTGCGGCGACCGGTGCCGAAACCAAGCAGCAGACGACGCAGCACCACACGATGTGGGCCTTCCGTGGGCTCGAACCCTGGAGTGATCCAGCCTGATCTCGATCAGGCCGGCGCCTTCAGGGCCGCGGAACCCCACCCGGGATCCGCGGCCCTTCTGTTTGTCCCCGAACGGGGATGACGGAGCGAAGGGGCCTCGGGACCAAGCGACACCCGGTACCAGCCGAAACCCCGGCCAACAGGCCGGAACGACCAGACGAGGAAAGCCACCCGTGCAACTCGAAGCGCACGCCCCGTCCGTACCGCCTTCCGAAACGATCCCCCCGCCCGGCCTCACGGAGGACTCCACCTTGACCCCCCTCACCGCGCTCACCGCGCTCGACGACGCCATCGAGAACCTCGGCGTACCCGTCCCCTGCCGCTCGTACGACCCGGAGGTCTTCTTCGCCGAGTCCCCGGCCGACGTCGAGTACGCCAAGTCCCTCTGCCGTACCTGCCCGCTGATGGAGGCATGCCTCGCCGGCGCGCAGGAGCGGCGTGAGCCGTGGGGCGTCTGGGGCGGCGAGCTGTTCGTCCAGGGTGTGGTCGTGGCCCGCAAGCGGCCGCGTGGTCGCCCGCGCAAGAACCCGGTCGCGGCATGAACGTCACCGGAACCATCGACCGACCCCTCACGCACGATCCCCAGAAGCAGGCCCCGATGACCTCTTCCACGAGCGAGCCCTCCGGCTCCGCGACCCCAGACGTTTCCATCACCGGCGCGAACGCCTCGCGTCAGAACAGGACCCGTGAGATGCAACTCATCCCAGAAGCCCTGGCTCGTGCTCATATGCACGACCGCCTGCGGGAAGCCGACGCGGAACGCCAGGCCGTGCGCCTGGTCGCCGCCCGGCGGATGCAGCGGCGCGCCGAGCGCGTCTCCCTGCGCGCCCGCCGTGCACTGGCCATGGCCGTCATGCACTGACCCGGACAAACTCGCGGGGGCTGGTCCGAACGGACCGGCCCCCGCGGTGCGTTGCGGCGCGGCCGCGCCGCCGCCGGACTATCGTCGTGAGGGTGAACGACGCCCGGCCCCCCGAGGAGCCCATCGTCTGCGCCCGCTGCGGCAGGACCGCCGAGGAACCCCCGGTGACCTGGACCTTCTCCGTGGAGAACGGCGCCCGCCGCTACCTCTGCGAGGCCTGCTCCCGTGAGAACCTTCGCTCCATCGAGGGCCGCCTCGACCCCTCCTGGTGGTGATCCCCTCTAGGCTTCGTCCTCCGCGACGAAGCCGGGCAGCCACTCCTCCAGTTCGTTGCGCAGCCGCACCGTCGCGTTCAGCTGACAGAGCACGCCGATGGTGCTCAGGGTCACGCGGTGTATCAGCAGGTACGACGGCGGCAGGTTCAGCTGCTTGCCCAGCTGGTGCGCGGGGGAGCGGAGGTCGGCGATGCGGGCGGCCTGGGTCCTGATCCAGCCCCGGGTGAACGTGAAGACCTCGGCCTCGGCCGGCTCGATGATCGGCAGCAGGTACGCGAGCACCGCGTCCGGGTCGAGGTCGATGGACTCCTTGACGAACCCCTCCTCGCGCAGCAGCTCGTAGACCGTCTCGGCGTCGCCCTCCAGGGTCAGCCGCAGACAGGTGCCGATCGTCTCCGGCAGCCCGCCCGGCAGCCGGTCCACGGTGCCGAAGTCCAGCACCCCGAGGCGCCAGCTCTCCGGGCCCGCCGCGTCCTCATCGTCGTTCCCGCCCGGAAGCAGCCGGAAGTTGCCGGGGTGCGGATCGGCGTGCAGCAGTCCCGTGCGGGCGGGGCCGGAGAAGAGGAAGCGCGCCAGCAACTGGCCGGCCCGGTCCCGCTGCTCCTCCGTGCCGCCCTCGATCACTTCGGACAGCGGGATGCCGTCGATCCACTCCGTCACCAGGACCTGGTCGCTCTGGTGCACGACCTGAGGAACCACCACATCGGGATCGTCCGCGAACACCTCGGCGTGCTCCCGCTGGGCCTGGGCCTCCAGGCCGTAGTCCAGCTCCTCCGAGACCCGGTCGCGCAACTCGGTGATCAGCGGCTTGATGTCCATGCCGGGGATCAGCGGACCGAGCAGCCGGGCGAACCGGCTCAGCTGCGTCAGATCCGAGAGGAGCGCCTCGCCCGCCCCTGGGTACTGCACCTTCACCGCGACCTCACGGCCGTCGTGCCACACCGCCCGGTGCACCTGGCCGATGGAGGCCGCCGCCGAGGGCTTGTCCTCGAACTCCAGGAACAGCTCCCGCCACTCCTCGCCGAGCCGCTCCTCCAGGACCCCGTGCACCGTGCGGGTCGGCATCGGCGGCGCCGCCTCCTGGAGCTTGGTGAGCGCCGCCCGGTACGGGCCCGCCACCTCCTCCGGCAGCGCCGACTCGAAGACGGACAGCGCCTGCCCGAGCTTCATCGCCCCGCCCTTGAGTTCCCCCAGCACCTTGAACAGCTGCTCGGCCGTGCGCTGTTGCAGCTCGCGCGCGACGATCTCGGCGGACTTGCCACCGATCCGCTTGCCCAGACCCCAAGTGGCCCGTCCTGCGAAGCCCAGGGGCAACGCGGCCAACCTGGCGGTCCGGGTGACCGCCTTCCGGGGTAGATCAGACATAAGCCCCTCCAAATCCCAGACTGCCGTGCCGCACAGGGCGGTTACCCCGCCATTGTGTCCTGCGGGGTCGAAGCCTCCACGTCGCGCTCCCCCTCTGCGCGACGAACCGCGCCGCACGGACACGCCGGATGCGGCCCCATCCGCTCCGCCCGCCACTCCAGAAGCGGCAGCGAGGCCTCGAAACGGCCGCCCGTGCTGGCCGGCAACTCCCCGTCCAGAAAAGCCAGAGCATGGGCCGCGGCCAATCCGGCCACCGCCGTCGCGAGACCCAGATCACAGGCCGGCAGGGCGTCGGGCGCACCCGAGCGCCACTGCGCCAGCATGCGCGGCCACACCGGATCCCGGTCCGTCCGCGCCTCCTGCACGCACCCCGCGCACGCCGTCCCACCCGGCAGCACCAACGGCCCGACGAAGCCCGTGGCCTCCAGCACCCCCGCGTAGAGATGGGGAGTGCCCGTGGTGATCCAGCTCTCGGCGAGGACCGGATCGGGGAGGTAGGCGGCGAGGCCGTCCCTCGGTGTCACCACGACGAGTGAGAGTGCCGGCTCCCGCCCGCCCTCACCCGGCTCGCGCCCTGCCGCCCGTGGTGCGCGTCCGCCCGGGGCCGAGCGCCCCACGAGCCGCCGCGCCGCCACGGCCCGGCGCTCGCCCACCGCCTCGGTCGGCAGCCCGCCCGGCGCCACCTCCCAGGGCTCCACCGATCCCGAGTCCAGCACCTCCACCCGGCCCACCCCGGACGCCGAGAGCAGAGCGGCGACCGAGGCGCCGACCCGTCCCGCGCCCCGGACCTGGACACGCAGCGCCCGCCGGGCGGCCAGCCGCCGCAGCGCGCCGTCCGGCTCCTGGTGGATCACGGAGAGTGAGGCGAGATCCGCGCGGAGCGGGTCGAGCGCGCCGTCCTCGGGTGTGGCGGCACCGGCCTTCCCGGGCCGCCCGGCCGAGCCGTCCGCGATCAGCCCCGCCTGTGCCAGTCTCCCGAGCAGCCGCTCGAGGAGTCCGTCCGGCAGTCCCAGCGCACGGGCCTCGCCCCGCAGCCGTTCCATCCCGCGGGTGCCGTCGAGCAGACCCAGCAGGCTGCCGGTGGCCATGTCGACCGGGCCCACGACCACCGCATGCGCGGGAGTGGCCCCGAACTGCACGCTCTGCAGATTTCGCCAGGCGCGCCGCAACGCCGGTTTCAGCATCGGATGCATTTCCGTCCCCCGTGATCTTGATCGGTCGCCTTCTTCGCGCTCGGCCGTTCCCCTCCGGCCGTTGTCAGATTGCCCGGGTTCCGAGGTGGTCGCCGAAAGTTGTCCACAGGGGCGGGGTATTCATCATTCAAATGGTGCACGGTGTGACGGGATCGCGGCAGAACCGTCCCGGAGGCGGGACTTCCCGTGCTGACAGCGGGTAACGTCGGGGCCGTGCCCGCCGACCCACAGCGCAGCGTGACAAGCAGCCCGCCCCGCGGCTCGGGGACGAGTGCGGTCGAGGTCCGCAGAAGCTCCCGGCGGAGCAGAACCGTCTCCGCCTACCGCGAGGGCGACCGGACCATCGTGCTCATCCCGGCCCGGATGTCCGAGGCCGAGGAGCAGCGCTGGGTGACGGTCATGCTGGACAAGCTGGCCGCGCAGGAGAGCAAGCGGCGCCTCGGTGACAGCGAACTCACCGAGCGGGCCGAGCGGTTGTCGGAGCAGTACTTCGGCGGCCGGGCGCGGCCCACGTCCGTACGCTGGGTGACCAACCAGAACACCCGCTGGGGCTCGTGCACTCCGTCGGAAGGCAGCATCCGCCTCTCGCACCGGCTCCAGGGAATGCCCGAGTACGTCGTCGACTACGTCCTCGTCCACGAACTGGCCCACCTCCTGGTGCCGGGGCACGGCCCCCGCTTCTGGCGGCTCCTGGAGGCGTACCCGCGCACCGAACGGGCCCGGGGGTACCTCGAGGGCGTGGTCGCGGCGGACCGGCTGCCCCATCTGCCCGCAGCCCGCGGCGAGTAGCCACGCTCCTCGTCAAATCTGTACCGAATGCGTACCAGCTTGGCTCAATGTCAGGTTCAGCCGTTAGCCTGGCGCGACGGATTCACCTTTCGGGATGGGGGACGGTCGTTACGCATGGCCAGGGAATTCCAACGCGGCCACAAGGCCAAGATCAGTGATCTGACACCGGGGACCGATCTGTACGTAGGTGTGCAGATCGCCGCGCCCGGGCTGACCTTCGACATCAGCTGTTTCGGTCTCGACGCCAACGAGCAGCTCTCGGACGACCGGTACTTCATCTTCTTCAACCAGCCGAAGTCGCCGGAGGAGTCCATTCAGCTCCTCGGCGCGCAGTCGGGCGACACGGAGTCCTTCCGCGTCACGCTGGACCGCATCCCGGCGAACATCCACAAGCTGTCGTTCACCGCGACCATCGACGGTGCCGGGCAGATGTCGCAGATCGGCCCCGGCTACATCCGCATCGTGGCGGGCGGTGAAGAGGTCGTCCGCTACCCCTTCACGGGCTCCGAGTTCTCCACCGAGCGGGCCGTCATGCTCGGCGACTTCTACCTCAAGGACGTCTGGCGGTTCGCGGCCATCGGGCAGGGCTTCGACGGCGGCCTGGACGCGCTGCTGAAGAACTTCGGCGGCGAGGTCGCCGAGGAGCAGCCCGCGGCCCAGGCCCCGCAGGCGGCCCAGGGCTTCGCCCCACCGGCGTTCGGTGCGCCCGCCGCGCCGGCTCCGGCGCCCGCGCCGCAGGCCCCGGCCCAGCCGGTGCACGCGGCTCCCACCATGGCCGCGCCCATGGCGCCGCCCGCTCCGGCTCCGGCCCCCGCTCCCGGCCCGTACGGCCAGCCGCAGCCTCCGCAGCAGCCGCAGTTCGGTCAGGTCCCGGGCCAGGCCCAGCCCTACGGTCAGCCCGCGCCGGCGCCGTACGGCCAGCCCGCGCCGGCCGCGTACGGTCAGCCCGCGTTCGGCCAGCAGGCCCCCGGTATGCCTCCGGGCATGCCCCCGGGCCAGATGGGCGTCCCCCAAGGGGTGCCTCAGGGCGTTCCGGCCACCGGTGCCGGGCTCGCCGCCGCGCTCGCGCCGTACAAGGAGACCGCGACCGGCGCCCGCTGGACCCCGCAGAATCAGCAGCTCATGCGGGTCGACCTGGCCATGGGCGGCGTTCCCGTCCTCGCCCGCCAGGGCAGCATGGTCATGTACCAGGGCAAGGTCGAATTCGCCCACAAGGGCGCCGGTTTCACCGGCCGGATCGTCGGCAACGCCACCGGCCAGGAGATGCAGCTGATGCGCTGCACGGGCCGCGGCCAGGTCTTCCTCGCGGAAGAGGGCGCCCACCTCCACCCGATCGAGCTCCAGGGCGACGGCATCTGCGTCTCCGCCGAGAACGTGCTCGCCTTCGACGAGTCCCTGCAGTACGAGGTCCGGCGGATCGAGGGCCACGGCATCCCCGGCGGCGCCCTGTTCACCATGCAGTTCCAGGGCACCGGCACGGTCGTCGTCAAGACGCACGGCACGCCGGTCGTCCTGCCCGTCACGCCGACCACCTTCGCCGACTGCAACGCCGTCATCGCCTGGTCGTCCGCGTCCCAGGTGATCCTCTCCACCCAGGTCCGGCTGCGCCGCAACGCGTACCCGGGGCACAGCGGAGAGACGGTCAACCTGCAGTTCCGGGGAGCTCCCGGCAACTTCATCGTCGTCCAGCCGTACGAGGTCTGAGGGAGCCCGAACAATGAACCAGCAACTCGCGGGCTTCGCCCCGACCCCGATGGCGGCCCGGATGGAGAACCACGGGCGCACGATGCTCAAGGTCGCCATGGCCTCCGGCCAGGACCTCTACGCGCGCACCGGCTCGATGGTCGCCTACGAGGGCTTCGTCACCTACGAGCCCAATCCGCCCGCCGCACGCCAGGTCGCCCAGCAGTGGGTCACCGGCGAGGGCGCGCCCATCATGAAGTGCTCCGGAGACGGACTGCTCTACCTCGCCGACTACGGCGCGGACGTCGTCGTGATCAACCTGCAGAACGACTCGCTCTCGGTCAACGGCACCAACCTGCTGGCCTTCGACGCCCACCTCCAGTGGGGCGTCGAGAAGGTCAAGGGCCTCGCCAAGTTCGCCGGACAGGGCCTGTTCAACGTCGAGATCGCCGGAACCGGCTGGGTCGCCCTGACCTCGCGCGGCACGCCGATCGTCGTCGACTGCGGCCGGGGCGAGGACGAGACGTACGTCGACCCCGACGCGCTCGTCGCCTGGTCACCGGCGCTCAAGGTCAAGGGCAAGCGCAGCTTCAAGGCCTCCTCCCTGATCGGGCGGGGCAGCGGCGAGGCGTTCCAGATGGCCTTCTCCGGCCAGGGCATCGTCGTCGTACAGCCGAGCGAGGACAGCACCGACCGCCTGCGGATCCGGGGCTGAGGGGGAGCGAGAACACACCATGCAGAGCCCGCTTTTCAACTACGCCGAGCAGCAGAGCCAGGAACGGTACGTCATCCAGAACCCGCAGCTGCTGCGGGTCGCCCTCACCGGCTCGGACGACGTCCTCGCCCGCAAGGGCGCCATGGTCGCCTACCAGGGGCTCGTCGATTTCGACGGCGAGTACCAGACGCCCAGCCAGCGCCGCGCCCAGGCCCGCACCGGTGAGGGCCTCGACCTGATGCGCTGCTCCGGCCAGGGCACGGTCTACTTCGCCAACCTCGCCCAGTACATCCACGTCGTGGAGGTCGAGCAGGAGGGCATGACCGTCGACAGCTCCTACGTCCTGGCGCTGGACTCGACGCTGCACACCGAGGTCATCGCCGTGGACAGCCAGTACGGCATCTCCGGCTCCGGCAAGTACCAGCTCAACATCTCCGGCCGCGGCAAGGTCGCCCTGATGACCTCCGGTCAGCCGCTGATGATGCACGTCACGCCGGACAAGTACGTCAACGTCGACGCGGACGCGATCGTCGCCTGGTCCACCGGGCTGCGGGTGCAGATGCAGTCGCAGACGCACAGCACGAACATCCGCCGCCGCCGTGGCACCACGGGCGAGGGCTGGGAGCTCAGCTTCCTCGGACAGGGCTTCGCCCTCGTCCAGCCCAGCGAGGTCATGCCGCCGCAGAACGCGGCCATCGGCCAGGGCCTCGCGGCCCAGTTCGGCGCCGGTCAGCAGGGTTCGCACGCCCAGAACCAGAACAACGCCTGGAACTGAGCCCGTTCACGTGTAAGGGGCGGTCGCCAATGGCGACCGCCCCTTACACGTGCCGTGCCGTGCTACAGCCGGGCGCGGGTGCCTTCGAGCAGCCGCACCACCGAGGCGTCGGCCACGGAGGCCACCTCGTCGTACGCGAACCAGCGCAGGTCCAGCGACTCCTCGCTGATGGCCTCCACCGAGCCGACCGGTGCGAGCGCCGCGTACTGCACGTCCAGATGCCAGTGACACGGCGCCGGGATCGGATGCCGGTCGAGACGCACCGGGCCGCCGGGCAGCAGCGTCAGACCGGGGATGCCGGACTCCTCCGTCGCCTCCCGCAGCGCCGCCTCCGCCAGGGTCGTGTCACCCGGCTCGCAGTGGCCGCCCATCTGCAGCCACATACCGAGCTTCTTGTGCAGCGTCAGCAGGACCCTGCCGCGCTCCGGATCGACGACCAGCGCGCTGGCCGTCAGGTGTCCGGCGCCGCACGCCTTCCACATGCCGTCCTCGTGCGCGGCCAGGTGGTCGAGATAGGTCTGACGCAGCTCTTCCTGGTTCTCGTACGCCTTCAGTACGAGAACCGCGTCGTCGTGCAGGCTCACTTGTCGGTGTCGTCCTCGTCGTCCCTGGCGCCCTCGGCGTCCCCTGCGTCCTCGGCGTGCTCCCGCTTGCCGGCCGCCTCGCCCAGCATCTTGTCGATCTCCGAGAAGTCGAGCTGCTCGCGGTGGACGAAGCCGTCCGGGTCGTCCAGGTCGGACGCCGTCGGCAGCATGTCCGGGTGCTCCCACAGGTCGTCACGGCCGTCGACCCCGCGCGCGTCCGTGAGCGAGGCCCACAACCGCGCGGCGTCCCGCAGCCGGCGCGGACGCAGCTCGAGACCGATCAGCGTCGCGAAGGTCTGCTCGGCGGGACCGCCGCTCGCCCGCCGCCTGCGCAGCGTCTCGCGCAGCGCGTCCGCCGAGGTCAGCCGGGACTTCGCGGCCTCGTGGACCACCGCGTCCACCCAGCCCTCGACCAGCGCGAGCGCCGTCTCCAGACGGGCCAGGGCGGCCTTCTGCTCCGGCGTGTCCTCGGGCTGGAACATGCCCTGCTGCAGAGCCTCCTGCAACTGCTCGGGATGCGTCGGGTCCAGCTGACCCACCGCCTCCTCCAGCTTCGAGGTGTCGACCTTGATCCCTCGGGCGTAGCCCTCGACCGCACCGAACAGATGCGAGCGCAGCCACGGCACGTGCGCGAAGAGCCGCTGATGGGCGGCCTCGCGCAGGGCCAGGTACAGCCGCACCTCGTCCTTCGGGACACCGAGGTCCTTGCCGAACGTCTCGATGTTCAGCGGGAGCAGCGCCGCCTTGCCGGCCGGTCCGAGCGGCAGACCGACATCGGTCGAACCGACGACCTCGCCCGCGAGCGCGCCGACGGCCTGCCCGATCTGCTGACCGAACATGGCGCCGCCCATGGAGCGCATCATGCCGATCAGCGGGCCCGCCATGGCCTGCATCTCCTCGGGCAGCACGTCGCCCATCGCCGCGCCGACCCGCTCGGCGACCGGGTCGACCAGCTGCTGCCAGGCCGGCAGCGTCGCCTCGACCCACTCCGCGCGGCTCCACGCCACGGCCGTGTGCGCGCCGGAGGGCAGCGAGGTCACACCGTCCAGCCACAGGTCGGCCAGGCGCACGGCCTCCTCGACCGCGGCCTTCTCCGCCGGACCCACACTGGCGTCCTTGGTGCCGTCGGACGTGCCCTGCGCGACCACCTGACGGGCGATCTGCTTGGCCATGTCCCAGTTCACGGGACCGCCCTCGTAGGAGAGCATCTGGCCGAGCTGCTGGAAGGCGGCGCCCAGGTCGTTGGGGTTCAGCGAGCCGAACATCGCGGCGAACGGATTGTCCGCGCCGCCGGGACCGCCCATGCCCGGCAGACCGCCGAAGCCGAACGGATTGGCCCCGAACGGGTTCGCGCCGCCCTGGTCGCCGGACCCCTGGCCACCTGCGGGGTCCTTCTTCTTGCCTTCGTCGCCGTTCTCCGGCTCCTCCGGCGGAAGGCCGAATCCGAATGGGGAGTCACTCACAGGTTTCCTCGGCTCGTAGGGCCGCCGGCTTCCTGCCGACGGCGACTGCCCGCTACACACCACCAGCGTAGACATCCGGGCCGGATATGGGCTCGGTGCTCCGCCGGGCCGTGGCCTGCGGCAGGATGGACGCCACCTGGTACGTACGCGTCATTCGTGTACGTACTGAAGACAACCGCTGGAGACGCCCGGTGAGTTCCCCAGATCCTCAGGTTCGCGCAGCGCGAAACATCTCGACCCGCTCCACGGGGCGCGGCCCCGTGGTCGCCGTCACCGGTGCCGCTTCCGGGGTCGGCGACCTGCTGACCAGGCGCCTCGCCGCCTCGGAGGAGATCAAGCAGGTCATCGCGATCGACGAGCGCCGGGGCGAGGTCTCGGAGGCGCAGTGGCACATCCTCGACGTCCGCGACCCGGCGATCGCCGAGAAGCTGCGGGGCGCCGACGTGGTCGTGCACCTCGCCGTCGACCTCGACCTCGAGTCCGACGCCGCCGCCCGAACGGCCTACAACGTCCGCGGCGCGCAGACCGTCCTCACGGCGGCCGCGGCCGCCGGTGTGCACCGGGTGGTGCTCATCACCTCCGCGATGGTCTACGGCGCCCTGCCCGACAACGACATCCCGCTCTCCGAGGACGCCGAGCTGCGGGCGACCGCCGAGGCCACCGGCGTCGGCGACCTGCTGGAGATCGAGCGGCTCGCCCGGCGCGCTCCCCGCGCCCATCCGGGCCTGCACGTCACCGTCGTCAGGCCCGCCGTCCTGGTCGGCGGTACGGACACGGCACTGACCCGCTACTTCGAGTCCCCCCGGCTGCTCGTGGTCGCCGGCTCCCGTCCCACCTGGCAGTTCTGCCATGTCGAGGACCTGGTCAGCGCACTGGAGTACGCGGCCCTGGAGAAGGTCGACGGAGAGTTCGCCGTCGGCTGCGACGGATGGCTGGAGCAGGAGGAGGTCGAGGAGCTCTCCGGGATCCGGCGCATGGAGCTGCCCTCCGCGGTCGCCCTCGGCGCCGCGGCCCGGCTGCACCGGATCGGGCTCACCCCGTCCCCGGCGGGAGACCTGGCGTACACGATGCACCCGTGGGTGGTCAGCGTCGGACGGCTGCACGACGCGGGCTGGCGGCCGGCGTGGACCAACGAGGAGGTGCTCGCCGCGCTCCTGGAGGAGGTCGAGGGCCGGCACACGGTCGCGGGCCGCCGGCTCGGCCGCAAGGACGCGACGGCGGCGGGTGCGGCGGGCGCGACGGTGGCGCTGCTCGGCACGGCGGCGCTGGTCCGGCGGGCCCGGCGCCGACGGGGACTGTAGGACCCTCCTACGGAGGGTCCGTCCCACCGGTCGAAAGCGCTATTCCGCGATGTCCGTGCCGTGCGGCACCATGGCCCCATGGCACGAACCAACGACCACCCCGGCGAGCAGGTCGCAGCCGATCCGATCAAGCTGCTCGCGATCCGTGAGACGCCGCTCTCGGTCGACGAGGTCTTCCGGGCGGTCGGCGACGACGCGGCCGGGGGCACGACCCTCTTCGTGGGCACCGTGCGCAATCACGACGGTGGTGCGGACGTCGACGCGCTGGGGTACTCCTGCCACCCGTCCGCCGAGGCCGAGCTGCGCCGGGTCGCCGAGAAGGTCGTCGCCGACTATCCGGTCCGCGCGCTGGCCGCCGTCCACCGGGTGGGCGATCTCCAGGTCGGCGATCTCGCGGTCGTCGTCGCGGTCTCCTGCCCCCACCGCGGCGAGGCCTTCGAGGCCTGCCGCAAGCTCATCGACGACCTCAAGCACGAGGTCCCCATCTGGAAGCACCAGACTTTCTCCGACGGCACCGAGGAGTGGGTGGGGGCCTGCTGAAGGGCTGCTGAATGCCTGATGAGCGGCGGTCGGCAAGCCGACGCGCCGACGTCGTGTAGTCGAACGCCCCGATTTGCGTAACCGGGCCCCCGGCAGCAGCGTTGAAGCTGCAGATCGTTAGTCTGCTGATCGGCCGGGTTCCGGTCGGTTGCGGTCGCTCATTGGGGAGGTCGGGATGGCAGCGCTCGCCTGGTTGCTGATTCCGCTTTTCGCAGTCGTCGGCGCGGCGATATGGGGAAGCTGGGCCCAGCGGAACAAGACCATCGGGGACGTGGCGGAGCTCGCCGGCTACGCACGCTTCCGTGACGCCATGGAGCGTTCCCATTCCGGTATGGACGCCGCCGGTCAGGAGATGACCGCCGCGGCCTCGGCCTCCTCCGTACGCAGCAGCCACGTCTCCGGCTGACCTCCCACCGCCGGCCGCCTCGTACGGACCCGCCCCACAGGTGCACTCATGGACCGGTCCCGTACTGTCGTTCCATGCCACGCCGCACTGCGACGATGCTCGCCTCCACCCTGGTCCTGATCACCCTGCTCTGTGTGGGCGTCCTGGTTCCGGTGCCGTACGCGGAGATGAGCCCCGGCCCCACGGTCAACACCCTGGGGGAGGCCGACGGGGAGCCCGTCCTCCGGATCTCGGGGCACCAGACGTACCCCACCGACGGGCATCTCAACATGACGACCGTCCGCGTCACCAGTGCGGACTACCGGATGAACCTGGTCGAGGCCGTCTACGGCTGGCTCGCCCACGACAACGTGGTCGTCCCCAAGGAGACCCTCTACCCGGACGGCAAGACCGAGGAGCAGTCGAGCCAGGAGAACGCCGAGGAGTTCAGCCAGTCGCAGGAGAGCGCCAAGGTGGCCGCCCTCACCGAGCTGAACATCCCGGTGACCAGCCGGGTCGTCGTCGCCACCGTGGTGAAGGACAGCCCCGCCCAGGGCAAGCTGCACGCCGGGGACGTCATCAAGGCCGTCGACGGCGTCCCCATGAAGGACCCGGGTGACGTCGCCAAGCAGGTGACCAGGCACAAGCCGGGCGAGAAGGTCGAGTTCACGATCGTCCCGGCCAAGGAGGCGGCCGCGGCCGAGAAGGCCCGCAGGGAGCCCACCGCCACCCAGAAGGTCACGATCACCACCGCGGAGTCCAAGGAGGGCGACCGGGCGATCGTCGGCATCCAGGCCGGCACCGACCACGTCTTCCCGTTCACCATCGACATCAAGCTCGCCGACGTCGGCGGGCCCAGCGCCGGTCTGATGTTCGCGCTCGGCATCGTCGACAAGCTGACGCCCGGCAGCCTCACCGACGGCAAGTTCATCGCCGGGACCGGGACCATCGACGACAAGGGCGAGGTCGGCCCGATCGGCGGCATCGAGATGAAGCTGGTCGGCGCGCGTGACGCGGGCGCCCAGTACTTCCTCACCCCGGCCGACAACTGCGAGGCCGCCGCCTCCGACATCCCCGACGGTCTCACCCTCATCAAGGTGAACACCATCGACGATGCGACGAAGTCGCTGGAGAAGCTCCGCAAGGGCGACAGCAAGAACCTGCCGAGCTGCTCGAAGAGCTAGGACGACGAGGAAGGGGCGCCCCGGTCACCGACCGGGGCGCCCCTTATTTTCGTACGTCTCAGGACTCGAACGTCGCCGCCAGGGCGTCCGCAAGACCCGGCACCAGGTCCGACCCGGTCAGCACCTCGTTGGGGGAGTCCTTCTCGCGCAGCCGGATGGCCGCCTCGCGGGCTCCGTTACGGAGGACGGCCACGGTCATGCGGACCTCCTGGCGGTCGGGGTGCCGGGCCACCCACTTCGCCAGACCGGCTTCGTCCAGGCCTTCCGGCACGGACGCCTCGGCCGACGGCGGCAGCATCAGCCGCTCCACCGTCATCGCGCAGCCGGCCACCGCGTCGGGCCAGGCGATGGTGCCGAGGAACTCGTCGAGGGGCTTCCCCTTGGGCAGCTCCTCCTGCTCGATGGGGGTGAAGGCGGCGGCTTCCGTGCCTTCGAGGCCGAGCTGGGAGGCGAGTCCCGGCTCCTGGGCGCGCAGTCGGGCCGTGTCGACGAGGGCGAAGAGCCGGGCCGGGCGGTCCCAGCCGAGGCCGGAGGCGTACTCGTCGATCTCGAGCACCGCGCGGGTGAGGGGGCTCGCGGCCATGGGGGTGCCGGAGGGGGAAACGTTGGACATGACCCATATCCTGCCTCCTTCGCACCCGAAGACGGGAACTAGGTAAAGCTTCAGTAAGTTGCACCAGTGGGCTCTACGATCGCGGGGCCTGCTTATCGACGCATCAACCTCGAGGGGCGCACGTTGGCTTTCCAGATGCCGGACCGCGGAGGCGGCGGAGGCCCGTCCGGGCCAAGGATCAGAGTCGGCCGGCCGTCCCGGCGGGCCCGCACGCTGCTCATGACCCTGGGCGTGCTGGCCGTTCTGGCCATGGTGTTCGTCATGTTCGCCGGGTTCTGGACGGACTGGCTCTGGTACCGCTCGGTCCATTACTCGTCCGTGTTCACCACCACCCTGTGGACCAAGATCAGCCTGTTCGCCGTCTTCGGCCTGCTCATGGGGCTCGCCGTCGGCCTGAACATCTGGCTGGCGCACCGGCTGAGGCCGCCGCTGAGCGCGATGTCGCTCGAACAGCAGAGCCTCGACCGGTACCGGATGGGCCTGGCCCCCTACAAGAAGTGGGTGCTCCTCGCGATCACCGCTCTGGTGGGCCTGATCGCCGGTGCCTCGGCCTCCGGCCAGTGGCGGACCTGGCTGATGTGGGTGAACGGCGTGCCGTTCGGCCAGAAGGACCCGCAGTTCCAGCTGGATGTGGCGTTCTACGCCTTCGACCTGCCCTGGTACCGCTTCCTGCTCGCCTTCGGCTTCGCCGCCACCATCCTGTCGCTGATCGCCGCCGCGCTGACGCACTACCTGTACGGCGGACTGCGCATCACCAGCCCGGGTGCGCGCGCCACCGCCGCGGCGACGGGCCACCTGTCGGTGCTGCTCGGCGTCTTCGTCACGCTGAAGGCCGTGGCGTACTGGCTCGACCGGTACGGCCTCGCCGTGAAGTCCAGCGACTTCAAGGCGGCCGGCAACTGGACGGGTCTGCGGTACGTCGACGCCAACGCCTACCTGCCGGCGAAGACGATCCTCTTCTGCATCGCCGTGATCTGCGCCGTGCTGTTCTTCGCGACGCTGTGGCGCCGCACCTGGCAGCTGCCGGTGATCGGCTTCGGGCTCATGGTCCTCTCGGCGATCCTGATCGGCGGCCTGTACCCGGCCATCGTGCAGAAGTTCCAGGTCCAGCCGAACGAGCAGGCCAAGGAAGCGCCGTACATCCAGAAGAACATCGACGCGACCCGCAAGGCGTACGACATCGACGCCACCGAGCCGGAGAACTACTCGGGCAAGTCCACGGTCAAGGCCAAGGACCAGCTCCGCACGGACTCCGACACGGCGGCCAGCTACCGGCTGATCGACCCGAACATCGTCTCGCCGACGTTCCAGCAGCTGGAGCAGAAGCGGAAGTACTACCAGTTCCCGACCACCCTGGACGTCGACCGCTACAAGGGCCAGGACACCGTCGTCGGCCTGCGTGAGCTCAACATCAAGGGCATCCCGAAGCGGAACTGGATCAACGACCACTTCACGTACACCCACGGCTATGGCGCGATCATGGCCGCGGGCACGCAGACGGACGCCAACGGCTCCCCGGTCTTCACCGAGTCCGGCCTGCCGACCACGGGGCAGCTCGGGCCGTACCAGCAGCGGATCTACTACGGCGAGAAGACCGATCAGTACTCGATCGTCGGCGGCCCGCAGAAGGAGCTGGACTACGAGGAGAACGGCGAGAAGACCACCAGCTACGAGGGTAAGAGCGGGGTCAACCTCTCCAACACCTTCAACCGCGCCGCCTACGCGGTCGCGTTCAGCGAGCCGCAGATCCTCTACTCGGGAGCCATCGGCGAGGGTTCGCGGATCCTCTACAACCGCACCCCCAAGGAGCGCGTCGAGGCGGTCGCACCCTGGCTGACCATCGACGGCGACGCCTACCCGGCGGTCGTCGACAACAAGATCCAGTGGATCGTCGACGCGTACACGACCACCAACGGCTACCCGTACGCCTCGCGCACCACGCTGGGCGAGAGCACGGCCGACGCGCTGACGGTCGGGAACCAGCAGCGCGCGGTGGTCGCCCAGCAGAACCAGGTCAACTACATCCGGAACTCGGTGAAGGCCACCGTCGACGCCTACGACGGCACGGTCACGCTGTACCAGTGGGACACGGAGGACCCGGTCCTCAAGACCTGGATGAAGGCGTTCCCGGACACGGTGCAGCCGCGTGAGGCGATCAAGGACAGCCTCATGCAGCACCTGCGCTACCCGCAGGACATGTTCAAGGTCCAGCGCGAGCTGCTCACCCGGTACCACGTGAAGGACCCGGCGCAGTTCTACAGCGGCTCGGACGCCTGGCAGGTGCCGGACGACCCGACCAACGCGGACCGCAGCGCCGTCCCGCCGTACTACCTGAGCATGAAGATGCCCGGGGACAAGCAGCAGCAGTTCTCGCTGACGACGACGTTCACCCCGAACGGCCGGCCCAACCTGGGCGGTTTCATGGCGGTCGACGCGGACGCCGGCAGCAAGGACTACGGCCGCATAAGGCTGTTGCGCGTCACCTCCGACGTCCCAGGGCCGGAGCAGGTGCAGAACAAGCTCAACAGCCTTCCGTCGGTGGCGACCTTCGTCCGGGACATGAAGGGCGCCGACTCCGACATCCGGTACGGCAACCTGCTGACGGTGCCGCTCGACGGCGGCTTCCTGTACGTCGAGCCGGTGTACGCCCAGGGCCGCAACGCGCACTACCCGCTGCTGAAGAAGGTCGCGGTGTCGTACGTGGACGCGGACCAGCCGGAAGGTGACACGACCAAGGACACCACGGTGTTCGAGGACAACCTCACCGAGGCGCTCAACGCGGTCTTCGGGGTGGAGGGCACCACGCCGCCCCAGCAGCCGGAGCAGCCCGGCACCAAGCCGCCGACGACGCCGACGACCAACGACGCGGCGCTGAAGAAGGCCATCGCCGACGCGCAGAAGGCGTACGACGACGGTGAGGCGGCTCTGCAGAAGGGTGACTGGACCGCCTACGGCAAGGCCCAGGAGGCTCTGCAGAAGGCGCTCCAGGAGGCCGCGGAAGCCGGCGCGAAGCTGACCCCGGCGGACCAGAAGCCGGGCGAGCAGAAGCCGGGGGCGACACCGTCGACCAGCCCGAGCCCGTCGACCGGCGCGAGCCCACCGAGCGGCTGACCGACCTGGTCAGGCACCACCCCCGCGTCGTGATACCTTGAGGACACAACGACGCGGGGTGGAGCAGCTCGGTAGCTCGCTGGGCTCATAACCCAGAGGTCGCAGGTTCAAATCCTGTCCCCGCTACTGAAGACAAGGGCCCGGATCCATCAGGATCCGGGCCCTTGTCGTGTTCGGTGGGACTGTGTCGGGCCTCGAAGCGCCGTGTGGTGGGGGCGAGTTGGGGCCAGACGTGTTTGACTTATCTCTCTGTGGGCATGTCGACAAAACGCTGAAGTGACCTCACTGGCTGCGGTATACCAGGTGTACGCGCGTTGCGGGTGGTGCGACGATGGAATTTATGGGGGACAGGGCAACTCTGTTGGAGACAGGGCGGTTTGTGCAGCGGCATGTCAAGAGTGCCGCAGATGACATCATCGAGGCCGCGGTGGCCGTCGATGCGGCCGTCGACACCACCGCCGAGAACGAGACCGAGACAGAGGCACGCCACCGGCGTGCCGCCGAGCGCGGCGACGCCGCGTCGATGAGCGTGCTGGGCGCGCTGCTGCTGCGCCGCGGTGACCTCGACGGCGCGGAGCCGTACCTGCGCGGCGCCACCGCGGAGGGGGACCGCGCGGCCGCCAACAACCTGGGTGTCCTGCTGCACCAGCGCGGATACGCCGACGAGGCGGCCGGCTGGTGGCGGGTCGCCGCCGTCGCGGGCTCCGCGCCCGCCGCCCACGCGCTCGGCCGCCACCACCGCGAGCGCGGTGACGAGCCCGCCGCCGAGTACTGGCTGCGCCAGGCCGCCGAGCAGGGCCACGCCCTGGGCGCCTACGCCCTCGCCGATCTCCTGGAGCACCGCAGCGACGTCGGTGCCGAGCGGTGGCTGCGCGCCGCCGCCGAGCGGGGCCACCGGGAGGCCGCGTACCGGCTCGCGCTCGCCCTGGAGCGGCGCGCCCAGGAGGCGACCAGGGGCCCGTCCGCCTCCGGCCTCTCGGCACGCGACGCGCTCGCCCACGACACCGCGCAGGCCGGGACGGCCAAGGCCGACGCCACGAAGACCCCCACCGCCAAGGCGAACACCGCCAAGGCCGGCACGGCGCAGGCCGGCACAGGTGCGGTCCGTGCCGCCGCCGTCGCGCCCTCCGGTGAACTCGCCGAGGCGGAGCAGTGGTTCCGCCAGGCCGCCGCGCGCGGGCACCGGCGTGCCGCGCTGCACCTCGGGGCGATCCTGGAGCAGCGGGGCGAGCTCAAGGAGGCCGGGCGCTGGTACCTGAGCTCGGCCAAGGAGGGCGAGGCCAAGGCCGCCTGCGCGCTCGGTTTCCTGCTGCGTGACGCGGGCGACGAGGAGAGCGCCGCGGTGTGGTGGCTGCGCGCCGCCCAGGACGGCGACGGCAACGCCGCCAACGCGCTCGGCGCCCTGCACGCGGCCCGGGGCGAGCAGCAGACCGCCGAGCGCTGGTACCGCGCCGCCATGGACGCGGGCGATGTGAACGGGGCGTACAACCTCGGGCTGCTCTGCGCCGCCCAGGACCGCGTCCAGCAGGCGGAGCAGTGGTATCGCCGTGCCGCCTACGCGGGTCACCGCGAGGCCGCCAACGCGCTCGCCGTGCTCCTGCTCCAGGCCGGGGACACGGGGGGCGCCGAGCCCTGGTTCTCCAAGGCCGCGGAGGCCGGCAGCGTCGACGCCGCCTTCAATCTCGGCATCCTCTACGCGGGTCGCGACGACGACCGTACGGCGCTGAGCTGGTACGAGCGCGCGGCGGCCGCGGGGCACACCGAGGCCGCCCTCCAGGTCGGCATCGCCAGCCTGCGCGACGGCGACGAGCAGACCGCCGAGCGGTATCTGCGGTGCGCGGCGGGCGGCGGCAGCGCCGAGGCCGCGTTCCGGCTCGCCACCGTCCTCGACGCGCGCCGGCCGGAGCCCGGCCCGCCCGCGCTCGGGGCCCCGCGCGAGGAGAAGACCGAGTGCGAGGAGTGGTACGAGCGGGCCGCCCAGCAGGGCCACCGGCGTGCCCAGGTGCGGGTGGGCATGCTCGCCGCCGCGCGCGGTGACGTGGCGGACGCGGCCCACTGGTACCGCGAGGCCGCCGAGGCCGGCAGCCGCAACGGCGCGTTCAACCTCGGCCTCCTCCTCGCCCGCGAGGGCAGCGAGCGGGAGGCCGCCCTGTGGTGGACCCGCGCCGCCCGCGCCGGACACGGGCGCGCCGCGCTGCGGCTCGCGCTGCTCGCGGCCCGGCGGGGGGAGCTGTCGGAGGGGCGGCGCTGGTGCACGCGGGCCGTGGAGCTCGGGCCCGCGGAGGTGGCCGAGCGGGCTGCCCGGCTGAGCGAGGCACTGCACCAGGAGCTCACCGCTTAAGCGATTTGCGCTGGTCGAGGGCGTCCCGTAAGGTTGGGTTCACCGACGCGGGGTGGAGCAGCTCGGTAGCTCGCTGGGCTCATAACCCAGAGGTCGCAGGTTCAAATCCTGTCCCCGCTACTCAGTAGCAACGAAGGCCCGGGTCCAGTCACTGGATCCGGGCCTTCGTCGTATGTCCGCCGGCGCCGTCCCCCGTACGCGCCCGCAGCGTGCGAAAGAGCCCCCACCGTCCGGTGGGGGCTCTTTCATGGGGCGCGGGGAGGTCTCAGGCCGTGGTCGCGCAGTTCGGGCAGATGCCGCGGTAGGTGACCTCGACGTCCGAGATCGTGAAGCCGAAGCGCTCCGTGTCCGGGAGGTCCGCCAGCGGGTTGCCGGAGGGGTGGACGTCACGGATCGCGCCGCAGCTCCCGCAGACCAGGTGCTGGTGCGGGCGGTGGGCGTTCGGGTCGTACCGCTTGGCGCGGCCGTCCGTCGCGACTTCCATGACCTCGCCCAGCGTGACCATCTCGCCCAGCGTGTTGTAGACGGTCGCCCGGGAGATCTCGGGGAGCCTCCGCACGGCGCGGGCGTGGACCTCGTCGGCGGTCAGATGGACGTGATCTCCGTCGAGGACCTCGGCCACGACGCGCCGCTGCGCGGTCATGCGCCAGCCGCGGCCGCGCAGTCGTTCCAACAGGTCACTCATGGGGGTCAGCCTAACAGTGAGGGGCCGACGTCCCGAACTCGTGTGACTTTGGAAGCTTGCTTGACTTAGACAATGTCCATTGTAGGATCGAGTTCGGAAGCCAAGGACAGGGCTTGCAGGAAGCAACGCAGGAGGCGCACGTGACGCAGGGACCGCTCACCACGGAGGCCGGGGCGCCGGTCGCCGACAACCAGAACAGCGAGACGGCGGGCGTCGGCGGGCCCGTCCTCGTCCAGGACCAGCTCCTCCTGGAGAAGCTCGCCCACTTCAACCGCGAGCGCATCCCGGAGCGCGTGGTCCACGCCCGTGGCGCCGGCGCGTACGGCACCTTCACGCTCACCCGTGACGTCTCGCAGTGGACCCGCGCCGCGTTCCTCTCCGAGGTCGGCAAGCAGACCGAGACGTTCCTGCGCTTCTCCACCGTCGCGGGCAACCTCGGTGCGGCCGACGCGGTGCGCGACCCGCGGGGCTGGGCGCTGAAGTTCTACACCGAAGAGGGCAATTACGACCTCGTCGGCAACAACACCCCGGTGTTCTTCATCAGGGACGCCATCAAGTTCCCCGACTTCATCCACACCCAGAAGCGCGACCCGTACACCGGCTCGCAGGAGGCGGACAACGTCTGGGACTTCTGGAGCCTCTCGCCCGAGTCGACCCACCAGGTGACCTGGCTCTTCGGTGACCGCGGCATCCCCGCCTCGTACCGCCACATGGACGGCTTCGGCTCGCACACCTTCCAGTGGAACAACGAGGCCGGCGAGGTCTTCTGGGTCAAGTACCACTTCAAGACCGACCAGGGCATCAAGAACCTCACCCAGGCCGAGGCCAACAAGCTCGCCGGTGAGGACCCCGACTCGCACCAGCGCGACCTGCGGGAGGCCATCGAGCGCGGTGACTTCCCGACCTGGACCGTGCAGGTGCAGATCATGCCGGCGGCCGAGGCGGCGACCTACCGCTTCAACCCGTTCGATCTCACCAAGGTGTGGCCGCACGCGGACTACCCGCCGATCGAGATCGGCAAGCTGGAGCTCAACCGCAACCCGGAGAACATCTTCGCCGAGGTCGAGCAGTCGATCTTCAGCCCCGCGCACTTCGTGCCGGGCATCGGCCCGTCCCCGGACAAGATGCTCCAGGGCCGCCTCTTCGCGTACGGCGACGCTCACCGCTACCGCGTCGGCATCAACGCCGACCACCTGCCCGTGAACCGCCCGCACGCCACCGAGGCGCGCACGCACTCCCGTGACGGCTTCCTGTACGACGGCCGCCACAAGGGCGCGAAGAACTACGAGCCCAACAGCTTCGGCGGCCCGCACCAGACCGACCGCCCGCTGTGGCAGCCGATCCCGGTGACGGGTGTGACCGGCGACCACGCCGCTGCGATCCACGCGGAGGACGACGACTTCGTCCAGGCGGGCAACCTCTACCGTCTGATGTCCGAGGACGAGAAGGGGCGTCTCGTCGAGAACCTGGCGGGCTTCATCGCCAAGGTCTCGCGCGAGGACATCGTCGAGCGGGCGATCGCCAACTTCCGTCAGGCGGACGGTGACTTCGGCAAGCGGCTCGAGGCCGCGGTCCAGGCCCTGCGCGGCTGAGGACGCTTGTCGTCGAGAGAGGGCCGGACTCCCGTGGGGAGTCCGGCCCTTTCGCGTCACCCGGCCAGCGAGTGCGTGCGCCGGTGCTCCGGGGTCCAGCAGCGAATGATGTCGCGCACCGAGACGATGCCCACCGGCCCCGTCCCGTCGAGCACGACCAGATGACGGAACCCGCCGTGCGTCATGGCCGCCGCGGCCTCCTCCAGGGTCCACGTCGGCGCCGCGAAGACGACGTTGTTGGTGGTGTGGCCCCCGACGGTCTCCACGTCGGGGTTCTGGTCCGCGCCGATCGAGTTGAGGATGTCGCGCTCGGTGAGGATGCCGAGCCCGCTGGTGTCGTTGTCCAGGACTATGGCCGCGCCGACGCGGCGGGCCGACATCAGCCGGGCCGCCTGGCGGAGGGTGTGCGTGGGTCCGAGGGTCAGGGCCAGCGTGCTCATGGCGTCACGGACGAGCATGGATGGAGCCACCTCCTTGGCGAACAGGTTCCGCCTTCAACGAGAACCGATTCACAAGTTCACAAGTGGGGGGACTCTCAGAGTTGCACCGGAGGCGTCGGTCAACAAGGGGGCGCGCGAAGCATCCCCAGGGGGCGCGTCAGCTCTTCCGGTTCAGAACTCCCGGCTCAGAACAGCCGGTTCAGAACTCCTGGTTCAGCTCTTCTGGTTCAGATAGCTGAGCAGTTCGCCGTGGAGCAGGCCGTTCGACGCCGCCGCGTTGCCGCTGTGCGGACCGTGCCGGCCGTCGAGACCGGTGAACGTGCCGCCCGCCTCCTGGACGACGATCGCCGTGGCCGCCATGTCCCAGAGGGACAGCTCCGGTTCGGCGCAGACGTCCACCGCACCCTCGGCCACCATCATGTACGGCCAGAAGTCGCCGTACGCCCGCGTCCGCCAGCACGCGCGCGTGAGGTCGAGGAAGCCGTCGAGGCGGCCCTGCTCCTCCCAGCCGCTCAGCGAGGAGTACGCGAAGGAGGCGTCGGCGAGCTCCGAGACCTTCGAGACGTGGATCCGGGTCGCCGAGGTCAGGCTGCGGCCCGTGTACGCGCCCGCGCCCTTCGCGGCCCACCAGCGCCGGCCGAGCGCCGGCGCCGAGACCACGCCCACCACCGGCTGGAAACCGGTGTCCCCGGCCTCCATCAGCGCGATCAGGGTCGCCCAGACGGGAACCCCGCGCACGTAGTTCTTGGTGCCGTCGATCGGGTCGATCACCCAGCGACGCGGGCCCGTGCCCTCGACGCCGTACTCCTCGCCGAGGATCGCGTCGCGCGGCCGCGCCCGCTGGAGCTGGCCGCGGATCAGCTCCTCGGCGGCCTTGTCCGCCTCGCTGACGGGCGTCATGTCCGGCTTGGTCTCGACCTTCAGGTCGAGCGCCTTGAACCGGTCCATGGTCGCCGCGTCGGCGGCATCCGCGAGGACGTGGGCGAGACGCAGATCATCGTGGTAATCGGCCATGGTCGAAACTCTATCCCTCGAAGGGACGTGGGCCGACGAGAGCCCTTGACACTGCGTGGCCACCCGTCAACTCTGAGCGCAGAACCGTTCTGGCCGGGAGGCGACGATGCCGACTGCCCGTGAGGCCCTGTTGAACGCCGCGCTGGCGGCCCTCGGGGGGCTGCCCTGGTCGGCGGTGCGGATGGTCGACGTCGCCTCCGCCGCGGGCGTCTCCCGGCAGACCCTCTACAACGAGTTCGGCAGCAAGGAGGGGCTGGCCCGCGCGCTCGTACGACGTGAGGCCGACGCCTACCTCCAGGGCGTGGACCGGCTCCTCGCCCGGCCCCTGCCGCCCGCGCGGAACCTCGCCGCCGTCGCCGGATGGACCGTCGCCGAGGCCGCTGCCCGTCCGCTCCTGCGCGCCCTGCTCACCGGCTGCTGGAACGAGCGGCTGCCGACGCCCCGCCCGGCGCGCGCGGGCGCCCGCGCCTCCGCCGTACCCGCGCAGCGCCGCGCCGACGCCGGGGTGCCCTCGCCCGCGGATCTGCTCGGACTCGCGCGGGACCGGGCCGCGTCCGCGCTGGGGCCGGGCGACGACGAGACGCTGCGGTCCTGCGAGGTCGTCCTGCGCCTGGCGCTGTCGTACGTCGTCGCACCGAGGCCGCCGATCTTCCCGGCGGAGGGTCAGTGGGCCGAGCCGGAGAGCTGGAGCCCGACGACGCCGACGATCACCAGCGTGATCGAGACGATCTTCAGGGTCGACACGATGTCGCCGAGGAAGACCATCCCGTAGATCGCCGTCCCGGCCGCGCCGATGCCGGTCCACACCGCGTACGCGGGACCGACGTCCAACTTGCGCAGCGCCAGGGTCAGAAGGCCGAAGCTGCCGAGGGCGAAAACGGCGAAGGCGATCGTCGGCCAGAGCCGGGTGAAACCGTGCGAGAGCTTCAGGCAGACGGCGAATCCCGTCTCCAGGATCCCCGCCACCACCACCAGCAGCCACGCCATCGTCAGTGCCTCCCACGCCGTCGGTGACTGCTTCGTCGCACTTGGTGCGATTATGCACTTACCAAGAGCGGCCGACCGCAAACGTGCGCGATTCAGTCGCCCTCGCGTCGTTCCCGGGTGGAGAGAAGGCGGCGCAGCGAATGCAGCCGAGCCGGGTCGGCATGCCCGTCCGCCACCCACGCGTCCAGCGCGCAGTCCGGCTCGTCGTGGCTGCAGGACCGCGGACAGTTCTCGGTGCCGGGTACGAGATCGGGGAAGGCGAGGATGACCCGGGAGGGATCGACGTGGTGCAGCCCGAAGGAGCGCACGCCGGGGGTGTCGATCACCCAGCCGCCCTCCTTGTCGTTGAGCGGGAGGGCGAGCGCCGAGGTGGTGGTGTGCCGGCCGCGGCCCGTGACCGCGTTGACAAGGCCGGTGCTCCGCCGACGCTCCGGCGGCACCAGGGCGTTGACCAGGGTCGTCTTGCCGACACCGGAGTGCCCGACGAACGCCGTGGTCCGCCCCTTGAGGTGCTCGTGGACCCGCTCGGCGGCGACTCCGTCCACGAACTCGTCCCGCGTGGTGACCACGTGCGGCACGCCGAGCGCGCCGTACATCTCCAGGAGGTCGTCCGGCGGGGCCAGGTCCGACTTCGTCAGGACCAGGAGCGGGGTGAGCCCGCCGTCGTACGCGGCGACCAGACAGCGGTCGATCAGCCGCGGGCGGGGCTCCGGGTCGGCGAGCGCGGTGACGATCGCCAGCTGGTCGGCGTTGGCGACGACCACGCGCTCGAACGGATCGTCGTCGTCGGCCGTGCGACGCAGGACGGAGCTGCGTTCGCCGATCCGTACGATCCGGGCCAGTGTGTCCTTCTCGCCGGACAGGTCGCCGACGATCGAGACCCGGTCGCCGACGACGGCGGCCTTGCGGCCCAGCTCGCGCGCCTTCATCGCCATGACGATCCGGTCGTCCACCAGACAGGTGAGCCGTCCCCGGTCCACGGTGAGGACCATGCCCTCGACCGCGTCCTCGTGCTTCGGGCGGATGCTGGTGCGGGGACGGTTGCCCTTGCGGTTGGGCCGCTGGCGGATGTCGTCCTCGTCGGTGTGCTTCCCGTAACGCCGCATGCCTCAGACTCCGAGCATTTCGGTCCACATCCTGGGGAAGTCGGGCAAGGTCTTGGCGGTCGTCGCCACGTTCTCGATCTCCACGCCCTCGACCGCGAGGCCGATGATCGCGCCCGCCGTCGCCATGCGGTGGTCGTGGTACGTGTGGAACACCCCGCCGTGCAGCGGGCGCGGGCGGATGTGCAGACCGTCCTCGGTCTCCGTCACATCGCCGCCGAGCTCGTTGATCTCCTTGGTCAGGGCCGCCAGACGGTCCGTCTCGTGGAGCCGCAGATGCGCGACGCCGCGCAGTGTGGAGGGGGAGTCGGCGAGCGCCGCGACCGCCGCGATGCCGGGCGTCAGCTCGCCGACCTCGCTCAGGTCGACGTCGATGCCGTGGATCCGGCCGCTGCCGGTGAACGTGAGGCCCGCCTCGGTGAGCTCGCAGGAGCCACCCATCTCGGTGAAGATCTCCCGCAGCGCGTCACCGGGCTGGGTGGTCCTGGCCGGCCAGTCCGGAACCGTGACCCGGCCACCGGTGACCAGGGCCGCGGCCAGGAACGGCTGGGCGTTGGAGAGGTCGGGCTCGACGGTCAGGTCCCGGCCGAGCAGGGCGGAGGGGGAGACCCGCCAGACGTTCGGCTCGCCACCGGTCTCCGGCTCGTCGACCTGGGCGCCGACCAGACGCAGCATGTCGACGGTCATCCGGATGTGGGGCAGGGACGGCAGCTTGGCCCCGACATGACGTACCTCCACCCCCTGGTTGAAGCGGGGCGCGGAGAGCAGCAGCGCGCTGACGAACTGCGAGGACGAGGAGGCGTCGATCTCCACCGGGCCGCCGTCGAGCGCCCCGCCGCCGTGCACCGTCATCGGCAGCGCGCCGCGCCCGTCGTCGTCGATCCGGGCGCCGAGCACGCGCAGCGCGTCGATCACGCCGTTCAGCGGACGCTCGTGGGAACGGGCGTCACCGTCGAAGTGCACCGGGCCGTCGGCGAGGGCCGCCACCGGCGGCAGGAAGCGCATGACCGTACCCGCGTTGCCGACGTCCACGGTCGCCGGGCCGCGCAGCCCCGCCGGGATGATCCGCCAGGCCTCGCCCGTGCCGTCAGGACCTACGCCCTCCTCGATCTTCACGCCGAGCGTCCGCAGGGCATCGGCCATCAGGAGCGTGTCGCGGGAGCGCAGCGGGCGGCGCAGCCAGCCCGGCTCGGCGGCGAGCGCGGCGAGGACCAGGCCGCGGTTGGTGACCGACTTCGATCCCGGCACGGTGACGGTCGCGTCGACGGAACCGCTCGCGTACGGGGCGGGCCAGGGGTCGGTCTGCAGGTCGGCGTGCGAGGGGGTTTCGGTCATGCCCTCACTTTAGTGGGGACGGCTCCGACTACAGCCCCAGCAACCAGCGCCCTCCGCCGATCAGGGAGCAGATCGCGACGGCGTGGAAGAAGAAGAGCCAGATCGCCGGGTGGACGTGGGTGAGGCGCGCCAGCTGGTCGGCGTCCGAGTCCGGGGCCCCTCCGTGGCGCCTCTTGCCCTGCAGCTCGAAGACCGGCCGGACCCCGCCGGCGAGCAGGAACCAGACGACGGAGTACGCGAACGCCGACTGCACGTCCGGGCCGGTCAGCCAGGAGACCAGGAGGAACGCGGCGCCCGTGACGAGCACGGTGAAGATCCCGTACGCGTTGCGGACCATCGCGAGCATGGCCAGTAGGAGCGCGGTCGCCAGCCAGAGCAGGAGCGTGATCCGGTGGTCGGCGAGCAGCCAGGCGCCGCCGAGGCCGAGCAGCGGGGCTGCGGTGTAGCCGGCGGCGGCCGTGAGGATCATGCCGAGGCCGGTCGGGCGGCCGCGGGAGACGGTGAGCCCGCTGGTGTCCGAGTGGAGCCGGATGGACTGGAGCCGGCGGCCGGTGACGAGGGCGATCAGACCGTGGCCGCCCTCGTGGGCGATGGTGATGGCGTTGCGGGACAGCCGCCATATCGCGCGGGGCACGGTGACGGCGAGGGCGGCGAGGGCGGTCGCGATCACCAGCCACTCTTCGGGGGCCGGCTGCGTACCGAGGACTTCGGTCATTTCTGGGATCGGCTCCTCGGTGGGGTGGGGGATCGTGGCAGTGTGGCACGTATGTGCGGACGGTATGCAGCGAGTCGTCGGCCCGAGGACCTGGTGGGTGTCTTCGAGGTCGAGAAGTGGGAGCCCGAGGAGACCCTCGCTCCCGACTGGAACGTGGCCCCGACCAAGGAGGTCTACGCGGTCCTGGAACGCCCTCTGAAAGACGCGGATTCACCGCGTCCGGTTCGCCAGCTGCGGACACTGAAGTGGGGTCTGGTGCCGTCCTGGTCCAAGTCGCCGGAGGGCGCGGCCAGGATGATCAACGCGCGGGCGGAGACGGTCGCCGAGAAGCCGTCGTTCAAGCGGGCCTTCGCCACGCGGCGCTGCATCCTGCCGGCCGACGGCTATTACGAGTGGGTGACCGGGTCCGGGGAGCGTGACCTGGAGGTCGAGGGGAAGAAGAAGCGGCCGCGGAAGCAGCCCTACTTCGTGACTCCCGCGGACGGCTCGGTCTTCGCGATGGCCGGACTCTACGAGTTCTGGCGCGACCGCACGCTGCCGGACGACCACCCCTCGGCGTGGTGGGTGACGTGCTCCGTGATCACCACCGAGGCGGAGACGGGCCCGCTGGGCGTGGCCCCGGCGGAGGGCCCCGGCTCGCTCGCGGACATCCACCCCCGGATGCCGCTGATGCTGACCCCGGACCGCTGGGACGCGTGGCTGGACCCGCACCGCACGGACCTGGAGGAGCTCCAGGGGCTGCTCGCGGCGCCTCCGGGGGGCCTCATGCGGGCGTACCCGGTGGCCACCGCGGTCAGCAACGTCCGCAACAACGGCCCGGAGCTCCTGACGGAACTGGAGGGTCCGGAGGTCGGCACGCTGTTCTGAGCGCGGCCCCCAGAGGGTCCGGCGCGGCAGGATGGTCGCGTGACCACGAGCGAGAACGTATCGACCGAGGACGTATCGACCGAGAACGTATCGACCGACGCCGGGGACGCCCGGATCACCTGGCACCCCGGCAGGAAGCCCTGGGCGGTCCTGGCCCTCGGGCACGGGGCCGGCGGCGGGATCGAGGCGCGGGACCTCCAGGCCCTCGCCGGGGCGCTGCCCGCGCACGGCGTGAGCGTGGCGCTCGTCGAGCAGCCGTGGCGGGTCGCCGGGAAGAAGGTGGCGCCCGCGCCGAAGACCCTGGACACCGGGTGGCGCGGGCTCTGGCCCGCCCTCGCCGCCCCCGGCCTTCCCGTGATCGCCGGAGGGCGCAGCGCCGGCGCCCGGGTCGCCTGCCGGACCGGGAAGGAGCTCGGCGCCACCGCCGTGCTCGCCCTGAGCTTCCCGCTGCACCCGCCGGGTAAGCCCGAGAAGTCCCGGGCCGACGAGCTGCTCTCCACCGGCCTGCCCACCCTCGTCGTGCAGGGCGGGAGCGACCCCTTCGGGAAGCCCGAGGAGTTCCCCGAGGGCGACTTCCGACTCGCCGAGGTGCCGTACGGCGATCATGGCTTCGCCGTCCCCAAGCGGGCCCCCGTCACACCCGAGCGGACCCTCGGTCTCATCGTCGAGGACGTCACCTCGTGGGCCGCGTCACTGCGGGAATGCTGAGCACGCGACCACGGTTGTGCCCCATGTCGGTGTGAGAGCAAGGAAGAGGGAGTCCGTCGCATGGGTTCGACCATCTGCCCCGAGCGCGTGAAGGCCGCTGACCTCGACTGGACAGTGCTGCCCGCGCCCAGGACCGCCCCTATTCGGGCGGCGGGTGGAGGGGTTCCTCGTCTATCCTCCGAATCGAGCGGGTCCGCATTCGGGTTCGCCGCAGCGCTGGAGGAGGTGGGTCCGGTCACTGGGACCGACACAGGGACCGACGACGGCCCCGAGGAGACGACCGAGGAGCGCAACGCGCGCTTCGAGCGGGACGCCCTCGGATACCTCGACCAGATGTACTCCGCCGCCCTGCGCATGACGCGGAACCCCGCGGACGCCGAGGACCTGGTGCAGGAGACGTATGCCAAGGCGTACGGCTCGTTCCACCAGTTCCGCGAGGGTACGAATCTGAAGGCGTGGCTGTACCGCATCCTCACCAACACCTTCATCAACTCGTACCGCAAGAAGCAGCGCGAGCCCCAGCGCAGCGCTGCCGAGGAGATCGAGGACTGGCAGCTCGCCCGCGCCGAGTCGCACATGTCGACCGGTCTGCGGTCCGCCGAGTCGCAGGCCCTCGACCACCTGCCGGACTCCGACGTGAAGGAAGCGCTTCAGGCGATCCCCGAGGAATTCCGCATCGCCGTCTATCTCGCGGATGTCGAGGGCTTTGCGTACAAGGAGATCGCGGACATCATGGGGACACCCATCGGTACGGTGATGTCCCGACTGCACCGGGGCCGCCGCCAGTTGCGCGGCATGCTCGAGGACTACGCCCGCGACCGCGGGCTCGTTCCCGCGGGCGCCGGAGAGTCGTCGAACGATCTGAAAGGCTCGGGCTCATGAGCTGCGGAGAGCCGCACGAGACGGACTGCTCAGAGGTCCTGGATCATCTCTACGAGTTCCTCGACCATGAGATGCCCGACAGTGACTGCACCAAGTTCGAGGTCCACTTCGAGGAGTGCTCCCCGTGCCTGGAGAAGTACGGCCTGGAGCAGGCGGTGAAGAAGCTCGTCAAGCGCTGCTGCGGCAGTGACGACGTGCCCACCGATCTGCGGGCCAAGGTGATGGGCCGGATCGACCTCATCCGTTCGGGGCACCTGATGCCCGACCAGGACGTGACGGATGTGACGGCGACCGCCCAGGAGTGACCGCCGATCCTGTGTGAAGGGCCGCCGCGAGACCGTCGCGGCGGCCCTCATGCATACATCAGCTTGTATCACCCGATGGTGCGAATCGCTCGCCGACCGCCCGAACGCGCCGCCCGACTCGCTAGCGTGACAGCCGTGATGGGCGTGATGGCGATTCCGCGAGCGGCACGCGTGTACATCGGCTGCGTCCTCCTCGGCGCCGCCGGATGCGTCCTGCCCGCGCTGCGCCCCGGCGCGCAGACCCCCTGGGGAACCGTCGCCCTCCTCACCGCCCTCTACGCCCTGTGCGAGCTGCCCGGCCGCTGCCCGCTGCTCGGCCGGGCCCTGGGCGGCTCCGTGCCCATGGGCGCGGGCTCCTTCTTTCCCGTCCTGCTCGCCTCGGCGCTGCTCCTGCCGCCCTCCGCCGCCGCGCTCACGGTCCTGCCCGGAGTGCTGCTCGCCCGCGTCGAGCAACGGCCGGCGGGGGTACGCCGGGTATGGCGGGCCGGACAGCTCGCGCTCGCCGTCTGGGCCGCCGCGCTGGTCGCCACCGCCCTGAGCCGCGAGGGCGTCCTCGGGCGGGGCGCGGCCACCCCCGACTTCCCGTACGTCCTGCTGCCGGCCGGGGCCTCCGCGCTCACCTTCTGCCTGGTCCTGACCGCCCTGACCGGCGGGATCCGCGCGACGGCCGAGGGCCTCGCCCCGCGCACCGCCTGGCGCGGGCTGTTCGTCCGAGCCCTCGCCCCGCACGTCGTGCACGGGCTCGCCGGGCTGATGATGGCCGTGCTGTGGCGCAGCACGTACGGTCCCGTCGCCGCGCTCTTCGTCCTGCTGCCCATGTACATCTCGTGCTGGGTCTTCGCCCAGTACCACCGGGAACGCGCCGCCCACCAGGCGACGATCCGCGCCCTGGTCCAGGCCGTCGACATCAAGGACCGGTACACCCGGGGGCACAGCGAGCGTGTCGGGGCAGCCTCGGTGCTGATCGCCCGGGAACTCGGCATGGCGGAGGAACGTCTGGAGATCCTCCGCTTCGCCGGGATCCTGCACGACGTGGGCAAGCTCGGCGTACCGACCCGGGTCCTGAGGAAGGACGGGCCGCTGACACCGGAGGAGCGCCGGATCATCGAACTGCATCCCGAGTACGGACACGAGATGGTGCGGGGCATCGGCTTCCTGGGCGAGGCACGGGCGGCGATCCTGCACCACCACGAGAAGATGGACGGGAGCGGCTACCCGTACGGACTCAGGGGCGGTCAGATCCCGGAGTTCGCCCGGGTGGTCGCGGTCGCCGACGCCTTCGACGCGATGACCTCGACCCGGTCGTACAGCAGGGCGCGGCCGGTGGCGACGGCGGTGGCGGAGCTGGAGCGGTGCGCGGGCACGCACTTCGACCCGCTGATGGTGGGGGCGCTGGTACGGGCGCTCGACCGCCACGGCTGGCAGACGGCGGTCACGGCCGACGAGCCGCCGCTCCCGGGCGCCGGGCTCCCGACGCCGAGGCCGCCCGCTCCGCGCGACGCCGGCCCCGAGCCGCCGTCCGCCGGGCCCGGTGCCGCCCCCGAGCCGCCGTCCGTCCGGCCCGGTGCCGCCCCCGAGCCACCCCTCGCCCGCCCGCGGGGCAGCGCGTGAAGCCCGGGGGCGTGACCGTCGGTGCCGTCTACGGAGCCGCGCTCGTCCTCACCACCGGCGGCTTCGCCTCCACGCTCTGGTACGGGGTCGAGGAGCCCGGCATCGCCCTCGCGTTCGGCGTCCTCATCGCATGCGGCGAGCTCGCCCGCTGGGGCGCCCTGCCCGGCGAGAGGGAGCCCGCGCCGATCGCCGCCGCCGGAGCCCTCGCGTACGCCCTGCTCGGCGAGAACGCCGGCAGCACCACCACCCACGGCGTGCTCCAGATCATCGCCGTCGCCGTCGCGGGCGGGCTCGTGGGGATCGTCCCGCACATCGCCCGCGGCAGGGGCCCCGACCTGGACCACCTGGCGCGGCGCATCCTCACCGTCGGCTTCGCCGCCCTCTGCTTCCAGCCGCTCTACAACGCGGGCGATCTCACCCACTACCTCGGTCAGGGGCCGTCCTACGCCCTCTACCTGCTGCTTCTGCTCGTCCTCACCGCCCTGTGCGACGCGGTCGTCGCCGCCCTCGTGCTGCGCGCCCGCACCGGGTACCCGTACGGCCCTCTCCTGCGCGACGAGCTGCGCGCCCTGCTCGGCATCGGCTCCGCGGTCTGCGCCACCGGCGCCGTGATGGCCCTCGGCGTGGCCGTCGCCGGGCTCTGGGCGCTGCCCGTCTTCTGCGTACCGCTGCTGCTCACGCAGGTGGCGTTCCGCCGGTACGCGGCCGTGCGCACCACCAACCGGCAGACCATCGCCTCCCTCGCCCGCGCCACCGAGATCGCCGGCTGCACCCCGCCCGGCCACGCCCACCGCGTCGCCGCGCTCAGCGCCGCCGTCGGGCGCGAGCTGGGGCTCTCCGGGACCGAGCTGACCGTCCTGGAGTACGCGGCGCTCATGCACGACATCGGGCAGCTCTCCCTCGTCGACCCCGTCCCCGAAGGGGCCACGGCCCTCCTCCCGGCCGAGGAACAGCGCCGCATCGCGCTCCTCGGCGCCGCGGTCGTCCGCCAGACCGGCGTCCCCGCCGCCGTGGCCGTCGTGGTGGAACGGCAGGCCGATCCGTACCGTGACCAACCCCTGCCCGCCCGGATCGTCCGTACCGTCAACGCCTACGACGACCTGGCCGGAGACAGCGCGGCGGGCGGCCTGGGCGCCCTCGAACGCCTGCGCCTCGGGACCGCCCGCGACTACCATCCGGAGGTCGTCGAGTCCCTGGCCAGAGTCCTCGCGAGAGGCGGCGTCGCGTCGGCCCCCGCTGGGTAACCCATGGGTAATGAGCGCGCGTCCAACCGGGCATGGTTGGATGCGAACAAGAGGGTGAAGCGACCGGCAGGCGGGAATCGTGAGGATCTTCGGGAAGGTACGGCATCGGCCCTCCGCCTCGTGGCGGCAGGCCACCGACCGCGCGTTCACGCTGATCGGCGACGGCCGGTACGAGGACGCGGGCGCGCTGCTGACGCGCGCGGCGGACCTGGAGCCCTGGCTCTCGGAGTCCTGGTTCAACCTGGCGTTGCTGCACAAGTTCCGGCACGACTGGGAGCAGGCGCGAGCCGCCGGGCTGCGCGCCGTCGCGCTGCTCGACAAGGAGACCGGCGCCCCGGATTGGTGGAACGTCGGCATCGCCGCCACCGCACTCCAGGACTGGCCGCTGGCCCGCCGCGCCTGGCAGGCGTACGGGCTGAAGGTGCCCGGGGCCTCCGCCGGCACCGGTGAGCCCGCCGGCATGGAGCTCGGCAGCGCCGCCGTCAGGCTCTCGCCGGAGGGCGAGGCCGAGGTCGTATGGGGCCGCAGGCTCGACCCCGCCCGCATCGAGGTGCTCTCCATCCCGCTGCCGTCCTCCGGCCGGCGCTGGGGCGAGGTCGTCCTCCACGACGGCGTGCCCAACGGCGAGCGGACCACCACCGCAGGCCCCTCGTACCCCGTCTTCGACGAGATCGAGCTGTGGGCCCCGTCGCCCGTCCCCACCTGGGTGGTCCTCCTGGAGGCCGCCACCGAGGCGGACCGCGACGCCCTGGAGCAGCTCGCCGCCGACGCCGGATTCGCCGCCGAGGACTGGTCCTCGTCGGTCCGGCTGCTCTGCCGCGCCTGCTCCGAGTCGACCATGCCCAGCGCCGAGGGCGAGGGCGAGCACCTGGACCCCCACGACCACAGCGAACCGGGTCACCCCGGACCGCTCGGTCACCGCTCGCCCGGCGAGCTCTGGGTCCCCGAGCGGGAGTGCGGCATCGCCGCGCCCGTCGGCCTGGTCCGCGGGCTCCTCGACGGATGGGTCGCGGACAGCCCCGACAGCCGTGAGTGGCGGGATCTCGAAGAAGTCTGCTGACGGCTGCCCGTAGGCTGTACGGGATCGATTACCGGGGTTCTAGGAAGGCGTGCGGCGGACATGGCGCAGCAGGAGACGGACGAGCAGATCAACGACGGCTTCGTCGTGGACACGGAGGACTGTGAGGCGCGCGAGCTCGCCCACCGTGAGCGCGGCACCTCTCGCCCGATCACGGTCGTCGGCAACCCCGTGCTCCACAAGGAGTGCAAGGACGTCACCGAGTTCGACGACTCGCTCGCGGCGCTGATCGACGACATGTTCGCCAGCCAGAAGACGGCCGAGGGCGTGGGCCTGGCGGCCAACCAGATCGGGGTGGACCTCAAGGTCTTCGTCTACGACTGCCCGGACGACGACGGTGTGCGTCACACCGGCTACGTGGTCAACCCGGTCCTGGAGGAGCTCCCGGCCGAGCAGCGCGTCCTTGACGAGTCCAACGAGGGCTGCCTGTCCGTGCCGACCGCGTACGCCGAACTGGCCCGCCCCGACTACGCGGTGGTCCGCGGCCAGGACGCCCAGGGCAACCCGATCAAGGTCCGCGGCACCGGCTACTTCGCGCGCTGCCTCCAGCACGAGACGGACCACCTGTACGGCTACCTGTACATCGACCGGCTCTCCAAGCGCGACCGCAAGGACGCGCTCAGGCAGATGGCCGAGGGAACGCCGCGTTACGAGACCGTTCCCAACGACTGAGCACGGCCCAGCCCGCTCCCGCCCCGACCGCGTACCAGAACAGGTCCGGCGCGTTGAACGACGTACCGAGGACGAGGCGGGCGGGCGTACCGACCACCGCGCGCGTGGCCAGCTCCGCCGGTACGCCGGTGAGCTGGAAGAACTCCACCGCACAGCTGACCCCGAGCGCGACCCCGGCGGCCCACGCGGCCCGGACCCGGGGGGCGATCAGCACCACCAGTGCGAGGACCAGGACGGTGTAGAGCGCGTCCCCCGCGTACGTGGCGACATCGCCCGTCGCCGCGGACCGGATGCCCAGGCCCGCCGCGACGGTGAGCAGGGCGGCGGCGGCCGCCGCCCCTCTCGTACGGATCACTCAGAAGTCCTCGTCGAGGTCCACCGAGCCCTCGACCGCCACCTGGTAGGCGGACGGCCGGCGCTCGAAGAAGTTCGTCAGCTCCTGGACGCCCTGGAGCTCCATGAACGCGAACGGGTTCTCGGAGCCGTAGACCGGGGCGAAGCCCAGGCGCTGGAGGCGCTGGTCGGCGACGCACTGGAGGTACTCGCGCATCGACTCCGTGTTCATGCCGGGCAGGCCCTCGCCACAGAGGTCGCGGCCGAACTGCAGCTCCGCCTCGACGGCCTCCTTCAGCATGTCGGTGACCTGCTGCTGAAGCGCGTCGTCGAAGAGCTCCGGCTCCTCCTTGCGGACGGTGTCCACGACCTCGAAGGCGAAGTTCATGTGCATCGTCTCGTCGCGGAAGACCCAGTTGGTGCCGGTCGCCAGACCGTGCAGCAGACCGCGGGACCGGAACCAGTACACGTAGGCGAAGGCGCCGTAGAAGAACAGGCCCTCGATGCACGCGGCGAAGCAGATCAGGTTGAGCAGGAAGCGGCGGCGGTCGGCCTGGGTCTCCAGGCGGTCGATCTTCTCGACCGAGTCCATCCACCGGAAGCAGAACTGCGCCTTCTCGCGGATCGAGGGGATCTCCTCGACGGCGTCGAACGCGGCGGCGCGGTCGTCCGGGTCGGGGAGGTAGGTGTCGAGCAGCGTCAGATAGAACTGGACGTGCACGGCCTCCTCGAACAGCTGGCGCGAGAGGTAGAGCCGCGCCTCGGGGGAGTTGATGTGCTTGTACAGCGTCAGCACGAGGTTGTTCGACACGATCGAGTCGCCGGTCGCGAAGAACGCGACCAGCCGGCCGATCATGTGCTGCTCACCGGGGGTGAGCTTGGCGAGGTCGGCGACGTCGGAGTGGAGGTCGACCTCCTCCACCGTCCAGGTGTTCTTGATCGCGTCCCGGTAGCGCTCGTAGAAGTCCGGGTAGCGCATCGGACGCAGGGTCAGCTCGAAGCCCGGGTCGAGGAGATTCTTTTCAACGGACATTACTGGCAGGCCTCGCAGGACTCGGGGTTTTCCAGGGAGCAGGCGACCGCGTCTTCCGGGGTCGCCTGTACGGGAATCGGGGTGGCGGCCTGCGCGGCGCGGGCGATGCGGGTCGCCGGGCGGGAGCGCAGGTAGTACGTCGTCTTCAGGCCCTGCTTCCAGGCGTACGCGTACATCGACGACAGCTTGCCGATGGTCGGCGTCTCCAGGAACAGGTTCAGGGACTGCGACTGGTCCAGGAACGGGGTCCGGGCCGCCGCCATGTCGATCAGGCCGCGCTGCGGGATCTCCCACGCCGTCCGGTACAGCTCGCGGACCTCGGCCGGGATCCAGCTGAATCCCTGCACGGAGCCGCTCGCCTCGCGCAGCGCCTCACGGGTCTGCGCGTCCCACACGCCGAGCCTCTTCAGCTCGTCCACGAGGTACGCGTTGACCTGGAGGAACTCACCGCTGAGCGTCTCGCGCTTGAACAGGTTGGAGACCTGCGGCTCGATGCACTCGTACACGCCCGCGATCGAGGCGATGGTCGCCGTCGGCGCGATGGCCAGGAGCAGGCTGTTGCGCATGCCGACCGCGGCGATCCGCTCACGCAGGGCGGCCCAGCGCTCGGGCCAGTTGAGCTCGACGTCGTAGTGATCCGGGTGCAGAACACCGCGCGCCGTCCGGGTCTTCTCCCAGGCCGGGAGCGGGCCGCTGCGCTCGGCGAGGTCGGTGGACGCCTCGTACGCGGCGAGCATGATCCGCTCGGCGATACGCGTCGACAGGGCACGCGCCTCGGGGGAGTCGAAGGGCAGCTTCAGCTGGAAGAAGACGTCCTGGAGACCCATCGCGCCCAGGCCCACCGGGCGCCAGCGGGCGTTGGAGCGCCCGGCCTGCTCGGTCGGGTAGAAGTTGATGTCGACGACCCGGTCGAGGAACGTGACGGCCGTACGGACGGTCGCGTCGAGCCGCTCCCAGTCGATGTCCTGGGTCGTGGTGTCGACGAACGCGCCGAGGTTGACCGATCCCAGGTTGCAGACCGCCGTCTCGCCGTCGTCCGTGACCTCCAGGATCTCCGTGCAGAGGTTGGAGGAGTGGACCGTGTGCCCCGGCTCGGCGGTCTGGTTGGCCGTACGGTTCGAGGCGTCCTTGAACGTCATCCAGCCGTTGCCGGTCTGGGCCAGGGTCCGCATCATCCGGCCGTACAGGTCACGGGCCGGCATGGTCTTGCGGGCCAGGCCCTTCGCCTCGGCGGCGCGGTAGGCGGCGTCGAACTCCTCGCCCCACAGGTCGACCAGCTCGGGCACGTCGGCCGGGGAGAACAGCGACCACTCGCCGTCGGCGTTCACACGGCGCATGAACTCGTCCGGGATCCAGTGCGCGAGGTTCAGGTTGTGCGTACGCCGCTGGTCCTCACCGGTGTTGTCGCGGAGCTCCAGGAACTCCTCGATGTCCGCGTGCCAGGTCTCCAGGTAGACCGCGGCCGCGCCCTTGCGCCGGCCGCCCTGGTTCACCGCGGCGACGGAGGCGTCGAGGGTCTTCAGGAACGGCACGATGCCGTTGGAATGGCCGTTGGTGCCCCGGATCAGCGAACCGCGGGCGCGGATGCGGGAGTACGAGAGCCCGATGCCGCCGGCGTGCTTCGACAGGCGCGCGACCTGGTGGTAGCGGTCGTAGATCGAGTCCAGCTCGTCCAGCGGGGAGTCCAGCAGGTAGCAGGAGGACATCTGCGGGTGGCGGGTGCCGGAGTTGAAGAGCGTGGGGGAGGAGGGCAGGTAGTCGAGCCGGCTCATCAGGCCGTACAGCGCCGCGACCTCGTCCAGCGCGCGGACGCTCTCGTCCTCGGCGAGACCGCAGGCCACGCGCAGCATGAAGTGCTGCGGGGTCTCGATCACCTGGCGGGTGATCGGGTGGCGCAGCAGGTAGCGGGAGTAGAGGGTGCGCAGACCGAAGTAGCCGAAGCGGTCGTCCGCCGTGCGGTCGATCAGGGTGTCGAGCCGCTCGGCGTGCAGGGCGACGAACGCGGCCGTACGGTCGGCGATCAGGCCCTCGTGGTGTCCCACGGCGACCGAGGCGGAGAAGGTGACGGCGCCCTGGCCGGCCGCCTCGTCGGCGATGGTGATCGTCAGGAGCCGGGCGGCGAGCCGGGAGTACGCCGGGTCCTCGGCGATCAGACCGGCGGCCGCCTCCGTGGCCAGTTCGCGCAGTTCGGCCTCGTCCGAACCGGCGTTGCGGCCGCGCAGCGCGGCGGCGGCGACCTTGCCGGGGTCGGTGTCGGGGAGATCGGCGGTGAGGTCGGTCAGGGTCCGCAGAAGCACGGTCCCGGGTCCGTCGCTCTCGTTACCGTCGCTCTCGATCGCTGCGGCCGGATCGGCGGGCGCGATGGTCACGTGGGGGCTCTCCCTCGCTCGGCTCGGGGCCGGCGGGGAGGCGGGCGACGGGCACCCGTACGCAGGGGTGCGCCGCGCCACGGCCCACTCCGCGAGGCCCGGACGTCTGTGGCACCCGGAACGGTCGGACCGGGTGCGCTGTCCACAGGTCTTCGGACTCGGCCGGCGTACAAGCACGCCGAAACCACACCGTTGCGGGACAGTTCCGGATTTCCACCGGATTCCCCTGCGAGGACAGCGAGCATGAGCATACATGTGGGGGGCGCTCCCTGAAGCACCCCCAACATGTTGTGTCGTTGGCGCGTCAGAGCTCCAGGCTGTAGGCCAGCAGGGGGTCCATGTCGGGGATCGGCCGCCAGTCCCGCTCAGGGGCGCGGACGAAGCCCATCCGTTCGTATATCCGGTGCGCGGTGGCCATACCGGACTGGGTGGAGAGCACCATGCGCGGGCAGCCCTCGATCTCCCGCGCCCGCTCCACACAGGCCCGTACGAGCGCCTCGCCGACGCCCCGGCCCCGGGCGTCCTTCGCCACGGCGAGCATCCGGAACTCCGCCTCGCCGTCGCGGGCGATGTCCGCCCACTTCTCGCCCGCCCGGGCGAAGGTCACCCCGCCGAGCACCGTGCCGGCGTGGTCCACCGCCACCAGCACCTCCGCCTCCGCGACCCGCCGGGCCACGTCCCGCAGCAGGTGCAGGTAGTCGTCCTCCTCGCCGAAGTCGAGGTGTCCGTCGTCGAGATAGGCGCGTGCGGTGATGTCGCCGAGGGCCTCGTACTCCTCGGGCCGTACCGCCCTGATGGTGAGATCCATCCCGGCAGTCTGCCTCAGGGGCACGGCGAAGGGCCCGGGATTTTCCTGGCGGAAAACCCGGGCCCCTGCGGTGTGCTTCTCGGTGTCAGTGCGTGTCGGCGGCGAGCTTCGGCATCTCGGTCTGCACGCCCGGGTCGCCCGCGTCCGCCGTGTAGTCCGACGGCGAGGTCTCGTCCACGCCCTCAGGCGCCTTCAGGGCCTTCAGGACGAAGGTCAGGACGACCGTGACGACGACGTTGATGACGAAGGCGGTGAGGCCGATGTAGCCGATCTCCCCGATGCCCGGGATCTCGGCGGACGAGCCGCCGAAGTGCTTCTGGGTCGGGCTGGCCACGCCGTACGCCGCGGCCGTGCCGTACACCATGCCGACGGCCCAGCCGGCGAGCAGCGCCCAGCGGTGGAACCAGCGGGTGAACAGACCGCCGACGAGGGCCGGGAGGGTCTGCAGGATCCAGATGCCGCCGAGCAGCTGGAAGTTGATGGCGACCGTCTTGTCCATGGTGAGGACGAAGGCCAGCGCGCCGACCTTCACCAGGAGCGACACCAGCTTGGACACCTTGGTCTCCTGCTCCGGGGTGGCGTCCGGCTTCAGGAAGTCCTTGTAGATGTTCCGGGTGAAGAGGTTGGCGGCGGCGATCGACATGATCGCGGCGGGCACCAGCGCGCCGATGCCGATGGCGGCGAAGGCGACGCCCGCGAACCAGTCGGGGAACATGTTCTCGAACAGCTGCGGGATGGCGAGCTGACCGTTGGACACCTTCACACCGGCGGCGATCGCCATGAAGCCGAGCAGCGCGAGCAGGCCCAGCATCAGCGAGTACAGCGGCAGGATCGTGGTATTGCGCCGGATCACGTCACGGCTGCGCGAGGAGAGCGTCGCCGTGATCGAGTGCGGGTACATGAAGAGCGCGAGCGCCGAGCCGAGCGCGAGCGTCGCGTAGCCCCACTGGCCCATCTCGCCCGGCACCAGCGAGCCGCGCGGCTTGTCGGTCGCCGGGTTGACCGTCGCGTACGCCTCGCCGGCCTTGGCGAAGATCTCGTCGAAGCCGCCCAGCTTGATCGGGATGTAGATGATCGCCACCGCGATGACGATGTAGATCAGCGTGTCCTTGACGAAGGCGATGAGCGCCGGGGCGCGCAGACCCGAGGAGTAGGTGTACGCCGCGAGGACGCCGAAGGCGATGAGCAGCGGCAGGTCCTTGATGAACCAGTGCGTGTTCTCGCCGCCGCCCACGCCCATCACGTCCAGGACGGCCTGGATGCCGACCAGCTGGAGCGCGATGTACGGCATGGTGGCGAGGATGCCGGTGAGCGCGACCGCGAGCGAGAGGCCCTTGGAGCCGAAGCGGCCGCGGACGAAGTCGGAGGTGGTGACGTAACCGTGCTTGTGCGACACCGACCAGAGGCGGGGCAGGAAGGTGAAGATCAGCGGGTACACGAGGATCGTGTAGGGGACGGCGAAGAAGCCGGCCGCGCCCGCCGCGTAGATGGCCGCCGGGACGGCGACGAAGGTGTACGCGGTGTAGAGGTCGCCGCCGAGCAGGAACCAGGTCACCCAGGTGCCGAACGACCGGCCGCCCAGACCCCATTCGTCGAGGCTGTTCTCGTTCTCGGCCTTGCGCCAGCGCGAGGCGAGGAAGCCCATGACCGTGACGGCCAGGAAGAAGAAGATGAAGACGGCGAGTGCGACGCCGTTCACGCCGTCGTTCACTTCGACGCACCTCCCTTGCGGGAGCGCTGGTCACGCTGCCACAGCGCGTAGGCGACCATGGTGAGCACGGTCGAGATCACGACCCAGGCCATCTGGTACCAGTAGAAGAACGGGATGCCGATGAACGTCGGCTCGACCTTGGCGTACGAGCTCACCCAGAGCATCGCCACGAACGGCGCGATCAGGCAGAGCGCCACCACGACCCGCACGGGTGTGACGGTTGGTTGTCTTCCCTGCGTTTCTTCCGACATACGGCGGAACCGTCCCCTCGGTGATCACCTGTGTAATGCGCAGGAAATCTAGGGGACGGTTCCGCCGTATGGAACCCCTGTCCGGATAACGGACGTACGCTGTGGGGCCTTTGTCAGCCGTTGGGCCGCTTGAGGCGCGCAACGAACTTGTATCGGTCGCCGCGGTACACCGAGCGCACCCATTCGACCGGCTCGCCCTGCGCGTCCAGCGAGTGGCGGGAGAGCATCAGCATCGGCAGGCCCACGTCCGTACCGAGCAGGCCGGCCTCGCGCGGGGTGGCGAGGGAGGTCTCGATGGTCTCCTCGGCCTCGGCCAGGTGCACGTCGTACACCTCGGCGAGCGCCGTGTAGAGCGAGGTGTACTTCACCAGGGAACGGCGCAGTGCCGGGAAGCGCTTGGCCGAGAGGTGCGTGGTCTCGATCGCCATCGGCTCGCCGCTCGCGAGCCGCAGCCGCTCGATCCGCAGCACGCGGCCGCCGGCCGAGATGTCGAGCAGCCCGGCGAGCGTGTCATCGGCGGTGACGTATCCGATGTCCAGCAACTGCGAGGTGGGCTCCAGGCCCTGGGCCCGCATGTCCTCGGTGTACGAGGTGAGCTGGAGCGCCTGCGAGACCTTGGGCTTGGCCACGAACGTGCCCTTGCCCTGGATCCGCTCCAGCCGGCCCTCGACGACCAGCTCCTGCAGGGCCTGGCGCACCGTGGTGCGCGAGGTGTCGAACTCGGCGGCGAGGGTGCGCTCCGGCGGGACCGGTGTGCCGGGCGGCAGGGTCTCCGTCATGTCGAGCAAGTGCCGCTTCAGTCGGTAGTACTTGGGCACGCGCGCGGTGCGGGTGGTGACCCCGCCCTCTTTCTCCGTGCTGCCCGCGTCCGTGGCCATGGCCTGCCTTCCCGACTCCTGTGCTGCTGCCGTCACCGGCTCCTCCGTCTGTCGCGGCTCACATGGTGGCACGGACCGGTCACGGGTCGTCGCCCTCCCTCAGGTGTCGGTCCGATAACGGACGCGACTGCCCTTCTTATACACCCTTGACACCCCTAAAGGTCTAGGCCAAGCTCCGGGTACTGGTCTAAACCATTAAAGACCAGGTCCCAGCCCCACGAGCACTACTCGACGTATGTCTTCGCGCGGTGGGGGGGTTGCAGGCATCCCTGAGGAGGGTGGCGTGAAGCGCAAGCTCATCGCGGCGATCGGCGTCGCGGGCATCATGGTCGGCATCGCCGCGTGCGGTTCGGACAAGAGCGGGGACAACGCCGGCGGAGACGCCAAGGAGCTCACCGTCTGGCTGACGGTCGACGCCCAGAACAACTGGCCCGAGCTGGTCAAGGCCGCCGACGACGCGGTGACCAAGAAGCACCCGGGCGTCAAGATCAAGCACGAGTACTACGGCTGGCCGGACAAGAACACCAAGCTCGACGCGGTGCTCGCCACGGACAAGGCCCCGGACGTTGTCGAGATGGGCAACTCCGAGATGATCAGCTACATGGCGAAGGGTGCCTTCGCCGAGGTCGACGCCTCGAAGTTCGAGAACTCCGACCAGTGGCTCGACGCCCTCAAGGACTCGGTCACCTACAACGGCAAGACCTACGGCGTCCCCTACTACGCCGGTGGCCGCGTGGGCACCTGGCGCAAGGACATCGCCGCCGAGGCGGGCGTCAAGGCCGCCCCGAAGACCTGGGCCGAGCTGACCGCCGCGCTCGACGCGATCCAGAAGAAGAAGGGCGCCAAGTTCAGCGCCTGGTACCAGCCGTCGCCGGACTGGTACGCCGCGATGTCCTTCGTCTTCGACGCGGGCGGCTCCATCGCCAAGCAGGACGGCGAGACCTGGAAGGCGAACCTGTCCTCGCCGGAGTCCGTCAAGGGCCTGACCGAGTACAAGAACATCCTCGACAAGTACATGCACGGCGACAAGACCAAGGACGAGGCCGACCGTCCGGTCGTCTTCGGCCAGGGCAACGCCGCCGCGATGTTCGCCGCCGGCTGGGAGGGCGCCACCGCGGCCGACCCGAAGACCGACAAGGTCGGCGGGCTGAAGGACAAGCTCGAGAACTTCGTGATGCCCGGCCCGTCCGGCAAGAACCTGCCGGTCTTCCTGGGCGGCTCCGACCTGGCCATCCCGGTCAAGTCCAAGGCGCAGGGCCTCGCGGCCGACTGGATCGCCGCCTACACCGGCACCGAGGGCCAGAAGGGCCTCGTCGCCAAGGGCAACCTGCCCAACAACAAGGCAGCCCTCGCCCCGCTGAAGGCCGACCCGGCCACCACGGTCGCGGCCACGGCCGCCGAGTCCAGCTGGTTCGTCCCGACCGCTCCGGGCTGGGGCCAGGTCGAGAAGGCCCAGATCCTCAAGACGATGCTGATCGAGATCGCCAACGGCAAGAAGTCGGTCGAGGCCGCCGCCAAGGACGCGGACGCCGCGATGGACAAGGTCATCAACACCAAGTGACCTAGGAGCAGGGCCCCTTCAGCCTCGAAAAAGGGGCTCAGGGGGCCCTGCTTCCCGTATCACGAGAGGGATCGCTGAGGAGCACGGGATGAGTGCCGCAGACACAACCACCGCGAAGGTGCCGCCGGTGCGGCAATCGCCACCATCCGGCCCGCGGGCCGGTGCCCCGAAGCCGGGGAAGAAGCCCACCAACGGCGGAGGCGGGATCCCCTGGCTCCTGCTCGCGCCGTGCCTGCTCGTCCTGCTCCTGGTGCTCGGCTATCCGCTCGTGCGCCTGGTCACCCTCTCCTTCCAGCACTTCGGACAGCCGCAGCTCTGGGGCTTCCAGGAGGCGGAGTCGGCCGGCTTCGCCAACTTCACCAAGATCCTCTCCGACGGCGAGTTCTGGGCCGTGGTCCTGCGGACGGTGCTCTTCGCCGGCGGCGCGGTGATCCTCACCATGGTCCTCGGCATGATGATCGCGCTGCTGCTGCAGAAGGTCTCCGGCTGGGTCAAGGCCCTCATCAACATCGTCCTCGTGGCGAGCTGGGGCATGCCCATCATCGTCGCAACCGCCATCTTCAAATGGCTCTTCGACGCCGACTACGGCGTGCTCAACTGGCTGCTGAGCAGGCTGCCCGGGGTCGACATGATCGGCCACAACTGGTTCGCCAGCGGCCCGCAGGGCCTCGCCGTCATCATGCTGCTCGTCGTCTGGGGCGCCGTGCCCTTCGTCGTCATCACCCTGAGCGCCGGCCTCACCCAGGTCCCCAAGGAGCTCGAAGAGGCCGCCCGCCTCGACGGCGCCGGAGCCTGGGGCGTCTTCCGCTTCGTCACCCTGCCCATCCTCAAGCCGATCATCGTCATGCTGACGACGCTCTCGGTCATCTGGGACATGGGCGTCTTCCCGCAGGTCTACGTGATGCGCAACGGCCACCCCGAGGCGGAGTTCCAGCTCCTCACCACGTACTCGTTCGACAAGGCGTTCGTCGTCAACGACTACGGCACCGGCTCCGCGATCGCGCTCGTCACGGTCGTCCTGCTGCTCGGAGTGGTCGCCGTGTACATGCGTCAGATGCTCAAGATCGGAGAGGTGGAGTGACCACGACCACCGCGGCCCCGGCCCCCGCCCCGGCCCCCACCGTCACCCGGCCCCCCGTCACCCGCCGCCGCTCGACCAAGCTCGGCTGGAACCTGATCGGGCTCCTCGTCTTCGTCGTCGTCGGCTTCCCCGTCTACTGGATGGTGAACACGGCCTTCAAGCCGGCCAAGGACGCCATCGACCCGAACCCGCACTTCTTCCCCTCCACCTTCACGCTGGAGAACTTCAAGCGTGCGCTGGATATCGCGGACTTCTGGGGACCGGTCACGCGCAGCCTGATCGTCTCGTCGGTGGTCGTCGTCATCGGCATCGTGGTCGGCATGCTGGCGGCGCTCGCCATCTCGCGCTTCGCCTTCCGCGGCCGCAAGGTCGTGATCGTCGGCATCCTCGCCGTCCAGATGGTCCCGCTCGTCGCGATGATCATCCCGGTCTTCCTGATGCTCAACGACCTGGGCCAGTACGACAGGATCAGCGGCCTGATCATCACCTACCTGACCTTCATCCTCCCCTTCACGGTGTGGACGCTGCGCGGTTTCATCGTCAACATCCCCAAGGAGCTGGAGGAGGCCGCGCAGGTCGACGGCTGCACCCGCACCGGCGCGTTCGTCCGGGTCGTCTTCCCGCTGCTCGCCCCGGGCATGGTCGCCACCTCCGTCTACGGCTTCATCCAGGCGTGGAACGAGTACCTGTACGCGCTGATGCTGATGAGCCAGCAGAACCAGACGGCCACCGTCTGGCTCGGCAACTTCATCACGAAGAACGGCACGGAGTACGCCCCGATGATGGCGGGCTCCACCATGATGGCCGTCCCCATCGTGATCCTCTTCCTCCTCGTCCAGCGCAAGATGGCCGCCGGCCTGACGGCCGGCGCGGTGAAGGGATAACGCCGCCCCATGACCACACTCGTCAGCGCCTCGGACACCCTGACCCGTGACGCGCTCACCGTCCTCCAGCCCGGCTTCGTCGGCACGACCGCACCCGACTGGCTGCTCCGCAGGATCGGCGAGGGACTCTCCTCCGTCGGTCTGTTCGGCCGGAACATCGCCTCTCCCGAGCAGCTCGCCGCGCTCACCGCGCGGCTGCGGGCCGAGCGGGACGACGTCCTCGTCGCCATCGACGAGGAAGGCGGCGACGTCACCCGCCTGGAGGTCCGGCACGGCTCCTCCTTCCCCGGCAACTACGCGCTCGGCTCCGTCGACGACGTGGACCTCACCCGGGCCGTCGCCGAGGAGCTCGGCCGCCGGCTCGCCGCGTGCGGGGTCGACCTCAACTGGGCACCCTCCGCCGACGTGAACTCCAACCCCGACAACCCCGTCATCGGCGTCCGGTCCTTCGGCCCCGGCACCGACCTGGTCGCCCGGCACACCGTGGCGTACGTCGAGGGTCTCCAGGCCGTCGGCGTCGCCGCCTGCACCAAGCACTTCCCCGGGCACGGCGACACCAACGTGGACTCCCACCACGCGCTGCCCCGGATCGATGTGGATCTGGACACACTGCACGCGCGTGAGCTGGTGCCTTTCCGCGCCGCGATCGCCGCGGGTTCCAAAGCGGTGATGAGCGCGCATATCCTGCTCCCCGCGCTCGACCCGGACCGTCCGGCGACCCTGAGCCCGCGGATCCTGACCGGTCTGCTGCGCCAGGAGCTGGGCTTCGACGGGCTGATCGTCACCGATGGCATGGAGATGCAGGCCATCGCGTCGACGTACGGCATCGAACGCGGATCCGTCCTCGCGATCGCCGCGGGCGCCGACGCCATCTGCGTCGGCGGCGGGCTGGCCGACGAGGACACCGTACTGCGCCTGCGCGACGCGCTGGTCGACGCGGTACGGACCGGTGAACTGCCCGAGGAGCGGCTGGCCGACGCCGCGGCGCGCGTACGCGCCCTGGCGTCCTGGACCCAGGCGCACCGGGCCAGGGGGGCTGGATCGGGGCCGGGCGCGGCAGTGCAGGAGGGGACCGCGCCCGGCACCGAGATCGGACTCGTCGCGGCGCGCCGGGCCCTGACGCTGACGACGGGGGAGCGGCCCCACACGCCGATGACCGGCGCTCCCTACGTCGCCGCCTTCACGCCCGTCGCCAACATCGCGGTCGGTGACGAGACGCCGTGGGGTGTCGCGGCGGAGCTGGAGCGGCTGCTGCCGGGCACCGAGACGGGCGCGTACGACGAGCCCGCTGTGGACGCCGTCCTCGCCGCCGCGGGGGAGCGGCGGATCGTCGCGGTGGTCCGGGACGCCCACCGTCACCCGTGGATGACCGAGGCCCTGGACGCCCTCCTCGCGGCCCGCCCGGACACGGTCGTGGTGGAGATGGGCCTGAACCGGGCGGAGCCCCGTGGCGCCCTGCACATCGCCACCCACGGCGCCGCCAGGGTCTGCGGCCGTGCGGCGGCGGAGGCCATCGCCGGAATCTGAGACCGCTGTACGAGAGGGGCCCGGCACCTGAACCAGGTGCCGGGCCCCCTCGCCGTACGGGAGCGCGCGGGAGCGCGTGCCCGCTAGATCCCCTGCCAGGTGGGCTTGTTGGCGAAGGTGTGGCGGAAGTAGTCCGCGAGCTTCAGCTTGGACGCGGCGGCCTCGTCCACGACGACCGTGGCGTGCGGGTGCAGCTGCAGCGCCGAGGCCGGCACGAGGGCCGCGACCGGGCCCTCGACGGTCTGGGCCACGGCGTCGGCCTTGCCCTCGCCGGTGGCCAGGAGGACCAGGTGACGGGCCTCCAGGATGGTGCCGATGCCCTGGGTGATGACATGGTGCGGCACCTGCTCGATGTCGTCGTCGAAGAAGCGCGCGTTGTCGACCCGGGTCTGCTCGGTCAGCGTCTTGATCCGGGTCCGGGAGGCGAGCGAGGAGCACGGCTCGTTGAAGCCGATGTGCCCGTCGGTCCCGATGCCGAGGATCTGCAGGTCCACGCCGCCCGCGTCCCGCAGTGCCTGGTCGTACGCCTCGCACGCCGCCTGGACGTCCTCGGCCGCACCGTCGGGCCCCATGAAGGCCTCCTGGGAGAGACCGAGCGGCTCCACGACCTGACGCAGCACGGTGGAGCGGTACGACTCCGGGTGCCCGGTGGGCAGTCCGACGTACTCGTCCAGCTGAGCGATCCGGGCGCGCGAGGCGTCCACGGAACCGGCCTTGACCTGGGCGATCAGGGCCTCGTAGATGGGCAGCGGAGTCGAACCCGTGGCCACGCCGAGCAGCGCGTCGGGCTTGCGGCGCAGGAGGCCGGCGATGCCGTCCGCGATGAGCGCTCCGCCTGCCGCGGCGTCCGGGACGATGACAACTTCCACGCTGTGCCTGCCGATCTGGTGAGGGGCTGGTGAGGGCTGGTGGTATAGACCAATCAAAGCCCAATCTAGCAGAGCGGAGCGCGTCTGCTCAGGCCCTTCCAGCCGGCGGACGGAACCCTCCCATCGTCGAACGGGAAGGCCCCCACAGCCACCGGAGACAGTGCCGCGTCAGGCGAGCGAACCTCCCGTGGCATCGATCCACTGGCCCGTCACCCAGCGCCCGTCGTGCGAGGCCAGGAAGGCCACCACATCGGCTATGTCCGCGGGCGTCCCGACCTTCCCGAGCGCGGACAGCGCCGCCGCTCCCGCCCACGCCTCGTCGTTCCCCCGCAGCCAGTCCGCGTTGATGTCCGTGTCCACGACTCCCGGCGCCACCGCGTTGACCGTGATGCCCCGCTCGCCCAACACCTTCGACAGATAGCGCGTGAACACGTCCAGCGCGCCCTTCGACATCGCGTACGCCATCGTGTCCGGCATCATCGCCGCCCGGCTCAGGCCGGTGGAGATGTTGATGATCCGGCCGCCGTCGCGCAGCCGCTCGGCGCCCAGCCGTGCCAGGAAGAACGGGGCCTTGGTGTTGACCGCGAAGATCCGGTCGTACTCCGCCTCGTCGATCGTCGCGAACGGCCGCGAGGCCCCGATCCCCGCGTTGTTGACGAGGATGTCGAGCCCGTCCGCGCGCGCGTCGAACCGCTCCCACAGCGCCGCCGCGTCCCCCGGCACCCCCAGCTCCTGGCCGATCGCGAACGCCTCGCCGCCCGCCGCCTCGATCGCCGCGACCGTCTCCTTCGCCGCCGTCTCGTTGGTCCCGTAATGCACCGCGACCCGCGCCCCGTCCCGGCCGAGCCGCTCCGCGACGCCCCTCCCGATGCCCCGGCTGCCGCCCGTGACCAGTGCCGTCTTCCCCTTGAGCGCACTCATCCGACGCCCCCCTGACTTCCGTAGTGGTCGTTACAGAAAGAACCGTACCACCGTTTCGTAGTGACCGCTATAGAATGTGCGCCATGACGACGAAGCCGCGTGGCCGCCCCCGCTCCTTCGACCGCCTCACGGCGCTGGAGCAGGCCACGATGGCGTTCTGGGAGCACGGGTACGAGACGACCTCCGTGTCCGACCTGACGCGCGCCATGGGTATCAGCGCGCCCAGCCTCTACGCCGCCTTCGGTGACAAGAAGGCACTGTTCGAGGAGGTCGTCGAGGCGTACGCCGTCTCGTACGGGGCGTACGGCGGCCGGGCCTTCGCGCAGGAGCCGACGGCGCGCGGCGCGCTCGGCCGGATGCTCAGGGAAGCGGCGGAGGTCTTCACCGATCCGTCCCATCCCCGCGGCTGCCTGATGATCTCCGCGGCGACCAACTGCTCGACCCCGGAGGTCGAGGAGGCCCTGCGCGCGCGGCGCAACGACAATCTGGCGTCCTTCGAGGCCCGGATCCAGCGCGACGTCGACGCGGGGGAGCTGCCGGCGGGCACCGACGCAGGTGCACTGGCCCGGCTGTACGGAGCGGTGCTCCAGGGCATGTCCCAGCAGGCACGCGACGGGGCGACCCGGACGGAGCTGGAGGCGGTGGCGGAGGCGGCGATGTCGGCCTGGCCGTCGTCCGGGCCGGCGGTCGGCCGGAGCTGAACACCGGAAGAAGGTCGGCCGGAGCTGAACACCGGAAGAACCCGCGGGCCCAGAAAAACCCGCGGGCCGCGGCGCCCGACGGGACCCTCAACCCGTCCGGCACCGCAGCCCGGAGTTGCCCGGCCGGGGGTGTGCGGTCCCTCGGCCGTAATGGGAGGTCTCGGCGCAGTCAGGGCAGAGAGCGCCGGGTACCTCGTCCACCCTCCTGTGCGGGGAGGGCGGAGGTCATGATGGGATGCTGCTCGGCCATTGTGGACTAGACCATTCGGTAAGTCCATCCATAGGACCGGCGTGCTTCCCGGTCCATCCTCCAACACGAACGCCCTGAGATCCAGGTTCAGCGCCCTCCGATTCCGCGGGTACGCTCGCACCTGTGCCCTCCATGAACGACCTCGTACGCCAGCACACCGCTCTGAGTGAGTCCGACCTCGAGTGGCTGCACCTGCTGGTCTCGGAGTGGCAGCTGCTCTCCGACCTCTCCTTCGCCGACCTCGTCCTCTGGGTCCCCACCCTCGATGGCACCCGTTACGTCTCCGTCGCCCAGATGCGGCCCAACACCGGCCCGACCTCCTACCAGGACGACATGGTCGGCCACCTCGTCCCGCGCGGCCGCCGCCCGCTCCTCGACGCCGCCCTCGACGAGGGCCGGATCGTGCGCGAGGGCGACCCCGAGTGGCGCGAGGAGGTCCCGGTGCGGGTCGAGTCGATCCCCGTACGCCGCGAGGGCCGCGTCCTCGGCGTCATCGCCCGCAACACCAATCTCCTCACCGTGCGGACCCCGTCCCGCCTGGAGCTCACCTACCTCCAGTCCGCCTCCGACCTGGCCCAGATGATCGCCGCCGGAACCTTCCCCTTCCCCGGGGAAGCGGTCGACATGGACGCCTCGCCGCGCGCCGGAGACGGCCTGATCCGCCTGGACGCCGACGGCATCGTCCAGTACGCCTCGCCCAACGCCCTCTCCGCGTACCACCGGCTCGGCCTCGCGGCCGACCTCGTCGGTCAGCACCTCGGCCAGATCACCGCCGAACTCGCCCCCTCCCGCGGCCCCGTGGACGAGGCCCTGGTCAAACTGGCCTCCGGCTACGCCCCCCGCGAGGCCGAGGTCGAGGGCAACGGCGGCGTCATCCAGCTGCGGGCCATCCCGCTCAAGCCCAAGGGCACCCGCATCGGTTCGCTCGTCCTGCTCCGCGACGTCACCGAACTGCGTCGCCGCGAGCGCGAGTTGATCACCAAGGACGCGACCATCCGGGAGATTCACCACCGGGTGAAGAACAACCTCCAGACCGTGGCCGCGCTCCTGCGCCTCCAGGCCCGCCGGATGGACTCCGAGCAGGGGCGCGAGGCCCTCAACGAGGCGGTACGCAGGGTCGGTTCCATCGCCATCGTGCACGAGACGCTCTCCCAGAACCTGGACGAGCGCGTGGAGTTCGACGAGATCGCCGACCGTGTGATCGCGATGGTCGCCGAGATCTCCCCGGGCAAGGTGACCTGCCGGCGCAACGGCCGCTTCGGCATCCTCGACGCCGAGGTCGCCACCCCGCTCTCCATGGTCCTCACCGAAGTCCTGCAGAACGCCCTGGAGCACGCCTTCGCGCCGGGGGAACAGGGCACGGTCGAGGTCACGGCCGTCCGCGGTGAACCCCGCGCCGACGCCCGGCTGCTGATCACGGTCCGGGACGACGGCCGCGGTCTGCCGGAGGGCTTCGACCCGCAGCGCGCGGGCAACCTCGGTCTGCAGATCGTGCGGACGCTGGTCGAAGGGGAGCTGGGCGGCACCTTCGACATGCAGCCGGGCGCGGAGCGCGGGACCAAGGTCGTCCTCGACATCCCCGTACAGCCGCAGAAGTAGTCGCGCGCGCGGCGACAGTCGCGCGGATCACAGTCTCGGGGCCCACGATCTCGGGCCGACAGCCGCGGATCACAGCAGCGAGCCCCGGACCGAGGAGATCGGTCCGGGGCTCGAATGCTGTGGGTTTACTGCTGCGCGCTGCGGCTCGGGGGCGGTGATTGCGTACGCTATGTACGCGCCGCTTGCCTCAGGCTTGTCAGGGTGTTCAGGCGCTCGCGTTGCGCGCCCGGTTGCGAGCGGCGCGGCGCTTCATCGCACGGCGCTCGTCCTCGCTGAGGCCACCCCAGACGCCGGAGTCCTGGCCGGACTCGAGCGCCCACTGCAGGCACTGCTCCATGACGGGGCAGCGGCGGCAGACGGCCTTGGCTTCCTCGATCTGCAGCAGCGCAGGACCGGTGTTGCCGATGGGGAAGAACAGCTCGGGGTCTTCCTCACGACAAACGGCGTTGTGACGCCAGTCCATGGCTGCTACCTCTCTAGGGTGTTACAAGCTGGTTGCTTGTGAATGTGAACGCTTTCACGAATCCCCCCGTAAGTGAAGGGCCGACTGCCAGATGAACTGGTGTGGTCCTTGGACTGAGGAGGGGTTCTGGCTCTCAGTGGAGGCCGGTGTTGCGGGCCGTCCCGATCGCCAAGAAGAGACTCGCAAACCTCGGCAGCGGATACAACCCCTTCCGGAAAGTTTTTTTTGATTCCTCGGTGTCGACTAGGTCACAGCCGTACTTCTAAGGGGTGGAGCCCAGCCTAAACGTTCGAGTGAAAGGACTTTCGGCCCTTCCACTCACACAATCACACGCAGTGCACGGCGAACGCCTGTGAACGTCACGCTCGTACGCAGTCCGAGGTGGTCTCCGTCCATCTGCAGGGGGAGGGGAACCTTCGAATGCAAGGTGAAGTCGGTCAGGTCGTGCAGAGACAGGGCGTGCTTGCCGTGCGGGCCGCGCTCGGGTGACGAAGTGAGCAGCTGGGTGGCGTACCGGGCCACCGCGGGGGTCGAGAGCCGGCTCAGACCGAGGACGTCCAGAGCCGTTTCGAAGGATGCCTCCGGGGACGCGTACACCGGACGATTGCCCAGGTAGGTCCAGGGGGAGGTGTTGCAGATTATGGACAGGACCAGGTCCTCGACCGGGTCCTCACCGGGGCGCTCCAGGGTGATCGTGCCGTGCCGCCGGTTCGGCTCCCCCAGGAACTGGCGGACCACCTGGCGCAGGTACAGGGCGTGGGTCGATCTCTTGCCGCGTTCCCGCTGCTGTTCGACTCGTCCGATGACGCTGGCGTCGAAACCGAACCCGGCACAGAAGGTGAACCAGCGGGCGGGCACCGCCTCGTCCTCGGTCCCCGGGGTCCCGGACGCGAGCCCGAGGCTCACTGTGCGTGCCCGGCGCTCACGGAGCGCGTCGAGCAGGGCGCCGGTCGCCTCGACCGCGTCGTTGGGCAGCCCGAGCGCGCGGGCGAAGACATTCGTGGAGCCGCCGGGGACCACCGCGAGACCGGGCAGCCGGTCCGGATCCGGGCCGTCGTGCAGCAAGCCGTTGACGACCTCGTTCACCGTGCCGTCGCCGCCCAGGGCGACGACCAGGTCGATGTCCGCGGAGTCCGCGGCCCGGCGGCCGAGATCGCGGGCGTGACCGCGGTACTCGGTGGTCACGGCCTCCAGCTTCATCTCGCTCGCCAGCGCGTGGATGAGGACGTCACGCGTGCGGGCACTGGTGGTGGTGGCTGCCGGATTGACCACGAGAAGTGCGCGCATGGCCGCCAGCGTACCTACCCGGCGGTACCGATCCCAGTCGCGGCCACCTGACGGACAGCCCCGCACGCGGCCCCGGCTACCCTGCCAGGTATGAGCAGTACGGAGCAGACTTCCCGCCCCGGCCGGCTGACCGCCGCCGCGGCGGTCGCCGGGATCGAGGCCCTCGCGCTGGTGATCGGGGGCGTGTACGTGCTGGTGACCGGTTTCACCGGTGACCCCGACAGCCTGACCCAGGCGATCACGGGCGGCGCGACGCTGATCGCGCTCGGGCTGTTCCCCGGGGCCGCGGCGCGCGGTCTGCTGCTGCGCCGGGGATGGAGCCGCGGACCGGCGATCATCACCCAGATCCTGGCCCTGCCGGTGGCCTGGCAGCTCCTCCAGGCGAACAGCGCCATGATCCCGGCCGGCATCGCCCTCGCGGTCCTCGCCGTGTCCGGCCTGGTCCTCCTGGTGAACCCGGCGACGACCGAGGCCCTGGGCATCGGCCGTCGCGGCGAGGCGTGACGCGTCGGTCCTCGTAGCGGCTACTCCTCGACGAGGAGCTTCTCCCGGAGCTGTGCCAGCGTGCGGGCCAGCAGTCGGGAGACGTGCATCTGCGAGATGCCGACCTCCTGCGCGATCTGCGACTGCGTCATGTTCCCGAAGAAGCGCAGCAGCAGGATCCGCTTCTCCCGGGGCGGCAGGTCCTCCAGAAGCGGCTTGAGCGACTCGCGGTACTCGACACCCTCCAGGGCCTCGTCCTCCGCACCCAGGGTGTCCGCGACCGCCGGGGACTCGTCGTCCGTGTCCGGGACGTCCAGCGAGAGCGTCGAGTAGGCGTTCGCCGACTCCAGGCCCTCCAGGACCTCCTCCTCCGAGATCCCCAGACGCTCCGCGAGCTCGTGCACCGTCGGTGAGCGGCCGTGCAGCTGGGAGAGCTCCGCCGTCGCCGTCGTCAGCGAGAGCCGCAGCTCCTGCAGCCGGCGCGGCACCCGGACCGCCCAGCCCTTGTCACGGAAGTGACGCTTGATCTCGCCGACGACCGTCGGGGTCGCGTACGTCGAGAACTCGACGCCCCGCTCCGGGTCGAACCGGTCCACCGACTTGATCAGTCCGATCGTCGCGACCTGCGTCAGGTCGTCGAGCGGCTCGCCCCGGTTGCGGAACCGCCGGGCCAGGTGCTCGACCAGCGGCAGGTGCATCCGTACCAGCCGATTGCGCAGTTCCGACTTCTCGGGAGAGCCCTCCGGGAGCTTGCGCAACTCGATGAAGAGCGCGCGTGCCCCGCTCCGGTCGTGCGGATCCGGAGCCTCCTGCGGCTCGGAAACCTGGTTGTGCTGCTCGTGCTCGCTCATGTGGACCGCCTGCTCCGTAGCGACCTCGACCTCGACCTCCGGATGCGGCCGCGCCTGCTGCTCAGGGAAGCCGGCCGTCGCGTCCCCGCTCCTCACGCCGGGCCTGGCCCCGCGCCGCGCTGTTTGTACAGGCTGATGGAGACCGTCCGGTCGTCCGCCACGGAGGACTCGACCTTCCCGGCCAGCGCGGAGAGCACGGTCCACGCGAAGGTGTCCCGCTCCGGCGCCCGCCCGTCCGTCGTCGGGGCCGACACCGTCACGTCGAGCGAGTCGTCGACCAGGCGGAAGACACAGCTCAGGACGGATCCGGGCACGGCCTGCTGGAGCAGGATGGCGCACGCCTCGTCGACCGCGATCCGCAAGTCCTCGATCTCGTCGAGGGTGAAGTCCAAGCGCGCCGCGAGGCCGGCCGTGGCCGTACGCAGCACGGACAGGTAGGCACCCGCAGCGGGCAGCCGGACTTCCACGAAGTCCTGGGACCCGGGCTCGCCTGCGATCTGGGACACCCTCACCTCCAAGGTGGCACAAGCTCATTCGGGGCCCGAGGGGAGAAAGCCCCCCGAACCGGGCGGTACGCAGTCGGCTGCGCGATCCGCCGTGACGCTATCGCGATCCATGCCGCCGTGTCGCCGTGGGTCCCTGGAAGGACCTCGCCCCGGTCTGTCGCTCATGGTAAAGCCACGAGTACGGACAGTGGCTAGGGGTCTGCGGGGCCCAATTGCGAAGCGACCGGCAGCGGATCGCCGGGGTGTCGTACCCAGCCCTCAGACGATCGAACCGTCCACGAAGCACCAGCGCCAGCGTTCGTTCGGCTCGAAGGTCCGCATCACGGGGTGCCCGCTGGTCGAGAAGTGCCCGGTGGCGTGCCGGCCCGGCGAGGAGTCGCAGCACCCCACGTGTCCGCAGCTGAGGCAGATGCGCAGCTGGACGGGGTGGGTGCCGTCGGCCAGGCACGCGGGACAGGTGTCGGTCAGCGGCGCCGGTTCGGGGCGCGGCATTTCGGCAACGTGCGGACACTCGCTCATGATGGCCAGGTTACGTGGTGGAACGAAGCGGGGACGGGGACCGAAGAATGGACGCACTGCAGTTGGTGGCCCTGGTCGCGGCCAGCGCCGCGGTGGCGGGCGCGGCCCGCAGGACACCGGTGCCGGCGCCGCTGCTCCTGGTGGCGGTCGGGCTCGCCGCCTCGTACGTACCGGGCGTCCCGGACTACACCCTCGACCCGCACATCGTGCTGCCGCTCATCCTTCCCCCGCTCCTCTACACGGCGGCGGTGGACTCCTCGTACCTCGATCTGCGCGCCAACATTCGGCCCGTCGCCCTGCTCTCCGTCGGGTACGTCCTCTTCGCGACCGTGGCGGTCGGCTGGCTCGCCTATGTGCTCGTCCCCGACCTTCCGCTGACCGCCGCGCTCGTCCTCGGCGCGGTGGTCGCGCCGCCGGACGCGGTCGCGGCGACGGCCATCGCCCGCAAGCTCGGACTGCCGAACCGGATCACCACCATCCTCCAGGGCGAGTCCCTGGTGAACGACGCCACCGCCATCACCGCCTTCAAGGTGGCGCTGGCCGCGGCGGTCGGCGAGGGCATCGGCTGGGCGGGCGGCGTCGGCGAGTTCGCGCTCGCGGCCGTCGGCGGGATCGGCGTCGGCCTCGTCCTCATGGTTCCTCTCCACTGGCTGCGCCTCAGGCTCGGCGAGGCCCTGCTGCAGAACACCCTCTCGCTGCTGATCCCGTTCGCCGCCTACGCGGCGGCGGAGGAGGTCGGCGCCTCGGGAGTCCTCGCCGTGGTCGTCGTCGGCCTCTTCCTCGGACACCGCAACTGGCAGGTGGACTTCTCCACCCGCCTCCAGGAGGAGGCCGTGTGGAAGATGGTCGCCTTCGTCCTGGAGTCCGCCGTCTTCGCCCTGATCGGGCTGCAACTGCCGTACGTCGTCCAGGGCCTCGGCCGGTACGGGGTCGGGGAGGCGATCTGGTACGCCGTAGGCGTGTTCGTCGCCGTCGTCGTCGTCCGCTTCGTCTGGGTCTACCCGGCCACCTTCCTGCCCCGGTGGCTGTCCGAACGCATCAGGGAGCGCGAGCCGGGCGTGGACTGGAAGGCACCGCTGATCGTCGGCTGGGCCGGGATGCGGGGCGTGGTCTCCCTCGCCATCGCCTTCTCCATCCCGGTGATGGCGGACGGTGTGGAGTTCCCCGCGCGGAACCTCGTCCTCTTCCTCACCTTCACCACGGTGATCGGGACGCTGGTCGTCCAGGGCCTCACCCTGCCGCCGCTCATCCGGCTCCTGAAGCTGCCGGGCCGGGACACGTACCAGGAGACCCTGGCGGAGGCACAGGCCCAGAGCGAGGCGTCCCGTGCCGCGGAGGAGCGCCTCGACGCCCTGCTGGGCGACGGGCGCAACGCCCTGCCCCAGCCGCTGGCCGACCGCCTCCGCGCGGTGCTGGAACGCCGCCGCAACGCGGTGTGGGAACGGCTCGGCGCGGTCAACGAGGCGACGGGCGAGACGGCGGACGACACCTACCGCCGGCTCGCGCGGGAGATGATCGAAGCCGAGCGGGAGGTCTTCGTGCGGCTCCGCGACGAGCGCCGCATCGACGACGAGATGATGCGCGTCCTGCTGCGCCGGCTGGACCTGGAGGAGGCGGCGGCCTACCGCGAGGAGAGCGCCTGAGGTCCGGAGGGCGCGTCAGGGGGCTCGTGCCGTCGGGAGGGGGCTCCTGTCGTCAGGAAGGGGCCCCCGTCACCACCGCCGCGACCGTCGTGCCCGGGGCGAACGCGCCCTCCTCGGCCAAGGCGACAAGTCCGTGGAGCAGTTTGGCGACATACAGACGCTCGATGGCGAGTCCATGCCGCGCCTCGAAGTCCTGGGCGAACGCGTCGAGGGCGGGGGTCGACCGGGCGTAACCGCCGCCGTGGAAGCGCTCGTCGAGGCTCCACTCGCCGCGGGGGCCGCCGAAGGCCGCGCGTTGCAGCGTACGTATCTCCTCGCCCAGGAAGCCGCCCTTGAGGACCGGGACGCCGAGCGCCCTCTGTCCGGGGCCCAGACCGGCTGCCAGGCCCGCGAGCGTGCCTCCCGTGCCGCAGGCGACGGCGACCACGTCGGCGGCTCCGCGCAGCTCGCGCCCGAGCGCCACGCACCCCTGGACGGCGAGGGAGTTGCTGCCGCCTTCGGGGACCACGTACGTCCCCGGAGGGGACTGGTCGAGGAGGTCGGCCAGCACGGCCGGGTCCGTCTTCGCCCGGTACGTCGACCGGTCCACGAACACCAGCCGCATCCCGTCCGCCGCGCACCGCGCCAGCGAGGGGTTCAGCGGCCGGCCGGCCAGCTCGTCCCCCCGTACGACCCCGATCGTGTCGAAGCCCAGGAGACGGCCGGCGGCCGCGGTCGCGCGCAGGTGGTTGGAGTACGCGCCGCCGAAGGTGAGCACCGGGCGGCCGTCGGCCTTCCGTAGATTGAGCGCCAGCTTGCGCCACTTGTTGCCCGGCAGGTCCGGGTGGATCAGGTCGTCGCGCTTGAGCAGCAGGCGCAGACCGTGGCGGGTGAACCGCTCGTCCTCGACCGGCTCCAGGGGGGACGGGAGCCGGGGCCGCAGCCGGGACAGGGCGAGGTCGAACGCGTTCACCCGGCCATTGTCCCCCTCGCCGGCTATCTCAGGCGTTCCGCGATCCGCTCCCTCATGGAGGCCATCGTGAAGCCTCGCGGGTCCACCTTGCCCGGTTGCCACTCCAGGTGGCCGATCACCGAGCGCTGGGTCCAGCCGTGCACCCGGCACACCGCCGCCGCGGCCTTCTCGATGGCCTCCAGCTGGGCCTTCGGCCATGGGTCCTTCCCGTCGCCGAGGTTCTCGCACTCGAAGCCGTAGAAGTGGCGGTTGCCGTCCGTCGTGGCCTCGTTGTCCGGCGGGAGGTGCTGCTCGGCGATGATCGCCCGCAGGACCTCGTCGTCGCCGGGTCCGGCGTGGTTGGCGCGGCCGTAGCCGACCAGGTGGACCCTGCCGTCCTTGGCGATCACGCCGTGACAGAGCGGGCCGGGCAGGGAGGCGTGGCCGTCGCGGCAGATGCGGACGGTGTTCGCGGTGCCCCGGGTGACCGTGTGGTGGATCATCACGCCGTGGACGGGGCCCCAGGGGCCCTTGTGGTTGCGGTTGTGCGTGCGCCAGTCTCCGACTTCTACGACCGTCAGGCCCTCGTCGCGCAGTGCGTCGAGGAACCTGCCGGCGGACATGGGTGGGGCCATGGCCGACTCCTTCGGATAAGCGGAACGGGACGGTGCTGAAGTACCGGAGTACCGGAGTGCTCGACTCCGGGCCATCCGTTCGGGCTGTGTGCGAGCCGATCCGGACAGGGGGCCATGTGGTGGATGTGACGGGGCTGTTCGAGTGGAAACCGTGTGACATGCCCAGCCGGAGGTGATCCACTCCCACTCATTTGTGTAATGGCGCCTGCACGCTCCGTGCTGAAAGGCTTCCTCTCGCAGGTCAGTCTTACGAGAGGGAGTTCCATGTCCGTTGGTTCGGTTGGCGACGAGGTCCGCGCGGATCAGGCGAGCCCGCAGCAGAGTCTCGGTACCGCCGCCGCACGGAACCTGGCGACCACCACCAAGTCGGCCCCGCAGATGCAGGAGATCACCTCACGGTGGCTGCTGCGGACGCTGCCGTGGGTGCAGGTCCAGGGTGGTACGTACCGGGTGAACCGGAGGCTCAGCTACTCCGTGGGTGACGGTCGTGTCACCTTCGTGCAGACCGGCGAGCGCGTCGCGGTGATCCCCGCCGAACTCGGTGAACTCCCGGCGCTGCGTGGCTACGACGACGAGGAGGCCCTCGCCGAACTCGCGACGCGGTGCCGCCAGCGGGAGTACGCGGCGGGGGAGGTGATCGCCACCGCGGGCGAGCCCACCGACCGCGTCCACCTCCTCGCGCACGGCAAGGTCGAGCAGATCGGCGAGGGGCCGTACGGCGACGAGGCGATCCTCGGAGTCCTCGCCGACGGCGCGTACTTCGGTGACAGCGCGCTGACCCACCCCGACAGCACCTGGGAGTGGACCGCCCGCGCGGCCACCACCTGTACGGTCCTCGAGCTCACCCGCGACGACGTGCGCAACCTCGCCGAGCGGGCCACCTCGCTCGCCGCCCACCTCGCGGGCGTGGCCGCGCTGCCCCATCAGCGCACCAACACGTACGGGGAGGCGGAGATCGACCTCTCGGCCGGCCACGTCGGCGAGGCGGTCGTCCCGCACACGTACGTGGACTACGACGCCTCCCCGCGCGAGTACGAACTGTCCGTCGCGCAGACCGTGCTGAAGGTCCACAGCCGCGTCGCCGATCTCTACAACCAGCCGATGAACCAGACCGAGCAGCAGTTGCGGCTCACGGTCGAGGCGCTCCGCGAGCGCCAGGAGCACGAGCTCATCAACAACCGGGAGTTCGGCCTCCTCACCAACTGCGACTACGAGCAGCGCATCCAGCCCCATGACGGCGTGCCCAGCCCGGACGACATGGACGAGCTCCTCTCGCGCCGCCGGGGCTCCAAGATGTTCCTCGCCCACCCGCGCGCCATCGCCGCCTTCGGGCGCGAGTGCAACCGGCGCGGCCTCGTCCCCGAGTCCATCGAGATCAACGGCAACAGGATCCCGACCTGGCGCGGGGTGCCGATCTACCCGTGCAACAAGATCCCGGTCTCGGACGCCCGGACCACGTCGATCATCTGCATGCGTACGGGCGAGGCCGACCAGGGGGTGATCGGCCTGCACCAGACCGGCATCCCGGACGAGATCGAGCCGAGCCTGTCCGTCCGCTTCATGGGCATCGACGAGCAGGCGATCATCTCCTACCTGGTCACGGCCTACTACTCGGCGGCGGTGCTGGTGCCCGACGCGCTGGGAGTCCTGGAGAACGTGGAGGTCAGCCGCTGGCGCTGAGGCGCCGGCACGTTGATCAGGGGATCAGGGGATCAGGGGATCCGGGGCGGGGGCCCGTGCCGACAGGGCCCCGCCCCGGGAGCGAACCCAGCCACACACAGGAAGGAACCGACGTGACCGTAACGCGGGCGGACGGCGTGGCCGAGGCCCAGGGTGCCGTGGCACTCCTCGACCAGACACGGACCGTCGTCCATCCCCAACTGCGCTCGACCGTGGAGTCGTTGCCGGGCTCCATACGGAGAGTGGCGATGTACCACTTCGGCTGGGAGCAGGCGGACGGCTCCCCGGCCGCCGGGCAGCCGGGGAAGGCGATCCGGCCGGCGCTGGTGCTCGCGGCGGCGCGGGCGCTCGGCGGCGATCCGGCGCCGGCGGTGCGGGCGGCCGCCGCGGTCGAACTCGCCCACAACTTCACCCTGCTCCACGACGACATCATGGACGAGGACCCGACCCGAAGACACCGGCCCACGGCCTGGACGGTGTTCGGCATCCCGGACGCGCTGATGGCCGGCGACGCGATGCTCGCGCTGGCCCTGCGGCTGCCGGCCGAGGACGGACACCCCGCCTCGGCCGCCGCCTCGGCCCGGCTCGCCGCGTGTGTCATCGAGCTGTGCGCCGGCCAGCAGGCCGACTGCGCCTTCGAGCGGCGCGGACCGCACGAGGTGTCGCTGGACGAGTGCCTGGCGATGGCCACCGCCAAGACGGGCGCCCTGCTCGGCTGTGCCTGCGCCCTGGGCGCTCTGTACGCGGGCGCGGGTGAGGAGGAGGTCGCGGCGATGGACGCGTTCGGCCGGGAGGCCGGGCTCGCGTTCCAGTTGATCGACGACCTGATCGGCATCTGGGGCGACCCGGAGCGCACGGGCAAGCCGGCCGGTGCGGATCTGGTCGCGCACAAGAAGTCGCTGCCGGTGGTGGCGGCGCTCGTCTCGGGGACCGCGGCGGGGGAGGAGCTGGCCGAGCTGTACGCCCGTACGGCACTGGACGCCCCGGCCGTACGGGCGGCGGCGGACGCGGTCGAGCGGGCGGGCGGCCGGGACTGGGCGCAGGCCCAGGCGGCCGACCGGATGGCCCGGGCCGTCCAGCAGCTCTCCCGGGCGGTTCCGGACCTCGCGGCGGCGGGGGACCTGCTGACCCTCGCGGAGTTCGTCACCCGCCGCACCCGCTGAGGCGCAGGCTCCCGCACCTGGCGCCGACCGAGGCTCAGGCCTCCGGCACGATCCTGCTCACCACGGTCTCGATGAGCTCGTCCAGGTCCCGGTCGTCGTGCAGGCCGGGGACCGTGAAGTGGTCGAACAGCAGGCCGGTGAGGGAGAAGTAGAGCAGCCGGACCGTGTCCGCGTCGCCCGGCATCCCGGACTCGACGTGCAGGCGGACGTTGTGGTCGAGATCGGCGCGCAGCACCTTGGTGAGCTGGGTGCGCAGCTCCGGGCGGCGCGTGGCCTCCAGGCGGAGCTCGAAGAGGCCGAGGTAGCAGGTGCGCTCGGCCGCCATCCGCCGGGCGAGCCGGCGCATCAGCTCCACGACCAGCTGCCGGCTGGGCTCGGGCCGCATGGCCGTGTCCAGGGAGCCCGGCTCCGGGGTCAGCCGTACGAAGATCCGGTCCCCGACCTGGGAGAGCAGCTGGTCCCGGTCGGTGAAGTAGTTGGACGAGGTGCCCGTGGGGACGCCCGCCCGGGCGTCGACCGCCCGGAAGGTCAGCCCCCGGGCACCTTCCTCCGCGAGCACCTCGATCGCCGCGTCGAGCAGGGCCGTACGCCGCTCGGGATTTCTCGCCATCGGGGTTCCTTCCGTTCTCTTCGCGCTCTCGTGGAAAAAGAGGCTTGCGTAACCACTACAGGTGAAGCACTATAACCGTCGTGGTTGCGACCGCAGCCCCCATCCCAGAGACAAAGAGGACCGGTTTGCGCAAGCTCACCTACTTCATCGCCTGCACCATCGACGGCTTCATCGGTGACCCGAAGGGCGATGCCACCTCCACGTACGCCTATGTGGCCGGGGAGTACCTGGAGTACCTGAAGGCCGAGTACCCCGAGACCATCGCCGCCCCCGGGTGGCCCGTGCTCGGCATCGAGCCCGGCACGGAGAGCCGGCACTTCGACACCGTGATCCAGGGCCTGAACTCGTACAAGATCGGTCTGGACGTCGGCGTCACCAGCCCCTACGCCCACCTGCGGGAACTCGTCGCCACCCGCTCCCTGACCGAGTCGCCCGACCCCAACGTCGAGCTGATCGCCGACGACCTCGTCGGCCGGGTCCGCGAGCTGAAGGCCGAGGACGGCTCGCTCGGCATCTGGCTCTGCGGCGGTTCCACGATCGCCGGCGAGCTCATCGACGAGATCGACGAGCTGATCATCAAGACGTACCCGCAGGTCTACGGCTCCGGCATGCCGATGTTCGGCGCCGGTTTCGAGCCTCGCGACTTCGAGCTGGGCGCGGTGCGCACCTTCGACAACGGCGTGCTCGTTCGTACGTACACCAGGAAGCGGTGACAAGGGCGGCGCCCTACCCTGGGAGGTATGGGCAGCCAAACCCCGCGTACGGTACGGGACCCGCAGGCCACGCCCCGATGTCAGGCCTGCGGACAGCCCCTCGGCATCGTCGCGAAGCGGCACAAGGTCCTGGGGGCCTGGGTGCCGGAGTGGGAAGTGCAGCCGTGCCGCAACGCGCGGTGCGAGCTGTACGTCAGCCCCGAGCGCGTCGACCAGGGCGGTGGCGACCAGGCCGGTGAGGACCCCGGCGGCCCCGGCGAGGCCCGGGACGTCGCCTCCGAGGGTGGTGCGGAAGCCGCTACCCCGCACGTGACCGGCAAGAACGGCGAGACCGGGAGAAGTCCGGCCCCAGGGTGACCGGACGCGCGAAGGGGCGGGCCAGACCGCTACAGTCCGCGCATGTCATCGGAGTCGTCAGAAGTCTGGACCGGCTGGTACCGGGACCGCAGCGGCGCGGAAGCGATCGTGATCACGGCGGGCGGGGGCCGGGTGTCCACCCGCATCAGGGGAATCGAGTACGCGGGCGCGAGCTTCGCCGCCCTGCGCGCGACGGATCAGGACGGCGCGGCCCTCACCGGGTGTGTCCTGGAGTGGGACCTGCCGCTCCCCGTGGTCGTGGACGGTGCCACGCAGCAGGCCACCCTCAGCTGCCTGCTGACGCTCGGCGAGCGGGTGGACCTCAGCCTGACGCTGCACTACGGCGGCGCCGCCTTCGAATCGGGCATCGCCGGGGGCGACTTCGAGGAGGCCCTCGAGCGTGTGAGGCGTCAGCTGCCGGCCGGGGCCGCGTTCGGACGCAGGCTGATGCAGGCCGCCTGACGCCGCGCCCGGGGGACACGCCCCGGGACTGGGGGCACCACCGGGTCAGGCGAGGCCGTTCCACCCCCAGCGCGGGGTGGGGCCGGGTTCGCCGAGATCCGTCCCCGGCTCCGAGGCCGAGACGTCCTTGGCGATCCGGGTTCCCCAGTCGAAGTACTCCACCACCCGGCGGCGCAGCAGCTCGTCGTCCGCGAGCTCCTTCTCCACCGCCGTGGTCATCAGCTCCATCCAGCGCGACCGCTGCTCCTCGGTGATGGAGAGCCCGAGATGGGCGCGGAGCAGTGCCTGATGACCGCCCAGCTCCGCCGTGAAATCGGCGGGCCCGGAGAACACCTCGGCCAGCCAGACGGCGACGTGCTCGACATGGGCGGGGGTGAAGTCGGCGAAGACGGGCGCGAGGACGGGGTCGGCGAGGACCGCCTCGTAGAAGGTGCCGGAGAGCCGGCGCAGCGCGTCGGCGCCGCCCACGGCCTCGTACAGGGTGCTCGTGCGATCGGCGCGCTCGTCGTGCTCGGCGGTCATGGGACGCCTCCGGGATCCGGGATGTGGCCTCCCAGCATTCACGCAACTCCGCCCGGAACCAAGGGTGTTCGCTCTGGGCGCCCAGGGCGGGGCGGGGCGGCCGCCGTGGCCGCCCCGCCCCGCGGGGGCTCAGAACGTCTTGACGGCCGAGGCGAGGCCGTAGCGCCACAGCTGGTCGACGCGGGCCCGCTCCTGGGCGTTGGGCTGGGCGTTCTGGCAGGAGGTGCCCGGGCCGCCGCCGGACATCAGCTCGCTGCACGGGCCCGAGTAGTGGTCGGGGAGGCCGAGCACGTGCCCGGTCTCGTGGGCGGTGACGCGGGTGGAGTTGTACTGCTGGTTCTGCCGGTAGTCGAGGAAGATGTAGCCGTTGCCGTGGCCGTCGGTGCTGGCGTACGAGCCGCGCGAGTCATTGCCCTCGTAGTAGCGGAAGTCCGGGTTGCTGCCCTCCACCAGCCGTACGTTGACCACCGAGCTGTTCCATATCTGGGTGCTCCGGGCGATCTGGGTGCGGAAGCTCGGGGCGTTGGCGGCGCTGTAGACGACGGTGACGGCGGCCGCGCCGGGGGTGGCGGCCCGCTTCTTCGCCACGGACTTCATCACGGCTTCGTGGAACGCCTTCGTCGCCTTGGCGTCCTCGGCGGACCCGGCGTAGGCGGCGGAGACGGTGGGGGCGGTGGGGGCGGCCGCGGCGGTGGGTGCGGCGCCGAGCGCGGCGGCGAGGCCGAGGCCGAGGGTCGCGGCGAGCGAGGCGGTGAGGACCTTGGGGTGTCGCATGGGGGGCTCCTCCTGGTCGGTTGGGGAGAGTGTCGGGGGAGCCGGGGCCGGTGCGGATGATGGCAGCAGGCGATAGCGCGAACGCATCACCAACCGATCAGCGCGTCCGAACTGCCTTTGAGGTCCAGGGAATTGGTGCGACGAAGGTGTCTGGTGCGTCTGGGGGTGCCGCCCTACCCTCGGGGCATGGAGCTGGAGGTGAGACATCTGCGCGTGCTCTGCGCCATCGCGGAGACGGGCAGCCTGCACAAGGCGGCGCGCCAACTGGGCATGAGCCAGCCCTCGTTGACGACCCAGTTGCGCCGTATCGAGAACGCCCTGGGCGCGGAGCTCTTCGCGCGCGGCCGCACGGGCTGCCGGCCCACCCCGCTCGGCCGGTCCGTGCTCAGCAGGGCCCGGCCGCTCGTCGACCAGATGGCCACGCTGATCAGCGAGGCCAGGGCCGCGGCGGCCCGCACCGACGGGCCGAGGCTGCGGGTCGGCTCGACCGCGAGCAGGGCTCTGCCGGGCTGGCTGCGCCGACTGCGCCAAGGGCTTCCGGGCACGGACATCGCGCTCCACATGGACGTCTCCGCCGGCGCGCTGCTGCGGTCGGTCGCGGCGGGCCACCTGGACGTGGCCTTCGTCCACGAGGTCGAGGGATGCCCGCTGCGCGTACCGGACGGCCTCCAGCGGCGGGTCCTGGTCGAACGGGAGCCGCAGTTCGTCTCGCTGGCCCGGGACCATCCGGCCGCCGGCCGGCTCGTGGTGGATCTGACCGACCTCGCCGAGGACCGCTGGATGGTCGACCCGACGGTGGACGGCGAGTGGGACGGGCTGCGACGCGTCCTGAGCGAGGCCGGCATCGACCCGCCGCTGCTGCACGGCGACTACCACACGGCGGCCTCCCTGATCGCCCTCGGCGAGGCCGTGGCGCCCTGCCAGCCGACATCGTTGCCGCGCGAGGACATGGCGATCAGACCGTTGCGGGGCGACCCTCTCGCCGTACGTCTGCTGCTGTACGCCCGCGAGGGGGCGCCGCTCGACCCGCTGTACGCCGATCTCGCGGCGGCCTACCGGGAGGCGGCGCTGTGGGCGGCGCCGTACCGGCAGTGGCTCCGCCGGCACGGGATGTCGGTGGGGGCGGGCATGATGACGGCATGACAGGTCTTGTGGACGAGGCGGCGCTGACGGCGTTGGCGGAGGGGCACCACGCCCGGACCGCCCGGGCGTGGGGGACACGGGAGGCCGGCGGTCAGCTCGTCAAGGTGTACGTGATCGAGGCGCCGGGCCGCACGGTCGACGAGGCCGGGCTCGCGCCCGCGCTGCGGATCGCGGGGGACCAGCTGGCGCTGGGCCGGCACGCCGGGGCGCTGGGGCTCGCGGTGCTGATCGTGCACGCGGGCGGCGACGGGGACTACGTCCTCGTCCACAGCTGGATCGAGGGCCATATGTCCGAACTGGCGATCTGGACGGGCCCGGCCGGTCGCCCGGAGGAGCTGCGCCCGGGGCGCCAGGGCCTCGCCCCCTGCGTCTGGGAGGCCGCGGTCCTCGCGCACGAGCGGGAGGCGTTCGTGCGACGGGTTCTGGACGGGGCGGGAACGGCCGCGGAGCGCGTCGGCGCGTGGGCGGAGGACGTCATCGAGGGGGACCTCCGATGAGCGCGGCACAGGACGACACACGGGGCGGCACCTCGGGCGGTGCGGCGAGCAGCGCACCGGGTGGCGCGGCGAGCAGCGCATCAGGCGGCGCGGCGGGCCGCACACCGGGCGGCGCATCGGGGGGTGCGCCGAGCGCGGGGCCGGGCAGCGCACCGGGCGCGGCACCGGGCACGGCATCGGGCGCGGGCCCGGACGGCGCCACGAGTGCGGCCTCGCGCACGGCGGCGAGTGCCGCGCGTGTGCGGCACGCTCTGCCGGAGGATCTCGACCGGGTGGCCGAACTGGCCGCCGAGCACGCCGCGTACGAGAAGGCCGCACCCCCGGCCCCGGGCCTCGCAGGCCGCCTCCGCGCCCTCCTCTTCGGCCCCGAACGGTCCCGGCTGCGCTGCCTGGTGGCCGAGCTCCCCGACGGCCGCCTCGTCGGTTACGCCACGTGTGCCCCGGAGATGTCCACCTGGGACGGCGCCGAATACCTCCACATGGACTGCCTCTACCTCTCCGCGACGGAACGCGGCCTGGGCCTCGGCCCCCTGTTCATTGACGCCCTGCGCACGGAGGCCCGCGCGCTCGGCCTCACCGAGATCCAGTGGCAGACCCCGCCCTGGAACGAGGGCGCGATCCGCTTCTACGACCGCCTGGGCGCCGCCTCGAAGCAGAAGCTCCGCTACTCCCTCCCGGTGGAGCCCGCCCGATGACCGCGCCCACGATCTGGCGCGTGCGTGCGGCCCCACGTACGCCGAAGGGGCCCGACCGGGATCGCCGGTCGGGCCCCTTCGGGGTGTGCTCGCGCGAGGAAGGTCAGGCCTTCTTCGTCTCCCAGAAGATCCGGTCGATCTCGGCGATGAGCTCCAGCGCCTTCTCGCCCGTCTTCGGGTCCGTCGACGCCTTGGCGGCCGACAGGGCCTTCAGGGTGTCGTTGATGAGCTGGTGCAGCTCCGGGTACTTCTCGAAGTGCGGGGGCTTGAAGTAGTCGCTCCACAGCACCGAGACGTGGTGCTTGGCGAGCTCCGCGCGCTGCTCCTTGATGACCGTGGCACGCGCGCGGAAGTGTGCGTCCTCGTTGGCCTGGTACTTCTCCTGGACGGCCTTGACCGACTCGGCCTCGATCCGGGCCTGGGCCGGGTCGTAGACACCGCAGGGGAGGTCGCAGTGGGCGCTGACCTTCACCTTGGGGGCAAACAGGCGGGAAAGCATTCAGCTGTCCTTCCTCGTGATCGTCTTCTCAGGTGGGAGATTACTCCCCGAGAAGGCTGTTTTCGCGAGCGCCCCCTGGGGCTTAGGACAAAAGTCCAGGGTGACCATGGGACTCGTGGACGAGTGGACGAGCGGACCGGGAGGTGCCGGATGAGGGACGTGGGGCGGGAGCCGGGGCGCGGGGCGGGGCCCCTGTTCGGGATCGCCGAGGTGACAGGGGTGTCCATGGTGCCCACGCTGCTCCACGGCGACCGGCTGCTCGTGCACTACGGCGGACGGCTCCGGCCCGGCAGTGTGGCCGTGCTGCGTCACCCGCTCCAGCAGGACCTGCTCATCGTCAAGCGCCTGATCGAGCGACAGGGCACCGGCTGGTGGGTGCTCGGGGACAACCCGGACACCGAGGGCGACAGCCGCGTCTTCGGCGCCGTACCGGCGGAGCTGGTGCTGGGGCGGGTACGGGCGAGGTACCGGCCGGTCACGCCCGGGCGTCAGCGGTCGGCCGGTGTGGTGCTCTCCTGGCTGTTCTCCGCGCTGAGGCCGGTCGGGTCCGACCGTTCGGCCTCCAGGCGCTTGCGGGCCCGGTAGGCGGCCACGTTGGCGCGGGTCGCGCAGCGGTCCGAGCAGTAGCGGCGGGAGCGGTTGGTCGAGGTGTCGAGGTAGGCGTTGCGGCAGGGGGACGCCTGGCACAGGCCGAGGCGGTCGGCGCCGAACTCCGTGAGGTGGAAGGCGAGGCCCATCGCCGCGATCGCCGCGAACCCCGCGGTCGCGTTCGAGGGGTGGTCGGCGAGATGCATGTGCCAGCGTGGGCGGCCCTCGTCGTCCAGGTGGTCGTGGCCCGAGATCTGCGGGGAGACCGGGAACTCCAGCAGCAGCGAGTTCAGCAGGTCCACGGCGTGTGTGTGGTCGCCCTCGTCCGCCGCGGTGAAGACCGCCCGCAGCCGACTGCGTACCGAGCGGAAGCGCGTCACGTCGGCGTCCGTCGCCCGCCGGGCCATCTGGGAGGCCGTGCCGAAGAGCTCGCGGACGGCCTCGACCGAGGTGAGGGCGTCCTTGTTGCGGGTCGGCTCCTCGGTGTTGACCAGACGCACGGCGTAATCCGAGTAATAGGCCAGTTCCACTTGTAGTCCTTACTCCGGCGGTCTAGGGTCGGGGCGGGAGGGGGTAACAGCTGTGTCCCCTTCGAGGGTATTACGAAGAGGTGGGGAGCGGAGATGACGGACGCGGCGACGACCGGAACCGACTGGGCGGCCTGGCAGGAGAGCTGGGACCGTCAGCAGGAGTGGTACATGCCGGACCGCGAGGAGCGGTTCCGCGTGATGCTCGACATGGTCGAGGCCGTGGTGGGGCCGGAGCCCCGCGTCCTGGACCTGGCGTGCGGTACAGGGAGTATCACAAGCAGGGTGCTCCGCCGGTTCCCCGGGGCGACCAGCCTCGGCGTCGACCTCGACCCGGCCCTGCTCGCCATCGCCGAGGGGTACTTCGCCGGCGACGAGCGCGTCACCTTCGTGACCGCCGACCTGAAGGACCCGGAGTGGGCCGGCCGGCTCCCGTACGACACGTACGACGCCGTGCTCACCGCCACCGCCCTGCACTGGCTCCACGTCGAACCGCTCACCGCGCTGTACGGGCAGCTGGCCGGCCTCGTCCGGGACGGCGGCGTCTTCCTGAACGCCGACCACATGATCGACGAGACCACCCCCCGGATCAACGCCGCCGAGCGGGCTCACCGCCACGCCGCCATGGACCGCGCGAAGGCCGAGGGCGCCCTCGACTGGGCGGAGTGGTGGGCGGTGGCCGCCCAGGACCCCGTCCTCGCCGAGCCCACAGCCCGCCGCTTCGAGATCTACGGCGAGCACGCCGACGGCGACATGCCCTCCTCCCGCCGTCACGCCGAGATCCTCCGCGCGGCCGGCTTCGCGGAGGCGCGGCCGGTCTGGGCCTCGCCGTCGGACACGATGGTGCTCGCGGTGAAGTAGCCGGGTCACGCGAAGGGCGGTACGGGAATCCCGTACCGCCCTTCGCGTCGTACCGCCTGCCGCTACAGCACCTTGGACAGGAACGCCTTCGTCCGGTCGTGCTGCGGGTTGCCCAGGACATCGCGGGGGTTGCCGGACTCGACCACCACACCGCCGTCCATGAACACGAGGTTGTCGCCCACCTCGCGGGCGAAGCCCATCTCGTGGGTGACGACGACCATCGTCATGCCCGACTCGGCGAGGTCGCGCATGACGTCGAGGACGTCACCGACCAGCTCCGGGTCGAGCGCCGAGGTCGGCTCGTCGAAGAGCATCAGCTTCGGCTCCATCGCCAGCGCACGGGCGATGGCGACCCGCTGCTGCTGACCGCCGGAGAGCTGCGAGGGGTAGTTCCCGGCCTTGTCGGCCAGGCCGACCCGGTCCAGGAGCCGCTCGGCCCGCTCGCGGGCCACGGCGCGGGACTCGCCCTTCACCTGGATCGGCGCCTCCATGACATTGGCCAGGGCCGTCATGTGCGGGAACAGGTTGAAGCGCTGGAAGACCATGCCGATGTCCCGGCGCTGGGCCGCGACCTCGCTGTCCTTCAGCTCGTAGAGCTTGTCGCCCTTCTGGCGGTAGCCCACCAGCTCGCCGTCGACGTACAGCCGGCCGGAGTTGATCTTCTCCAGGTGGTTGATGCATCGCAGGAAGGTGGACTTGCCGGAACCGGACGGGCCGATCAGGCAGAACACCTCGCCGTTGTTCACCTCGAGGTCGATGCCCTTGAGGATGTGCGCGGCGCCGTAGGACTTGTGGACGCCCTCGGCCTTCACCATGAGGGTCATGCGGCACCTCCGCGCTGGTCGGACCTCAGGGACAGCAGGTTCGCCTTGACCTTCTGCCACGGAGTGGGCGGCAGGGAGCGCAGCGATCCCTTCGCGTAGTGCCGCTCCAGGTAGAACTGGCCCACGCTGAACACCGAGGTCAGGATCAGGTACCAGATCGACGCGAGGAAGAACATCTCCATCACCGCGAACGAGACCGAGGCGATGTCCTGCGCGGCGCGCAGCAGATCCGGGTACTGCACGGCCACGACCAGGGACGAGGTCTTCAGCATGTTGATGAACTCGTTGCCCGTCGGCGGGATGATCACCCGCATGGACTGCGGGAGCACCACGCGCCGCATGGTCTTGGACTGGCTCATGCCCAGGGCGTGCGAGGCCTCCGTCTGGCCCTCGTCGACCGACTGGATGCCGGCCCGGACGATCTCCGCCATGTACGCGCCCTCGTTCAGGCCGAGACCCAGCAGGGCGGCCAGGAAGGGGGTCATGACATCGGTCATCTCGTCCTTGTAGAACCCGATGTTGAAGATCGGGAAGATCAGGGCGAGGTTGAACCAGATCAGCAGCTGCACATAGACCGGCGTGCCGCGGAAGATCCAGATGTAGAGCCAGGCGACCGAGCTGGTCACCGGGTTCTTCGACAGCCGCATGACGGCGAAGAGCACACCCAGCACCAGGCCCAGCGCCATCGAGGCGACGCTGATCAGGATCGTGTTGCCCAGGCCGGACAGGATGGTGGGGTCGAACAGCTTCTCCGGCACGGTCGCCCAGCGCACGTTGCCCTGGGAGAAGGCGTACACGACGAGCACCAGGAGCGCGACCACGACGACGCCGGCGACCCAGCGTCCGTAGTGGCGGACCGGAATGGCCTTGATGGCCTCCGGAGGGAGGTCCGACGGGGCGGGCGACGCCCCGTCGGGAACCTTGTCGAGCTTGTCAGTCACAGCGACTGCCCTTCAGTGGTACGTGGGGGTCAGGAGCCGCCGTTGATCTTGGCCGCGGGGATGGCGCCGTCACCGGCGTTCCACTTGTCGAGGGCGGCCTTGTACGTGCCGTCCTTGATGATCGCGTCCAGTGCTTCCTTGAGGACGTCGCGCAGCTGGGTGTCCTTCTTGTCGACGGCGATGCCGAAGAAGCCGGCGTCCGTCTTGTTGGCGACGGCCTCGAAGTCGTTGCCGCCGCCCGCGGTCTTCGCGATGTACGCGGCGACCGGCGAGTCGTTCAGGTCGGCGACGGCGCCGCCCGCCTTGACGCGGGTCTGGGCCTCGGCGTCGGTCGGGAAGGACTCGAAGGTGAGGGCGGGCTTGCCGTCCTTCTTGCACTTCTCGGCCTGGTCCTTGGCTGCCTGCTCGTACGTCGTGCCCCGCTGGACGGCGAGCTTCTTGCCGCACAGGTCGTCGAGGGACTTGATGTTCTCCGGGTTGCCCTTCTTCACCAGGATGCCGGTGGAGGCGGTGAAGTAGTCGACGAAGTCGACACCGGTACCGGTCTTCTGGCCCTTGTCGTCCAGGCCCTCCTGGCGCGCCTTGGTGTCGGTCATCGAGGACATCACGATGTCCGTGCGACCGGTCGGCAGGGAGGTGAGCAGGGTGTCGAAGGTGCCGCTGGTGAACTCGAAGTTCACGCCGAGCTGCTTGGAGAGGGCCGCGGCGATGTCGGGGTCGACACCGACGATCTTGTCGCCCTGCTTGAACTCCATCGGGGCGTACGTGGCGTCCGTCCCGACCTTGATGACGCCGGCCTTCTGGATGTCGGCGGGCAGCTTGGAGAAGAGCGGGGCGTTGGAGGCGACGCCGGTCTTGCCGCCCTCAGGGGTCGAGCCGCCCCCGGTCTGGTCACCGCACGCGGTCAGCAGCATGGAGCCGGCGACCGCGATGGCGGCGACCGCGGCAAGACGGGAGGTGCGGGTCTTGGCGGCGGTCGTACAGCGCGTGGAGCGTGCGGTCATGGTCGGGTTCCTCCGGCGTTGGGGAGTTGCCATAGGCCGCGCACGCACCTTCGGGTGTCGCGACCTCGTGTGATTACGGGCATCTTGCCATTCGGACCGTCCGAATCGGACGGCCTCGCATGTCAAAATCGGATAACGGGTGACCCCCGAATCCCGACAGGCCGGTACATCAAGGCCGGATCTTCTCCGGAGATACCCCTTCCCTACCGGAAAATCTCCGGTTGATCTCGCCATTCGGACGACACGAACGCCTCGATCCGGTGTACGGGAGAGAGTGTCCGGACATGCGGTGACCTGCCTGCTCTGCGCAAGGTGCCATTGCGGCCGTATGAGTCGCATCACCGCGCCGAATTGGACTCGTCTACGGTGACGTACGTCCGGTAAGAAGGATCCTTACACCCCTCATCCGGGGCTCAGGGCGCGTTGTGCGGCGCGCCCGCGCGGTTGCCAGACACGGCGACCGCGGGACCCGCCCACCCCTCCTCAACCAGGAGCGGCCACCCTCAAATGAAGAAGACTTAAGGGGTCAACCCAATGGCAGCGGAGATCGTCAATCCTCGCAGCGAGAGCGGCACGGAAGAGGCTCAGGAGCCCTTCGATCCGGCCTTCGCGCTGCACCGCGGCGGCAAGATGGCCATTTCGGCCACGGTGCCGCTGCGCGACAAGGACGACCTGTCCCTCGCGTACACGCCCGGCGTCGCCAAGGTGTGCACCGCGATTGCCGAGCAGCCTGAACTGGTCCACGACTACACCTGGAAGTCCCAGGTCGTCGCGGTCGTGACCGACGGTACGGCGGTGCTCGGACTCGGCGACATCGGCCCGGAGGCCTCGCTTCCGGTCATGGAGGGGAAAGCCATCCTCTTCAAGCAGTTCGGCGGCGTGGACGCGGTGCCGATCGCGCTCGCCACCACCGACACCGACGAGATCGTGGAGACCGTCGTCCGGCTCGCCCCCTCCTTCGGAGGAGTGAACCTGGAGGACATCTCGGCGCCGCGGTGCTTCGAGATCGAGCGCAAGCTCCAGGAGCGCCTCGACATCCCCGTCTTCCATGACGACCAGCACGGCACCGCGATCGTCACCCTCGCCGCGCTCCGCAACGCGGCGAAGCTGACCGGCCGGACCCTCGGCGACCTGCGCGCCGTCATCTCGGGCGCCGGCGCGGCCGGTGTGGCCATCGCCAAGTTCCTCCTCGAGGCGGGGCTCGGCGACGTGGCCGTCGCGGACCGCAAGGGCATCGTCAGCCGCGACCGCGAGGACCTCACCGACGTCAAGCGCGAGATCGCCGAGCTCACCAACAAGGCCGGCCTCTCCGGCTCCCTGGAGACCGCCCTGGCCGGTGCGGACGTCTTCATCGGCGTCTCCGGCGGTACGGTCCCGGAGGCCGCGGTCGCGTCCATGGCGCCGAACGCGTTCGTGTTCGCCATGGCCAACCCGAACCCCGAGGTCCACCCCGACGTCGCGCACAAGTACGCGTCCGTCGTGGCGACCGGCCGTTCGGACTACCCGAACCAGATCAACAACGTCCTCGCCTTCCCCGGCATCTTCGCGGGCGCCCTCCAGGTCCGGGCCTCCCGGATCACCGAGGGCATGAAGATCGCCGCGGCGAACGCCATCGCGGACGTGGTGGGCGACCAGCTCGCCGCCGACTGCGTGATCCCGTCGCCGTTCGACGAGCGGGTCGCCCCGGCCGTCGCCGCCGCGGTCGCCGCGGCCGCCCGCGCCGAGGGCGTGGCGCGCCGCTGACGCCTCCGGCGCCGAGGCACGCGGCGCCACCCGTAGTCCGGCGCCACCCGTACGGGCCGCCCGGTTCCCTTCCAGGGGCACCGGGCGGCCCGTCGGCGTGATCGGGGGCATTGTTCCGTCGTGCGTCTTCCCAGGTTCACCCCCGGCTGCTGTGATGCACCGCGCCGGACACCTCAAACAGGGGAGACGCGAGTGAATCTGGTCGTCAACGGTGACGCCGAGAGTGGACCCGGGGGGAGCTCCCAGCCCGTCGGCTCCCTCGTCGGGTGGAAGATCGCGGAGGGCGCGCCCGCGTTGATCGCGTACAGCCTCGGCGGTGGATACCCCGGTCCGAAGGACCCCGGGCCCGCGCTGCGGGGGAGCAGGTTCTTCTCCGGGGGCAACAGCCCGAAGACCGTGCTCGTCCAGGACGTCGTCCTGCCGACGGACGGCATCGACACGGGGAACGTGCGCTACGAGATCGCCGGCTGGCTCGGCGGATACGCCACGCAGGAGGACGGCGCCCGGCTCTCCGTCGAGTTCCGGGACGCCAAGGGCACCCCGCTCGCGCTCAGCGTCCTCGGGCCGGTCACCGCCGGCGAGCGCGGCAGCAGGACCGGGCTCTTCGAACGGCGCGAGTCGGCCGCCGTACCTCCGGGGGCCCGCGTCGCACGGGTGCGGCTGGTGTTCACCCGTACCGGAAGCGGAACCTCGAACGACGGTTACGCCGACGGAATATCGCTCACGCTGACGACGCAGGGGGCAGCCACGTGACGCTCGACCGACGGGACCTGATCAAGGCCGCCGCTGCCGCGGGAGCACTCGGCACCGTGTGGCCGCTCAGCGTCGGGCTCTCGCCCGCGCAGGCCCAGGACGCCGCTCAGCAGCTCGGCGCCGAGTACGACCCCGCCCCCTTCACGCTCGGCGTCGCCTCCGGCGATCCGCAGGCCGGAAGCGTCCTGCTGTGGACCCGGCTCGCCCCGGAGCCGTTCGCCGAGCACCAGAACCTGCCGGAGATCGTCGAGGTCGAGTGGGTCGTCGCCGAGGACAGCGCCCTGTCCCGGGTCGTCGCCCGCGGCACCGTTCCGGCCTCCGCCACCCTCGGGCACAGCGTGCACGTACCGGTCGGCGGCCTCACCCCCGGGCGCCACTACTGGTACGCCTTCAAGGCCCTCGGCACCACAAGCCGCATCGGCCGGACCAAGACCGCGCCCCTCGGGGCCGTCTCCGCCGTCCGTTTCGCCTCGGCCAACTGCCAGCACTTCACCTCCGGGTACTACGCGGCCCACCGAGGGATCGCCCGTGAGAACCTCGACTTCGTGGTCCACCTCGGCGACTACATCTACGAGGGCGGCGCCACCACCGGCCACGACCGCGAGCACAACGCCCCCGACCCCTTCACGGTCGGCGACTACCGACGCCGCCACGCCCTCTACAAGGGCGACGCGTCCCTGCGCGAGGCGCACGCCGCCCACCCCTGGTTCCTCACCTGGGACGACCACGAGGTCGTCAACGACTACAGCGGTACGGGTGGAGGGGCGCCGTTCCTCAAGCGCCGGGCCGCCGCGTACCAGGCGTGGTACGAGCACATGCCCCACCGTGACGGACTGACCGGTGACTCCGCTCTGCCCGATCCGGTCATCCACCGCCGCCGCACCTGGGGCGACCTGCTCGAACTGACCGTCCTCGACCTGCGCTCACACCGCTCGGCGCAGAACCTGGCGGGCGGCACCATCCTCGGCGCCGACCAGAAGACCTGGCTCAAGCAGGGCGTGTCCCAGGCCCCCGACACCTGGCACGTCTGGGCCAACTCGATCATGCTCAGTCAGCTGCGTGGCCGCCCCGGCGGCTCGTACATGTTCACCGACCAGTGGGACGGCTTCCTCGCCGAGCGCAAGGAAGTGCTCGGCCATGTGCACAGCAGCGGCCTGGAGGACCTGGTCGTGATCACCGGCGACTGGCACTCCGCCTTCGTCGACGACATCCGTCCGGACTTCGACAACACCGAATCCCCGGTCATCGGCACGGAGTTCACGGCGCACTCGATCTCCTCGAGCGCGTACTCGGCGGACTGGAACCGCACCAACGGCCCCCTCATGGGCGCGGGCAACCCGCACCTGCAGTATTTCGAGGGGAACCGTTACGGCTACGACGTGTACGAGGTGACGCCGCAGCGCTTCACCACCCACATGCGCGTGATCGCCGACCGCCGCGACCCGGTCTCGCCGGTCACGACCCTGACCTCCTTCCATGTGGACCGGGGGAGGGCCGGCGCGTACGAGGACCCGTCGACGAAGAACTCCCCGGCGCAGTACCGCAGGGACTGACACCGCGGCGAGCGGAACAGCAGGGACTCACGTCACACCGGTGCGCGGTACCGCCGCGCACCGGGCCGCCCTACGCTCAGGGCCATGTTCGCTGCCTACGCCGCCCGAATCGACCGCGACCAGCCGCTGAACGGCCTCGAGCTGGGGGAACGACCCGAGCCCGAGGTGCGGGCCGGGTGGACCACCGTCACCGTCAAGGCCGCCTCCCTCAACCACCACGACCTGTGGTCGTTGCGCGGGGTCGGGCTGCCCGAGGAGAGGCTCCCGATGATCCTCGGCTGCGACGCCGCCGGCATCGACGAGCACGGCAATGAGGTCGTCCTGCACTCCGTCATCGGCCAGACCGGCCACGGCGTGGGGCCCGACGAGCCGCGCTCCATCCTGACCGAGCGCTACCAGGGCACCTTCGCCGAGCGCGTCACCGTGCCCTCCTGGAACGTGCTCCCGAAGCCCAAGGAGCTCTCCTTCGAGGAGGCCGCCTGCCTCCCGACCGCCTGGCTCACCGCGTACCGCATGCTCTTCACCAACGCCGGGGTGCGTCCCGGTGACTCCGTCCTCGTGCAGGGCGCGGGCGGTGGCGTCGCCACCGCCGCGATCGTCCTCGGCAAGGCCGCCGGCCTGCGCGTCTTCGCCACCAGCCGCGACGAGGCCAAGCGCAAGCGTGCCGTCGAACTCGGCGCCGTGGAGGCGTACGAGCCGGGCGCGCGGCTCCCGAAGCGGGTGGACGCGGTCATCGAGACCGTCGGCGCCGCCACCTGGTCGCACTCGGTCAAGTCGCTGCGGCCGGGCGGCACCCTGGTCATCTCGGGCGCGACCAGCGGCGACCGCCCCGCGCACGCCGAGCTGACCCGGATCTTCTTCCTGGAGCTCAAGGTCGTCGGCTCGACCATGGGCTCCAAGGACGAGCTGGAGGACCTGCTGTCGTTCTGCGCGGCCACGGGTGTACGGCCGGTGATCGACGAGGTGCTGCCGCTGGACCGGGCCCGCGAGGGCTTCGAGAAGATGGCCTCGGGCGAGCTCTTCGGGAAGATCGTCCTGACGTCCTCGTGAGCGAGACGTCTTCATGACGACCTCTTGATGCATCGTCAGATCTCCTGATGGGATCTCCGGCACTGCGATCACACCGTCGTGCCGGAGGTTCCCATGTCACGAACGACCCTTGCCGCGAGCGCCGTCGTCGCCGCGCTCCTCGCCCCGACCGGTCCCGCGCACGCCGAGAGCCCGGACGGCATACCCGTCCTCACCGACGAACGCGGCCGGACCCTCACCCTGCGCGGCTGGAACGTCGAGGACAAGGCCGGCCGCGGCGACCAGGCCCTGTCCGCCGTCACCGAACGGCACTTCCGCGACATGCGCGCCCAGGGCTTCAACTTCGCGCGGCTGCTCGTCTTCTGGGACGACCTGGAGCCGCGGCGAGGCCGGTACAGCGAGACCTATCTGCGGAAGATCGAGCGCGTCCTGGACTGGGCGGAGAAGCATGACGTCCACGTCCTCATCGACGCCCACCAGGATGTCTTCGGGCCGGCCTTCGGCCACCGGGGCGTGCCCGCGTGGGCGACCCGGACGGACGGGCTGCCCTTCACCCCGCACCCCGACGACTGGTTCGCCGAATACTTCGAGCCGGCCGTGCAGCGCGCCTTCACCCATCTCTACGAGGACGAGGACCTGCGGCGCGCCCAGGCGGGGATGTGGCGCGTCCTCGCCGACCGCTTCGAGGACCACCCCGCCGTCCTCGGCTACGACCTGATCAACGAGCCGATGGGCGAGCTGCGGGAGGGCGAAGACCTGCCGACCGCCGCGCGGCGGATCGAACGCGACCATCTGACCCCGATGTACAACCGTCTCGCGGACGCGGTCCGCTCGGTCGACCGGGACACCTGGATCTTCGTCGAACCCACCCCGATCGTCGGCGAGGGCGTGCCGACGGGCCTCGGCAGGATCGACGACCCGAAGGTCGTCTACGCGCCGCACTTCTACAACACCGCCATGGAGGCGGGCGCGGACTACGACCCGGCCGCCGGCTGGATCGAGAGCTACGAGCGGGCCGTGACCCAGTACCCCAAGGAGTACAAGGTCCCGGTGGTCGTGGGGGAGTGGGGGCCGCTCAACAACTCCCTGCCGAACATGAACCGCTTCTACCGGGACGCGATGGCCTCGCTCGGCCGGTACGGCAGCGGGTGGGCCGGCTATGTGTGGTGCTACGGCGGCGGCTACTGCGCGGTGGACGGCGCCGGGACCTTCCGTACGAACAAGGAGCTGACCGCGCAGCCGTACGCGGAGGCGGTCGCCGGCACCGTCCGCTCCTCCGGCTACGACTCCGGGACCGGGGTCTACCGCCTGGAGTACGACGCGAGGCGCCACGGTTCGCGCGTGACGGAGCTGTCCCTTCCCCCGGGCGCCTGGCAGGTGGCGGTCCGGGGGAAGGCGGTCGTGCTCCGCGAGGGCGCGGGCCGGGCATGGGTGGTGGCAGCGCCGGGGGCCCGGGTGACGGTGACCGTCACCCGGGGCTGAGGGCGCCGGGGGCTCGCGTGACGGTCACCGTCGGTTGGGGCTGATGGCGCCCGACCGCGGGCGGTCTCGTCCCGGCCGTCGGCGGCCTTCGGGGGGACGGGGCCGCCGCGTCAGCCGGCCTGCTTCCCCGCCTGCTTCCCGGCCTGGGGGTGCAGCAGCGCGGTGATGTGCGCCGCCGCCGTGGACAGGTGGCGGCGGGCGTCCGTCAGCTGCGTCGCCGTCACCCCGTGGTCGCGGGCCGCGTCGCGGATGTCGTCGCGGAAGCGGTCCAGGAGCCGGTCGAGGTCACGGGCGGGATCGCCCGTGGTCACGGCGTCGGCGGCCCACTCCGCGGCGGCCCCGGCACGGGCCGTCGGCCCGGGTCCGGCCTCCTCCGCCGCGCTGGGCGGAGCCGGCGTGGTCGGGCCGTCGGCCCCGGCCGCCCTCGGGTGCGTCGTGCCGGTGACCAGGCCGCCCAGCTGCGCCGTGATGTCCGAGATGCCCTCCCACACGCCCGACGGCCAGTCGCCGCGCGCGAAGTGGTCCTGGACCTGTTCCTGGACCTGCTTGGCGATCCGCTGGAACTCCCTGGCCTGGCGGCGTGCCGACTGCGCCTCCGCGAGGGCCTGGCGGGTCTGCTCCCGCCACTCCTGCTTGGCGCGGCGCAGCTCCTCCTTGGTGTCGGCGAACGGGGACTCCTTGCGGCGGGTCTCGCTCGCCGCCGCGCGCATCTCGCTGCGCAGCTTCCCCGCCGCCCCGCGCACGTCGTCCCGGATCTCCGCGGCCAGCTCGGAGACCGACTCACGGATCTCCAGCTCCAGGTCGGCCAGTTCTCCGCCGCGCCCGGCGAGCTCGGCGCGGCCGGCGTCGGTGATCGAGTACACCTTGCGACCGCCCTCGGTGGCGTGCGTGACCAGGCCCTCGGCCTCCAGCTTGGCCAGCCGCGGATAGACCGTGCCGGCCGAGGGTGCGTAGAGCCCCTGGAAGCGCTCCTCCAGGAGCCTGATCACCTCATAGCCGTGGCGGGGGGCCTCGTCGAGGAGCTTGAGCAGATAGAGGCGCAGTCGGCCGTGGGCGAAGACGGGCGGCATGTCACAGCACCTTTCCGGAGGTGGCGGCTTCGAAGTCGTCGGACGCGGCCGGGTCCGGGCGGCGGAGCAGGGCGATGGAGCCGGAGACCGTCGTCGCCCTGAGCGTGCCGCGGCCGGACCCCAGCGTGCCGGTGATGCTCTTGGTGCCCCACTGTCCGGCGACCCGCAGGTCGTCGAAGGCGTTGGCGAGGGAGCCGCTCGCGGTGTTGGCCTCGATCCGGGCGTCCGTCGGGTGCGGAAGGCGGATGGCGACCTCGCCGGAGACGCTGGCCAGCCGGATGTCGGCGGGCGGGCCGTCCAGGTCGGTGGCGTCGAGGTCGATCACCATGTCCCCGCTGACCGTGTCGGCCTTCACGGAGGCGCCCGCGCCCTCGATGACCGTCACGTCACCGGTCACGGAGTTCACGCGCAGCGCGCCGGTGACGGACTGGGCCTCCAGGCTGCCGGAGACCGTCTCCGCGCGGACCGGACCGGAGAGCCCGACGAGCGTGGTGTCGCCCGTGACGCCCCGGACGTCCGTCCGTCCCTTGATGCCGGAGATCACCGCGCCGGCGCCGACCACGCCCACCTCGACGTCCGCGCCGGCCGGGACGGCCACGGAGACCACGGCGTGGCGGCGCTGCCCCATGCGGTCGAACCACTTGAGGACGCCCTTCCACTGCAGGTCCTCGTAGGTGACCGTCAGGGTCGAACCCTCCTGCGTCACGACCAGCGGCGGCCCGTCGAGGGCGGAGACCTCCAGGCGGGCGGTCGGCTCGTCGGTGCCCACCACGTTCACCGTGCCTCCGACGATGCGCACGCGGAGTCGCGTCACGGGCTCGGTCAGCGTGAGTTTCGTCGGCTCGGCCACGGACCACTCTGTCATCGTGCTGACCTCCCGCATCGGTGACGCAACATATCGCGTCTCTTCGGAACACGATATATCGCGGTGGGGGGAAGTCAACCCCTGCTCTCCAAGGCGCGCGGGGTCATTCCCCTTCATAACTGAACAAATTGACCTAGCGTAGGGGCCATGAACGCGACATCCGGACCCCGCCCCGCCGGGGCCCTGCTGCTCTGCCGCGCCGAGCCCGCGGCGGTCCGCCCACCGGCGCAGCTGCTGAGGGAACAGCTGCTCCTCGCCCCGGCGGGAACCGAATGGAGCGTCATCGTCCCGGAGGGAAAGCCCTGGCTCCACGGCGGTGAGCCCGTCGACCGCGTCGTCACCGGCTGGGCCACCGCGCTGGCCGTCTCCGCCGCCACCTGGCCCGTCCTCGCGCTGTGGTGGGACGCCGACCGGGCCGGCTTCATCCTCGCCGCCGGATTCCGGCGCACCGTCGGTTACACCTGGCTCGCCGACGGCACGCCGGCCGGTGAGGACGAGGCCATGCGCACCTTCGCGGCCCGGCTCGCCCTCGACCCCGTCCTGGACACGCAGGCTCTGGAGCCGCTCACCCGATCCGACGAGGACGCCGACGCGCCCGCCCGGCTCATCGGCCTCACCGCCGTCCTCGCGCGCGTGGGCCTCGACCTGCCCACCGGGCTCACCCCGGGAGAGAGCGCCGACCGGCTCCGCTCCGTGGCCCAGGCCCACGGGGCCGAACAGCTTGAATGGTCCGGCTGGCGCGACGCCGTACGCGCGGAACTCGACGCGGTGGAGGGCGGCCGATTCGGCCCGTACCTGCGCGGCCCCAGGGCCCGGCTGCTCGGCGCGGTCCAGTTCGGAGCGGGTGTGCCGCTGCTCGCCTGGGGCATCGGCCGCCGCAGCGGAGGCTGGACGGCGGCCGGGGCACTGCTCGTCGCACACGGCGCCCTGGGGCTTGCCTACGACCGCCTGCGCGGCCAGTGACCCGGGAGCGGGTCCCTAGGGGTGTGTCACCCGGCGTCGACACGCCTCGTCACTCGTCGTCGTCCTCGTCGTCCAGACGGGCCAGCCAGGTCGCGAGGCGCTCGACCGGCACCTCGAAGTCGGGGTTGAGATCGACGAACGTACGCAACTGCTCGGCGAGCCACGCGAAGGAGACCTCCTCCTCGCCGCGCCGCTTCTCCAGTTCCTCGATGCCACGGTCGGTGAAGTACATGTGATCAGGATAGGCCGTGGTCTTGACGGGACCCTCGCGCTCGTCGGTGCCGGCGACTAGCCTTCTTCATCATCGTTTCGGGGAGCGGGGGGCCGCTGTGACGCACGGGATCGCTCGTATACGGCTGGACGACGGGACAGAGGTCTGGGCGCGGATCAGCGAGCCGGACGAACTCGACCGGGGCAGCGGATTCCAGGACACCGGCATCGGTGACCGGGTCGTCTCCATGGCCGGCGGACTCACCGACGTCGTGCGCGGCGTCGTCGGCTCGCTGCGCGCCGGGCTCGACCCCCAGGCACCGGTCGAGGTCGCCGTCGGCTTCGGCATCGAACTGTCCGCGCAGGCCGGCAAGGTGATCGGCGTCCTCGCGGACGGCGGCGGCACGGCGTCGATCTCGGTCTCCCTGACCTGGACCGAACCGGGCCCGCCCCCGCCGGCGGACCCGGCCGCCACCACGGCGGCCGATCCGGCCGACCCGGCCGCCACCACGGCGGCCGATCCGGCCGACCCGGCCGCGACCCCGGCGCCCGGGCACGCACCCGCACCGGTGCCGGGCCCCGCGCCGGCCCCCGACACCGGACCGCATCACCGTCCGGCGGCCGATGGCGCCGTATGAGCGCCTTCGAATCCCTCGTGCGCCCCGCACTGGTACGCATCGCGGCTCCCGGTGACGGGTATGACCCGCACGGCGACCGGTACTGGGGCACCGGCTTCTTCATCGCCCCCGGCTGGGTGCTGACCTGCGCCCATGTCGTGGCAAAGGGGGGAAGCGCGGTGTGGAAAGGCGAGCGGGCCGTCGGCATCGTCCGGGACGGCGGCGTGACGACCGGCGAGGTCGTCCTGGCCAGCCCGCGCCCCGCCGTGCCCGAGCAGCGGCTCACCCGGTGGGACTTCCCGGACCTCGCGCTCGTCCGCGTCCCCGACGCCCTGGACGCCAGCTGCGTACGGCTCAGCGAGCGCAGGCCCGTCATCGCCGAACCCGTCCCGGTCGCGCTCTACGGCTGGTCCCGGCAGACCGGCCGGCTCGGCATCCGGGACGCCGTCGGTGAGATCCACGGCGTCGACGGCGAGGCCTTCCTGATGCGCGGGACCCAGCCCGTGGAGGGACTCTCCGGCGGTCCGGTGGTGGACCTGGACCGCGCCGTCGTCATCGGTCTCAACAAGGGGCGTGGCGCGGACGAGGGCGCCGCCGTCCCCATCACGTCGCTGCACCTGCTCCGCCAGGCCCGGGGCGGCGACGTGCTCACCGAGGTCATGCGGGACCACGACCGCCACCACCTCGCCCGCTACCGCTCGCTCTCCGGCGAGCCCGACTGGACCAGGGCGCAGCTCCGGCACCGTCCCCCCACCCTCCTCGGCCTCGATCCCGGCCGCCGCATCCACCTGTACGGGCGGCTCGCCGAGCTCCCTCCGCCCACCGGGCCCGGCGACGTGCTGCACCTCGTCGACGAGGCCCGGAGGCTGACGGTGGGCCACGACATCCGGCCCGTGCTCGAAGTCGCCCCGCACACCTGGCGCGAGGGCGTCGGGCTGCTCCACGAACTCCACGAGCCGAACCGGGAAGCGGCCTCCGACCTCGGGCTGAACGCCGTGTACGTGTACGCGGCGAAGGTCGTCCGGCACGTCAGGGAACGGCACGGCGACAGCGCGGCGGTCCGCGCCCTGTCCGCCTGGCTCACCGACGCGGCGGCGGAGACACCGCTCGCCGTCCGCCAGGCCATCGCCGCGACGCTCGCGGCCGGCCGCGCCACCGGCCGTACCACCGGGGCCCGTTCGGCCCGGGACCCCGGCTCGCGCGCCGACGTCCTCGTCGAGATCGACACTCCGCGCTACGGCCGGAGGTTCCCCTGGCGGGTGAAGCTGCTCTTCGACGGGCGCACGATCACCCCGCTGCACGGCGACGACGAGGGAGTCGAGCGGGAGCGGCTCCGGGACACCCTGCGCGAGCCGCTGGCGGACGCGCTGGCCCGGGGCGACCGCGGAGAGCATCTGGCCGCCGTCGAGGCGCTGTTGCCGCGCGAGCTCTTCGACGAACCCCTCGACACCTGGCGGCTCTCGCCCGACGACGAGCTCTTCGACGAACGCTCCCTGCCCCTCGGCCACCGCCGGATCGTCGTCATACGGGACGCCGGCCGCCACGCGCGGCCGCCGGCGCCCGAGTGGTACCAGCGGTGGCGGACGGCCGGCCTCGGGCCGCTCAGGGCGGTGCCGCTGCGCGCCGAGGCGCTCGGGGCGGGACGGGAGGCGCACGGGCACGCGGCGCGGATCCGCCGGGAGTCGCCCCGGCAGACCTGGGTACGGCTCTCGGAGGCCGAGGACGGCTCGGTGCCCGTCTACTGCGGTCCCGTGGGCAGCGGTGACGGGCTCAAGGCCATGGCCGCCGCGCTCGCCGCCGGCCACCCCATCGCCCTGTGGCGGAGCGGGGCCCAGGACCACACGGACTGCGCCGAGTTCCACGACCGGGCGGACCGGCTGCTCATCAAGGCGGGAACGGCCGAGGGGCTGCACGGGCCGGTCATCTCGCTGCGCAGGCGCGTGGCTGCCGACGCGGACGCGGAAGCCGATACATACCTGGACGCGGGCGTCGACGCGTACACGGACCTGGCCGCGGGCTCCGACCCGGACCTCGGCCTCACCCTGACCCCGTACACCGACGACGCCACCCCGCACACCGGCGCGGAGAGCGAGGGCGTCGGTCCGCCGGTCCGTTCCGAGCACGCCTGGGCCGCGCATCTCGCCGTACTGTTCGATCCCCCCGACCGTCCGCCGCACGAAGATCCGCTCCAGGGCCCGCCGATGCTCGGCGAGGAGGACTGGTGACCCCGCCGACCCCCGGACAATTAGTCCGGTTTGTGCGTCGGCAGCCGGCGCGGGTGGGCGGTATTTTCGACGGGCCGGGCCATGCCACCACAGCCAGGAGGAGTTCATCGTGAACGATTGGCGGATCTACCGTGGTGCCGGCCACCCGCACGACGAGATACGGCGGTTGCCCGCCCCGCCGCCCTGGCGGGACTTCTCGGCCGGCGGTGCGGACGACACCCTGGCCGGCTCCGACCGACGGCTCGGCGTGCGCCGCCGCCTGGTCCAGAACCACCACCCCCGGCCCGCCGAGACCGACGCCGTCAACGCGGCGCTCTATCTGCGCCGACCGCTCCTGGTCACCGGCAACCCCGGGACCGGAAAGTCCACGCTCGCCCACGCCGTGGCCCATGAACTGGGCCTGGGCCGCGTGCTGCGCTGGCCGATCGTCAGCCGGTCGACCCTCCAGGACGGGCTCTACCGCTACGACGCCATCGGCCGGCTCCAGGACGTGCAGCTGGAGCGCGCCCAGGCCGGGTCGACGGTGCCCGCCGCGACACCGGCGGGCATCGGCTCGTACATCCGGCTCGGACCGCTCGGCACCGCGCTGCTCCCCTCCGAGCAGCCCCGCGTCCTGCTCATCGACGAGCTCGACAAGAGCGATCTGGACCTGCCGAACGACCTGCTGAACGCCCTGGAGGAGGGCGAGTTCGCCATCCCGGAGCTGGAGCGGCTGACCGACCGCGAGCCGGTGGTCGAGGTGCTCGACGACGACGGGCGCAAGGTCCCCGTGCGGGGCGGGCGGATCCGCTGCACCACCTTCCCGTTCATCGTGCTCACCTCCAACGGCGAACGGGACTTCCCCGCCGCCCTGTTGCGCCGCTGCATCCGCCTGGAGCTGGAACCGCCGGGCGAGGAGCAGCTGGGCGCCATGATCGAGGCGCATCTCGGGCCGGACGCGGCGGCCGGCGAGGAGGGCCTGGTCAGCCGCTTCCTGAACCGTGAACCCGGCGAGGTCATCGCCACCGACCAGCTCCTGAACGCGATCTATCTGACCCAGCACGCCCCGCGCACCGAGCGGGTGACCCGGGAACGCATCGCGGACATGCTCATGCAGCCGCTCGATCAGCCGAGGTGATGGCCGGATGCACCGGATGCATCTGGAAGAGCTCACCCGCAGACTGCGGGCCGGTGGTCAGGACCCCACCGCCGTGGAGGTCGCGGACGCCGTCTGGCTCGCCCAGTGGCTGCCTCGGTCTGCCCGCGATCCGGCGGACGGCCCGACCGGTGGCGCCTTCGACGGTGCCTTCGACGGCTCGGGAAACGGCCCGGGGGAGAACCCCACGGCGGACCGGCCGCCGGGGGAGGGGCGAGATCCGGCCATCGGCGACGCCACCGCTCCCCGTGCGGACACGGATCCCCGGAGCGACGGCGAGCGGGGCCCGGGGCGGCACGACGCGGACCCGGACGCGCGCACCGGTGCCGACGGAGCCGGGCCCGGCCGCACCTCCGACACCGTCGGCCTCTCCCTCCACGTCCGCGCCCGGGAGTCCGGCGGCGCCCGTACGGAACGGAGCAGAGCCCTGCCCGTCCGCGCGCCCGGCGCCAACGCCCTGCCCGGCCTGCTCGGGCTCCAGAAGGCCCTCCGCCCCCTGCGCCACTACGCGCACTTCCCGCTCCGGCCCGGCGAAGGTCTCCTCGACGAGGAGGCGACCGCCGAGCGCAGCGCCGCCGCGGGCATGCTCACCCCCGTCCTGCGCCCCGCGGCGGGCCGCCGCCCCGACATCCAGCTCCTTATGGACACCGGCCCCGCGATGGTCGTCTGGTCCCGCATGGTCGAGGAACTGCGCCAGGCCTGCCAGCAGTCCGGCGCCTTCCGCGACGTCCAGGTCCACCGGCTGTACGACACCGGCGAGGGCGCGCCCCTGGTCACCACCACCTCGGGAGCCGACGGACGGCCCCGGCTGCGCCCCGGTGACCAGCTCCACGACCCCACCGGCCGCCGCCTCACCCTGATCGTCAGCGACTGCGTCGGCCCCTTGTGGCAGCGGGGCGCCGCCCAGCGGCTCATCCACCAGTGGCCCCGGCAGTCCCCGCTCGCCCTCGTCCAGCCGCTGCCCCCGAGGCTCTGGCCCCGTACCGCGCTGACCGTCGAACCGGGCCTGCTGCTGCGTCCCGCGTCCCCCGGCGGACACACCGGCTTCCAGCCCGACGAGGAGCCCTGGGAACCGGTCGCCCCCGACACGCGCGCGGTGCCCGTGCTCACGCCCACCCCTGAGGCCTTCGCCTCCTGGGCGCGGCTCCACGCCGGCCACGGCTCGGGCGCGGTCCGCGGCTGGGCGGCCATGATCGCCCCCGAGGCACCGAGGAGGTCCGCGCCGACCGCATCGGCCGCGTCCACCGGCCGGGCCCGCGCCGCGCGCAGCGACGAGGAGCTGCTGCGCGCCTTCACCGCCGGTGCCTCGCCCGGCGCCCTGCGGCTCGCGGTCCATCTCGCCGCCGCCCCGCTCGCGCTCCCCGTCATGCAGCTGGTGCAGCGCGCCATGCTGCCCGACACCGGCCCCATGGAACTCGCCGAGGTCCTGCTCAGCGGGCTGCTGCGACAACTGCCCGGGCCCGCCCCGTACCCCTGCTTCAGCTATCCGCCCGGTATCCAGCAGCACCTTCTCGGCTCCCTGGACCGCAGCGCCGCCGCGCTCGTGCTCAAGCACTGCTCCGAGTACGTGGAGCGCAATTTCGGCCAGGGCATGCGCAACTTTCCCGCGCTCGCGGCGGCCCGGCTGGCCGGCCGTACCCCCGACGACGACGCGGCGGCGCCCGGGGCGATCGAGGAGACCGACGAGCCCACCGGCCCGGTCGGCACGGAACCCGAACTCTTCGCCCGCATCCCCGCGCGCGTGCTCCGCTTCTACCACCCCGACCTGATCACCCCCGATCCGCTCGCCGCGGCGCGTCGGCTGTTCGACGAGGGGCGCGGCCAGTCCGACCCCTCGCTGCTGGTCCGGGCCCGCCAACAGGCCGAGGCCGCCCTGCCGGAGCACCCCGTCGAGGCCGGGATCCTGCTCGGCAGGGTGCTGTACGCGGAGGCCGGCACCGCCGCCGTCCAGGGCACCGAACGCCGCCGCGACCTGCTGACCCGCGCGCTGGCCGAGCTGGAACGCGCCGGCGGCCTGGCCGAGCCCGGCGGCGCGGAGTGGGCCGAGGCCCGGCTCGAACAGGCCGTGGTCCACCACGGGCTGTGGCGCCACACCACCGACCCGCGCCACCTCGACGACGCCCTCGCCGCGCTCGACGGGGACGTGCCGGACTGGCCGGACGCTCACCACCACACCCTGCATCTGCGCCGCGGACGGCTGCTCCTCGCACGCGGCGACGGCGCCGCCGCGGCGGCCGAACTCACCACCGCGCTCTCCCTCCGGGAGAGCGGACCCGCGCTCCTCGACCTGGCCGACGCCCTGCACCTCGCCGGCGCCGACCCGGCCGAGATCACCCCCGTACTCGACCGGGCCGAGGAACACCTCGGCGACGGCGGCGCGCTGCGGCTGCGCTGGACGACGGCGCGCGCCCGGCTCCACGACACGGCCGGCGACGGAGCGGCCGCGGACACCGCCTACGAGGAGGCCACCCTGCTCGCCCCCGCCGACAGCGGGCACCGGGGACGGATCCTGATGTCATGGGGCGAGTCCCTGATGCGGCGCGCCGTGGACACCCCCGGCCAGGCCCCCGTCGACCGGGCCGAGAGCGTCCTGCGCGAGGCCCTCACCCGCCTTCCGGCCGCGGCGCCGGAGCGCGCCCGGGCCCGGATACTGATCGGCAGCGTGCTGGCCCTGCGCTTCCACCGGGCCGGGTTCCTGCCCGACCTGTACGAAGGACGCCACCTCCTGGAGCAGGCCGCCCGCACCACCCGGGACATCGCACTGCGCTCGGAGGTGTGGCTGCAACTGGGACGGGTGAGACTGGAGTTGAGCGAGATCGCCCGGGACGGTGCCCTCGGCGACGCGCTCACGGCGTACGAAAGGTCCTGGGAGGACGCACGGTCGGCCCGTGGTGACACCCCGGGCACGATCACCGGCGCCCGCGCGTTGCACGCGCAGGGAGCCGTGCTGCTCCTGATGGGCATGAACGGGCGGGCCCGTACGGTGCTGCGCGCGGCGGCCGGGCAGTGGCAGCGGCTGGCGGCAGCGCTGGTCGAGGTGGACTGGAGCGACGTCGAACGGACCAGGGCGCTCCTGGCGGAGGTGAGCGGGGATCAGAGCCCGCCCACGGCGCAGCTCTCCGGCGAGGACCGCCGCCGGATCGCTCCACCGTGGTGGGCATGGAACGAGACGACCGGCTAGGCGGTCGTAGAGGGGTGTTCGGACCAACGGCTGGATAACGGGGGCGTGAATGGGCGCAGTTGAGTCGAACGGGTTTCTGACTTCCTGGCGTCGGGAAGAACCGCTCCGCCGCTACGACCGTGGGGGACAGGCGTCGGTGGGGAGGAGCCGAGGGTGTCGGAGCACAAGGAGTGGGCGACCGGTGTCGACCGTGACAACGGACGGCCCGCGCACCTGCCCGATCTCGCCGCCGTGGACCTGCGGACCCTGCGCGTCATGGACGATCCCGAGCTCACGGCCGCGGTCGAACGGGTGCTCCTGCGCTCCCCGGAGCTGGTCGACGCGTGGTGCGAGGGCGCGGGGGACAAAGCCGCCTGACCGGTGCCGTGCCGACCGTCGGTTTCCGGCCGGATCCCCACGGACTCCCCGGGCCGGCGGAGGGAGGCGGCGATGAACTTCACGCCCCTGCCCGCCGGCGTCTTCACGGAGCTGGCCCGCACCCGCCCCGCCCCGGCCGACGACACCCTGCTGCGCTCCGCGCTGCACGCGCGCCGCCTGCTGCTGCTCAAAGCCCTCCTGGTCCGCGTCCACCGGCACCGCGAGGCGGTCGACGCCGCCGTGCTCCGCCGCTTCGAGACGTCCTGGCACCTGCTCGAACGGGCCGAGAGCCATCACCCCACCGTCGTGCGCGACGTGCTCGACTACCCCCTGACAGGCGCATGGCTGGCCGCCGCGCTGGCCGAGCCCGTGGGCCCCGCACTCGACCGCCACCTCGACCGTCTGGAGGCGCTCGCCGTCACCGCGGCCCTCCGCGCCGACTGCCCCCTCGACCTCGCCGTCGAGGCCCCCGGCGGAATGCTGTCGCTGCCCGGTGTGGGCCGGCAGACGGCGGGCTCCGGGCGCGTCCGGATCAGGGCGGGGTCCCGTGTCGCATGGATCCACCCCGAAGGCCACACGCACCCCGCCGCCACCGTCCTGCTGCTCACCGACCGGCGCACCGGCGCCCTCGTCGGCCGGGGGCCGGACTGGAACGGCCTGCACACCCTGCCCGACTCCACCGCCCGGCTCGACGACCTCGACCCGTACCGGGTCCCGCCCGGCGGGGTCGGCACCCCGGCCCGTACCGCGGCCGACCGCGCCGACACCGACCCCGGCGCCTGGTCCGCACACTGGCGGGCCGCGCAGGCCCTGCTCGCCCACACCGACCCGGGACGGGCCGCCGAGGTCCGGCGCGCCCTGCGCGCCGTCGTCCCGCTGGTCGCCCAGGGCCCCCGGTCCCTCGGTGCCACCCTCCGATCGGCTCCCGGCGCCGTCCTGACCTCCCCGCCGGCCGGGGCGCAGGACATGGCCGAGACGCTCGTCCACGAGATCCACCACAGCAAACTCGCCACCCTGCACGAGCTCGTACCGCTGTACCGGCAGGGCAGGGCCGCGGTGCACCGGGTCGGCTGGCGCCCGGACGCCAGGCCCATCGGCGGCGTCCTCCAAGGCGCCTACGCGCACTTGGCGCTGACCGACCTGTGGCGGCGCGCCACCACCGCCCGGACCGTGCCCCGGCCCTGGCGGTCCAGTGCCGGGCAACAGTTCGACCATATGCACGATCAGGTGGGCCAGGCGCTCGAGATCCTGCTTGAATCCGATGAACTGACCAATGAGGGACGGGAGTTCGCGCACCAAATGAGGCGGCATCACGCGAGCCTCGGCGCGGCCCCCCGGGCTGCTGGGTAACACTGTGCCCACGGCACATGACACTGCGTTGAGCGTGAGCGGGACGGGAGACGTACAGATGGCGGCGGAACAGCGGTCGGTCGGCGGCGGAGCGGCGGACCACGGCGGCAGAGCAGCCCCCGAGCATGTCCTTGTGGTCTTCCCGGGCTACCACCGGCCCTGGGCGACCTGGATCAACCAGCGCCTCGAAGCCCACGGCATCCGTGTCACGCTGCAGCGCTGGGACCCGCCGCGCGAGGTGCCGCTCGAGGACTCCCTGAGCGACCTGCTGCTCGCCCGCGGGCAGGTCCTGCTCGTCCTCAACGACTGGTTCTTCGAACTGGGCCCGCGCCCCGCCGGCGAATGGAACGACGTCCTGCGCGGCTTCGTCGCCGCCCGGGCCGAGCGCTTCGCCGCCGTCAACCTCACCAACCGGCCGCTGCTCCCCGCCACCGCCGTCCTCGAACCCGTCAGCCTCTGGGGCGTGGGCGAGGAGGAGGCCGAAGCGCGGCTCCTGAGCAGGCTCGGTCTCGAACCCCGCCGCTCCGGCGGCCGTCGCGTCCCGCCCGGGGCCTCGGCGCGCTACCCCGACACCCCACCCGAGATCTGGGGCGAGGTCCCGCGCCGGAACCCGAGGTTCACCGGCCGGGACGACCTCCTCACCGAACTGCAGGAACGGCTCATGGACGCCGAGCGCGGCAACGCGGCCTGCACGCTCCTCGGCATGTCCGGCATCGGCAAGACGCAGATCGCCGCCGAGTACGCCCACCGCTTCAGCCCCGACTACGACGTCGTCTGGTGGGTCAACTCCGACGACCGCAACGTCCAGCGCGACCGGCTCGGCGAACTCGCCGCCGAACTGCAGCTCCCCAGCGGCAACGAACCGGGTGAACGCATCCGCGCCGTACGGGAGGCGCTGCGGCGCGGAGACCCGCACTCCCGCTGGCTCGTCATCTTCGACGGCTGGGACGACACGGACGGCGCCCAGGTGCTGCTGCCCCAAGGACCCGGGCACGTCCTCATCACCTCCCGCAACCGCGGCTGGGGCGACTACACCGACGTCCTCGAAGTCCCCAGCTTCGACCGCGCCGAGTCCACCGGCTACCTGATGCGCCGCGCCGCGCACATCACCGCGCCCCAGGCCGACGAGGTCGCCGCCGAGTTCGGCGACGTACCCCTGCCGCTCGTCCAGGCCGCGGCCTGGCTGGGCGAGTCGGGGATGGAGGTCCCCGAGTACCTGCGCATGGTCCGCGACGGACGGCTGTCCACCGTCGACGAGCCCTCGGCGGGCGACGGCTACCCCAACGCCTCGCTCACCTCCTGGTCGATACTGATCAACCGGCTCCGACGCGCCCAGCCGCAGGCCATCGACGTCCTCAGCCTGTGCGCCTCCTTCGCCCCCGGCCGCATCCCCCTGGGACTCGTCCGCGCCTACCCCCAGGCGGAGCTGCCCGAGGACCTGCGCTGGATGGCGAACGACCTGCCCGCCTGGACCCGCGCCCTGGACACCCTCGTCAACTACTCGGTGCTCACGCGCGAGACCCGCGGCCCCGCGACCACCGTCGACGCCGGACCGCACCAGGAGTCCGTGCACATGCACCGGCTCGTCCACGACATCGTCGCCCGCCTCACCGACGGCGAGCACCGCCAATCACACCGACAGGCCGTCCGCGCCCTGCTCGCCGAGGCCGACCCCGGCAACCCCTTGGACAGCCGCCACTGGCCCCGGTACGCCGAACTCCTGCCGCACCTCGGCCCGTCCGGCGCGCTCACCAGCCGGAACCCGCGCGTGCAGACCGCCGTCCTCAACTGCCTGCGCTACTGCTACCGCAGCGGCGAGTTCCGGGCCGGCGCCCAGCTCGCCGAGCGGATCCGGGAGGCCTGGTCCGGCTTCATGGATCCGCTGGACCAGCCCATGCTGGACCTGACCACCCAGCAGGGCAACGTCCTGCGTTCGTTCGGACGGTTCCGCGAGGCCTACGAACTCGATCTCGCCCAGCGCGAGCGGCTCAGCGCCGCCTCGCCCCCGAACGAGCACGGCTCGTTGCTCTCCGGCAGCGCCATCGCCAGCGACCTGCGCTTCCTCGGCCAGTACCAGGAGGCGGAGCGACTGCAGCGCCAGGTGCTCTCCGAGGCGGAACGCCTGCTCGGCGACACCGAGTTCTCCACCCTGGTCGCCCGCCACAACCTCGGCGTCGTGCTGCGCTCGCTCGGCCGCTACCGGGAGTCCCACGACCTGGACGCGGAATCGCTGGTCCGCTGCGAGCGTGTCCTGGGCACCCGCCACGCCCACACGCTCAGCACCAGCAACGCCCTCGCCCACGACCTCCGGCTGCTCGGCCAGTACCGCGAGGCGCTCGCCCGCCAGGAGGCCAACGTCCGGGTGCACGTCCAGGTCCTCGGCCCGCAGCACCTGCAGACCCTGTACGCCCGGACCCAACTGGCCCTGTGCCGGCGCCGCGAGGGTGGATTCCAGCAGGACCTCGGCGCCACCATGGCCACCCTGCTCGAACAGCTGGAGCAGGTGCACGGACGCGGCCACTACATCACCCTCGCCGCCATCAACAACTACGCCAACTACCTGCGCGAGCACGGCGACCTCGACCAGGCGAGGTCGCTCGTCACCGAGGCCGAGGCGGGCTACCGCTCACTCCTCGGCCCCGCCCACCCCGTCGCCACCGGCGTGCTCGCCAACACGGCCCTGGTCATGCAGGCCTCCGGCGAACGAGCCGACGCCCTGGCCATCCTGGAGGCCGCCCTCGCCGGCCTGACCTCCTCCCTGGGCCCCGACCATCCCTGGGTCCTCGGCTGTGCGCTCAACGCCACCGCCGCCCGCAACTTCAACGGGCGGGTCACCGACGCCGCCGAACTCAGCCGGGAGACCCTGCGGCGGGCCCGGCACACCCTGGGCAACGAACATCCGCTCACCCTGTCCTGCCAGATCGCGCTCGCCACCGACCTGCGCGGTCTGCGCGAGGTCGAGGAGGCCGGGAAGCTGGAGGAGGACGCCCTGCTCACGCTCACCCGGACCCTGGGCGTCCAGCATCCGCACACGCTCTCCGCCCGTCAGCGCAACCGTCCGTACTGGGACTTCGAGGCCAACCTCGGATAGGCCCGGGAGAAACGCCGGAGGCCCGGCACCCCTCGCGGGGTGCCGGGCCTCCGTGCGTACCGGAACAGCGGATCAGGCCTCGAAGACCTCGTTGACCAGCTGCTGCTGCTCGGCCTGGTGACGCTTGGCCGAGCCGACCGCCGGGGACGAGGAGTGCGGACGCGAGATCCGGCGCAGGCGCTCGCCGTGCGGGATGTCGGCGCCGACCGCCAGGTCCAGGTGGTCGATCAGGTTGAGCGCGATGAACGGCCACGCACCCTGGTTCGCCGGCTCCTCCTGCGCCCACAGGTACTTCTCGGCGTTCGGGTACTTGGCGATCTCGGCCTGGAGCTCGGCACCCGGCAGCGGGTACAGGCGCTCCAGACGGATGATCGCCGTGTCCGTCGTGCCGCGCTTCTGCCGCTCGGCCTCCAGGTCGTAGTAGACCTTGCCGGAGCAGAAGACGACCTTGCGGACGTCGGCGGCGTTCACCGAAGCGTCGCCGATCACCGGGCGGAAGCCGCCGGTGGTGAACTCCTCCACCTTCGACGCCGCGGCCTTCAGACGCAGCATCGACTTCGGGGTGAAGACGATGAGCGGCTTGTGGTGCGGGTTGTGGACCTGCCAGCGCAGCAGGTGGAAGTAGTTCGACGGCAGGGTCGGCATCGCGACCGTCATGTTGTCCTGGGCGCACATCTGGAGGAAGCGCTCCGGGCGCGCGGACGAGTGGTCCGGGCCCTGGCCCTCGTAGCCGTGCGGCAGGAGCAGCGTGACGCCGGAGGTCTGGCCCCACTTCTGCTCGGCCGAGGAGATGAACTCGTCGACGACGGTCTGCGCGCCGTTGACGAAGTCACCGAACTGGGCCTCCCAGATGACCAGGGAGTCCGGACGGGCCAGCGAGTAGCCGTACTCGAAGCCCATCGCCGCGTACTCGCTGAGCAGCGAGTCGTAGACGTTGTAGTGGGCCTGATCCTCGGCCAGGTAGAGCAGCGGGGTGTAGTCCTCGCCGGTCTCCTGGTCCACCAGGACCGCGTGCCGCTGACCGAAGGTGCCGCGGCGGGAGTCCTGGCCGGACAACCGGACCGGGGTGCCCTCCATCAGCAGCGAGCCGATGGCGAGGGTCTCGCCGAAGCCCCAGTCGATGGTGCCGTCGTCGATGGAGGCGGCGCGGCGCTGCATCTGCGGCATCAGACGCGGGTGGACCGTGATCCGCTCGGGGATGTTGACCTGCGACTCGGCGATCCGCTTCACGACCTCCTGGGAGACCGCGGTGGAGACGGCGACCGGGAACTCGGGCTGCGGTTCCGGGCTGTGCGCCGGAGCCGGCGCCGAAGTGGCCTCGCGGACCTCCGCGAAGACCTTCTCCAGCTGGCCCTGGAAGTCCTGGAGCGCCTGCTCCGCCTCTTCCAGCGTGATGTCGCCGCGACCGATCAGCGACTCGGTGTACAGCTTGCGCACCGAACGCTTCTTGTCGATCAGGTTGTACATCTGCGGGTTGGTGAACTGCGGGTTGTCGCCCTCGTTGTGACCGCGGCGGCGGTAGCAGATGAGGTCGATCACGACGTCCTTGTTGAACGTCTGGCGGAACTCGAAGGCGAGCCGCGCGACGCGGACCACGGCCTCCGGGTCGTCGCCGTTCACGTGGAAGATCGGCGCCTCGATCATGCGGGCCACGTCGGTCGCGTACATCGAGGAACGCGAGGACTCCGGGGCGGCGGTGAAGCCGACCTGGTTGTTGATGACGATGTGGACCGTGCCGCCGGTGCGGTAGCCGCGCAGCTGCGACATGTTCAGCGTCTCGGCGACGACACCCTGGCCGGCGAAGGCCGCGTCACCGTGCAGGGCGACCGGCAGGACGGTGAAGTCCGTGCCGCCCTTGTTGATGACGTCCTGCTTGGCGCGGACGACACCCTCCAGGACCGGGTCGACCGCCTCCAGGTGCGAGGGGTTGGCGGTGAGCGAGACCTTGATCTGCTCGCCGTCCAGGCCGGTGAAGGTGCCCTCGGCGCCCAGGTGGTACTTCACGTCGCCGGAGCCGTGCATCGACTTCGGGTCGAGGTTGCCCTCGAACTCGCGGAAGATCTGCGCGTACGACTTGCCCACGATGTTGGCGAGGACGTTCAGCCGGCCGCGGTGGGCCATACCGATGACGACCTCGTCCAGGCGGGACTCGGCGGCGGAGTCGATGACCGCGTCGAGCAGCGGGATGACGGACTCGCCGCCCTCCAGCGAGAACCGCTTCTGACCGACGTACTTGGTCTGCAGGAAGGTCTCGAACGCCTCGGCCGCGTTCAGGCGGCGCAGGATCCGCAGCTGCTCCTCGCGCTCCGGCTTGGAGTGCGAGCGCTCGACGCGGTCCTGGATCCACTTGCGCTGCTTCGGGTCCTGGATGTGCATGAACTCGACGCCGGTGGTGCGGCAGTACGAGTCGCGGAGCACGCCGAGGATGTCGCGGAGCTTCATCATCGACTTGCCGGCGAAGCCGCCGACCGCGAACTCCCGCTCCAGGTCCCACAGGGTGAGGCCGTGCTCGGTGATGTCCAGGTCGGGGTGCTTGCGCTGGCGGTACTCCAGCGGGTCGGTGTCGGCCATGACGTGGCCGCGGACCCGGTAGGAGTGGATCAGCTCGAAGACCCGCGCGGCCTTGGTGACGTCGTCGTCGTGCGAGGCGTCGATGTCCTTGAGCCAGCGGACCGGCTCGTAGGGGATGCGCAGGGCCTTGAAGATCTCGTCGTAGAAGCCCTCCTCGCCGAGGAGGTAGTTCGCGACGACGCGCAGGAACTCGCCGGAGGCGGCACCCTGGATGACGCGGTGGTCGTACGTCGAGGTCAGGGTCATGACCTTGGAGATGCCCAGCTTGTTCAGGGTGTCCTGGGAGGTGCCCTGGAACTCGGCGGGGTAGTCCATCGAGCCGACGCCCATGATGACGGACTGTCCGGGCATCAGACGCGGCACGGAGTGGACGGTGCCGAGGCCGCCGGGGTTGGTCAGCGAGACCGTGACGCCGGTGAAGTCCTCCATCGTCAGCTTGCCGACGCGGGCGCGCTTGACGATGTCCTCGTAGGCCTGCCAGAACTCGAAGAAGTTCAGGGTCTCGGCCTTCTTGATGCCGGCGACGACGAGCTGGCGGTCGCCGTTGGGCTTCACCAGGTCGATCGCGAGGCCGAAGTTCACGTGCTCCGGCTTGACCAGGGTCGGCTTGCCGTCCTTCTCCGCGAAGGAGTAGTTCATCGACGGCATGGCCTTGATCGCCTGCACCATCGCGTACCCGATGAGGTGCGTGAAGGAGATCTTCCCGCCCCGGGCGCGCTTCAGGTGGTTGTTGATCACGATCCGGTTGTCGAAGAGCAGCTTCACCGGGACGGCGCGTACGGACGTGGCCGTCGGCACCTCCAGCGAGGCGTTCATGTTCTTCGCGACGGCGGCGGACGGGCCGCGCAGCGTGATCAGCTCGGGGCCGGTGGGCGCGGGGGCCTCGGCGGCCGGCTTGGCGGGGGCCGCGGGCGCCTGGGCGGCGGGCGCGGGCTTCGCCGGAGCCGGAGCGGCGGCCGGGGCGGCCGCGGCGGGCTTCGCCGGTGCCGGAGCCGGAGCGGCGGCAGGGGCGGGCGCGACGGGCGCCGGAGCGGCGGGCGCGGTGGCGGCCGGAGCAGCAGGTGCAGCCTGTGCGGGGCTCACCTGCGGCGCGGCGGCGGGAGCCTCCGTCGAGCCGGGCTTGTAGTCGGCGAAGAAGTCCCACCAGGCACGATCGACCGAATTCGGGTCCTGGAGGTACTGCTGGTAGATCTCGTCGACGAGCCACTCATTGGCGCCGAAGGCGGTTGCAGGGTTCTGACCCTGCCCGTCTTGGTCGGTGGAGATGCTCGAGTTACTGGGGGACTGAGACGACACGGCGGTAACCGCCCTCTTCCGCTTCACAAGGTGATGGACAGCGGAAATAAAGGCTACGCCTCCCTGGCCGAGAGGTGCAGGCCGGGCGCTCCAACGTCGCGCAAGTCACACTTGACACGGTGTTTCGGGGCAGGGAATGGCGGGAAACAAGCGTGGTTCTGCCCTCTCGCGGGTAGGCGAGAGCGCGGCGGCCACCCGTCCCGGGAGACAACCTCGACCATGTTCTGTTCACCTGCACGCAGAACATGCGCTTCCGGTTCGACCCTACGTCAACCCCGCGCCGGAATGCTTCCCGGAAGAGTGACCTGGATCCGGCAGCCGCGTGACGATTCGGCCACTCCGATCTCCCCGCCGTGCAGATCGACCGCCCAGCGGGCGATCGCGAGACCGAGCCCCGTGCCGCCGTCACTGCCCGGGCCGGCCTGCGCCGGCACCTGGCCGCGGTTGAACCGCTCGAAGACCGTGTGACGCAGCGCCTCCGGGATGCCGGGGCCCTCGTCCTCGACCTCCAGCGCCAGCGAGTCCGGCCAGGGCCCGCGCCGGGCCCGTACGGTCACCCGGCCGTGCGGCGGCGAGTGCTTCACGGCGTTGTCGATGAGGTTCGCCATCACCTGGTGCAGCCGCTCCGCGTCCGCGTGCGCGGTCAGCTCGGGCGGGGACACATCGAGGTGCAGATGGACGTCCGTACGGTTGTGCAGCCCCGACGTGGACGACAGGCCGCGCTGGGACGCGGCCAGATTGGCCTCCCGGAGCACCCCCGAGAGATACGGCCAGACCTCGAAGCGTCGTGCCTTCAGCGTGACGACACCGTTGTCGAGACGTGACAGGTCGAGCAGCGTCTCCACCAGCCGGCCCAGCCGCTCGGACTGCTTCAGCGCCGTCCGCATCGTCTCGGGATCGGCCTCGGAGACCCCGTCCACCACGTTCTCCAGGACCGCGCGGAGCGCGGCGATGGGGGTACGCAGCTCGTGCGAGACGTTGGCGACCAGCTCCTTGCGGTGCCGGTCGACGGCCTCCAGATCGTCCGCCATGCGGTTGATCGTCGAGGCGAGGTCGCCGAGCTCGTCACGGCGGTCCGCGCCACGCACCCGCCGGCTGAAGTCGCCGCGCGAGATCGTCCCGGCCACGGTGGTCATCTCGTCCAGCGGCGCGGTCAGGGACTGCGCCACGAACTGGGTGATCAGGAGGGTCGCGATCATCGCGAAGATCGTGATGTAGCGGAACTCCGTGGATGTGCGGATCGCCACCAGGGCCAGCGCCGAGGTGAGCAGGACCGCCCCGACGACCAGCGCGCCCAGCTTGGTCTTGATCGAGATGAGGATCCGGCGCCTGCCGCGGCGCTCGGGGCGCGGCCCCCGTCGGCTCATGGCGCCGGGGTCTCCAGCGCGTAGCCGACGCCATGGACCGTACGGATCCGCTCCGCCCCGATCTTCCGGCGCAGCGCCTTGATGTGGCTGTCCACGGTCCGGGTGCCCGAGGCGTCCGCCCAGTCCCAGACCTCCGCCAGCAGCTGCTCGCGGGAGAGGACCGCACGCGGGGTGTTCGCCAGGCAGACCAGCAGGTCGAACTCGGTCGGCGTCAGGTGCACGTCCTCGGCCCTGACGCGGACCCGGCGCTGCGCGTGGTCGATCTCCAGCTCGCCGAGCCGCAGGATGCCGCTGCGCGGCGTCACGGCCGCCAGCGCGGCCCGCTCCACCCGGCGCAGCAGCACGTGCACCCGGGCGGCCAGCTCACGCATCGAGAACGGCTTGGTCATGTAGTCGTCGGCGCCGACGCCGAGACCGACCAGCATGTCGGTCTCGTCGTCCCGTGCCGTGAGCATCAGGACCGGGACCGGCCGCTGGGCCTGGACCCGGCGGCACACCTCCAGACCGTCGAACCCCGGCAGCATCACGTCGAGCACCATCAGGTCCGGCTGCCACGCCTCGGCCGCGTCGACCGCGGCGGGTCCGTCCGTCGCCGTCTGGACGAGAAACCCCTCAGCCCGCAGCCTCGCGGAGATCGCATCCACGATCGTCGTGTCGTCCTCGACGACCAGCACCCGCCGCTGCGCGCCCGGAGTGGGCGCCGCACCGTGGTGAGTGGTGTGTGTCTGCTCCATTGCCCCGCCTCGCATCGCTGGTGTCGGCCAGCAGCCTAGAGGCACCGGCCGCATCCCGGCTACGCAGGCCTGATGCCGAGGTGCACCACGTCCGGGACGCCCCGGGCAACCGGGATCTCTTCCGACCGTACCCCGCTGAATCCGGCATTCCGCAAGGACGATTCGAAATCGGCGGACGGTTGCGCGGACCACACGGCGAGGATCCCGCCGGGGTTCAGCCGGGCCGCGCAGGCCGCCAATCCCTCGGCGGAGTACAGGCTTTGGTTGCCCTCGGTCACGGTCCAGTCGGGTCCGTTGTCGATGTCGAGGCAGAGCGCGTCGTAGGTGTCGGTGGAGGTGTGGACGTACTCGATCAGGTCCGTGTGCAGGATCACGTTGCGCGGATCGGCCAGCGCCGTCCCGGAGATCGCGGCCAGCGGTCCTTCGCGATGCCAGTCGATGATCGCCTGCTCGCGCTCGACGACCGCGATCCGGCCCCAGCGGGGGTCGGCGGAGGCGTGGGCGAGGGAGAAACCGACGCCGAGGCCGCCGATCAGCAGGGAGGCGGCGACGCGTCCGCCGAGGGCGTCCATCGCCGCGTCGACCAGAAGCCGTTCGGAGCGACCGTCCGAGGTGTCCATCAGGAAGGTGCCGTTGGAGATGATTTCGAAGTGCTCGTCGCGTCGGCGCAGGACGACTTCGCCGTGGGGACCCTCGCGGCGGTCGAGCGTGACGGGGCTGGACATGTTCACTCACTCCCGGTCTCGGCAGACGGTCTGTCCCGGCCATCCTCGCCGGGCGGGGGTGGCCGGGACAAACGAGTACCCGGGGGACGGGGATGCGTGCGCGGTTCGCGTGCGGAGTTACGGGTTACGGGGTTACGGGATGGCGGGCGCGCCGACGGGGGCGGTTACGGGCGTGGTTGGGGCGGGGTTACGGGCGGGGCGCCTCGTGTCGCACGTAGCGCTCGATCTGCCGCAGCTCGCGGTGGCCGTCGACGGGCGTCCCGTACGTACGGTCCCAGGTGATCGGAGCGATCGTCACATGGCCCTTGTCGAGCAGCCAGGTGGAGTCGGCGTCCGCACGGGACTCCGCGCACTCGCCCTCGCCGCTGCCGTCGAACGGGCACAGGCCGAGCGCGATGTCGAAGGAATCGCTCGTGCCGCGCTGCTCGAAGGCGTGGTAGACCACCGCGCCGTCGCCGACCCGGGTCCACACCGGAGCCTTGGCCCGCTGCCCGGCGCTGACGTCCGGGTAGTCGACCTTGAGGGCGAACTTCGGGGTCAGCAGGCCCCGCTCGGCGAGCCCGGCGACGAGGCGGGCGCCGAATTCCGCGTGGGCGCGGTAGTTCGCCCGCGGGAAGGAGGCGTTGCTCGCGTCCCCGGAGGAGGAGAAGGCGAGGGCCGGCACGCCCTGGTCGATCGCGGCGACGGCCGCGCCGACCGTGCCGGAGTCGTTGACGCTCGCGGCGATGTTCGGGCCCGAGTTGATGCCGGTGAGCACGAGGTCCGGGGCGCCTTCCCAGCCCACCTTGGCCTTGAGACCGCCGCGCAGGGCGAGCTTGACCGTGTCGGCGGGGGTGGCGCTCGGGGCGTCCGCGGCGCACGTGCCGTCGGCGAGACACACGCCGAAGACGGCGCCCTTCGCCGGGGCGGTCGCGCAGTCGTTCTCGTAACCGGCGGGCAGCGCGGTGCGGCGCTGGGCGGTGACGACACCGCCGTTGGTGACGGCCGTGCCCTTGCCGGACTGGACCTGCCAGGGGGCCATGACCACGACGTCGGCGCCCGCGGCGCACATCGCGCGGCGCAGCTCGTACAGCCCGAGGCCGTCCGAGTTGTTCGCCTTCGCGGCCCGCATGGAGTCGTCGTTGGAGATCAGGACGCGGAGGCCGGCGAGCGGCTGCGCGGCGGGGCCGGTGGAGGCGGTGGGCTCGGCGGACGGCACGGCGTAGGCGGTGGCGCCCACGCCGGCGAGGACGGCGGCCGCCGCGGAGAGCGCGAGGAGTCTGCGCATGGGAGAGATCCCTTCAGGTGCATGACAGGAAGGTGAGACGGGGGGAAGGGCGATCCGGGGCCGGCCCCCTCTGGGGGTCCCCCCAGGGGGAAGCCCGAGGGGGAGGGCCCCGGATCGCGGCGCGGGGTCGTTCAGGTACCCCGCGGTCCATGGGTGCCGGGGCTGTCACGGCCCCGGCGTCGGGACGCGGCCCGGGTGGCGGGGCTCGGCGCCGGGGCGTCCGGGCGCGGTTCCCGGGATCGGGACGCGGCCCGGGTGTCGGGTGCGTCCCCCGGGATTCCGGACGCGGCCCGGGTGTCGGGTGCGTCCCCCGGGATTCCGGGCGCGGCCCGGGTGTCGGGTGCGTCCCCCGGGATTCCGGGCGCGGCCCGGGTGTGGGAGTGCGGCAGGGTGTCGCGGTGCCGCCCCGTGCGTCGGGGCGCGGCCTCGGTCCGGCCGGCCTTCGGTCTGGTCAGATCTTCAGGCCGTGGCCGTGCGCGAACACCGGGTTCTCGGTGTCGTTCGGGACGTCCGGGCGGGCCGCCGCCACCGCCGCCATCGAGCGCGGCAGTTCGAAGGGAAGCCTCCCCTCCGCCTTCGCCCGCCCGAAGGCCACGTCGAGCAGCGCCTCGTCGCTCGCGCCGTAGTCGGCGATCAGCGCCGCCGCGTGCTCGGCGATCTCCGGGAGGACGGCCGGCCGCTCCAGGTTGACGCAGACCACCGTCGGAACCGTCGCGAGGAGCGCGAGGATCCGCGTCAGTTCGGGCTCCGGGAAGGCGAGGGAGCCGGAGTGGAAGAAGGACTCGAAGCGGTTCGGCCGCTCCTCGTACGGGGTGCGCAGCCGCAGCACGGCGAGGTCCGCCTCGGCCGGCGTCGTCACCACGTCCCCGTACGCCGCCGCCACGGCCGCGTCGACGTTCTCGACGTACAGTTTCGGCCTGCCGCCCAGTGGCAGCGGTCCGTCGGTGAGGACCGTGAGCGAGCGGCGCTGGGCCGCGGCGCCCGCCGCCGTGAAGTCCGCGCGGCCGACCGTCTCGGCCGCCTCCTCCGGATCGACGTACCGACGGTCGTCGAAGAGCCCGAGGACGAACTTCTCGCGCAGCAACCGGCGTACGGAGTCGTCGACGCGGGCCTCGGGGATCCGGCCGGATTCGACCAGCTCCACGATCACCTCGGGGCACTGCTCGCCGCCGAACTGGTCCGAGCCCGCCTCCAGCGCCTTCGCCGCGCGCTCGGCGACGCTCAGGTGCTCCACGCCCCACGCCCGCGCCTCGTGCTTCTCGCCGAAGATCACCGCGTCCGTGAGGAGCCCCCAGTCGGTGCAGACGATTCCGGTGAAGCCCAGCTCCTCCCTCAGCAGACCGGTGATCACACCCCTGTTGAAGCCGAAGCCGACCTCCTCCCAGTCGGTGCCGACCGGCTGGCCGTAGTACGGCATCATCTGCGAGCAGCCGGCGGCGATGGCGGCCTTGAAGGGCTCCAGGTGGTGGTCGCGCATCCCGCCCGGGTAGATCTGCTCCTTGCCGTGCGGGAAGTGCGGGTCCTCGCCGTCCTTCTGCGGACCGCCGCCGGGGAAGTGCTTGACCATGGCCGCCACCGAATCGGGCCCGAGCTCCTCGCCCTGCAGGCCGCGTACGTACGCCCGGACGAGCTCGCCGGTCAGTTGGGCGTCCGAGCCGAAGGTGCCGGACTGGCGGGCCCAGCGCGGCTCGGTGGCCAGATCGATCTGTGGGTGGAGAGCCGTACGGAAGCCGACCGCGAGGTACTCGCGGCGCACGGTGTCGGCGAAGCGGAACACCAGCTCCGGGTCGCCGACGGCGGCGAGCCCCAGCGCCTCCGGCCAGGCGGAGAAGGCGCCGGCGTTGAAGGAGGCGCCGATGTTGTCGGTGAAGGCGTGGCGCGGGTCGGTGGAGAGCGAGACCGGGATGCCGAGCCGGGTGGCGGCGGCCATCTCCTGGACCGCGTTGTGCCACCGGGCCATCTCGCGGGCGCCGTAGGTGCCCAGCAGATTGAAGTGGGTGAGGTGGCGGCCCTCGATCAGCTCCGGGGTGGTGAGCGGCAGCATCGAGCCGTCCGTCTCGGTCACCGGGGTGCCGTCCGGGTTCATCATCAGCATGGAGTGGAAGAGCTGGCCGGCCTTCTCCTCCAGTGTCATCCGGGAGAGGAGGTCCTCGACGCGTTCGGCGACGGGACGGGTGGGGTCCTGGTACGGGTGCATGTCCGGGCTCCTGAGGACTACTTGACCGAGCGGATGAACTGGACGGCGACCGCGCCGAGGACGCAGGCCACACCGCCGAAGAGGAAGAGCGCGCTGTAGTTCCCGCCGCCCCCGATCGCGAGCAGGGCGGGCGCCGCGATCGGCACGAGCGACTGGGGCAGCGCGTTGCCGATGTTCAGGACGCCCATGTCCTTGGCGGACTCCTCCGGGTTGGGGAGCACGGCCGCGGCGAGGGCCACGTCCACGGAGAGGTACAGCCCCTCGCCGAAGCCGAAGACCACCAGGGCGAGGACGAACATCCCGAAGGAGTGCGCGGTGGCGATGAGCGCCAGGCCGGCGCCGATGACGACGGACGAGGCCAGGACGTACGGCTTGCGGCGGCCGGAGCCGTCGGAGAGGAAGCCGCCGAGCAGCGAGCCCGCGACGACGGCGACGACCATGGCGACCGTGCCGGTCAGGAGCTTGCCCGAGACCTCGTCCTGGCCGTAACCGAGGCGGTCCATCAGGAAGTACACCTGGTAGCTGGTCACGCAGGAGATGCCGACGAAGACCAGGAAGCGGCCGGCGAAGTTCCAGGCGAAGTCGGGGTGCCGGCGCGGGGAGACCCAGAAGCTGCGCAGGAACTCGCGGACGCTGTACGGGGCGAAGGTGCCGGCCGTGGCGGGGCGGTCCTTCATCACCGTGGAGAGGACGACCACGGACGCCAGGCCGATGACGGCGGGCACGAGGAAGGCCAGGGCGATCGAGGAGCGGAAGGCGTCGGCGAGGAACGAGCCGAGGACCAGCGCGATCGAGGTCATCATGCCGACGACGCCGGAGACCCGGGCCTGCTGGTGCGGCGGGACGAGGTCCGGGATGCAGGAGACCAGGGCGGCCATCGCGGCGTTGCAGCCGAGCTGGGCGACGGCCCAGCCGAGCATCAGGGCCGGCACGCCGCTGCCCGTGGCGACGATCGCGAGTCCGGCCAGACCGACGGTCATGCCGCCGATCAGCCACGGCCGGCGACGCCCGTACCTGCTGGTCGTACGGTCCGACAGGGCGCCGAAGACCGGGTTGCCGATCAGGGCGAGGATCGCGCCGAGGGAGAGCACCTTGCCGAGGGCGGCGCCCCGCTCGGCCTCCGGGACGATCTGGGCGACGCGCAGGGCGAGGGTGACCATCACCGGCGTGAGCACGGCGACCATCAGCCCCAGCTGGGCGAAGGCGAGGCCGAGAACCAGCGTGCCGGGGGCGTTCGCGGGGGGAGCGGGGGCCTCGGGCCGGTCGGGGGCGGTGACCTCGGCGGCGGCGCCGGTGGCGTCCGCCGGGTCGTGGGTGATGGCCATAGGGGGACTCCATCGATCACGGGCCGACAGCGACGCCGGCCTTGGCGCCCACAGGCTAGAGGTGAAAACCGAGTGACTGGTAGGTTTCCGGAATGTGTCCTGAGTCACATGACGTAAGGGTCATTTCGGGCACGGCTTAGGGTGGCTCCCATGCCGGAGAACAAGGGCCGTACGACCCGCACGAGCGCAGGCAGGGGCAGTTACGCGGTAGGGGACGCGCGCCGCCGGAAGATCCTGGACACCGCCGTCGACCACTTCGGGCAGTGGGGCTTCCACGCCTCCTCGCTCGCGCGGATCGCGAACGACTGCGGGATCACCCAGGGCGGCCTGCTGCACCACTTCCGCAGCAAGGAGGACCTCCTGCTGTCCGTCCTCGCACAGAGCGAGGAGCACGATGTGGAGCGGCTCTTCGCCCGGGAGGCGCAGTCGTACGCCGCCTTCCTGGAGGGCCTCGTCCGCCTCGTCGAGGACAACACCCGGCGCCCCGGCATCGTGAGGATGTTCAACGTCCTGGTCGGCGAGTCCGGCAACGTCGGCCATCCCGCGCACCAGTACTTCAAGGAGCGCTACGCGCGTGTGCTGCGCCACACCGTCGACCTGCTGGAGGCGGGGGTACGGGGAGGGGAGCTGCGGGCGGACATCGACTGCCTGGCCGTCGGACAGGAACAGCTGGCCGTGATGGACGGCCTGCAGGTCCAGTGGGCCCTGGACCCGGCGTCGATGGACATGCCGGCGCGTGTACGGGCCTTCCTGGACCGGCAGTTGAGGGACATCTCGACGACGGGCGAGGGGCTGCCGGGGGCGGGCTGAGGTCAGGCCGTCCATACGGGGGCGGGGGCGGGCGCGTGCCGTACGGGGCCTCGCGGTGCGGGTGCCGTCAGGTCCGTACGGGGCGGGCGGTCGGCGGAGTCAGGGGCTCGTCGGCGGCCCGCCGTCGGGCAGGGCCGCGAAGACGCGTTGCAGCGCCGCCGGGCGCTCGCCGTCCGTGGCGACGACGACCCGGTGGTCGTACGAGATCACGTACATGAACCCGTCCTGCACCGGCTTTCCGCTCGGTCGCGCGGGCACCTTTCCGTAGGCCGGGTCCTCAAGTGCCGCGCGGAGTTCGGCCAGTTCGGCCGGTGTCATGCGGCCGGTGCGCGGGGGCTTCGTGCCGGAGCGGGTCGTGTAGCTGCCGTCGTGGTGGACGATCAGCTGGTTGCGGACGCCGGCGAGACCGCCGTTGACGTTCACCTCCACGAGGACCTCGTGCGGCCGGGGATCCCCGTCGTTCTTCACGGTCCCGTCCGGGCCGGTCGGGACGGGCGGGAGGGGGGCGCCCCCGGTTCCGGTCGGCGTCGGCCTCGCGCTGCCGTCCTGGCCGCTGCCCTGGGTCGTGACCGGGGGCGGCGGCTCCCCCTGGCCGCCGCACCCGGCCACCGTCATCACCGGAATCAGCACCGCGGACGCGGCCCAGAGCCCCGCGTACCGCCTTCTGCGCACCATGCCCCTGATCGCCATGGATCCGAGCATGCCCCCCGCCGATCCGATTGGCCAGGGCTCCGTGCCCGTACCGCGAGGGACCGTCACGCGTCCCGGACGATCCCCGTCAGCGGGCCCTCGTGGCGCCAGCCCACGGAGTCGTACAGGGCCAGGCCGTCCGTCGTCGCCGCCAGGACTCCCGTCACCGCACCCGCCTGCGCGGCCGCCGCTTCGAGGGTGCGCATCACAGTGGCGCCGAGGCCGCGGCGGCGGTGGTCGGGGTGGGTCTCGATCTGGTCGGCGACCGCCGTCACTCCGGTCGGCGCCATCTGGCCCCGGGCGGCGAGTGTGCCGTCCGGGGCCACGATCCGGACCCGTATCACCCCGTTCCGGGTCTCGGTCGTCCTCGCGTACCCTTCCGGCGCCGGCGGCCGCGCGTCCCTGTCCAGCGTCTTGGTCATCATGAAGCCGGGATCGTCCGGAACGGTCCATCCCGGGGTGATCCACTCCGCGGCCTCCTCCGGCCCCGCCATCACCTTCAGCCAGGCGTGGGGCTCGGTGATCTCCGTGCAGAGCTTGCCCACGGACACCGCGTCCGGCGCCGGCAGCACGTGCCGGAAGACGTGCTTCGGCAGCCCGACGTCGATCCGGTAGCCCCAGGGTTCGACGACGGCGGGCGGGGTGCCTCGGGAGACGGTCCAGCCCGCCACCCACGCAGATGTAATAGCTCCAATGTCCATGCAGGCATTACATCTGTTGATGTCGATCAGCGCAATGGGGGTGGCGGGAGGCGGGAGCGCCCGGGACCCTGCGCGGCTCGAGACCAGGCGGGACTTCGCCGCCCTGCGCGCCGACTGAGCCCCCGGCCGGCGCGAAGTCGGCTACTTCCGACCCTTTATGGATAAAGCCGAGAGTTGAATCCTGCGTTTCCGGCAAAGGAATGGCATGAATGGCCGAAAGGCGTGCGGAGCCAAGGCGAAGAGTGTCTTGTGGAACTCTGATCATGGAGATAAGTTCGCTCCGCGCCGGACGGCCGGGGAGTCGGGTGCTGGCCGTGGCAACCCCATTTACAGGGCACCATTCATCAGGAACAGGAGATCCGCATGAACCTCAACCACGAGACCGCGCAGGACTACGACGTCGATGCTCTCCTTGCTCTCGCGGAAGCCGACGAGGCCCTTTCCGTCGAGGCCGTCACCCCGAACCGCGTGAACAGCAAGTACGCCCTTCTGCAGGAGCCCGGCAACAGCTGACCCGGTGGACCCGTGCTTCGGCCTGACCGGCTGAAGCACGTTCCGTCCGCGTTCTGATGGCCACGCCCGACTCCCCATCCAGCAACGGACCTTCACGAGGGCTCACATGCGGAAGCCTCGAATCCTGCTCGTCAACCCGCCCATCTGGAACGTCTACGCGCCTCACCTGGCGGTTCCCCTGCTCGCCGCCGTCATGCGCCGGCACGGCTGGCAGGTGTCATCGCTCGATCTGAGCATCGAGCAGACGGACTGGCTGCTCTCCTCCGACGGACTGCGAGAGCTGCTTCCGCAGGCCGAGCGCCGCCTGGGCGAGACGGCCCCCGACGAGCGGCGCGCGCACGAGGAGATCCTCGCCGTCTTCGGTGACACGGCGGCCCGCATCGACGAGGCGAGAGCCGCGCTCACGTCCCGGGACATTCTCACGGACCCGCTCGCATTCACCGATGCGGCCACGGTCGTCCGTAATGGGCTCGCCTGTGTTTCCGCTTCATTTCCCGGTTTGAATTTCGACCTCCGGGGTAACTTCTCCTGCTTCTCGCATCGGCGCTCCGATTCCGTCCTCGAAGCGGCCAGGTCGGCGGACCGCAATGTATACGGATGGGCTCTGGAACACCGCCCGATACCGGAACTGGAAGACTCCGACCTGGCGGTGGTGGGCATCTCGGTGTCCGCCGACACCCAGCTGATCGCGGCCCTCACCGTCGCCCGCCACGTCAAGCGCCGGCGCCCGGACGTCCATGTGGTCATGGGCGGCAACCTCACGACGCGCATGGTGAGCCGCTGGCAGGAGGAGCACCCCTTCTTCGCGTACGTGGACTCGTTCGTGTCCTACGAGGGGGAGGACGCGCTGCCCGCGCTCTGCGACCGGATCACCGGTGCCGACGACCGGGCCGTCCCGGGGCTGCTGGAACGCGACGGCCGCGGTGGGCTCCTGCGTACGCCCGCGGCCATGGTCGACGTCTCCGATCTGCCCACTCCGGACTTCGACGGCCTGCCGCTCGACCGGTACTTCGCGCCCGGCCCCGTCCTGCCGCTGCAGGCCTCGCGGAGCTGCGCCTGGGACTGCGCCTTCTGCTCGATCCCGTTCGCCAGCAACAAGTTCCGTATCCGGCGCGCCGACCAGGTCGTCCACGACATGGCCGCTCTCGCCGCCAGGTACGGCAGCGACACCTTCATGTTCGTCGACGAGATCATGACCCTCACGTCGCTGCGCGGGGTGTCACGGCAGCTGATCGAGGGTGGGCACGACCTCTCCTGGTACGGGGAGACCCGGTTCAGCAAGGGGCTCGACGACGAGCTGGCGAAGGCGCTGCGCGACTCCGGGTGCCGACGTCTCGACCTCGGCCTCGAGTCGTACAACCAGCGTGTCCTGGACCTGATGCGCAAGGGCACCAAGGTCGCCGACATCGAGCCGTCGCTCCAGGCCCTCCTGGGGAACAAGGTGCCCGTCCACCTCTTCTGCATGACCGGGTTTCCCGGCGAGACGGAGGAGGAGGCCGTACGGACCCAGGAGTTCGCGGCGGAGGCACTGCGTCGCTCCACGGAGGAGTTCGGCGTGCCGTACTCCACGGCCGCCAACGGGCCGTTCATCCTCGACGTGCTCTCGCCGGTCGGTGAGCGCCCCGATCTGTTCGGCGTCGAGCTGATTCCCCCCGGCGAGGGCGAGGACCTGGCGTTCGACCTCGACTACACCGTCACCGAGGGCCTCACCCAGGAAGACGCGGTCCGCCTCACCTCCGGCGGACCCGGTGCGGTCGCGGGAGCCGCGTTCCACCACGGCACCTGGATCGGGGACGCCGAGGAGTGGTCGTTCCTGTGGGCGAAGGCCGAGGCGGAGCTGCCGGCCCGGCGGGTGACCCCAGCCGTCGCCCCGCGCCCCGACGTGGGCGCCGCGACCAGGGTGCGGCTCGCGGACGGTGTGCGTGCCAGGACGTCGGCCACCGGGCGCGGCATCCTGCTGCACGTACCGTCGGCCGATGCCCTGCTGTCGGTGCCGCGGGAGTGGCATCCGCTGCTCGACGGGCGGTTCCACGCGGTGGCCGACCTCTGGGAGAACGTCGCCGAGCCCGGACCGGCCGCATCCGTGGTGGCACGGCTCGCCGCCCACGGAGCCGTGACCTTCGAACCGGCCGAGGGCTCCGACGGTGCACACACACTCTGGTACGCCGCTCAGCCCCACGAGGTCACGGACAGCCGGGCCGACGGCAGCTGCCTGCTCGCCTCGCCCGAGACGGGGAACCGGGTCAGGGTCTCCGCCGCCGGCCGACTCCTCTGGCTGCTCGCGGCCGACGGTGTGACGGCCTTCGACCTGGCGGCCCGGTCCCGGCTGCCGGAACACCAGCTGCGCGCGCTGCTGGAGAATCTGACCAGGCATCATGTGATCGCGGTGGCCTCCCTCGACGCCGAGCTTCTCGGGCAACCCCTGCTCAGCGGGGCGGCGCGGCAGGTCCACTGACGGTCACCCGGCCGCCCACGCCCCAGTCCCCTCTTCCCGCCTCGCCCCCGCCCGGGCTCCCCGAGTTCACCGCCGAACCGCCGCACGTCGCGGCCCGAGTACAGGAGTCCCCCACCGTGCCCCACCCGGCCTCCGTGACAGGCGCCGAAAAGGACCGCTTCTGGAAGGAGTTCGCCTCCCGACACTGGGAGCGGCGGCCGCTCTCCCTTCCCGCGGCCCCCGTTCAGCTGGACATCGCTGACGAGGAGCTGATGCGAGCCCTGGTCCTGGCGGCCGACAAGAGCAACCGCCCCAAGGGATCAGGGCTGCCGAGGGTCGTGGTGACCGTGGACGGCCGGACCCAGCCGATCGACACGCGGCCCTTCCTGCCCCTGCCCGAGGACCGGTCCCTGGACGAGTACACCGCCCGGGTCGACGAGCGGATGCGCGCGCACGAATGGAGCGTCGCCGTCTCCGGCCTCCACGCGGTCGACGCGCCGCTGTGGGACCGGGCCAAGCGGCTGTCCGACGACGTCTACCGGTACACGGGCACACGGGTCGCCGGGCGCGTGGACATCGACACCTTCATCGGCCGGTACACCTCCACCAACGTCGGCGTACACGTCGACCACGCGGGGAACTTCGGCTTCACCCTGCGCGGTCGCAAGGTCCTCCTCACCTGGCCGCCGGAGCGCACCGACCAGGTCCCGCAGCACACCGCCGACTACGCCTCGGCCCGCGACCTGGCCGATGTGCTGGTCGGCGAGCCCGGCGCCCTGACCTACTTCCCCTCCGAACAGCTGCACGTGGGCGAGTCACCCGACGCCGTGGCCGTCAACGTCAACATCGCCTTCTTCACCAGGAGTGATCCGGCCGGCCTCGTCCTCGACGCCCTCGGCGGACTGCTCGCACGGGCGCGCGCCGACGAGGCCGAACCCGGGGCGCACGTCACGGACGGCATTCCGGCCGCGGCGGCGGCCACGCTCACGGCCCTGGGGGAACTGACCGCGGGCGAGGTCGAGGACGCCGTCTGGGAGCGCCACATGCGTGCGGTGACCTCCGGCGGACTGGGCGTGGGCCGACCGGCCGGTTCACCCGTTCCCGTACCGCGCGACGCCCGGGTCCGGACCCACGAGGACATCGTGGTGCGGCAGCGGCTCCTCGCGGACGGCCGCCGCGCCGTGGCCACGCAGGGGCACACCATGAAGGTCGCCGACCATCCGCAGGTCGAGGCGGCCGTGGCCGCCCTGGCCGCCGGAGACACCCTCGACCTGGCGGACTGGGAGCGCCGGGCGGACGGCGCGGCCGTCCCCCTGCTCCACGCCGTCCTGTTGAGGATGTCGACCTGGCGGGCCCTCGACATCGAGGCCGCCGTGGCCGCCCCCGCAGAGCGGACGGAGCCGCTTCAGTGACATCCCTGCGACAGGGCAGGGCGGCGACACTCCTGGTGATCGCCGCCCTGTTGGTCAGTACGGTGGGTGACGAGGTCGCCATGGTGGCGCTCGCCCTGCGCGGTGCGGACCGCACCGGCCTGACCTCGGTGGTGTCTGCCCAGATGCTCGCGGGCCTCGTGCCCGGCATCGCGCTCGGCGGCCCCATCGGACGGATCGTCGACCGCTTCCGTGCGGACGCGGTCCTGGGCGTGACCCTGGCCCTGGAGTGCCTGATCGCGGCGGCCGCCGCCGCGGTCGCGGACGGCGCGGTGCTGCTCATCGCCACGATGCTGCTGCTGGGCGCCCTGGGAGCCGTCGCCCAGACCTGCGTGATGGCGCTCGTGCCCCGGCTGTTCCCGGCCTCCGACGCCCAACTGCGCGTGAACGGCCTCATGGAGTCGGTGCGGAACGTCGGCTACATCGTCGGCCCGCTGCTGGTGGGCGTACTGACCTCGCACGGCGGTACGGGGCTGGCCCTGGCCGTCGACGCGGGCACCTTCGCCTTCGCCCTCCTGGCCGTGCCGGTGATCAGCCGCTGGCTGGTCATGGCGGCCCGGGAACGCGCGCGGACGGCGGATACGGGCGGTGCGGATACGGGCGGTGCGGATACGGGCGGTGCGGATACGGGCGGAGCCGAGACGGACGGAGCCGAGACGGGCGCGCCACCGGCCGCGGCGAAGACCGAAGGGGGCCTGAGGGTCGGCCTGGCCCTGCTCTGGGCGGGGGCACAGCGCCGGACGACGCTCGCCACGATCGTGGTCACCGTCGCGGCGACCTCGGTCGCCAACGTACTGCTGCCCTTCTTCGCGGACGAGGTCCCCGGTGGCATGGCCGTCTACGGCGTGCTGCTGGCCACCTGGAGCGTGGGCCTGGTGCTCGGGCCGTTCGCCCTGCGAGGTCGGCTCGGCCGCCGGCCCACCGGCGTCGTCGCCGTCGGAGCCGCGACGATCATCGGCCTCAGCTATCTGGTGACCGGCGCCTACCCCCTCGTTCCGCTGATGCTGGCCGCCTTCCTGTGCGGCGGCATGGCCAACGCCGTGCAGAACGTGGCGCTCCGCACCTACGTCATGGCCGACTGCCCCCCGGATGTCCGGGGCCGTGTCGGCGCCGCGTACGGAGCGACGCTGCAGAGCTCGGTGGCCGTCGGCTTCGCCCTGGCGGGGCTCGTCCCCGCCGACTGGTCCCGCTGGGCCATCTTCGCCGGCGGCGGAGTCGCCTTCCTGGCCGGCTCGGTCGGCTGGATCCGTACGCGTGCCATGGAACCGTCCCCGAAGCCGGCCGAGGACGTGTCCGTGACCGCCGGGACGGCATCGGAAGGAGGCGCACCATGAGCAGCCGACAGACGGAACTCGATCCGGTCATCCCCCGGTTCTGCGCCCAGACAGGGGCCTCCCTGCCGCTCGCCTGGGAACTCGCCTGGTCGGAGCAGTCCGACGAGGCCGCGGTCAGACTGACACCACCGCCGGGTCCCCGGGCGGTCGACCGCGCCACCTGGCCCCGCCGGCTGTCTCCCGGCACCGGGCTCCGCCTGCCCTCCGGGGTACGGCTCCAGCACACGCCCGTCCCCTTCCTGGACGACGGAGGACCTGTCGCGGTGCTGTTCGGGACGGATCCGCCGGCCTTCGCCGAGGTGCCCGAGCCGGTCGGTGAACTCCTGTCGCGCGGCGCCTCGGTGGCCGACGTCCGCAGGGCGTGGGGGCAGGAAGAGGGAGCCGTCGACCACATGCTGGTCGGCCTGATGCGATGCGGCCTGCTGAGCGGAGACCCGTCCCCCGTGGCCGGGCAGCAGCCGGAGGGCGCGCGGATGCTGGTCCAGGAGGCATGGGTGCGGGCGGTGGAACGGGAATCCGGTGTCCACGTCCTCGCCCACACCGCGACGGGCAACTTCCTCAAGGTCGGCGCGGCCGCTCTCCGGCTCTGGCAGTGGGCGGGGCACGAGGACGGCATCGCCTTCGACCGGCTGCCGGCGAAGCTCCACGAGGTCGCGGACCGGCTGCTGTCCGCCGGCATGCTCCGGGCTGTCCGCGCCTGATACGGAACGGCGCGACCCACCGGAAGAGGCGCGACCCACCGGAGGAGGCGCGACCCACCGGAGGAGGCGCGACCCACCGGACGAGATGACGGCCGCGGAGAGAACGGCCGGAGAGAAAGGACGATCCATGCACGATCCGGCCGGCGAGGCGCTGCGGGCCCTGACACGCCCCGGGATGGGAACCGAGAACGCCGGTCCCGCGCTGCGCGCGCTGGCCAGGATGCTGCGCCCGCGCACCGTGGTCGAAGTGGGGGCCGGTTCCTCGACGCTGCACCTGCTCCTGGGGCTGAGCGACGCCCGTTCGGAGGCCGCCGAGGACCGGCGGATCGTCCGCGGAGAGGTCGCGGCGGAGGAGCGCGCGTCGGTCCTGCGTCCGCGTTCGGTACTCGACGACTACGCGCCGAAGCTCCTCGTCATCGACGACTTCTCCGTACCCGGCACCTCGGCGCACCGGGTGCGGGAGACGGCCCGCACGCTGGGCCTCGACGCCATGCTCACCTTCATCGAGCGGGACTTCTTCGCCCTGGCGGACCACGAGCTCGACGCGTGGGGACCGCTGGACCTGGTGTGGCTCGACGCCGGCACCCAGGCCGACGACGCCGGTTTCCTCACGTCGCTCTGGCCGCGCGTGGCGCCCGGCGGCACCGTCGTGCTGCATGAGCCGTACCTGGCCACGACGGTCGAGACGTACGAGACGCACGAGACGCACGACACGTACGCCGGACAGGATCGCGGCCGCGTGGCGTGCCGGGTCGTTCCCACCCCGCTCTTGCAGGAGCTGCGCCGCCAGGCCGCCCTGCCGGACGCCGGATTCGACGTACTCGCCCTGGGCGAACCCCACAAACACCGCCAGACGGGCCTGCTGCTGTTGCGCAAGCACGGCGCGGGCGAGCGCGACCGGGGCGTCCCGTTCCCCGAGGAGCTCAGGGCCCTGGGCGAGATCGACTCCGCCGTGGCTCCCCGGCTGGGACCGGCCGTGGAAACCTCGGGGGCGGAGACCGCGGGGGCGGAGACCGCGGGGACGGGGATCGCGGGGACGGAGGCCGCCGACGGGATCCTCGCCGCACTGGCCGACGACACCCGCCGTACCGTCTACAGCGCCGTCGTCCTCCAGGCCGACACGACCCAGGGCATCGCGGAACGCCTCGGGATGGCGCCCGCGCGCTGCGCGAAGTCCCTCGCCGCGCTGGAACGGGCGGGACTGATCGCGTCCACCGAAAAGCTCTGGACCCCCGTCGATGACGTCTGGCGCCAGGCGGCACCTCGCCGCCCACGTCCCCGGCCGCAGGCCGTGATCCCCTCGAAGCAGGGCAAGCGCAGAGTTTTCCTGGAAGGGCTGGTCCCTCTCTTCGCACCGGACCGGCGCTACCCGGAAGCCGAGGTGAACGAGATCCTGCGCGAGGTCCATCCGGATGTGGCCGCGCTGCGCCGCCATCTGGTCGAGGAGCGGCTGCTCGCCCGTGCGGACGGCCGGTACTGGCGGCCCTGAACGGCGGCTCTGACCGGCGGCCGTGACCGACGGTGACCCAGGTCGACCGGGTGATCGCTCAGAGCGAACACAGCCCGGGGAACATTCGGCGGCTCACAAGCATTGAGTGCACATAGCTCAACTTGACTGCCGAAGGGGAGATCATGGCTGCCGAATCCACGGCGAACTCACTGCTGACGCTGCCCGTGCTGCCGCTCGATGACGAAGTCGTGCTGCCCGGCATGGTGGTGCCGCTGGACCTGTCCGACAACGATGTGCGCGCCGCCGTGGAGGCCGCCCAGGCCGCCGCCCACGCCGATTCCGGCAAGCCCAGGGTGCTCCTCGTCCCGCGCATCGACGGGACCTACGCCGCGACCGGCGTCCTCGGCACCGTCGAGCAGGTGGGGCGCCTGTCCGACGGCGATCCCGGCGCGCTCATCCGCGGCCGCGGACGCGTCAGGATCGGCGCCGGTACGACCGGGCCCGGCGCGGCCCTGTGGGTCGAGGGCAGCGTCGTCGAGGAGACCGTGCCCGAGCCGCTGCCCGGGGCCGTGACCGAGCTGGTCAAGGAGTACAAGGCACTCGCCACCACGTGGCTGAAGAAGCGCGGCGCCTGGCAGGTCGTCGACCGCGTCCAGCAGATCGACGGGGTCTCGGCCCTCGCCGACAACTCCGGCTACTCGCCCTTCCTCACCGTCGAGCAGAAGGTCGAACTCCTGGAGACCGCCGACCCGGTCGCCCGTCTCAAGCTCGCCACCGCGCAGCTGCGCGAGCACCTGGCCGAGCAGGACGTGGCCGAGTCCATCGCGAAGGACGTCCAGGAGGGCGTCGACAAGCAGCAGCGCGAGTTCCTGCTGCGGCGCCAGCTGGAGGCCGTACGCAAGGAACTGCGCGACCTCAACGGAGAGACCGAGGGCGACGAGTCCGACGACTACCGCGCGCGCGTGGAGGCCGCCGACCTGCCCGAGAAGGTGCGGGAGGCCGCCCTCAAGGAGGTCGAGAAGCTGGAGCGGTCCAGCGACCAGTCCCCGGAAGGATCCTGGATCCGCACCTGGCTCGACACCGTCCTCGAACTGCCGTGGAACGAGCGCACCGAGGACCAGTACGACATCCAGGGCGCGAAGGGCGTCCTCGACGCCGAGCACGCGGGCCTGGAGGACGTGAAGGAGCGGATCACCGAGTACCTCGCGGTGCGCAAGCGGCGCGCCGAGCGCGGGCTCGGGGTCGTCGGCGGCCGTCGGGGCGGTGCCGTGCTCGCGCTGGTCGGCCCGCCCGGCGTCGGCAAGACCTCGCTCGGCGAGTCCGTCGCGCACGCGATGGGACGGAAGTTCGTCCGGGTCGCGCTCGGCGGCGTGCGGGACGAGGCGGAGATCCGCGGCCACCGGCGTACGTACGTCGGCGCGCTGCCGGGCCGGATCGTACGGGCCATCAAGGAGGCCGGGTCGATGAACCCGGTGGTCCTGCTCGACGAGATCGACAAGGTCGGCTCCGACTTCCGGGGCGACCCGGCGGCCGCTCTCCTGGAGGTCCTGGACCCGGCGCAGAACCACACCTTCCGGGACCACTACCTGGAGGTCGAACTGGACCTCTCCGACGTCGTCTTCCTGGCGACGGCGAACGTCCTGGAGGCCATCCCGGAGGCGCTGCTCGACCGCATGGAGCTGGTGCGGCTCGACGGGTACACGGAGGACGAGAAGATCGTCATCGCCCGTGACCACCTGCTGCCCCGCCAGTTGGAGCGGGCCGGCCTGGAGCCGGGCGAGGTGGTCATCGAGGACGCCTCCCTGCGGAAGCTGGCGGGCGAGTACACCCGGGAGGCGGGCGTACGGAACCTGGAGCGGTCCATCGCGCGGCTGCTGCGGAAGGTCGCGGCGCAGCATGAACTGGGCGACCGCGAGCTGCCGTTCTCGGTCGGCGTGGACGATCTGCGCGGTCTGATCGGGCGCCCGCATCACGTGCCCGAGTCGGCGCAGGACCCGGCCGAGCGGCGCACCGCCGTGCCGGGCGTGGCGACCGGGCTCGCGGTCACGGGCGCGGGAGGTGACGTCCTCTTCGTGGAGGCGTCGCTCGCCGACCCGGAGACGGGCGCGGCGGGGCTGACCCTGACGGGCCAGCTGGGCGACGTGATGAAGGAGTCGGCGCAGATCGCGCTCTCCTTCCTGCGCTCGCACGGCGCGGAGCTGGAGCTGCCCGTGACCGGCCTGAAGGACCGGGGCGTGCACATCCACTTCCCGGCCGGCGCGGTCCCGAAGGACGGCCCGAGCGCGGGCATCACGATGACGACGGCCCTGGCGTCGCTGCTCTCCGGCCGCCTGGTCCGCACGGACGTCGCGATGACCGGCGAGGTCTCCCTGACCGGCCGGGTCCTCCCGATCGGCGGCGTGAAGCAGAAGCTTCTGGCGGCCCACCGGGCGGGCGTCACGACGGTCGTGATCCCCAAGCGCAACGAGGCCGACCTGGACGACGTCCCGGCGGAGATCCTGGAGAAGCTGGAGGTCCACCCGGTCACGGACGTCCGCCAGGTCCTGGAGATCGCCCTCGCCCCGGCGGAGGTCGCGGTGAGCGCGGCGGCGTAGCGACCCCCGCGCACGGCGGGCGGGGCACCCCTTCACGGGGGGTGCCCCGCCCGCCGGTGGTGGACCGGAGAGGCGAAGGGGGCCGGACTCAGCCGTTCGCCAGCGCCTGTACCCGCGAGAGGTCGCCGTTGAAGTGGTTGTGGTCGCCGACCGTCGGGCCGGACGAGGTGTACTGCCACATCGTGTAGTACGGCCAGCCCGCCGGCAGTTCGCCCACCGTCGACGCGTACCGCGCCACCCACAGCGGGTTGGTCGAGCCGAAGCCCGAGTAGTTGCCGGTGCACTGCTTCCACCAGCTCGTCGCCGTGTAGATCACCGGGTCGCGGCCGGTCCGGTACTTGTACCGGTTCACGAAGTCACGGATCCACGCGACCATCCCCGACTGCGTCTTGCCGTAGCAGGTCGAGCCGTACGGGTTCCACTCGATGTCGAGCGCGCCCGGCAGCGTCTTCCCGTCCCGGGACCAGCCGCCGCCGTTGTTCACGAAGTAGTCGGCCTGTGCCGCGCCGGTCGTCGTGTCCGGGGTCGCGAAGTGGTACGCGCCGCGGATCATGCCGACGTTGTAGGAGCCGTTGTACTGCTGCGCGAAGTACGGGTTCTTGTAGTACGTGCCCTCCGTCGCCTTGACGTAGGCCCACTTCACCCCGCTGTTCCACAGGGTCGACCAGGCCACGTTCCCCTGGTGGCTGGAGACGTCCACGCCTTCCGTCTGGACGGCCTGGATCGAGATGCCGCCGGGCTTGCCGCCCTGGCCGTCGTGCTCGATGACGCCCATACCCATGTAGGCGGAACCGCGCGGCGGTACGGACTCGGCGTCGGCGTCGGCCGCGCTGGCCGGACCGGAGAGTGTGAGGGGGAGGAGGAGGGCCAGGGCCGCGAGCGCGGCGCCGGCGAGGGTCTTTCCGGATCTGTGCACGGGCATTGCGTGCCTCCGAAAGGCTCGGTGGGGGAGCGAGTCGACATGTGCTGGTGTGGACATGTCAGCGACGACGCTACGCACGTAGACCGGTTCGGCGGAAGGGGGACTGGGTGCTGCCGTTGGTCTACTCCTGCGAAATACTGAGGGAGCTGCGGCGATGGCCGCGGTCGAAAGAAACTTTCAGCGACCGGAAAGCGCGCGAGGGGTGCTGACGTGCACGGAAGCGGTACGGGGAATGACGGCGAGCCCATCACGTCGTCGACGCGGAGTGGTGTGGACCAGGAATTCCTCGCCCTGGAACGCGAACTGGCGGTCTTTCTGCGCCGCGCCCGCGCCCAGTCCGGCGAGATGGCCCGCGAGGTGCACCCCGAGCTCGAGTCCTCCGCCTACGGGCTCTTCGTACGGCTCGAGGACGCCGGGCCCCAGCGCGCCACCGAACTCGCCGGGTACTTCGGCGTCGGCAAGGCGACCATGAGCCGCCAGCTGCGCACCTTGGAGGACCTCGGGCTCGTCGCCCGCGACCCCGACCCGGCCGACGGACGCGCCTCGCTGGTCCGGCTCACGGAGGAGGGCCGGAAGCGCTTCCGCCGCGTACGCGACGCACGGCGCGGGCGGTACGTCCGCAAGCTCGCCGACTGGGACCGGGGCGAGGTCGCCGAACTGGCCCGCCTGCTGCACCAGCTCAACACGCGCGCGGAGGGCTAGGCGCCCGGCTGAAGCGACCCGGAGGGGAACCGAGCCTCACGGAAGAACGGCGAACACCGCGGTCGCGTCGTCGTGGAGCTTCCAGCGGAAGGGGCCGCCGGCCGCCTCGTCGGCCGCCTCCAGCGCCCGGACCCGCGCCAGCAGCCCGTGCGGGCCCTCCTTCCGGAGCACCGCGAAGCAGTCCGCCCAGTCCCCCTCCCCGAACAGCTCCACCCACCGCGTCGCCCCGTCCGTGAGCGCCGCCAGGGCCCGTACCGCCGATCGGGGCGTCGTCCCCGCCACCGCGTGCCGCGCCACCTCCGGGTCCGCCGCTGCCGTGAAGAAACCGCCCTGCTGGTTCCGCAGGCGGTCCGTCGCCTCCAGGGAGCGGCGGATCTCGTCCGGGACCCGGTCGAGTCGGTCGTCGAGCACCGCCCGTACCGAACCGTCCGGGGCCTCGAGGAGCAGCGCGGCGTCGGAGAGGACGAGGTGCTCGACCGAGGTCGCGTTCCAGCGGGCCATCGCGAGGGTCGCCTGGGGAGTGCGTACGTGAGAAAGGTCACAGCTGTCGCGGTGGGCGTCCGCGGTGCGCCGGATTGCCCGGGCCAGGACCTCGCGCAGCGTCAGGTCCGGGCGTGAAGCGGATAGTTCGGTCAAAGCGCCACCGAGCCGTGCGGTGAACCAGGGCACGTCGTGCACACAACCGTCGTCGTCGATCGGCGGCGTCACCCCGTCGAGCACGACCACCGCCCCACCCTCGCCGGACGCGGGAAGAGTCGCCGCTGCCCAGTCCTCGTTGGGGCGTTCGGGGCTGCCGGGAAGGGTGGCGACTTCGGTGCGCATGATCCTCAGTCTGCCCCCGGGGCCGAAAGCCTGCATCACTCCTTCACAGTGTCTCCCAACGGCCGAATATGGCCTGTACCAACCCTCCGCGAGGCGCACACGAGGCGGAAGGAGGGCCTCCGGGAAGCTGCGGGCGGGCATCTTGCCAAAGGCCGCACGGAAGATCCAACCGACGCACCGAGTGGGCCCGGAAAGTTCCTCGCGCGAAGTTGTTCGCCAACTCATGAGTGTTGTTCACTCGTTCGGGTGGCGGAGCGGCCGATGCGCGTCCCCTTCCCAAAAGCGCTGGAATGGTCGGAAGCCGTACCAGGGGTGGGGGCGCTCTCACGTGTGACCGGTCGTCACCTCTGCTTCATGGGTGGACGAGTCGAGATTGCGAGCACCGGTGCAGAAGAAGCGGCCTCGGAGCAACAACGGCACGCGGAGCGAGACCCCCGGTGACCCGCTGACCGCGGGCGGGGCCACGGGCTCCGACGCCGACGGCACCCCGACCCCTGGAACCCCCGGCACCCCCGGCGTTCCCGCGGGCCGCCCCAAGCGCGTCCGCAACCGCCTGGTCGCCGGAGTCGCTCTCGTCGGCGTCACCGTCCTCGCCGCCGGCGCCCCCGCGATCCTCACCGCCTCCGGCGAACTGACCGAGGCCCAGCGTCTGGTCACCCTGGCCGAGCTCGACCGCCAGGCCGTCACCCTCGCCCACTCGCTCGCCGACGAGCGCGACGAGGTCGTCGCGTACATCGCCGCGGGCCGCGACGAGCAGACCGGCGACACCGAGGCCAGGCGCCAGGTCACCAGCACCCGTTCCACCCGTGTCGACCGGCAGATCGACGAGATCCGGCCCGCCGCCCCCGCCGAACTGCGCCGCGACCTCGCGGACCTGGCCGCCGTCCGCCGTACCGCGCTGACCGGCGAGGGCACCGCCCTGGAGGCCCACAAGGCGTACTCGGACGTCATCGCCAAGCTCCAGGACCTCGCGGACGAGCTGGCCGAGCGGACCCCGGCCCGCGCCGCCGAGGCCACCCGGGCGCCCGCCGCGCTCGGCCGCGCCGTCGAGCAGGCCTCGGCCGCCCGCGGGTTGCTCCTGGCCGCCCTCGCCGTACCCCAGCCCGAGTCCACCGGGACGCACTACGACCCGATCACGGGCACCTACGTGCCCGACGAGCCGGAGGGCGCGGACGAGGCCGACCGTGCCCGGGACGCCCTGACGGCCGCCGCCCAGCAGGCCCGCGTCCGTGAACTGGCCTCCCTCGCCGACTTCGACCAGGCCGCCACGGCCGCCGGGCGGGACTCCCTCGCCGGCACCGTGACCGGCCCGGACGTCAAGAGCGCCGAGCGGTACCTGACCGGGCTCACCGACCAGCCGAGGCTCACCAAGAGCGAGCGGCGCACCGACCCCGAGAAGCTGGAGGCCGCGCTCTCCGCCCGTATCGAGCAGATGCGCGGCGTCGAGTCGGCGCTCGCCACCGAGCAGGTGGAACGCCTCGCCCAGCTCCGCGACGACGACGTCACCGCCCTCGAACTGCGCATCGCCTTCCTCGGCGGCTGCCTGCTCATCGCGGTCGGCATCTCGACCTTCGTCGCCCGCACCCTCACCCGCCCGCTCGCCGTGCTGCGTATCGGCGCCGCGCGGATCGCCGCCGCCCCGGAGACCGAGGAGCCGGTCCGCTTCACCGGCCGCAACGACGAGTTCGCCCAGGTCGTACGGTCCCTCAACACCCTCCAGGACAAGCTGGCCGACCTCGCCCGGCGCACCGAGCGGCTCGACAGCGAGCGGGCCGACCTGGCGGGCGCCCGCGACTCCCTCGCCGCCGAGCTGGCCACGCAGCGCGCCGAGCTGCAGGGCCACACGGCGCTCCTCACCGCCGAACTCGAACGGCTCCGGCACACCGTCCACCACACCTTCGTCAACCTCTCGCTGCGCAGCCTCGGCCTGGTGGAGCGCCAGCTCGGCGTCATCGAGAAGCTGGAGGAGCGCGAGCAGGACCCGGACCGGCTCGCCACCCTCTTCAAGCTCGACCACATGGCCACCGTCATGCGCCGCCACAGCGAGAACCTCCTGGTCCTCGCCGGGCACGAGCACGTCCACGGCCACCCCGGAGCGGTCCCGCTCGTCGACGTGCTGCGCGCCGCCGTCAGCGAGATCGAGCGGTACGAGCGGGTCACCATCCAGTCCCTGCCGCCGCACGCCCAGATCGCGGGCTTCGCCGCGGACGACCTCAGCCACCTGATCGCCGAACTCCTCGAGAACGCCACCTCCTTCTCGCCGCCCGACGCGCAGGTCCAGCTCTCCGGCTGGCTCCTGGAGAGCGGTGAGGTGATGCTCTCCGTCCAGGACGAGGGCATCGGCATGACCGAGTCCCGGCTCGCCGAGCTCAACGCACGGCTCGCCGAGGCCGACCCGGCCGACGCCGCGGGGGAGGGGCTCGGCATCCGGGTCACCGCCCTGCTCGCCGCCCGCCACGGCGTGCGGGTGCAGCTGCGCGAGCAGAAGCAGGGCGGGATCGCGGCCGTCATCGTGCTGCCGCTGCCGCTGCTTCCGACGGCCCCGCCGACCGCGGTCCCGCCGGCCGTGCCGGTCGCCGGCTCCGCGCCCACGCTGAACCTCCCGGGCTCGGTGGCGGAGGCGAACTCCAACACCCTGCCGCCCCGTACCAGGGACCCCCTGGTGGAGGCGGCGGAGCAGGCGATCGCCGAGTCGGAGGCGGCCCCGGAGATACCGGAGGCGGAGGTGTCCGGGCCCGAAGCGGCCGAGGCGGAGCCCATGGCCTCCGAGCCCGAGGTCTCCGAGCCCGAGATCACCCCCGCCCCCGCGCCCCAGGACCAGACCGTCCCGGACGAGACCGTCCCGGACGAGACCGAGACCGCCCCGCGGCCTTCCGTGGCCGAGACGACCCTCCAGGTCCGCCTCCCCGAGCCGCCGCCGGAGCCGGACGCCCACGAGCGCGCACCCGAGGAGACCGAGCCGGTCGCCCCGCGCCTCACCGACAAGGGCCTGCCCAAGCGCACCCCGCAGATCGTCCGCCCGGCCGACAGTCCGGTCGCCCCGCGCGCGGGAGGGGTGGACGCCGAGGCGCTGCGCCGCAGGCTCGGCGGCTTCCACCGGGGGGCCGAGGAGGGACGCCGGGACGTGGAGGCGGAGATCGAAGCCGTACAGACGCAGACCGAGACCCAGACCCAGACACGGATACAGACGCGGAACGCAGGGACAGAGGAGAAGACGGGGGACACAGTCGAGGAGGCACGCAGTTGACTGCGACCGGAACATTCGGACTGAGCAAGGAAGCCCGCAACCTGCAGTGGCTGCTCGGCAACCTCGTCGAGGAGGTGCCAGGGCTCCGCTCGGTCGCCGTCGTCTCGTCCGACGGCCTGCTGTTGCTCTCGTCCGACCCCGCGGCCCAGAGCGCCGCCACCACCCCCGCCACGGGCCGGTCCGACGGCCCGCGGGGATCCAGCGCGGACCTGGCCACGATCGTCTCGGGCATCGGCAGCCTCACCATCGGTGCGGCCCGGCTGATGGACGGCGGCGGGGTCAAGCAGACCATGGTGGCCATGGAGGAGGGCAGCGTCTTCGTCATGTCGATCAGTGACGGCTCGCTGCTCGGCGTGCACGCCGAGCCCGACTGCGACATGAGCGTCGTCGCGTACCACATGGCGCTCTTCGTCGGCCGGGCCGGACACGTACTCACCCCCGAACTCCGCAGCGAGCTGCGCAAATCGATGGAGAGCACCCAGTGACGTCCGCATCCCACGCCCACCGGCTGCCGGTCCGGGGCGACGGCCGCCGCCCCGCGCGCGTGCGCCCGTACTCGCTCACCGGCGGCCGCACCCGCTTCGGCCATGTCCTGCTCGTCGAGACCTTCGTCGCGGCGCTCGAGGCGCCGCCCGCCCGCAAGGTGCTGACGGACGGCGGGCCGGCCGCCCGCGGGCTGATGCCGGAGATGCGGGCCATCGTCGAGATCTGCCGCCGGATGCGTACCGTCGCCGAGATCTCGGCGCTCCTGAAGATGCCGTTGGGTGTCGTCCGAGTGCTGCTCAGCGACTTGGCCGACCAGGGAAAGATCCGTGTGTACGGGACCGGTCACGGCACCGGCCAGCCCGACCGCGCGCTGCTCGAAAGGGTGCTGAGTGGACTCCGCCGTCTCTGAAGCCGCTGCACCGGCGCTCGCCGGAATCCCCGCCCAGCCCGAGGCCCCCGGGCCCGGCGCCGTGGCGGACGCCGAAGAGGGCTCCCAGGACTGGCAGCTCGACCACACCCGCGCCCCGGTCGCGACCAAGGTCGTCGTCGCGGGCGGCTTCGGCGTCGGCAAGACGACCTTCGTCCGGGCGGTCTCGGAGATCACTCCGCTGCAGACCGAGGCCCTGATGACCCAGGCGAGCGAGGAGACCGACGATCTCTCCGCGACGCCCGACAAGCTCACCACGACCGTGGCGATGGACTTCGGCCGGATCACCCTGGACGACGACCTCGTGCTGTACGTCTTCGGTACGCCGGGACAGCAGCGCTTCTGGTTCATGTGGGACGACCTGGTGCGCGGCGCGATCGGCGCGATCGTGCTCGCCGACACCCGGCGGCTGACCGACTGCTTCCCCGCGCTGGACTACTTCGAGAGCTGCGGGCTGCCGTACATCGTCGCGGTCAACCACTTCGAGGGCACCGAGCTGTTCGAGGCCGAGGACGTCCGGGAGGCCCTCACGGTGCCCCCGGACGTACCGATAGTGATCATGGACGCACGCAAGCGGTACAGCGTGATCGAGTCCCTGCTCGCGATGGTCGCGCACGCGCTCGCAGCCACCCCTGAATAGCCTGATCCACGCGTTAGGAACCCGCCATGCGGAAGATACTCATCGTCGGAGCCGGCCAGTCCGGTCTCCAGCTCGCCCTCGGACTCCAGTCGCAGGGGTACGAGGTCACCCTCATGTCCAACCGCACGGCGGACGAGATCCGGTCCGGCCGGGTCATGTCCACCCAGTGCATGTTCGACACCGCGCTCCAGCACGAGCGCGACCTCGGGATCAACTTCTGGGAGTCCCAGGCCCCGCGCATCGAGGGCCTCGGCGTGTCGGTGGCGGCGCCCGACAGCTCACGCGTCATCGACTGGGTGGGGAAGCTCGACGGCTACGCCCAGTCCGTCGACCAGCGCGTGAAGATGGCCGGCTGGATGGAGACCTTCGCCCAGCGCGGCGGGCAGCTCGTCATCCACGGCGCGGCCGTCTCCGACCTGGACTACTTCTCCCGTACGTACGACCTGGTCCTCGTCTCCGCCGGCAAGGGCGAGCTGGTCTCCATGTTCGGCCGGGACGCGTCCCGCTCCCCGTACAGCGAACCGCAGCGCGCGCTGGCCGTCGCGTACGTCCACGGCCTCGGCCCGCGCCCCGAGCACCCGGACTTCGACGCCGTGCGCTGCAACCTGGTCCCCGGCGTCGGCGAGCTCTTCGTGATGCCGACCCTGACCACCTCCGGCCGTGCCGACATCCTCTTCTGGGAGGGCGTCCCGGGCGGCCCGCTGGACGTCTTCCAGGGCGTCAAGGACCCCTCCGAGCACCTCGCTCTCACGCTGGAGCTGATGGAGAAGTTCACGCCCTGGGAGTACGCGCGGGCCACCAGGGTCGAGCTGACCGACGCGAACGGCACGCTGGCCGGCCGCTACGCGCCGACCGTGCGCAACCCGATCGGCCGGCTGCCCGGCGGCGGTCTGGTCCTCGGCGTCGCGGACGTCGTCGTCGCCAACGACCCGATCACCGGCCAGGGTTCGAACTCGGCCTCCAAGTGCGCGGCGGCCTACCTCGCCTCGATCGTCGAGAACGGCGACAAGCCCTTCGACGAGGCCTGGATGCAGACCACGTTCGACCGGTACTGGAACACCGCGCAGCACGTCACCAAGTGGACGACCGCGATGCTCGGCGTCCCGCCGGAGCACGTCCTGAACCTGATCGGCGCGGCCGGCCAGCTCCAGCCGGTCGCCGACCGCTTCGCGAACGGCTTCAACGACCCGGCCGACTTCGAGAACTTCTTCTACGACCCCGAGAAGACCTCCGCCTACCTGGCCTCCGTCGCTCAGGGCTGACGGGCGGCCGTCCAGGATTCCGACGGTCGCCGGGGCACTCCGCCACGGCGACCGTCGGAGTCTTTCTTCGGCCGCGACGCGTGGGCGACGAGGAAGAGGAAGGCTCCACAGGCCGCGACCAGCATCCAGCCCGGGCGGGACGCCCGCGCCAGTTCCGCCGGGCCCGCCGTCGCGACCAGGCCGCCGGCGAGGGCGATACCGAGCGCGGCGCCGAGCTGGCGCGCGGTGGACGTGATCGCCCCCGCGACCCCCGCACGGGCGGGAGGCAGCCCGCTCACCGCCGTGTTGGTGAGGGGGGCGTTGGCGAAGCCGAACCCGATGCCGACGAGCAGATACGCCGTCAGCAGCAGGGGCACGCCGGTGTCCTGGTCGAGCCCCACGAGGCAGAGTCCGCCCGCGGTGAGGAAGCCGCCGGCCAGAAGGAGGGGCGGCCGCGGGCCGAGGCGCCCGACCAGACGCCCGGCCAGAGGTGCGCAGACGGTGGCTCCGACGGCCATGGGCAGGGTCGCCGTCCCGGCGGCCAGCGGGGTCCATCCCCGTCCGTGCTGGAGGTAGAAGGTGCTGAGGAGCAGCGTCACGTTCAGGGCGACGAAGACCGCGAGGGCGCCCAGGACCGCACCGCCGAAGACCGGGCGCCGGAAGAGGCGTAGATCCATCAGCGGTTCGGGCCGGCGCGACTCGACCCGTACGAACGCCACTGTCGCGACGGCGGCACACCCGTACAGGCCCAGCGCCGCGGGCGAGGTCCAGCCGATGTGCGGCCCTTCGATGAGGGCGCCGACCGAGACCGCGACGGCGACGGTGAGCAGGGCCTGACCGGGGAGGTCGAGCCGCTGCGGCCGCGGTGCCCGGGACTCCGGCACGAACACGGCGCTCAGCACGAGGGCGGCCACGACGACCGGCGCGTTGATCCAGAACAGGGACCGCCAGCCGAGCGCCTCGACGAGCGCGCCGCCCGTGACCGGGCCGGCGGCCATGCTGAGCCCGAAGACCGCCGCCCAGACACCGATGGCCCGTGCACGCTCCTTCGGGTCGGGCATGGCGTTCACCACGATCGCGAGAGCCACGGGGCTGAGCATCGAGGCGCCGATGCCCTGGAGCGCGCGGGCCGCGACGAGGACGCCCGCGGAGGGGGCGAGCGCGCAGAGCAGGGAGGCGGCGCCGAACACCGCGAGGCCGTAGCGGAAGACGCGTCGCCGTCCGAACCGGTCCGCCAGCGCACCGGAGGAGATCAGGAGCGCGGCCAGGACGAGGGTGTACGCGTCCACGACCCATTCGAGGCCGCGGGTGCCGACACCGAGGCCGTCCCCGATCGCGGGGAGGCCCACATTGACGATGGTGGTGTCCAGGCCCACCAGGAACATGCTCAGGCAGCAGACGGCCAGCACCGTCCAGCGTCCGCGCGCGTCAAGAAGGGGCTGCACAGGGTGGGTTGTGGTGGTCACGGCCTGCCTCACACGTCCGGGAGTAGCTGCCCGGCCAGACTCCGGCCGAGCGGCCGGCAATGCCCAGTTCTTTTGCGAAGGCGGCAAAAAACTTTCCGGTGAGCCACTCGTGAGCCACCCTCAACCCTGGTCGTAGCCCTCGTCCGCGCCGTCCGTGGCGCCCGCCGGGAGCGCGGGCGGCGCGTACGTCTTCAGGGCCTTGCCGCCCGGGTCGGGACGGACGGCTCCCAGGAGCGGGTTGGCGGCGATCGGGGAGACCTTCACCCGGGCGCCCGGGCGTGGGGCCTGCACGACGAGGCCGCGGCCGAGGTAGATCGCCACATGGGTGGCGTCGGGGAAGTAGACCACCAGATCACCTGGGCGCAGGTCGCGCAGGGGCACCTTGGGGAGCGTCCGCCACTGCTCCTGGCTGGTCCGGGGGATGTCCCGGCCGGCGCTCGCCCAGGCCCGGGAGGTGAGTCCGGAGCAGTCGTACGACTCCGGGCCCTCGGCGCCCCACACGTACGGCTTGCCGATCTGCCGTACCGCGTACCGCAGCGCCTCCCCGCCTTCCCGGGAGGGGGTCCGGGTGTGGTCCAGGACGCCGGATCCGAGGAGTTCGCGCTGGGCGCCCGCGGTCTGGGTCTTTTCCAGCGCGGTCAGCCGGGCGAGCTGGTCGGCGGAGAGGGAGGCGAGCAGCTTCTGGACGTCCTTCAGCCGGGCCTGGACGTCGTCCCGCTGCTTCCGCTGCCGTGCGGCGAGCGTCTGCTGCCGGTCCAGGGCCTGGCGGGACCGGCTCGCGAGCGCGTCCGCCTTCTTCTCCGCCTCGGTGAGCCGGGAGACTGTGTCGGCCCGGTCGCGGGCCGCACGGGCCATCAGATGGCCCTGGTCCAGGGCGTGCCGGGGATCGTCGGAGAGCAGCAGCCGCAGGTACGAGGAGAACGTCGAGGCCGCGGCCCGCCCCTGGTACTGCTCCCGCGCGAGCCGCCCGGCCGCGTCACGGCCCCGGGCGAGCGCCTCACGGGCGGCGGTGAGGGCGGCGGTGACCTTCTTGGTGTCGGCGGTCTGGAGCCGCAGGGCCTCGTCGGTGGCGTTGTAGGTCTCGGTGGCCTGCTCGGCCTGGCGGTAGAGGGTCTGGAGCCGGATGAGGAGCCCGGCGACGGAGTCGCCGCCGGGAGGCGGGAGTTCGGCGGCGTCGTCGAGGGGGGTGCCGTCGGCGGGGTCGATGCCGGCGGGGGTGTCGCCCGGGGTGTCCTCCGGGACGTCCGTCGGCGGGTCGGCTCGCCCCTCTGCCGAGACGTCCGCCGGGGCCTCCACCGGGGGGTCCACCGGGTCGTCGGCGGTCGCCGCCGAAACCCCCGCCAATGCCGTCGACGCGGCGAGCACCCCCGTGCAGACCGTGCGCAGCAGCCTTCCTGACACGTCATCACCTCCATGGAGATGATGCGCGGGCCGGATCGTGCGATGAGCTCACAAAGGGGCGATTCGGGCTAACCGGCTCACTCGTTCGGCTTGGGGGTCGGCTTCGACCACGGCCACTTCAGCTCGCGGGGTTCCCGTCCCTCGGGAACGAACTCGTAGACCCAGCCGCGCTGGATCCCGAGCCGCTTGGTGTGCCCGGCCGGTTCGCGCCGGTACGCGTAGACGGTGGGCGGCCCGCCGTCGGCGTCCGGTACGGGCACTTCGTACCACTTCGGGGGATGTCCGGTCGGTCCGACGAGGACGGGCAGGACCTGGCCGTCCAGCGGTCCGCCGCGAAAGGGTGTGTTCTCGCTTCTCACGCCCCCAGTCTCATACGAGGTGTGCCGCCTCGCTCACCACGGGGATCACTCGTCGTGCAAGGGTGCCGACCGGCCCCTCCGCGGTCTCCTGCGCGAGGAGCCTCTTGACCACCGAGGCGGTCTCCTCGTCGGTCGCGGCCGTGGCCGCGAGCAGGGCGATGAGATGGTCGACGAGCCAGTCCCGCAGCTCGGCGGCGGGTGGTTGCTTGTCCTCGTCGAGCCAGATCAGCGAAGCCGCCTCCACCGCCGCGATCCAGGTGCGGACCATCATCCGCAGGCGCGGGCCGGGTTCGTCCGTCCCCAGGTGGACCAGGATCTGCTCGGCGGCGGCCCGTCGCACCTCGTCGACGATGGCGGTGGTCCGGGAGGTCTCGGCGACGCTCCCGCCCTGGAGGAGGGCGCTGAAGCCGGCGTCGTGCTGGTCGACGAAGGCCAGGTACCGGTCGAGGACGCGGGCGAGGCGCTCGGTCGGCGGGCCGACGGGCGGCTCGGCGAAGCACCGCTCCAGCGCGTCGGCGGAGGAGCGCAGCGCCGCCTCGTACAGCTGCTGCTTCCCGCCGGGGAAGTACCGGTAGACGAGCGGCCGCGAGACGCCGGCCGCCTCGGCGACATCGTCGAGGGAGACCTCGTCCGGGGCCCGGTGGGCGAAGAGCGTCAGCGCGGCGGCGAGCAACTGCACCCGCCGCTCCTCGACACTGAGCCGGCGGTACGCGGGCGAGGCGGCACTGGTCATGCCTCGCAGGGTAACTCCGCGAGGCCCGGCACAGTCGAGAACCCCGCAGGTGAAAGCCCCCCGCGACAACAGCCCACGGGCCGGACGCCCACGGGCCGGGCGCGCCCGGTCGAGACCCCCGGGGCCCTCACGCCAGGAGGCCCGAGGACTTCCAGAGGCGGCGGCCCGCGCCCCGTAGGACGCCGATGTCGTCGAGGAAGTCGGTCAGGCGCTTCGCGCCCGACTGCATGACCTCGCGGCGGTGGCCGCTCGCGCGGACCTGGGCGACGGCCTGGCGGCGGTCCAGGCCCACGTTCTCGTACACCTTCGGGTTGACGAAGCAGGTGGAGAAGACGCGCGCGGCCTCGCCGCAGCTGAGGCGGGTGAACTCCTGCTCCCAGCGCGGCGCGGTCACCATCTGGCGTCGCAGCTCCTCGCGGGCGTACCGCACGTGCCGGGCCTCCTCCACGACGTGGATGCGGGTCACCCCGCGCACCAGCGTCTGGACGCGCTCGTCCGGGAACGTCAGGCGCTGCATCCAGTCGAGGATCTCCTCCCCCAGGAGGGTCGCCGCGAAGGAGCCGGGGGTCGTGGAGACCGTCTTCAGGACGCGCGCCAGGTTGTGGTAGACCCGCGGCACGGGATAGGCGGGCGCGCCGCCCTTCTGGATCATCCGGGCGAACATCATCGAGTGCCGGCATTCGTCGGCGATCTCGGTGAGCGCGTACCGCACATGGTTGCTGGTCAGGGACTTGTCGTAGATGTGCCGGACGAGCAGCTGCATCAGGATGATCTCGAACCAGATGCCCAGCGACGCGAGCGACGCCGCCTCGTGCCGGGCGAGGTCCATCCGCTGCTCCTCGGACATCTTCCGCCACAGCGGGGTGTCGTAGAGGGACACCAGCTCCGGCGGCCAGAACCACTTGCCGTCCTCGACCGGGGCCTCCCAGTCGAGTTCGCTCTCGGGGTCGAAGGAGTGCTTGAGGGAGGACTCGAGCAGCCGCGCGGCGACCTGTTCCCGGTCGCGGAGCGGGCCCAGGGCGTCCCGGAGGAGGGTGAAGTCGTGCTCGGTCCCAGTGGTCATGACGGAGAGACACCTCGCTGTGCACGCAGTCGGGTTACCGGAGGACACTCCTTATGAGACTGCGCGTCAGTAAGCTCGTCAATCCCTTGCGCACTACTTGTTGACCCTCTGTCTACCAACGTGTGAGCCTGCCGGAAGGAGCACGTTCGGCGAGCGAAGGAGTCGTCAGTGTCGACGCACGACCTTTACGTGAAGGCCCCGGAACAACCCTCCTGGAACGTCCCCGCGTCCGGACAGGCCCGCTTCAGCTGGGAATACGACGACGGACGCGAACGTCTCCTCGCCCTCTACCAGAAGGGCAAGGACAAGCAGTGGGACGGCGCCACCCGTATCGACTGGGAGCTGGAGGTCGACCCGTACGACCCGCTCGGCACCCCGGACGACGTCCTGACGCTGTACGGCAGCCGTCACTGGGCGAAGATGACGGAGCGGGACAAGGCCGAGCTGCGCCGGCACTACGCCGCCTGGCAGTTCAGCCAGTTCCTCCACGGCGAGCAGGGCGCGATGGTCTGCGCCGCCCGGATCGTGGAGTCCGTCCCGGACCTGGACGCCAAGTTCTACTCCGCGACGCAGACGATGGACGAGGCGCGGCACGCGGAGATCTACGGCCGCTTCCTGCACGAGAAGATCGGCATGCTCTACCCGATCAACGACAACCTTCAGGGCCTCCTCGGCGACACGCTCAGGGACGCGCGCTGGGACATGCCGTACCTCGGCATGCAGGTGCTGATCGAGGGCCTGGCGCTGGCCGCCTTCGGGATGATCCGCGACACGACGGACAAGCCGCTGCCGAAGCAGATCCTGGCGTACGTGATGCAGGACGAGGCCCGGCACGTGGCCTTCGGACGGATGGCCCTGCGCGACTACTACCGGCAGCTGACGGACGCGGAACTGCGCGAACGCGAGGAGTTCGTCATCGAGGGCTGCTACCTGATGCGGGACCGGCTGCGCGGCGTCGAGGTCCTGGAGAACTTCGGCATCCCCAGGAAGGAGGCCGAGGAGCTCAGTGAGCAGAGCGAGTTCCTGCACCTCTTCCGCAAGCTGCTGTTCAGCCGGATCGTCCCGTGCGTGAAGGACATCGGCCTGTGGGGCGAGCGCCTGCAGAAGGCGTATCTGGACATGGGCGTCTTCGACCTGGGCGACTCGAACCTCGACCTGCTGATGACCCAGGACGAGGAGATCGCGGAGGCGCTGGACCGGGAGCGCTTCGCGACGGAGGAGCGGGAGCGGGTGGCGGAGGTGGAGCAGGCGATCGCCCAGGGCGCGGCGCAGGGGTAGCCGCGTGCGGTCCGGGGTCGCGTGCGGTCCGAGGCCGGAGGCTGCCCGGGACCCGGGTCGGGGGCCTTCGCACGTGTGACGTAGCGTGCCCGGCATGACCATGCCGCCTCCTCCGCACCATCCTCCGCCGCACGCTTACGGGCCGCCGCCCGCGCAGGGCTTCCCCCAGCAGTACCCGGCGCCCGGGGCCTGGGGGCAGCCGCCCATGGGGCCGCCGCCGAAGAAGAAGCTGTCGGCCGGGGCGATCGTCGCCATCGTCCTCGGGTCCGTGGTCCTGGTCGGTGGTCTGGGGTACGCGGCCACGCTCGGGATCTCCGGTGCCGGCGGCTCCTTCCCGGAGGCGACGCACCGGCTCGAGGTGCCCAAGACGCTGCTCGCCGGCGAGTACACGCTGGTCGCCGACCTCTCCGAGACCCAGGGCAAGGAGATCGAGGACACTCCCGACCTCACCGTGAAGGACGCCGAGGCGGCGGTCGGGCAGTACAGCGGCAAGGACGACTCCGCCCTCGTCGTCTCCGGCATGCACGGACGCATCCAGAACCCGACCCAGACCCGCCGGTCCATCCTCAAGGGCGCCGCCACGGAGAAGGGCTCCACGCTCGTCGTGTCGCCCAAGAGCTTCACCCCCGCCGGGTACGGAGTGACCGTCAGCTGTCAGGTCACCACGTCGAAGGACGCCCTCGGGACGACGACCCTTCCGATGTGCGCCTGGGGCGACGACAACACCGCCGCCGCCGTGGCCCTCGTCACCCCCGAGTCGGCCACCGCCGACCCGAAGGACATCGACCTGGCCGAGCTCGCCGAGACCACGGCCAAGATCCGCGCGGAGATCCGCAAGCCGATCAACTGACCGGCCCCCGCCGCGCCGCCGACTCCGCCCGCAGCGCCTCCTCCATCACCGCCCGGGCGATCGGCGCCGCGCTGCCGCCTCCACTGATGTCCGTACGGCTGGCCTCCGCGTCCTCGATGACGACCGCCACCGCCACCGCCGGCTGGGCCGCGTCCGCCGCCTGGGCCCAGGCGATGAACCAGGCGTACGGGGTCCCGGTGTTGCCGAGGCCGTGCTGGGCCGTGCCCGTCTTGCCGCCGACGCGCGCCCCCGGGATGGCCGCGTTCGTACCCGTGCCCTCCTCGACCGCCTTGACCATCAGCCGCTGGAGCTGGGTCGCGGTCGAGGGGCGCATCGCCTGGCGGTAGCTGCGCCGGCCGGTGGTGTCCACCGTCGTGCCGCCCGAGGTCGTCGTCCGCTCGACCAGATACGGGTGGGCGATCTCCCCGTTGTTGGCGACGGCCGCCGCCACCATCGCCATCTGCAGCGGCGTCGCCGTCGTGTTGAACTGGCCGATCGACGACAGCGCCAGCTGGTCGGTGCTCATGTCCGTGTCGAAGTTCGACCGGGCGACCCACGAGGGCATCGCGAGGCGGGGGTCGTCGAAGCCGAACCTCTTCGCCGCGTCCACCATCCCCGCCAGGCCCACCTCCACCCCGAGCCCGGCCAACACGGTGTTGCACGACCACTGGATCGCGTACGCCAGCGAGGCGTTCCCGCACCCCTTCGCCGTGTTCGGGAGCACCTGCCGGGTCCCCGGCAGCACGAACGGGTCCGGGGTGTCCGTCGGGGCGTCGACGTCCGTGACCACGCCCGCGTCCAGCGCCGCCGCCGCTGTCACGATCTTGAAGGTGGAGCCAGGAGGATAGGTCTGCCGGATCGCCCGGTTCAGCATCGGCTGGTTCGGCGAGGAGTTCAGCCGCGCCCACGCCCGCTCCACCTCCGGACCGGTGCCGGACAGCGCCCCCGGGTCGTACGAGGGGGAGGAGACCAGGGCCAGGATCCGCCCGCTCGACGGCTCGATCGCCGCGACCGCCCCGCGCTTCCCGCCCAGACCCCGGTACGCCGCCTCCTGCATCGAGGCCCGGACCGTCGTCACCACGTCCCCGCCCGGTTGCCGCCCCCGGCCGATGTCGTTCCAGAACGGCAGCGGCGCCAGCATCGGCTCCGTGCCGGCGAGGACCTCGTCCTCCGCGCGCTCGACGAACGCGGTGCCGTACGTCTGGGAGGCGTAACCGGTCACCGGCGCGTACAACGGGCCCTGCCGGTACGTCCGTTCGTAGCGCAGCTGCTGGCCGCTGTCCCGCGAGCCGGTCACCGGCCGCCCGTCGACGACGATCTCGCCGCGCGGCTGCCCCCAACGGGCGATCGCCGGGCGGCGGTTGGCCGGGTTCTCGTCCAGCTCGTCCGCCTCCAGGACCATCACCCGCCCGGCGTTCACCAGGAGCGCCACCAGGAGGACGAGACAGAGCCCGGCCGCGCGCCGGATGTACGGGATCACCGGGCGCCCTCCGTGATCGGGGCGATGACCTCGGTGTCGACGAGGTCCGGGCGGGGGGCGCGGGCCGAGTCGCTCACCCGGATCAGCAGCGCCACCATGATCCAGTTGGTGACGACGGAGGAACCGCCCTGCGCCAGGAAGGGCATCGCCATGCCGGTCAGCGGGATCAGTCCCATCACGCCGCCGGCGATCACGAAGACCTGGAGCGCAAGGATGGAGGCGAGGCCGATCGCGAGGAGCCGCCCGAAGGGGTCGCGCAGGGCGAGACCGGCCTGGTAGCCGCGTGCGACGAGCAGCGCGTACAGCAGGAACAGCGCGGTCAGGCCGACGAGACCGAGCTCTTCGCCCGCCGTCGCGAGGATGAAGTCGGACTTGGCGGCGAAGCCGATCAGGATGGAGTGTCCGAGCCCGAGCCCGGTGCCGAGCACCCCGCCCGTGGCGAAGGAGAAGAGCGACTGGGCGAGCTGGCCCGGCCCGTCGCCCGCCTCGATGGAGCGATAGGGGTTCAGCCAGTCCTCGACCCGGCCGTGCACATGCGGTTCGAGGGAGCCGACCGCGAAGGCCCCGACGGCCGCGAGGAGCAGCCCGACCGCGATCCAGCCGGTCCGGCCCGTCGCCACGTACAGCATGATCACGAAGAGTCCGAAGAAGAGCAGCGAGGTGCCGAGATCCCGCTCCAGGATCAGGACGCCCACGCTCAGCACCCAGATCGCGACGATCGGCCCGAGCACCCGGCCGGTGGGGAGCTGCAGCTTCCCCATCCTGCGGCCGGCGTACGCGAGGGCGTTGCGGTTGGCCGCGAGGTACGCCGCGAAGAACACGGCCAGCAGGATCTTGGCGAACTCGCCCGGCTGGAACGACAGTCCGCCGATCCGGATCCAGATCTTGGCCCCGTTCACGGCCGGGAAGAAGATCGGCACGAGCATCAGGGCGAGCGCGGTGGCCACCGACAGGTACGCGTACCGCTGCAGCACCCGGTGGTCGCGCAGCAGCACGACGACGGCGATGAAGAGCGCCACCCCGAGCGTCGACCAGACCAGCTGAGGGAAGGCGGCCTGGTCATGGGGCGTCTCCAGGTCGAGCCGGTAGATCAGCACCAGGCCGAGGCCGTTGAGGAGCACGGCGATGGGCAGCAGCAGCGGGTCGGCGTAGGGCGCGCGGAAGCGGACGGCGAGATGGGCGAGCAGCGCGAGCGCGCCGAGCCCGGCGCCGTAGCGGGCGGCGTCCGGCGGCACGGCGCCGCTCCTGGCCAGGCCGACGTCGGCGTACCCGAGGACGGAGATGAGGACGGCGCAGACGAGGAGGGAGAGTTCCACGCCGCGGCGCTTCGGGGCGCCTGGCCCGGGCGGGGGAGCGTCCGCCGTCGTTGCGGTCATGGTGCGCAACGTAGCAAGCGATAAGCGTTATATCCCTTATGTGTGACGGTGTGCCGTCAGGGCCGCGGCTCTGTCTCCGCCTCGTCGAACGCCACGTACTCCGGCAGGGTCAGCCGCGCCAGCGCCCCGCCCCCGTCGTCCGGCGCGTGGGCGAAGACCAGTTCCGCGCCGATCACTTCGGCCTGGCCGGCCGCGATCGTGAGCCCGAGCCCGTGGCCCTTGCCCCCGTTCTCCGTACGGAACCGCTGCGGGCCGGACGCCAGGAGGTACTCCGGATATCCCGGGCCGTGGTCCCGCACGGTGACGACGGGGCCCTCGACGGTCAGGACGACAGGCGGGGCGCCGTGCCGGTGCGCGTTGGCGACGAGGTTGCCGAGCACCCGCTCCAGACGCCGCTTGTCCGTCTCCACCGTGGCGTCCCGGACGATCCGCACCTCCGTCCGCGTCCCCGACGCCCGCACCACCCGCTGTGCGAGCGGGCCGAGATCGTGCACGGCCAGGTCCACCGTCTCGTTGCGGGCGTCGAGCCGCGAGATCTCCAGCAGGTCCTCGGTCAGCGCCCGCATCGCCTTCACCCGGTCCCGTACGAGCTCCGAGGGGCGGCCCTCCGGCAGCAGTTCGGCGGCGGCCGACAGGCCGGTGAGCGGGGTGCGCAGCTCGTGCGCGACATCGGCGGTGAAGCGCTGCTCGACCTGCAGCTTGCGCTGAAGCGTGGAGGCCATGGTGTCGAGCGCCCCGGAGACCGTGGCCACCTCGTCCTGGGGGCGCGACGGGTCCTTCGTCCGGGGATCGTCCACGCGTGCGTCGAGGTCGCCCGCGCTGATCCGGCGGGCCACCTGGGCGGTCAGATGCAGCCGCCGGGTGACGCGGGTGACGGCGAACGAGCCCACGAGCAGGGTCGCCCCGATCGCCAGGACCGAGGAACCGAGGATCGAGCGGTCGAGCCCGTCGATGGTCTCCGCGCTCGTCGCGTAGTCCACCTGTACGGCGAGGGCGCGGCCGTCCGCCGGGCCGGCCGCCCACATCGTCGGGCGGCCCTCGTGGTTCTCGACCACCGTGCCGCGCTCGCCCCGTAGCGCGAGCGCGCGCAGCGACTCCGGCAGGCCCTCCGGGTCGATGCCGGAGAACCGGGGGAGCGGGTCGCCCGCCTCATAGGCGCGGGTGGCGTCGGTGAGCCGGGTCAGCGCCCTCTCGCGGGAGTCGGTCACGGTCTGCCCGGCCACGGAGACATGCACGAGCACGCCCAGCAGCGCCGCGAGCGCGCAGCACATGACCGTGATGAAGACCGCGGACTTCCAGGTGAGGGTCGCGGTCCAGGAGGGCGGTCGCAGCCTCGCGCGCCGCGTCACCGGGGTTCTCCGGTGGCGGTGGGGACGGGGGAGGCGGTACGGGAGGGGGCGGGGGAGGCGGTACGGGAGGGGGCAAGGGAGCCCGGTGGCTCGGGCTCCACGAACCGGGGCTCGGGAGCCCGGGAAGGGGGCGGGCCCGGCGGCGTGACGCGGACGATCTCGTCCCGGGTCGGCAGCATCGCGCCCTGCCGCTCGTCCCAGGACCAGGCGGTGCGGTACTCGTACCCCGGGATGCCCGCGGAGGCGGCCCGCACGATCACGTCCCGGCCGGCCAGTTCCACGCTGATCACCTGGTCGATCGTGGACATGACCCGGGTCAGAACACCCTTCTCGGCGAGATAGACCCGCACAGCGACCTGCTGGTCGGGCATCCGGATGCCCGCGATCAGCTCGTCGCGGCCGTCGCCGGTCAGGTCGCGGTGGTACGGCCGCAGCACCGGGCACGTCGTGGGCTCGGTGGAGCACCGGCCGATCAGCCGGGCCGTCTCCTCGTACATGCCGTCCGCGCCGGAGTACGTGTCCGGGTGCGCGTTCACCTCCGCCCGCACCACGGCCACGGCGTCGAGGCGCCGCACGTCGTCGTCCGGGACCGCGATGCCGGGAACCCGCTGGGTGTCCGTCTCCCCGTAGTCGAACGGCGGCTCGGTCGCGGGCGGCAGACCGGGCCAGAGGCGGACGGGGCCGACGGCGGTGGGCGTGGGGCCCGCGCTCTCCAGTCCGCCCTCGCCGCCGCAGCCGGAGAGCACGAGGGGCGCCGCCGCGGCCAGGGCCACGGCGGCGACGAGCGTCCGGCCGCGCGGTCTCACGCTGCTCCTCGGGGGCATACGGGTCGGTCTTCCCTCTCGACCTTATTCTTAGGGAAGTCCTTTTTGCCCACCTGCCGGATCGCGCGACGAAGCGTCAGAGCTCCATGCGGTCGAGCGCGGCGCGGCAGAAGGTGAGCAGCTTCTCGTCCTCATGGACGTCATGGCTGCTGTAGCCGCTCTCGCGCACGTTGTGACGGCGGCTCCGGGCCAGTTCCGCCCGAATCGGACCCTCCGCCGCCGCGGCCGCCGGGCCCATCTCCGCCAGGCACTCGGCGATGTCCACGCGCGTGTGCCGGTTCTCCTCCCAGACCGTCAGGAGCACGGGGAGCGCCGTCACCGCGTCCCCGGACACCCGCCACAGGGCCGTCGCGCTCCGCACCCGTACCCACAGGTCGCGCGCGGTGAGGCCCGGAAGCAGGGCCGGTGCGCAACCGGCCGCGGCTGGGCCGATCAGGCCCAGGGCGCGGGCGGCCGCGCACCGGTCGGCGTCCGGTGTACCGGTCCGCAGCCGGGCCTCCAGAGCCGGCAGCACGGCCCCGCGGTCACCCTCCACCGACCAGAGCGCGAGCGCCGCCTGCGCCGAGACCCCGGCCGCGTCGCTGTCGAGCAGGGCCCGTACGTCCGGCAGCGCCTCCCGGGCGGCGGGCCCGAAGGCCGCGAGGGCCCGCAGCGCCGCCTCCTGCACCCAGTCCCTGCGGTTCGACGGCGCCCCGCGCAGCACCCGCAGGACCTCCGGCAGGGCCTGGACGCCCCGGACCGAGGCCAGCGCGAAGAGCAGCGGCGCCGCGTGGTCGTACAGCCGGTCGTCCAGCTCCACCCGGGCCAGGCGGCGGCGCAGCGAGGGGGCGAGCGGCACGGCCGCGGGCCCCAGCGTGGGCACCGCGTACAACAGGTCGCGCCGTACCTCCGGCTCCCCCAGGGCCCGGGCGAGCAGCGGCACCGCACGAGGGTCACCGGACCGGGCGAGGGCAAGGAGCGCCCTGCCGCGCCCGTCGGGTGCGCCGTGATCGTGGACGGCGAGCCGCTCCGCGAGGGCGTCGGTCGCCGGACCGGTCAGTTCGAACAGCCCCTCCAGGAAGGAGGCGGCGGCCTCGCGCAGCCGCGGATCGGGGTCGGCGAGCTGCGCCCCGATCAGCCGCACCACCTCCTCGTACCGCCCGCGCCACACCCGTATCAGCCCACCGCACAGCCAGATCGCGTCCGCCCGCTGCGACCGGTCGGGGCTGCGCAGCTGGGCGAGGACCAGCGAGATCCGGTCCTCCACGCGGTCGTCGAGCGCGGTGTGCAGCGTGCGCATCAGCTCGTCGGTCCACGGGGTCGGGCGACCGGCGGAGTGTTCCTCGAACAGCTCGCGGACCTGCCCGATGAGGGTGGGCGTGGACGGCCGGGCGCTCTCCGGGGCGGCCGGCTCGACGGGCGCGGCACGCACCTCGTCGAGCAGCTCGGTCACGCGCTCCACGACGTCGTCCGGAACCTCGCCGGGCGCGCACCGGGCCAGCTGGGCGAGGGCCGCGAGCCGCAGCCCGGGTGCCTGGGCCGCGCGGGTGAGCCAGCCGAGCCACTCGACCGTCTCGGCCCGCAGCGACTCGTGCCGCCGCGCGATCCGTCCGACGGCCTCCACCAGGGCGAGCCGCACCTCCGTGTCGCACTCGACCGTCAGCCGCTCCCGCAGCAGGGTGAGGACCCGTGCCGGGTCGGGATGCAGCGAGGCGAGCGCGCACGGGGCGGCGAGCCGCACCTCGGGGTCCGGGTCGCCGACGAGGCCGAGGAAGACGTCGGCGCCTGCGGCGACGGCGGCCGCGGCCATCGCGTAGTTGGCGGCGGGGATGAACTCCTCGTCGTCCGGGTCCAGTTGGTCCAGCTCGTCGTCGCCGCTCAGATCGATCCCGCCGATGCTGGTCAGCAACTCGACGATGCCGCCGCGGTCCTGGACCCCGGGGTCGGCGACCAGTTCGAGCAGGAAGGGGATGCAGGCGAGCGTGGAGTCGTACACATCGCCCTGGTGGTGCACCGCGCCGTACATCCCGTCGAGGGCGATCTCGCGCTCCGCCGGATCGGACGACGCGAGCCCGCGCAGCAGCCCCGGCACATCGTCCGCGGGGCCGTAGGCATGGCCCAGCGAGGCCCAGTCGACCTCCTCGATCCCCGTCAGCATGCCGGCCGCCGCCTTCCCCGTGAGCGCTGTACCAGGCAGCAAGTGTGCACCACGGCCCCGGCCGGCAGGACCCGCTGACGGCAGGCGCCGCGCGAACGGTGTCGAGGGCGCACGCTTTGCGCCACACCCTTCCCGCGCACGGGAGTTGCCGCGCGAGGTGCTCCGGGCCGCCGTCGGCGCTCCTCGGCCGACCAGCGCCGCCGGGCGGCCCCGGCCGCGTCCGGACACATCCCGGGGTTCCGTACGCCGGTACGAGCCGCCGAACCGCCGGTTCCGTGTGTCTCATGGCTGAATCGGCTCGGATCGGGGCGTAGCGGTACGCGTCCCGGGCGACACCTGATCCGTGGACCTTCCTCGTATCGCGCCGATGCTCGCCACACCCGGCGTCCTGCCGCCGTCCGCACGGCACGCCGAGTGGGCCTTCGAGACGAAACAAGATGGCCAAAGAGCGATGCTCTATCTCGCGGGGGACGGCACGCTGGTGGTGCGCTCGCGGTCCGGCGAGGACGTCTCCGCCGCCTATCCGGAACTCCGGCCGCTCGCCCGGGCGCTGCCCGCGGGCCGCTCGGCGGTGCTGGACGCGGAGATCGTGATGCTCGACGAGCAGGGGCGCAGCGACTTCGCCCGGCTGCAGCCGCGCATGGGCCTGGCGGGTTCACCCGCACGGGCGAGGGCGCTGGCCGCGCGCGATCCGGTGCACGCCGTCCTGTTCGACGTGGTGTTCCTGGACGGGCGGCTGCTCACCGGCCGGCCGTGGACGGAGCGGCGCCAGGAGCTCGAACGGCTGTCGCTGGCCGGTCCGGCGTGGTCGACCCCCGCGGCGCTGGTGGGCCATGGCGAGACCGCGCTCCGAGTGACCCGCGAGCACGGCATGGAGGGTCTCGTCTGCAAGCGGATCAGCTCCCGTTACGAGCCCGGGGTGCGCTCACGCCACTGGATCAAGATCCGTCACATGCTGACCGCGGACGTCGTCATCGGCGGCTGGCTGCCCGGGGCCGGGCGGCTCACCGGACTGCCCGGCTCGGTCCTGGTGGGCCAGCGCCACGCCGGCGGGCTGCGCTACGTCGGCAGCGTGGGCACGGGCTGGAGCGAGTCCGAGCGGACCGCCCTGGCCCGGCTGCTGCACGCCGCCGAGATCCCGGAGTGCCCCTTTTCCGAGGTGCCGCCGGTGGCCGGGGCGCACTGGGTCGTGCCGCGCCTGGTGGGCGAGGTGCGTTACGCCGTCCGCACCACGGCCGGACTGCTGCGCCAGCCGTCGTGGCTGCGCCTTCGACCGGACCTCACGCCGGAGGAGTCGGCCGCCGATTTCGAATGACGCGGGGCGGGGGCGGGGCCTGACGGGCGGCCGGGGCGGGACGGGACAGGGCCGGCGGGCACGACGGGCGGGGTGCCGGTGTCAGGGAAGGTCGCCCGCCCGGGCGGGGTCGAAGAGCGGCGCGAGCAGGTCCCCGTACCGGTCCAGACGGGGCGCGATGTCGTCCATCCGCAGGACGAGCTGTTCGGGGTCCTCGCACGCCTCGACCTCCTCCCAGGTCACCGGCGCGGAGACGGTCGGCCGCGGCCGGGCCCGCAGTGTGTAGGGCGTGGCGGTGGTCTTGGCGGCGGCGTTCTGGCTGAAGTCGACGAAGACCTTCCCCGGCCGCAGAGCCCGCGTCATCCGGTGCACGACCAGGGCGGGGTGGTCCGCCTCGGCCTGGACGGCGAGCCTCTTCGCGTACGCCGACACCTCCTCGGACGGCGTCGGCCGTACGGGTACGAGCAGATGCAGGCCCTTGGCGCCGGAGGTCTTCGCGAACGCCTCCAGGCCGTCCTCCGCGAGCCGCTCGCGCAGCCACAGCGCCACCCGGCAGCACTCCACGACGGTCGCGGGAGGCCCGGGGTCGAGGTCGAGGACGATCCGGTCGGCGACGGCGGGGGAGTCGGCCCGCCACTGCGGGGTGTGGAACTCCACCACGAGGTTGGCCGCCCACATCAGCGAGGGCAGGTCCTGGACCATCACCTGACGGGCGCGCGGGTCGTCGGAGCGCGGCACCGGGGTGGTCTTCACCCAGCCGGGTGTGCCGGGCGGCGGATTCTTGGTGAAGAAGAGCTGTCCGTCAGGGCCGTCCGGATAGCGCAGGAAGGACACCGGCCGGTCGCGCAGATGGGGGAGGAACGCGGCTCCGACGGTGGCGTAGTAGTGCAGCAGCTCGCCCTTGGTGGTTCCGGTGGCCGGGTGGAGGACCTTGTCCAGGTTGCTGAGCGCCAGGCGCCGCCCCTCCACCTCTGTGATCGGCGTCATACGATGAGAATCGCATGATTCCGGAAATCTCGGGCGAAAGGGATGAAACGTGCGATCCATTTGGAACGGCGCCATTTCCTTCGGGCTGGTCAGCATCCCGATCAAGCTGGTGAACGCCACCGAGAGCCGGTCCGTGTCCTTCCGCCAGATCCACGCCGAGGACGGCGGCCGCATCCGCTACCGCAAGGTGTGCGAGCTGGACGGCGAGGAGGTCTCCCAGGCGGAGATCGGCAAGGCGTACGAGGACGCCGACGGGACCATGATCCCCATCACCGACGAGGACCTGGCGTCCCTGCCGCTGCCGACGGCGAAGACGATCGAGATCGTGGCCTTCGTGCCGGCCGCGGAGATCGACCCGCTCCAGATGGACGCCGCCTACTACCTCTCCGCGAGCGGCGTGCCGGCCGCGAAGCCGTACACCCTGCTGCGGGAGGCGCTCAAGCGCAGCGACAAGGTCGCTGTCGCGAAGTACGCGCTGCGCGGGCGGGAGCGGCTCGGGATGCTTCGGGTCGTGGACGATGTGATCGCCATGCACGGGCTCCTCTGGCCGGACGAGATCCGCGCCCCCGAGGGGGTGGCTCCGGAGACGCCCGTCGCGATCCGGGAGGCCGAACTGGACCTGGCGGACGCCCTGATGGCCACGCTCGGCGAGGTGGACATCAACACGCTGCACGACGACTACCGGGAGGCGGTCGAGGAGATGATCGCCGCGAAGGCGGAGGGCGGCGCGGGCGTGGCGCCCCCGGAGCCCAAGGGGGAGGGCGGCGGCAAGGTCATCGACCTGATGGCGGCGCTGGAGAGCAGTGTCCGCGCGGCGAAGGAGGCGCGCGGGGAGGGCGGGGAGAGCGGGGAGGGCGGGGTGGCCGGGGTGACCGAGCTCGCGCAGCGCACGCCGGCCGCGCGGGCGACGCCCAAGGAGACCGGCGCGCGGAAGTCGACGGCGAAGTCGGCGGCGAAGAAGACGGCCGCACCCGCACGGAAGTCGACGGCGAAGTCGGCGGCGAAGAAGACGGCGGCGAAGAAGTCCACGACCACCAAGAGCACGTCGACGGCGAAGTCCACCGCGAAGAAGACGGCCGGCGACAAGAAGCAGACGGCGAAGAAGGCGACGCCCCGCAAGCGCTCGGCATGAGCGGGGCGCCGGCCCTGCGGCCATCCGGCCGCTAGTTCAGCAGCTCCCGCAGCGACCCCTTCACGGCGCTGACGAACGCCTCCCGCTCCGCCTCTCCGACGAGGTCGAGCGAGAGATACGGATTGAGGTCCTCCAGCTCCACAAGGAGCAGCTCCCCGTCCGGGGCCCGGCACGCGTCGACGCGCTGGATGCCGTGGTCCAGGTCGTTCCAGTCGACGAAGCGCTGCGCGAACTCCAGGTCCGCGGGCGTGGGTGCGTACGGTTCCAGCACCCAGCGGGCCGCCGGGTCCGGCGCGTACAGCGCGTACTGGAAGTCCCGCCCGACGAAGTAGAACGACACCTCGTACGCGAACGGGATCCGCGGCTGGACGAGCATCCCGGCCGGGTCCACCTCCCCGAGCCGCGCCCGCTCCACGAACCTCAGGCCCACCGAGTCCGCGCCGAGCAGCGGCTTCACCACGTACTCGGCGGCCTCCGGCAGCAGCGCGAACTCCTCGCGTCGGCCGGCCGTGGGAATGACCGGAAATCCCTCCCTCGACAGCCGCAGGAGATAGTCCTTTCCGGCCATGTCCCCTTTTCCGGAAAGGGAGTTGAACATCCGCACCCCGGTCTCGCGCGCGGCGCGGGTGAAGGCGTCGTACGCCTCCTGGTAGTGGATGACGGGCCCGCTGTTGCGCACGACGACGGCGTCGAAGCGGTCCATCAGCGCGGCCGCGTCGAGCGGATGGCACAGCGCGATGCCGAACTCCTCGCGCAGCCGGCCGGAGAGCCAGATGTCCTCGTCGCAGTAGCGCCGCCCCCGCGCCTGGTAGCCGAGGTCGGTGACGTAAAGAAGCGTTCCCATGAGGGCATCTAAGCAGGCCGAATGGGTCGCATAACGGACACACTTGGTCGCCCTCCGGACAACGGATGGTCAAATCCTTGTTGCAGACCTGTCAAAAAGGCTCTTTCGCTGGCACGCTCGCTGCCGCGTCACCCCCCACAGCATCAGCGAAGGAGCCCGCGTGACCCGCCTGCAGTCCTCGCACCACCGCGCCGCCGCTCGTACGACCGGACGGACCACCGCCCGTACGACCGCACGTGCCGCCGCCCTGCTCGCCTCGGCCGCCATGGTCGTCGTCGGCCTCCAGGGCGGAACGGCCGGCGCCGCCGTCGACCGGGAGGCCGGCGCCACCGCGCTCGTGCTCTCCGCCGGCGAGCGCGCCGCCGCGATCAAGGGCGCCCAGGCCGAAGCCGCCACCACCGCCAAGGCGATCGGTCTGTCCGGCCAGGAGGGCCTCGTCGTCCGGGACGTCGTCAAGGACGCCGACGGCACCGTCCACACCCGCTACGAGCGCACCTACGAGGGTCTCCCCGTCCTCGGCGGCGACCTCGTCGTGCACCAGAAGAAGAACGGCGCCCGCTCCACCACCAAGGCGACCGGCGCCCGCATATCCGTGCCCGGCACGGCCGCCGCCGTCTCCGCCGACACCGCGAAGAAGTCCGCGGTCGCCTCCGCCGAGGCGAAGTCCCCGGCCGCGACCTCCGCCCGCAAGGTGATCTGGGCGGCCACCGGAAAGCCCACCCTCGCCTGGGAGACCGTCGTCACCGGCGTCCAGGCCGACGGCACCCCGAGCGAGCGGCACGTCGTCACCGACGCGGCCACCGGCAAGGAGCTGTACGCCTACGAGGCCATCGAGACCGGTACGGGCCACAGCCAGTACGCCGGCGACGTCACCCTCGGCACCGCTCCCTCGTTCACCCTCACCGACGCCGCCCGCGGCGGCCACAAGACGTACGACCTGAACGGCGGCACCAGCGGCACCGGCACCCTCTTCACCGACGCCGACGACGTCTGGGGCGACGGCACGCCGGCCAACCGGCAGACCGCCGCCGTGGACGCCCACTACGGCGCCGCGCTCACCTGGGACTTCTACAAGAACGAGCTCGGCCGCAACGGCATCCGCGGCGACGGCGTCGCCGCGCACTCCCGCGTCCACTACGGCAACGCGTACGTCAACGCCTTCTGGTCCGACCAGTGCTTCTGCATGACGTACGGCGACGGCGCGAACAACGCCAAGCCGCTCACCTCCATCGACGTGGCCGGCCACGAGATGACCCACGGCCTCACCTCCGCCACCGCCGGCCTGCGCTACAGCCGCGAGTCGGGCGGCCTCAACGAGGCGACCTCGGACATCCTCGGCACCTCGGTCGAGTTCTTCGCGAACAACGCCTCCGACGCCGGCGACTACCTCATCGGCGAGAAGATCGACATCCGCGGCAACGGCACCCCGCTGCGGTACATGGACAAGCCGAGCCGCGACGGCAACTCCCGCGACTACTGGGACCGCAACCTCGGCCGCCTGGACGTCCACTACTCCTCGGGCCCGGCGAACCACTTCTTCTACCTGCTCTCCGAGGGCAGCGGCGCCAAGACGATCAACGGCGTCGCCTACGACTCCCCGACCTACGACGGGTCCACCGTCACCGGCATCGGCCGCGTCGCGGCGTACAAGATCTGGTACAAGGCCCTGTCCACCTACATGACCTCGTCCACGGACTACGCCGGCGCCCGGACGGCCACCCTCCAGGCGGCCGCCGACCTCTACGGCGCGGGCAGCCGGGAGCACACGGCGGTCGCCACCGCCTGGGCCGCGGTCAACGTGAAGTAGCGAACCGGAGCGCTCAGGGGGCCGCGCGGCAGAGGGCATGCCGCGCGGCCCCTTTGCTGTTCGTACGGTTCGCACACTGTTCTCGCGTGAACAACGCCACCTTCGAGACTGATTACCCGCATGTGGACTCGACCTGGCCGTACACGAAGCAGGTGGCAGCGGAGCACGTTGTCGGCCGTCCCGACGACGTCACGTACAAGCTCCTGCGGCGCAAAGCGATCGGGATGCTCGATCTGCCCTCGATCAAGACCTTTCAGCGGTTTCTGGGGAGACGCCGGCGCACGTCGGAGACGGTTCGCGCTCATTCGAGGGTGGAAATTTCGCGATGTCCATCCGGCCTGCACATCACTCCATCCCCTCTCCATAACTTCGGCCAACTCCCTGTTGAAACGAGGGAGGTTGATGCTGTCGTGATACACTCGTTGCTATCGCGATTTCATTTCGTGATAAAGGCGCGTGCGCCACGGGGGCATTTTCTGACGTCGGCGATCTGCATCGACGCTCTTAACTGCTTCAGCCCCCGGCGAACCATTTCAAAGAATGGAATTTCATGCAGAGCTCGGTTCTGAAACGGGTAGTCACCACGACCACCGCTGCTGTCCTGTTCTTCGGCGGGGCCGTCGCCATGTCGCCCACCGCCTCGGCGGTCGGCCCCAACCCCAAGTGCACTGGCAACCCGGCGGACTTCACTGACACGGCTTTGGAGGCCGCGAACCTCAGGACGGGTCCGGGCACCAATTACGCCAAAAAGGGAGTCCTCTACAAGGGAAATAAATTCCGCGTCTACTGCATCAAGTCATTGGACAGCGGCTATAGCTGGTGGTGGGGCAAGGTTTTGACCGGGGAACACAAGGGCGACAAGCGTTGGGTGTACAGCGGGAGCCTCCAGACCTGAGCACCCGGCGCCCAACCTCGTTCATCGAGGAGAGGCGACCCCGGCGGGGATCGGAACAGGACCGCCAACGGCGCAGCCGCGCAGATCGAGTTCAGGGTCACCATGCGGAAGTAGCCGGCTAGCCGGCGAGGAGAGGTGGCTGGGCCAGACCCTCTGGCCGCCCAGCCAGTTGTCCTGGATGGGGCCCGGCAGCTGATATCCGTGCCGGTCCGGGCCGGCCCGCCCCGGATCTCAGGTACCCCGAAGTGCCCGAAGCCCGGGGCGAGTCCCCACCGGAAGGTTCGTTGCCACGTCGAAACGGGCGCCAGTTGAGGGCCTCTCCCGGAGCGAGCCCCCTTCCCACCACCCGGTCGGCTCAGCGGTCGTGGTGCAGGGTCCCGTCCGGGTCCATCGTGGGGTGCATCTTCATCGGCCCGTACTCGTCCACGTCCGAGGGGCGCGGCGACTCCGGCCCGTCCGGGCCGAACCTGACCAGCCGCTCGATCCGGCTGATCCGGAAGAGCCGGTCCTCCACTCGTGCCTCATCGGCTCGCCCGGCGGCCCGGAACTCCTCCCCGGCCCGTCGGTAGAGCTCCGCCTTCTCTTCCCCGTACTCGTAGATCCGGGCCCAGAGGTCGGTCATCCCCCGGTAGAGCGAGCGCCGCGCCGCATGCGGAGTCGGGTGCAGACCTCCCTTCGGCCGCCATCCCGCCCCCCGACGCTCGGCGACCCCGAACGTGACGGGCAGCAGGGCGATGTCGGGGTGCGTGTCGACCGCCCGCAGCGATTCCTCCCGTACGTCGGCGGGAAACCGCTCGCCGGTGTACGAAAACGTACGCAGCCCCATCTTCAGGGCCTCCTGGGTGAGCCCGTCCTCCCGATCGGGGGTGAGGACGAACGCGTCATCGGGCGAGGGCGTCCCGTCCGGCCCCTCCCAGGACGGTTCGGCCGCGTCCGGATCGGTCGCCCGCGGTGGCTCGAGTCCGTCCTCTCCGCTCCGCGCGAACTCGTCGGCTCGCACGATCCGGTACCGCTCCCCGAGGGCCTCGATCTCGTCGACGGGCTCCTTCTCGAGAATCGCCACGGCCGCCAGGAGATCCCGCCGCACCGTCGGATCGTCGGTGTCGTCCTTGGCCCGGAACCACAGCAGCGAATTCAGGCCGTCCCGCGCCTCCTGCGGCATCCCGGTCTGCACGTCCCTGACCACCTCCCAGCCCTGCTCCCGCTCGACGGCCACTCCGAACAGCGGTCCGCGCAGGGCGAGATGGGGATACCGCAGCGAAGCCTCGACGCCATCGGCCTCCTTGACCCACGCCACGGGGTCGTCCCGCCCGACCAGCTCCCGATGTGCCTGCTCAAGTCGTCGCTTCCAGTCACCACCCATGCGCGCATTGTGGTGCCCTGGGCGACGTTTCGGGGTCGGAACGGCTCAACTGGCCCCGTACGAAGGCGCTCTCGCTCCAGCCGGATTGGGGGTCAGCCGAGCTGGGAGAGGAAGGCCCGCCAGGCGCGGGGGGTGAAGGCGAGTGCGGGGCCGGCGGGGCGCTTGCTGTCGCGGACGGGGACGAGGTGGGGGAGGTTGGGGGCGACCTCGACGCACTCGTTGTTCCCGCCGCTGTACGTGCTGGTGCGCCACCTCGCGCCCGTCAGGTCCGGCGTTGCGTGGCGTCCGCTGATCATGGTCTGTGCTCCTTGGCCCTGCGCTGGATGACAGCACGGGATTCCACGGGCGAAAGAGCGGATGTGCGCGCGGCATCGAACAGGTCCTGGTAGCGGGAGACCTCGTCTTCCCTCTCCAGCCACATGGAGCCGGTCGGGTTGTCCGCCAGCACCACGTCGAGCGCCCCCTCCTCGCGGAATCCCAGTACTACGTACGGCCCGAACATACTCGCATGGGCGCCACGGGAGAACGGCAGCACCTGGACGGTCACGTTGGGCAGCTCGGAGGTGGTCAGGAGGTACTCCAGCTGTTCCCGCATGACCTGCCCTCCACCGACCTCCTGGAGGAGGACGCCCTCGGAGATGACGGCCCAGAGACGCAGCGGGGAGTCACCCGTGAGTCGTTCCTGCCTGGCGAGGCGCACCTGGACGAACTTCTCGATCTCGTCGCCTGTCTGCCACTGTCGGGAAGCGACGGTCACGGCCCGGATGTAATCCGGAGTCTGGAGCAGCCCGGGGATGAGCTGCGCCTGAAACGTGCGGATGGAACCAGCCATGGCTTCGAGGGCGATGTAGTCGCGATAGGTGTCCGCCAGTACAGAGCCGTACTGGTTCCATCAGCCCTCCCTGCGGCGGCGGTTGGCTTTCCGCGCCAGTGCGCTCAAGCGCCCCCGCACCTCATCGTCCGACACGTCGTAGGCGTGCAACATCGCGGTGAGGTCGGGCAGTCGCACAGCGACCCGGCCATTCTCGATGCGGCTGATCTTGCCCTTGGTGCAGTCGAGCGCCTCCGCCGCCTGCGTCGTGGTGAGTCCGGATGCCTCCCGCAAACGGCGTAGCTCATCGCCGAGTTGGCGGCCGAGGACCGTGGACGGGTTAGGAGTGACGCTCTTCGTAAGCATGGCAACACGTCTAGCAGAGAGAGGAGCGTCAGGGAGCTGGATTAACTCGAAAGGGCGAAAGTTGAGGCAAACTCAATCTGCAACGTTGCAGATTCGCGTGATGCCCGTCCATGCTCTTGGCCATGGCACCGGCTACTCGACGCCGGTGGACCGTCGACCCTCAGGGGGTTGCACCATGACCACACTCAACGAAGTCGCCTTTCGTCTGTCCCGCCGCCCGCGCAGCGCGCCCAGGGCGAGGGCGGTGCTGCACGCCGTGCTCGGAGACTGGGGCGCGGGCCTGGACGTCGTGGAAACCGCAGAGCTCGTTCTCTCGGAGCTGGTCACGAACGCGCTGCGCGTGCGCGTGCCCAGTGACCGGCAGGTGGGCATCCGGATCGCGCACTCCACGGCGGACGGACTCCTCAGCCTGGAGGTGAGCGACGCGGGGGAGGGGTGCCCCGAGATTCAGGAGCCCGGGGAGGACGACACCCAAGGGCGCGGGCTCGTCCTCGTGGACGCGCTTACGCACAGGTGGGGCGTCAGCCCGCGCGCCGCCGGAATCGGGAAGACCGTGTGGGCGGAGCTGAAGGCTCCGGAGCTGGCGCCCCCGCCGCGAACGACCGAGGTGGCTGCGGTTACTGTCCGGGCGGGCCAATCCGTACGCGTGTGGGGCGACTGGCGCACGGTCCGCAGCGTGGCGACGGAGCGTTACCCGACGGGTGGGCTGGCGGTCGTGCTGGGGCTGGACGAGGGGCCGCTGCTGAGGGTGGCGGCGGCGGAGCCGTTGGCCGTACGGGCCCTGCCGTAAAGTGAAACGCGGATCCGTCACGATCAGGTCCTGGCCCCACACTCGCTCCACGCAGGCAAGGAGGAGACACCTTGGCCGGCCCGGCCCCCCGCCCCATTCCCGTCCGCCGCGGACACCTGCGCGAAGCCGCCGAGAAGATCGAGCAGGCCACCGGGATGCGTGTAGAGATCATCGGAGGAAAGCTCGTGATGTCCCCGAGCCCAAGCGGCAAGCACGCCGGGATCGTCATCGACCTGCGCGACACCATCCGTCCCGGCCTTGCCGCCACCCACGAGGCGTACGAGAACGTGTCCGTCCCCATGCCGGGGGATCCGGACGACTACTCGATCCCGGACCTGACCATCGGGCCACGCGCGTTCAAGGGCGAGGACGGCTGGTTGCTGGACGCGGACGCGGTAGAGCTGGCGGTGGAAGTGATCTCACCGAATGAGCGGCTGAAAGGGATCAACGAGAAGACCACCTGGTACGCGGCCGCACGTGTCGCTCGACTCCTGCAGATCGATCCGCGCACGGGGACATGGTCTCTGTTCACTCGTCCCGGAGAGGGCGAGTACAAGGCAGTCGTCCACGGAAAGTACGGCGAGGACGTTCCGCTCCCCGAGGAGCTCGGGGGCGAGCTCACCACCACCGGCTTCCCTCTCTACGGCGCGCAGCCGGGCCGTTGAGGTCGCTGAAGTAACCCTCCCGGCGCCACCGCGAAGGGCCGTACGGCAGCAGCCGTGCGGCCCTTCGTCGTGTTCGCACTCCGATCAGAAGGGCTAATCAAGGAGCCCTGGGGCGGCGGCTGTTACCTCCGTATCGTTTTTGGAGGTAACAGCTACGGAGGAGGAACCTTCAGATGAGCCCCATCGCCTCGCGCCACTACTTCGAGACCCAGCTCCAGCTCACCGAGGACCCGCTGCTGGTCGCGGCCCGCCTCGCCGACTCGGGTCTCCACGAGTCCTATGTCGTCTACGAGAACGGCGGCAACTGGGCCTACGCGGGCGGCGTCCGCGCCGAGCTGACGCTCGACCGCACCGGCGCCCGGCTGACCCAGGAGGACGTCCCGGACGCCTTCCGCCCCTGGAGCGACAAGCCCCTGCGCCTGGTGTCCGAGCTGCTCGGCACCGTCACCGTGCCGTACTGGCGGGCCTACGGCTGGGCCACCTTCGAGCTGTCCTACGCCAAGGACGGCGCCCTGGACGACATCGGCGACGGCCGGCTGATGCACCTCGTCGTGCCGCGCGCCGAGGTCCGCTTCGAGGCCGGTCACGCCCTGCTGCGCGCCGCCGACCAGGCCACCCTCGACGCGCTCCTCACCACCGTCGCCAACCCCGGCCCGGCCCTCGACGGACAGCCCCGCCCGCTGGACGTGCACGCCACCGGCGGCGCCCAGTACCGCGAGGCCGTGCGACTCGCCGTCGACGAGATCAACTCCGGACAGCTGCACAAGGTGATCCTGTCGCGCGTCGTCGAGGTCGACGACGACGTCGACCTGACCGGTACCTACGTGGCCGGCCGCCGCGGCAACAACCCGGCCCGCTCCTTCATGCTCAACCTGGGCGGCACCGAGGCCATCGGCTTCAGCCCGGAGATCGTCGTCCAGGTCTCCGAGGACGGCCACGTCGTCAGCCAGCCGCTCGCCGGCACCCGCGCCCTCACCGGCGACCTGCTCACCGACGAGGGCCTGCGCGCCGACCTGTTCGGCTCCCCCAAGGAGGTCTACGAGCACGCCATCTCCGTCAAGGTCGGCACCGACGAACTGGTCGACGTCTGCGTCGAGGGCTCGGTCGAGGTCCCGGAGTTCATGGCCATCAAGGAGCGCGGCAGCGTCCAGCACCTCGCCTCCCGGGTCGCCGGCAGGCTCGCCCCCGGCCGGGAGGCCTGGGACGCCTTCGGCGCGGTCTTCCCCGCCGTCACCGCCTCCGGAGTGCCGAAGGCGGCCGCGTACGACTCCATACGCCGGCACGAGCCCGAGACCCGCGGCCTCTACAGCGGCGCGGTCCTCACCGTCGACCACACCGGCGCGATGGACGCGGCCCTGGTGCTGCGCAGCGCCTACCGCAAGGACGGCCGCACCTGGCTGCGGGCCGGCGCCGGCATCGTCGGCCACTCCACGCCGGAGCGGGAGTTCGAGGAGACCTGCGAGAAGCTCGACAGCGTCGCCCGGTTCCTCGTCCCGGCCGGTGCGGGTGCCGTGGCCGGTGCCGGCGCGGCCGCGGGAGCGGGCGGTACGCGATGAAGGTCGCCGCCGAGCTCTACCTCGCCGGAGTCGGCAGCTGGCTGCCCGACGAGGTGACGACCGCCGACGCGGTGGCCAACGGCTGGTACGACGAGGCCCACCGCACGGCGTCCGGGATGCTCGCCGTCCGGGTGGCCGGGGAGCTCCCGGCCCCCGAGATGGCCGTACGGGCCGCCCGGACCGCCCTGCGCCGGGCCGGCCGCACCGGGCTCACCCCCGAGGACTACGGCGCGCTGCTGCACTGCGCCACCTACCACCAGGGGCCCGACGGCTGGTCCGCCCCGCACTACGTCCTGCGCCGCACCCTGGACCGGCCGATCGGCGCGGCCCAGGTCGGCCCCGGCTGCCTCGGCATGCTGACGGCCCTGGAGATGGCCGCGCACCGGCTGACCGCCGACGACGGCAAGGACGCCGTCCTGCTCACCGCGGCCGACAACTTCTCCGCACCCCTGGTCGACCGCTGGAACTCCTCCCGGCTGTTCCTGCTCGCCGACGGCGGCGCGGCCGCCGTGCTCTCCCGGCGGGACGGCTTCGCCCGGCTGCTCTCGGTCGGCGCGGTCTCCGCCCCGTCGATGGAGGAACTGCACCGCGGCGGTGAGGAGCTCTTCCCGCCCGGCATCACCGTCGGCCGCTCGCTCAACTTCGAGGAGCGCAGCGACCACTGGCGCCGGCGCTGGGCCGAGGGCGCGGCGCCGCCGAAGGTCCACCTCGGCGACGTGGTCGCCGAAGCCGTCGACCGCGCCCTGGAGGAGGCGGACACCGACCTGGAGGAGGTCGCGCGGATCTGCCACACCGGGTACGCCGACGGCGCCCTGCACACCATCTACCTCGATCCGCTGGACGTCGAAGCCGTCCACGGCACCTGGGACTTCACCCGGCACATCGGGCACGTCGGCGCCGCCGACCCGTTCATCGGTCTCGAACGCCTGTGGACGCGGGGCGAGGTCGCCCCCGGGGACCGCGTGCTGCTGCTCGCGGCGGGCCCCGGCATGGAGGTCGCCTGCGCGGTCGTCGAGATCACCGCGCCCTATCTGCCCGGCACCGTACGACAGGAGGAAGACCAGTGATGCTCGAAGGATGCACCCCCTGGCCGGCCGCGACGGCCGAGCGCTACCGCCGGGAGGGGCTGTGGAACGGCACCGACCTCGGGTCGCTGCCACGCGCCTGGGCCGAGACGTACGGCAGCGCCACAGCGCTCGTCGCCGGCGAGATCCGGATCAGCTACACCGAACTCGCCGACCGGGTGGACCGCCGGGCCGCCGGATTCGTACGGCAGGGGGTGGCGCCGGGGGACCGGATCGTGCTCCAGCTGCCCAACGTGCCCGAGTTCGTCGAGGTGGCCTTCGCGCTCTTCCGGGCCGGTGCCAAGCCGGTGTTCTCGCTCACCTCGCACCGCTCGAACGAGATCCGGCACCTGTGCGAGCTGTCGGGAGCCACCGGTTACGTCGTCCCCGGCGTATTCCGCGGCTTCGACCACACCGCGCTGGCCCTGGAGATGGCGGCCGAACTGCCCGCCCTTCGCCGGATCTTCGCCCAGGGCGAGAGCGTGAGCGGCTCACCGGCGGTGGTCCCGCTGGACTCGGTGGACGCCGATCCGCTCGAGCTGCCCGCCAACGACCCCTCCGACGTGGCCTTCTTCCTGCTCTCCGGGGGGACGACCGCCCTGCCCAAGCTGATCCCGCGCACCCACGACGACTACGCCTACCAGACCCGTACGATCGCCGCCCTCGCCGGACTGACCCCCGACGACGTCTATCTGGCCGCGCTGCCGGTGGAGTTCAACTTCACCTGGGGCTGCCCCGGAGTGGTCGGCACGCTTGCCTCCGGCGGCACCGTCGTCCTCGCCCCGGACCCCACCGCCGACGACTGCTTCACGCTGATCGAGCGGGAACGCGTCACCCTCACCTCGGTCGTCCCCACCGTGGCCAGGCTCTGGCTGGACGAGTGCGAGTGGTCCGACGCGGACCTCTCCAGCCTCAAGGTCCTCCAGATCGGCGGAGCCCGGCTCGAACCGGAGCTCGCCGCGCGCGTGACCCCCGAACTCGGCTGCCGGCTCCAGCAGGTGTTCGGCATGGCGGAGGGGCTCCTGACGATGTCCCGCGCCGACGACGACCCGGACTCCGTCCTGCACACCCAGGGGCGGCCCGTGTCGCCGGCCGACGAGCTGAAGATCGTCGACGAGCGCGGGGAGGAGGTGCCGGCCGGGGTCACCGGAGAACTGCTCACCCGGGGCCCGTACACCCTGCGCGGCTACTACCGGGCCCCCGAGCACAACGCCAGGGCGTTCACGAGCGACGGCTTCTACCGCACCGGCGACCTCGCCAGCCTCACCGAGGAGGGTCGCCTGATCGTCCAGGGGCGGCTCAAGGACGTCGTCATCCGCGGCGGCGACAAGATCGCGGCGGGCGAGGTGGAGGCCCATCTCGTCAGCTGCCCGGGGATCGCCGCGGCGGCCGTCGTGCCGGTGCCGGACGAGTTCCTCGGCGAGCGGATCTACGCCTTCCTGGTCGGCCGCCCGGACGCCGAGGCGCCGACCCTCGCCGACCTCAAGGCGGCGCTGCACGCGCGCGGGCTCGCCGACTACAAGCTGCCGGACCGCGCCGAGTTCGTACCGGACCTGCCGCTGACGCCCCTCGGGAAGATCGACAAGAAGGTGCTCGCGGCGGCCGCCGCGGACCCCTCCCTGCCGCGCCACTGGACCCCGGCCCCTCAGCCCGAGGCCGCGGCCGAGGCTGTCGACGCGCCCGCGGTTCTGCCCGTCCCGTCCCTCTCGACCTCACAGAAAAGGTGAACCGCCATGGCCGGCATACGTGCCGCACGTACCGCACCGCGCACCTCACCGCTCTCCGCCGCCGAACTCCGCCAGGAGGTGGCCGCCGTCCTCGGTGCACAGCCCGACGACGTCCCCGGTGACGCCCACCTGGTCCACCTCGGGCTCGGCTCCCTGGAGATGATGCGCCTGGTCACCCGCTGGCGCAGGCAGGGCCTGCCCGCCGAGTTCGCCGAACTCGCCGCCGCCCCCACCCTCGACGACTGGTACCGCCACCTCACCGCCGCCTGGAACGCCCGGACCACGGAGGTGGCGTGATGAGCGCCCTGCTGGTCAAGGGCGGCTGCCTCTACCCGGCGGACGACGGCGACCGCGTCGTCCCCGACGGCGCCGTCCTCGCCGAGGACGGCGTGGTGATCGCGGTCGGCACGGTCGCCGAGGTCGAGGCCTTCGTCCGGCCCGAACAGCGCGCCGAACTACGGACCATCGACGCCCGCGGCCGGATGATCCTGCCCGGCTTCGTCAACCCGCACTGGCACGAGATGTTCGCGATGCGCTTCCCCTTCAAGGGCGCGCTGCGCGACGCCTCCGACCGGGACGACAAACCGGTGTTCATGGCGCTGGGCGGCGACGTCCCGCAGATCTCCGTCATCTTCGACTCCTTCCACGGCCAGGTCGACCGGCTGACGCCCGACGAGGCGCTCGCCATCGCCCGGTACTCGATGTGGACACAGCTGCGCTCCGGCGTGACGGCCCTGGGCGACGTCGGCTCCCTCAACAAGCCGGAGGCGCTCGCCCGCGCCGCCCGCGACCTCGGGATGCGCGTCACGGTGAGCACCTGGGCCTCGGACGCGGTCTGCGCCCCCGGGGACACCCGGTTCCGCCGCACCCGCGACGCCGACGGCGAGCTCCAGCGCATCGAGAAGCTCCTCATCGACTGCGAGGCCGACCCCGAGGGGCTCGTCCGGGCCTGGCCGACCGCCGTCTACGGCACCAACATGACCGACGAACTCGGTGCCGGCTTCGCCGAGCTGGTCGCCCGCTTCGACGTGCCGTTCGCCGCGCACGTCGGCGCGCTGCGCAACGAGGCCGAGGTGATGCTCGCCTACCACGGGTCCACCCCGGTGCGCCGGTTCGCCGACCTCGGTCTGCTCTCCGACCGGTTCATGGCGGTGCACTGCGCCTTCGCCGACGCGGGCGAGCGGGCGCTGCTGATCGGCGCGGGCGCGCACATCAGCCACTCGCCGGCCAAGTACGGGCCCGCGGGGGAGGCGTCCCTCACCGAGACCCGGCTCTTCCCGGAGTTCCGCCGGGCCGGACTCGACGTCTCGCTGTCCACCGACGGCGCCGCCATGCCCATCGGCGGCATGGCCGAGTCGATGCGGGTGGCCTGGCAGATCTACAACGAGATGTACGCCGACCCCACCGAGGTGCTGCCCACCGACGCGCTGGCGATGGCCACCCGGCTGCCCGCCCGCGGGCTCGACCAGGGTGACCGGATCGGCAGCCTCGAACCGGGCAAGCAGGCCGACCTGCTCCTGGTGAAGGCCGACGACTGGCGCTATCTGCTCAACCCCCGCCCGCTGGAGGGCTTCCTCGCCCTCGGCGGCTCGATGGACATCGACACCGTGGTCGTCGCCGGCCGGGTCCTGATCGAGGACGGCCGGTCCACCGGCCTGGACGAGGAGGTCCTGGAGGCCGACTACCTGGAGGCCCTGAGCTCCTTCACCGTCCGCTGCCTCGGGGTGGACGCCGACGCGGTCGCCGCCCGGCTGCGGCAGCGCACCGAGACGCTCGCGGTCCGCAGGCTGGCCAAGGCCGGCCTGGTCCTCCCCACCGACCGGAAGGAACGGCGATGAACACCAAGACGGCCCTGGTCACCGGGGCGGCGGGCGGAATCGGCGCGGCGGTCGCCCGGGCCCTGGCCGCGGAGGGCGTGCGCGTCGCGCTGCTCGACGCCGATCCGCTCGCCCTGGAGCCCCTGACGAAGGAGCTGCGGACGGCGGGCGCGTCGGTCCTGCCGCTGGGCGTGGACGTGCGCTCCAGCGTCGAGGTGGACGCCGCCGTCGACCGTACGGAGAGGGAACTGGGCCCCCTCGACCATCTGGTGAACGCCGCCGGCGTGCTCCGTACCGGCGAGGTGGCGGGCTACAGCGACGAGGACTGGGACACCACCTTCGCCGTCAACGCCACCGGCGTCTTCCACGTCAGCCGGGCGGTCGCCAACCGGATGGTGCCGCGCCGGTCCGGGGCGATCGTCACGGTCGCCTCGAACGCGGCGGCCATCCCGCGCTGGAACATGGGGGCCTACGCGGCCTCGAAGGCCGCCGCCACCAGCTTCACCAAGACGCTGGGGCTCGAACTGGCCCGGTACGGCATCCGCTGCAACGTGGTCGCGCCCGGCTCCACCGAGACGCCGATGCTCACCTCGATGTACGCCGACGGCGACGCGGCCCGACCCTCCGTCGAGGGTTCCCCCGCCACGTACCGCCTCGGCATCCCGCTCGGCAAGCTCGCCCAGCCCGAGGACATCGCGCACGCGGTGCTCTTCCTGCTCTCCGACCGGGCCGCGCACATCACGCTGCACGGCCTGACCGTGGACGGCGGCGCCGCCCTCGGCGTCTGATCCCGATTCCCCTTACGCGTACACATATCTGGAGCCACGATGGCCATTCCTCTGATCGACTCCTATCCCATGCCGGCCGAGGACGAGCTGCCGCGCAACACCGCGCCCTGGACGGTCGACCCCGACCGCGCGGTGCTGCTCGTCCACGATCTGCAGAACTACTTCCTGAGCCCCTTCGGGCACGGCGGCCCGGACGAGGGCCGCCAGCCGCTGACCGATCTGATGGACCACACCGAGGCGCTGCGCGGGGCCTTCGCGGAGGTGGGGGCGCCCGTCGTCTACACCGCCCAGCCCGGCGGCATGACGGACGAACAGCGCGGACTGCTGAAGGACTTCTGGGGCGCCGGGATGAGCGCCGACCCGGACCACCGCGCCATCCCGGAGCGGATCGCACCGGCCCCCGGCGACCGGGTGTTCACCAAGTGGCGCCCCAGCGCCTTCTGCCGTACCGACCTGCTCGCCCTGCTGCGCGAGACCGGCCGCGACCAGCTGGTGATCTGCGGGGTGTACGCGCACGTCGGCATCCTGATGACCGCCCACGAGGGCTTCTCCCACGACATCCAGACCTTCGTGGTGGGCGACGCCGTCGCGGACTTCTCCGCCGACCGGCACCGCGAGACGCTCGCGTACGTCTCCTCCCGCTGCTCGGTCACCGTCTCCACCCGTGCGGTCCTTGCGGCGATGGACGGAGGCCGGCGATGAGCCCCCGGCCGACGTCGAGCCCCCACCCGCTGCTCGACCGCGTCCTCGGCGCCGATCCGCCGCCGTTCGCCCTGCTGCACCGGCCCGGCGCCACCGGGCCCGACCGGATCGACCTGATCGTCGGCCGGACCGCCGAGCGGGAGCTGATCGCCGACATCCCGCTGCCGCCCGCCCCGGCGGGCGGCGGCGCCCGGCACGAGGTCCTCGCGCTGCTGCCGTACCGGCAGATCCGCGAACGCGGTTTCTCCTGCCCCGACGACGGGGCGCCGCTCCTGACGATGGACGTCGAGGACCAGGCGGTGCTGCCGCTCGACGAGGTGCTCGACGCGCTGCCCGACCTGCCGATCGCCATGGACGAGGGGTCCTTCGACGCCGACGACGAGGAGTACGCGGCCCGGGTGCGCCGGGTGCTCACCGAGGAGATCGGGAGGGGCGCGGGGGCCAACTTCGTCATCAAGCGCTCCTTCACCGCGCGGATCGACGACTGGTCGGCGCGGACCGCGCTCTCGTTCTTCCGCCGGCTCGCGGGCCGTGACCCGGGCGGCTACTGGACCTTCGTCGTCCACACCGGGGGCCGTACCTTCGTCGGCGCCTCCCCGGAGCGCCACATCAGCCTGGACGCCGGCCAGGTCGTGATGAACCCGATCAGCGGCACCTACCGCTACCCGGCGGACGGCCCCGAGCTGACAGGACTGCTCGACTTCCTTGCCGACCCCAAGGAGGCCAACGAGCTCTACATGGTGCTCGACGAGGAGCTCAAGATGATGGGCAGGGTCTGCGACCTGGGCGGCCGGGTCACCGGCCCCGCCCTCAAGCAGATGGCCCGGCTCGCCCACACCGAGTACCTCATCGAGGGCCGGAGCTCCCTGGACGTACGGGACATCCTGCGCGAGACCCTGTTCGCGCCGACCGTCACCGGCGGCCCGCTGGAGAGCGCCTGCGAGGTGATCGGCCGTCACGAGCCCGAGGGCCGCGGCTACTACGCGGGGGTGGCCGCGCTCATCGGCCGGGACGAGAACGGCGCCCGCAGCATGGACTCGGCCATCCTCATCCGTACGGCGGAGATCGACGCGGCCGGGCGGGTCCGTATCCCGGTCGGTGCCACCCTCGTTCGCGACTCCGACCCGGCGGGCGAGGCCGCGGAGACCCGGGCCAAGGCGGCCGGGCTCATCGAGGCGCTGCGCACACCGGTGGGCGCCCCGGCCGGACGGGCCGGGGCTGCGGCCGCACTCGCGTCCCACCCGGATGTGCTGCGGGCCCTGGCCGCCCGCAACGAGCCGCTGGCCGACTTCTGGTTCCGGCCGCCCGCCGAGCGCAGCCGCCCGGTGCCCGGCCTCGCCGGCCGGCGGGTCCTCGTGATCGACGCCGAGGACACCTTCACGGCGATGGCCCGCCATCTCCTTGAGGCCCAGGGGCTGCGGATCGTGGTGAAGCGTTTCGACGAGGAGTTCGCGCTCGACGCGCACGATCTCGTCATCGTCGGGCCGGGGCCCGGCGACCCTAGGGACACGGCCGACCCCAAGATCGCGCGGATGCGGCAGGTGACCGCCGAACTCCTCGACCGGGGTATCCCGTTCCTCTCCGTCTGCCTGGGCCACCAGGTGCTGAGCACCCTGCTCGGCCTCCCGCTCGTACGGCACCCGCTGCCCACCCAGGGGCTCCAGCGGGACATCGAGTGCTTCGGCCGCACCGAACCCGTCGGCTTCTACAACACCTTCGCCGCGCACGCCGATCGCGACCTGATCGACTGCCCGGCCGCCCGTCCCGGGCAGGTCCGGGTGTTCCGCGAGGAGACCGGCGAGGTGCACGCCCTGCGCGGTCCGGGGTTCGCCTCGGTGCAGTTCCACCCCGCCTCTGTGCTGACCCGGCGTGGCGGCGAGCTGCTCGCCGAGATCGTCTCCGGGCTGCTCGGAGAGGTAACGGAGCTTTATCGGGAGGCCGTTGTCCCCGCCGCGATACCTGCATAACGTCGTAACCGGTAACAGAAGCCCGGGCCCGAATCGCCTCGGTCCCCACCGCCCGCACCCAGGAAAGGACCTGTCCGATGCGCTTCGACAACATCTGGATCGCCGGCACCGGAGGCACCCTCGGTGCATCCGTGCCGGTGGACGAGGCGGTGGCCGACGGCTCCTACTCGGCCGACGCCGCCGCCAGCACCGGCATGATCAGCTACTCCCGCTCGGCCGAGGCGCCGCCGGAGATGGCGGTCACCGCGGGCCGGCAGGCGATCAAGGAGGCCGGCGAGAAGGGCGCGCGGGTCGACCCCGACTCCCTCGTCCTGCACAGCCACGGTCACTTCCAGGGCATCGACATGTGGCCGGCCGCCTGCTGGATCGCCCGCGAGCTGCTCGGCCCCACCCTCAACAGCATGCCGATGACCGTCGCGGCCTGGTCCAACGGCTCCCTCGCCTCGCTCGACGTCGCCGCCTCCACCCTGATCGCCCGCCCCGACGTGCCCTCCGCCCTGATCACCCTCGCGGACCGCTTCGCGCCGCCGAGCAACCGCTGGTACACCTCGCCCGGCATGGTCTTCGGCGACGGCGCGGCGGCCGCGGTGGTCACCCGCGACACCGGCCGGCTGCGCCTGCGGTCCCTGGTCAGCGAGACCGACACCGTCCTGGAGGGGCTGTCCCGCGGCGCCGAGCCGTTCCGCACCGCGCCCTCCGCGGAGCAGCCGGACATGCGCCGCAGGACCCGGGAGTTCCTCGCCACCGGCGAGGTGTCGCTGCGCGACGTGCAGACCAGGTCGGTCGAGCGCACCCGCAGCGTCGTCGGCCGCGCCCTCGAGGAGGCGGATGTGGCGCCGGACGGCATCGACTGGCTCGTGACCCCCTTCGTCGGCCGGACCCTGCACCGCGAGAGCTTCGTACGGCACCTGGACATCGCCCCGCGCAACTCGCTGCACGAGCTCGGCCTGACCATCGGTCACCTCGGGCCCTGCGACCAGCTGTACGGCCTCGACCACCTGCTGAGGAACGACCTGTTGAGCCCCGGGGACCGCGTCCTCGTCATCGGCACCGGCATGGGCTTCACCTTCTCGGCCGCGGTCCTCACCGCCGACGGGATCTGACCGTTCCCGCACCACCGACCCGCCCGCACCGCCGCCGTACGGTCGGCGCGACCTCCGCCCGTGACCTCGGGCCGCGTCCGCCGCCCACCACCTCCACCCCAGAAAGGGACATCCGCACATGAGCCTCGTCCGCACCTCCGCCACCGCCCCCGCCGGCACGTTCGCCGCGGCCCCGGTCGCCGCCCGGCTGCCCACGCCCGCCGAGCTCCGTGAGGAGATCCCGCTACCGCCGCTCGCCCGCAAGACCACGCAGAGAGCCCGCCGGGAGATCGCCCGGGTGCTCTCCGGCCAGGACGACCGCCTGCTCGTCATCGCGGGTCCGTGCTCCGTGCACGACCCGGACGCCGCCCTCACGTACGCCGAGCGGCTCTCCGCGCTCGGCGCCGAGTACCGGGACCGGCTCCTCGTCGTCATGCGTGTGTACGTCGAGAAGCCCCGCACCCGGATCGGCTGGAAGGGCCTGCTCAGCGACCCGCGCCTGGACGGCTCGCAGGACCTGCCCAGCGGACTGCGCCTGGCGCGCGGGCTGATGGCCCAGATCGCGGGCAGCGGACTGCCGGTCGCCTGCGAGTTCCTCGACCCGCTGGTGCCGCACTACCTCTCCGACGCGGTCTCCTGGGGCTGCATCGGGGCCCGCACCGTCCAGAGCCAGGTCCACCGCCAGGTCACCAGCGGCCTCGGCATGCCGATCGGCTTCAAGAACGCCACCGGCGGCAGCGTCGAGGACGCGGTGGACGCCATCGTCTCGGCCTCCCACCCGCACGTGTACCCGGGCATCGGCGACGACGGCAGGGCCGTCGTGGTCAGCACCGAGGGCAACCCCGACGGCCATGTGGTGCTGCGCGGCGGCAGCGCCGGCCCCAACTACGAGGCCGAGCCGGTGGCCGAGGTGCTGGCGCAGCTGGCCGCCGCCGGGCTCCCGCAGCGGCTCGTCGTCGACGCCAGCCACGGCAACAGCAACAAGGACCACGAGCGCCAGCCGCTGGTCACCGGCGACATCGCCCGGCGTATCGCGGCCGGTGAGGAGGGTGTCGCCGGCGTCATGATCGAGAGCTTCCTGGCGGCCGGCCGCCAGGACCTCACGATCGGCCGTACCGACCTGCTCACGTACGGGCAGAGCGTCACCGACGCCTGTGTGGACTGGGCGCAGACCGCCCACATGATCGAGGAGCTCGCCCTCGCGGTAGCCTCCCGCCGCGCCGCCCACCCCAAGGCGGCCTGACCCACCCCTGCCCCGGCCCCCTACGGCCGGACCCCGGCGCCCCGTACCGGGCACCCCCCCGGCCCCCTACGGCCGGACCCGGCGCCCTCACCGGCACCACCCGGCCACCCGGCCACCCGGCCGAGCTTCGGCCGGAGTCCCGGCCCACACCCCGGGAGCCTCACCTCGGGCCCCGGCCGGCCTTCGGCCGGAGCCCAGCCCCGCCCCCGGGAGCCTCACCCCGGGTTTCCATCCCCGGCCGGCCTTCGGCCGGCGACCAACCCCCGCCCCCGGGTCTCCCACCCCTGGCCCCCACGCCGGCACCCCTCCGCCGGGACCCGTCGGCCGGGACCCCCCACCACCGCGCGCACCCCCTCCGCGCGCGGTGTCCCGACCGGCACCCCCCGGCCCCCGCACCTCCGGCGGGCGCCGCCGCGCAGGCGACGCAACTCCGCCGTCATCCGACGTCGTGAACATCCCGAGAGGAACCAACACCGTGGCAGTCAACACGAGTTCGACCCTGCCCCTGGCCCGCGTGCTCGACGGTGCGCGGACCGCCGTGCCGCACCGGCACACCCTCACCGTCCCCGCGCCCGCCGCGGCCCGTCCCGAGGAGTACGCGACGGCCGCGCTGGCCGCGCTCGTGCACCGCTACACCGGGGAGACGGAACTCCTCGTCGGACGGCGACGCCACCCCGACTCCGTCGAGTCCGCCGCGATACGGGTGGCCGGCGACACCACCGCCGCGCGGCTCCTGGAGGCCGTGGCCCAGGCCGGTACCGCGGACGCGGCCGAGGTGCCCGCCGGCCGTCCGGCGCACGCCGCCGTCACCACCGTCGGTCGCCCCGCCGGCGAGGCGCTCGCCGCGCTGACCCTGGCCGTCTCCCCGGCCGACGGCACCTTCGAACTCAGCCTGGACAGCGCCGAGTTCGACGCGCAGGCCGCCGAGCAGTACGCCCGCCACCTGGAGCGGGTGCTCGCCGCCCTGGCCGCCGCGCCCGAGGGCACCGTCCACGACATCGCGCTGCTCACCGACGAGGAGACGCACCGCACCCTGGTCGAGTGGAACGACACCGCCGGTCCGGTCCCGCAGCCCTTCTTCCACGAGCGCGTCGCCGAGCACGCCCGGCGCACCCCCGACGCCCTGGCCGTGATCCTGCCCGGCGCCCGGCTGACGTACCGCGAGCTCGACGAGCAGGCCAACCAGCTCGCCCACCGGCTGACGGCCCGCGGGGTGAAGCCCGGCGACCGCGTCGGCGTCTGCTTCCCGCGCAGCGCGGAGAGCCTGATCGCCCAGCTGGCCTGCTTCAAGCTGGCCTGTGCGGCGATCCTGCTGGACAGCGACTTCCCGGCGGAGCGGATCCGCTACATGATCGAGGACGCCTCGGCCGCCGCCGTGCTGACCCTGGCCGCCCACGAGTCGAAGGTCGAGGGCCTCGCCCCGGTCCTCGCGCTGGACACCGACGACTGGCGGACCGAGCCGGTCACCGAGGTCAGCGAGCCCGTCGCCGCGGACGACCTCATCCACATCTGCTACACCTCCGGCTCCACCGGCGCCCCCAAGGCCGTCATGGTCCGCTTCGGCGCCGCCCGCAACCTGATCCACAGCATGAGCGAGCTGTGCGGCATGTCCAGCGCGTCCCAGGGCACCTGGCTGGCGGCCCCCGGCTACGGAATGATCGAGGTCGAGTGCTTCCCGGTGCTCGCCGTCGGCGGCACCGTGCACATCCCGGACGTCTCCGTGGTCGCCTCCGAGTACCGCCTCCAGGAGTGGTTCCTGCGCGAGGGCATCACCACCACTCTCCTGATGAAGCCGATGGCCGAGCGCCTGTGGCGTCTTGAGTGGCCCGAGGACACCCCGTTGGAGAACATCCGGGTCTGCGGCGAGCGCATCCAGTCCTGGCCGCCGGCCGGCCTGCCGTTCCGCCTCATCAACCTGTACGGCTCCGCCGAGGCGACCGTCGTCGCGAGCTGCGACATCACCGAGATGGGCGAGCGGCTCGGCGAGGAGGGACGCGCCCGCAGGCTCCCGCCCATCGGCCGGCCCACCACCAACGTCACCATCTACGTCCTCGACGAGGACCTCCGCCCGCTGCCGCCGGGCCTGGTCGGCGAACTCTGCATCGCCGGCGTCAGCCTCTCGGCCGGCTACCTGGGCCGCCCCGAGGCCACCGCCGAGAAGTGGATCACCAACCCGATCGACCCGGCACGCCACCCGATCATGTACCGCACGGGAGACCTCGCCCGGTACTGGCCGGACGGCAGCATCGAGATCGTCGGCCGCACCGACAACCAGGTCAAGGTGCGCGGCAACCGCGTCCACCTCGGCGAGATCGAGGTCGTCCTGACCACGCTGCCCGGCGTCCAGCAGGCCGCGGTCCTGGCCCGGCAGGACGGCCAGGGCGATGTGCAGCTGACCGCCTACATCGAGCCCGACGCCGGCGCGGCCCCCTCCGTACGGGACATCCGCCGCGGACTCTCCCAGCGGCTGCCGTCCTTCATGGTCCCCGCGGCCTTCGTCATCGGCGGGCTGCCCACCAGCGTCAACGGCAAGATCGACCGGGCCGCGCTGCCGGAGCCGCCGCGCTCCCGCCCGGACGTCGACACCGCCTACCAGGCGCCCTCCGGCGCCCTCGAGGAGTCGCTGCACGGGCTGTGGACGAAGGTCCTGGAGCTGGACGGGGTGGGCGTCCTGGACAACTTCTTCGACCTCGGCGGCGACTCGCTGCGGGCGGCCCGGCTGACCGAGCTGGTCCGCGAGGAGCACGGGGTGGAGCTGGAGCTGGTCGACCTCTTCGACGAGCCGACGGTGGAGAAGATGGCCGCGCTGGTGGCGCGTACCGCCGCCACGGCCGTCTGACCGAACGCTGTCGTACGAAACGGTGGCCCCCACGTACCCGCGTGGGGGCCACCGTCGTGACGTATCAGGGGGCGCCTCAGGCGCCCAGCATCTCCAGATAGTGCTCGTTGTACATGATGCCCAGGACGTTGCCGAAGGGGTCGGTCACGGAAGCGGTGACGAAGCCGGGACCGTACTCGGTCAGCGGCGTGTACAGCGTGGCGCCCATCGAGAGCAGCCGGTCGAGGGTGCCCTCCACGTCGTCGACGTGCCAGTGTCCGATCGCGCCGCCGGGGACGTCGGGCAGGCCCGGCGGGGCGTAGCGCCGGTCGATGAGGCCCAGTTCGGTCTGGTGGTCACCGATCCTGAACTCGTAGTAGGCGGCGGGCTTGCCGTCGCCCGGGCGCTCGAAGTACGGCTCGACGCCGAGCAGTTCCGCGTACCACGTCTTGGCTGCTTCCACGTCGTCGGCAAAGAAGTTGACGGTGGCAAGTCCTCGCAGCATGGGTGGTTCCTTCCTTCGTTCCGTAACCGAGACCATCCTCCGACCCAAAGTGCTCACCAAGTGAGCACTTTACGAGAGAAGGTGGAAACATGCGCGCTGACCGACTTGTCGCCGCCCTGCTGCTCATGCAGCGCCGGGGCCGGGTGACCGCTGCCGAGCTGGCCGAAGAACTCGACGTGTCCGTCGCCACGGCACGTCGCGATCTGGAGGCGATGTCCGCCGCCGGCATCCCGGTGTACCCGCAGCCCGGCCGCGGCGGGGGCTGGGCGCTCGTCGGCGGGGCCCGTACCGATCTCAGCGGTCTGTCGGCCAACGAGGCCCAGGCGCTCTTCCTGCTCGTCGGCCCCGCCGCGGCGGCCTCGGGGGACGCCAAGGCGGCACTGAACAAGCTGCTGCGGGCGCTGCCGCAGACCTTCCGGGCCGATGCCGAGGCCGCCGCCGACGCCACCATGGTCGACCCCACCCCCTGGGGCGACCGCGACCGCGACCGGCCCGAGCTGGTCGACCGGCTGCAGGCCGCCGTGGTCCGCCGGCGCAGGGTCCGCCTGACCTACACCAACGGTGCCCGGGAGCGGACCGAGCGGGTCGTCGACCCCTGGGGTCTGGTCGACAAGGACGACACCTGGTACCTGATCGCCGGGACCGAGCGGGGGCGGCGCACCTTCCGCGTCGACCGGATCGCCGCCGCGGAGCAGACCGGCGAAACCGCCGAGCGCCCCGACGACTTCGCGCTCGCCACGGCCTGGCAGGAGGTCGTCGGCGACGTGGAGCGCAAGCGCTCGCGCACCTGGGCGACCGTGCTCGTCGAGGCGCGGTACCTGGACGTCCTGCGCGACCGGTTCGGACGCCACTGCCACCCCGACGGGGAGAACGCCGACGGCCGTGCCCGGGTCCGGCTCGGCGCACCGACCCCGCTGGACCTCGCCCGCAACCTGGCCGGCTGGGGCGCCCTGGTCGAGGTCCTCGAACCCACCTTCGTACAGGCCGAGTTGGCCCGGATAGGAGCGGAGCTCAGCGACCGTTACGCCGGGGTGCGCGCACACGGCGACGACCGCCACCCCTCGCTCGACACGGGGTGGCGGTCGTCGTCGTCCGGTGCGGGGGAGGAGCCGCGCGTCATGCCGCCTCGGCAAGCACCAGAGCGGGCTCCCGGGACTCGGTGAACGACGTGGAGCCGTGCAGCCACGCCACGGCGTCGCGCAGCCCGGCGGGGGAGAGGCTTGCCAGCATCGCGTTACGGACCGGCACGTCCGCCCCGGCCGCGTGGTAGAGCCGCTCGCCCAGCTCGCGCGCCGTCAGCGTCGTACGCGCCGTACGGTCCCGCCGCAGCGCGTTGAACTCCACCAGCCACCGCGGCACGTCCACCGAGGCGCGGGCCCCGAGCAGCCCGCCCAGGACCACCGCGTCCTCCAGGGCCATGCAGGCCCCCTGGGCGGCGTACTGGAGCATCGGATGCGCGGCGTCCCCGAGGAGCGCCACCCGGCCGTCCACCCACCCGTCCACCGGATCGCGGTCGCAGAGCACCCAGACCTTCCAGTCCCGGCCGAGTTCCAGCAGCCGTCGTGCCCGCGCGCAGAGCCCGGGGAACTCGCCCAGGACGTGGGTCCGGCTCGTGGGCGCCCCGGTGATCTCCTCACGGGCGCCGTCGTCCCGGGTGGCCGCGAGGTTGAGGAACGCGCCGCCGCCGATCGGATAGTGCACGAAGTGCCAGCCCGGTCCCGCCCACAGGGTGACCGTCTTGGAGCGCAGCTCCTCGGGCACCTCCGCCATCGGGATCACCGACCGGTAGATCGTGTGCCCGGAGATCCGCGGACCGCCGTCGCCGACGAGCTGGGCCCGTACCGCCGAACGCAGCCCGTCGGCGCCGAGCAGCACGTCCGCGGAGAACCGCTCCCCGCCCGCGGTCAGCGCCGTCACCCGGTCGGCGGTCTGCCGGTAGCCGGTCACCCGGTGCCCGGCGAGCAGCTCCACCCCGGCCGCGCGGCAGCCGTCGAGCAGCGCCCGGTGCAGATCGCCGCGGTGGACCACGGCGTACGGGCCGCCGAACCGGGTCCGGTACGTGCCGGTCAGCTCCAGGGCGGCGACCCGCTGCCCGGACGTGCCGTCCAGGAAGCGCAGTTCGTCGATGAAGTCGGCCCGCTCGGCCACCCGGTCGCGCACCCCGAGGGCGGAGAGCGCGCGGAAGGCGTTGGGCGCCAGCTGGATCCCGGCGCCGATCTCCGAGAACTCGGGCCGGCCCTCCAGGACCGTCGCCCGGTGTCCGGCCCGGGCCTGGGCCAGAGCGGCGGCGAGGCCGCCGATGCCGCCGCCCGCGACGAGTATGTGAGTCATCCTCTGCTCCTCTCTTACGCTCTTACGCTGCGGCGGCCGGCCCCGAGGTGATGGGGCCGGCCGCCGGAATCAACAGCTGGGGACCTACTTCGCCGTGGCCGGTGCGCCGGTGGCGCCGACCGTGGCCTTGCTGCCGGAAGCCGCGGGCGCGGCCGAGGCCACGGCGGTGCGCCGCAGACCGAGGACCGAGACCACGACGATGGCCACGGACAGACCGGTCGTGAACCAGAACGCCCCCTGGAAGCCGCTGAGCGGAATGGTCGCGACCTTGGCGCCGTGCACCACGCCGGCGAGCGCGACACCCACCGCGAGGCCGATGCCCACACCCAGCTGACGGCTGGAGTTGAACAGGCCGGAGGCCAGACCCATCTGCGGGCCGGTGACACCGCTGGTGCCCGCGATGGCGGTGGAGATCATCATGACCGTCACGCCGAGACCGATCAGCACACCGCCGGGCAGCACACCGAGCCAGTAGGAGCTGTCCGCCGTGACCTGCGCGAGCATCCCCGCACCGGCCGCCAGCAGCACACCGCCGCCGATCAGGACGTTGCGGGCGCCGAGCTTGTGGGTGAGCTTGACGACCGGGAGGCTCGCCAGGAAGACCACGAAGGCCTGCGGGAAGAAGCCCATGCTCGCCTTCAGCGCGGAGTAACCGAGCACCTGCTGCATGTACATGGTGATGAAGAAGGTCGACACCGACATCACGCCACCGGACAGGAACGCGATCCCGTTGCCCGCCGAGAGCGCGCGGTTACGGAAGATCGACAGCGGCACGAGCGGCCCGGAGACCCGGGTCTGGACGACCAGGAAGGCGATCAGCAGGGCGGCGCCGCCGGCCAGCGAGACGAGGACGCTCGTGGCGCCCCAGCCCTTGCCGGAGGCCTCGGTCAGACCGTAGGTGAGGGCGCACATCGCCGAGGTGACCAGGATCGCGCCCGGCAGGTCGAGACGGGCGGAGCCGGCGGCCTTGTGGTCGGCGAGGAGCCGGCGGGCGGCCAGCGCCACGAGCAGGATGCCGACCGGGACGTTGACGAGCATGACGGCGCGCCAGGTGAGGAACTCGGTGAGCAGACCGCCGGCGACCACGCCACCGGTGAAGCCGGCCGAGGAGACCGCGCCGAAGATGCCCATCGCCTTCACGCGCTCGGGACCCTCGGGGAAGCCGCCGGCGATCATGGCGAGGACCGCCGGGGAGACGGCCGCGGCCGACAGACCCTGGACGGCGCGCGCCAGGACGAGGATCCACGGCTCGTTGGCGATGCCGCCGACGAGCGAGGCGATCGTGAAGACCGCGAGACCGGTCACGAACATGCGCTTGCGGCCGAAGACGTCACCGGCGCGGCCGCCGAGCAGCAGGAAGCCGCCGTAGAAGAGCGCGTAGGCGCCGACGACCCACTGCAGTCCACTGGCGGTGAACCCGAGGTCACGCTGCATGGCGCCCAGGGCGACGTTCACGATGGCGAAGTCGAGGACGAGCATGAACTGTGCGGCGCACAGCAGGCCGAGCGGCGGCCGGGTCGTGCCGGCCGTGCTGGTGGAGCTGGTCATGAGATTCCTTTCACGGGGACTTTCCGGGGGGTTTCACGGGGAGAGGGAGCGGGGGATACCGGCGAACCTGGTTGGCCGGTAGGGTCTGCGGGATGACGGAACCCAAGCGCGTGCGACAGCCCGGCGACCGTGAGGTGGCCCCCGGCCGGCTCGCTCTGGTGCAGTCCTTCGTCAACAGCGTCAATGTCGAGTTCGGGCCGGACGAGTTCGCGTCCGTCGCGGGGCTTGCGCGCTGGATGGAGCGGCAGGGCTTCCCCACGGGAGCCCTCGCCCCCTCCGAGCCCGACCGCCGGGAGGCCGTCGAGGTCCGGGAGGCGCTGCGCGCCCTCATGCGGGAGAACAACGGCGCCGGGCCCGACCCGGCGGCCCGCGCCGTCGTCGAGCGGGTCGCCGCCCACTGCCCGCTGGTCCTGGGCTTCGGCGAGGACGGCGTCCCGCGCCTGCGCCCCGGCGGCACCGGCACCCGCGGCATGATCGGCCAGGTCCTGGCGATCGTCGTCGAGGCGGCCGGTGACGGTTCCTGGCAGCGCCTGAAGGCCTGTCACGAGCACCGCTGCGAGTGGGCCTTCTACGATCGGGCCCGCAACCGCAGCGGCCGCTGGTGCTCCATGGCCGTCTGCGGCACGCGCTCCAAGATGCAGACCTACCGACAGGGGCTCCGCACCCCGGCCGGCGCCCGCTGACAGCAGCGCGGCCACGGACCGTACGGCGTCCGCCGGCCGTAACGCGCCGGCCGGACTCTCGGCCACCGGCGCGCTCACGGCGCGTGCCCCGTCACTCGGGCGCTCACAGGCGCGACCTCCGTCGCCCGGGCGCTCACGGCGCGTACTCCTTGCCGAGCAGCATCCGGGCGACGGTCAGCTTGGTGGCCGCCGCCGTGCCGTCCGCGAGCTGGAGACCGATGACGTCCCGCAGCCGCTGGGCGACCGGGCCGTCCTCGCTCCAGCCCAGGTGACCCATGGTCAGCAGCGCCTGGTGCACCGCCTCGACGGCGGCCTTCGGCGCCCACCACTTGGCCATGTTCGACGGGATACGGGGATCCTCGCCCCGGTCCGCCTTCCACAGCGCCTCGAAGCCGACCAGCCGGGCCGCGTGCAGCAGCGTCGTGTGCTCGACGAGCGGGAACACCACCGACTGGAAGCGGCTGATCGGCTGCCCGAAGGCGGTGCGCCCCGACGCGTGCGCGTACGCCTCCGCGAGGGCGGCGTCCCCGACGGCGATGGCCATCAGCGCGATGTACGCCCGGGAGACCCCGAAGCCACGCATCACCGCGCCGAAACCCCCGCCGGGCGCCCCGACCAGGTCCTCGGGTCCGACCCGCAGGCCGTCGAAGACCAGCCGGCCGCGTCCGCCGGAGCGGCAGCCGAGGTCGGTCAGCCGCTCCTTGCGGACCCGGTCGCCGTCGAGGCGGGTGTAGAACGCGCTGATGCCGTGGGCGCCCTCGCCGCCCGTCCGGGCGAAGACCAGGGCGTGGGTGGCGTAGGCGGTGACCATGATCGAGGTCTTCTCGCCGGAGAGCAGCCAGCCGTCGCCGTCGGGCTCGGCGCGCATCTCGATGCCCGCCGCGTCCGTCCCGTGCCCGGCCTCGGTGAGCGCGAGCGCCACCACCGCCTCGCCCCGCGCGATCGGCGGCAGCCAGCGCTCCAGCTGCTCGGGGCTGCCGTTGGCGGCCAGGACGCCGCCGATGAGCGCGGCGTTGAGCACGGGGAAGCACACGGACAGATCGGCCGCCGCCAGCTTCTCCAGCGCGATGCCGGCGCTGACGGCGTCGAGACCCTGCCCGCCGTACTGCTCGGGCACCCGCAGCGCGAACAGACCGGCCGCGGCCATGTCCTCGATCAGGCCCGGGCGGTACGCGCCGCGGCGGTCGTTCTCCTGGCGGTGCGGAGCGATCTTCTCGGCGGCGAACTCCTCTGTCTGCTTGGCCAGTTCGTCCTGCTGGGCGGTGAAGGCGTAGTTCATGAGGCCGTGCGTCCTTCCTGGGCCCGGAGTCGGTCCCGCAGAGCGAATTTCTGGATCTTTCCGGAGGGGGTCCTCGGCAGCGCCGGCACCAGTTCGAGCCGCTCGGGCCAGTACGTACGGGCCATGCCGAGCCCGGCGAGATGGCTGCGTACGCCCTCCAGATCGGGGGCCGCGCCGGTGGTGACGAGGAACGCGCAGGCGCGCTCGCCGAGCCGCTGGTCGGGGTAGCCGACGACGGCGACGTCCCTCACCACGGGGTGGCGCAGCAGGGCCGCCTCGACCTCCACCACCGGGATGTTCTCGGCCCCGCGCATGATCACGTCCTTGACCCGGCCCGTGATCCGTATCCCGCCGTGGCCGTCGTCCCGGGCGAGGTCGCCGGTGTCGAACCAGCCGTCGGCGGTCACGCACGCGTCGTACACCTCCTGGCGCCGGAAGTAGCCCAGGCACTGGGCGGACCCGCGCACCTGGAGCAGACCGGGGGCGCCCGGCGCCACCGGCTCGCCGTCCTTGCCGACGATCCGGACCTCCATGCCGGGCACGGTGGTGCCGTCGCTCTCGGCGGCGCGCAGCGGCGGCTGCTCGGGGCGGGTGACGGTGACGCAGCCGTTCTCCGTCATGCCCCACAGGGCGTACACCCGGCAGCCCAGCACCTCGCGCGCGTCCTCCACGAGCAGCGGCGCTATCGGCGCGCTGCCGGTGGCGAAGCTCCGCAGCGCCGACAGGTCGTGGGGCGTCTCGCGCTGGGCGTGGATCAGGTCGGAGAGGAAGGTGGGGGCGCCCATGAAGAAGGTCACCCGCTGCTCCTGGAGCGTCCGCAGCATCTGCCGCGGGTCCCAGCGGTCCACCTGCACGGCGGTGGCGCCGAGCAGCAGCGGCATCACGAAGTTCCAGGTGAAGCCGGCCTGGTGGGTGGTCGGCGAGCCCATCGCGGTGACCTCGGAGCCGGTCAGACCCAGCACGTCGGCCTGCGCCTTGTTCATCGAGTACAGAGTGTTGTGGCTGTGCAGCACACCCTTGGGCTCGCCGGTGGTCCCGGAGGTGAACATGATCTGGGCGGCGTCGTCGGGACCGGCCTCGATCGTGTCCAGGGAGGCGAGCAGCTCCGGGTCCGGCTCCGGCTCGTACAGATCGCGTACGAAGTCCAGCGCGCCCGCGTCGAGGTCGCCGGCCGTGGGGTCGAGCAGCACGCGGTGGCGCAGGGTCGGGACGGCCTCGGCGATCTCCGCGCTCATCTCCGCGTAGGAGAAGCCGCGCATCTCGGCGGCGCCGATGTAGACCGGGCTCGCGGTGAGCCGGGTCATGAACTCCACCTCGCGGCGGCGCATCACCGGAACGACCGGGCCCGCGATCGCGCCGACCCGGGCGGCGGCCAGGCAGAGCGCCACCAGCTCCCAGGAGTTGGGCAGTTGCAGGGTCACCACGTCGCCGCGGCGGACCCCGAGCCGAAGCAGCCCGACCGCGAGCCGGTCGACCCGGCGGGCCAGCTCGGCGTAGCTCAGGGACTGGAAGGCGTCCCCCCGGTAGCAGACCAGGGCGGTCCTGTCCGGCCGCTCACGGGCCCAGCGGCGCAGGTCGTGCAGGATCGTCTCGTCCCGCCACCAGCCGGCGGCGCGGTAGCTGTCCACGGCGGTCAACGGATGCCTCCACTGCGTGATGCGAGCGAGGTACGGGCGCGCTCGGCGATCGCCCGCGCGCTCACACCGCCCCGTTCGAGCAGGTAGCGCTGGCTTCCGGCGACGGGGACGAACTCGTCCGGCAGCGCCATCCGGTGCACCCGCACCGGGCGTACGGCGCTGAGCGCCTCGGCGACGGCGGAGCCGAAGCCCCCGGAGCTCCAGTGCTCCTCCACGGTGATGACCGTGTCGCGCACGCCGAGCGAGCTCAGCAGCGCCGGGGTGTCCAGCGGCTTGACGGTGTGCAGGTGCAGCACGTTGGCCGTGATGCCCTCCGACTCCAGCAGGTCGGCCGCCTCCAGGGCGGCGAGCGTCGGGTAGGGCCCGCAGGCGGCCAGGGTGATGTCCGTGCCGTGCCGCAGCTGCTGGGCCTTGCCGAGCCGCACCGGCGGGCCGGCGGGCAGGTCGGGCGTGGCGCCCCGGCCGAGCCGGAAGTAGACCGGTCCGCCGAGCGTGAGCGCCTGGCGCAGGAGCTCCTCGGTGCCGGCGGCGTCGCCCGGGACCACCACGGTCATGTGGGGCAGGGCCCGCATCACCGCGAGGTCCTCCAGGGCGTGGTGGGTCGGGCCGAGGTGCCCGGCCGACACCCCGGAGTGGGTGGCCGCGATCAGTACCGGCAGGTTGCCCATGGCGATGTCGATCTTCACCGCCTCCACCGCGCGGGAGGAGGCGAACGCCGCCATGGTGTTGACCAGCGGGATGCGGCCCTCCCGGGCGAGGCCGGCGGCCGTGCCCATCAGGGTGTGCTCGGCGATGCCGAGGTTGAGGTAGCGGTCGGCGGCGGAACCGAAGTCCACCCCGCCGAACAGACCGGTGTCGCTGTCCAGGACGACCAGCCGCGGCTCGCCGGGGAGCAGTGCGGCCACCGTGTCGCGGTAGACCTCGCGGGCGGCGCGGGGCGGGGCGGGGGCGGGAGCCGTGGTCATCGACGCTCACCGCCCGCCGGCGTACCGGAGGAGGCGCGGACCGCGTTGAGGGCCCGCTGGTGCTGCCGGCCGCTCAGTCGCGCGTAGTGGCTCTTGGCCTGGCCCTCGATGAACGGCACGCCCTTGCCCTTGACGGTGTGGGCGATGATCACGGTCGGCTGATGCGGGTCCGCCGGCAGGGTCAGGGCGGTGGTCAGCTGCTCGGCGTCGTGGCCGTCGGCCTCCAGGACGCGCCAGCCGAAGGCCCGCCAGCGATCGGCCAGCGGTTCGAGGGAGTTGACGCTCTCGGTGCCGCCGGTGATCTGCAGCCCGTTGCGGTCCACGATCGCGGTCAGGCTGCCGAGCCGGTGCGCCGAGGCCACCGAGGCGGCCTCCCAGACCGAGCCCTCCTGGAGCTCGCCGTCACCCATGACGACGAAGCAGCGGCGGTCGGAGCCGTCGAGGCGGTTGGCCAGCGCGTAGCCGACACCGAGGGCGAGGCCGTGACCGAGCGAGCCGGAGGCGATCTCCACACCGGCGATCTCCGGGTGCGGATGGGCCATCAGATGGCTGCCGGGCCGGGCGTACTCGTCGAGCGCCTGGGCCGGGAAGTAGCCCGCCTCGCAGAGCGTCGCGAACAGGGCGATGCCGCCGTGTCCCTTGCTGAGCAGCAGGACGTCGCGCTCGGGCAGGCCGGGGAAGCGGGGGTCGTGCCGCATCACCCGGAAGTACAGGACGGACAGGATCTCGACGAGCGACATCGACCCGCCCAGGTGGCCGCCCTCGGGGCCGGCGCACATGGCGACGATGTGCTCCCTGATCCGGCCGGTGATCCCGGCGAGCTCGGCCGCGTCGGGGCCGTGCGCGTCGAGGTGGCGCTCATCGAGGCCGGTGCCGGAGAGATCGGTGCGGGCGGGGGCGCCCCGCAGCAGAGGCGGGCTGCTCATGCCTGGGTCCTTTCGACTGGTACGGGACGAGGTACGGGACGTACGGGACGAGGTAGGGGACGTACGGGAGGGGTACGGGGCGTACGGGACGGGGCCGGACGAGGCGTCCCGGGCGGTCAGTTGGGGTGCAGGCCGGTGAACTCCAGGCCGCGCACCTCGGGCTCGCCGAAGCGCACGTTCATGCACTGCACCGCGTTGCCCGCGCCGCCCTTGACGAGGTTGTCCAGCGCCGCGATCACGGTGACGGTGGAGGCGCCCCGGTCCAGGGCGAAACCGACGTCGCAGAAGTTGGAGCCGGAGAGGATCTTGGCGTCGGGGAAGCGGTGCATCCCGCGCCGGGCTGCGACGATCCGCATGAACGGCTCGTCGGCGTAGCGGCTCCGGTAGGCGGACCGGATGGCGCGCTCGTCGACGCCGCCGGCCAGCGTTGCCCGGCTGAGCAGCTGGACGCCGCGCACCGCCTCGACGCCGGTCGCCGACATCCGTACGGTGTGCCCGGTGGCCTGGGCGATCTCCGCCTCATGCCGGTGCCGGGTGGGGGCGAACACCCGCAGCGCACCGCTGCGTTCGGCGTGCAGGTTCTCCGCGCCGGCCTTCGCGCCGGAGCCGCTGGAGCCCGTCCTGGCGTCGACCGTGATGTCACCGGTGATGAGCCCGGCCTCGGCCAGCGGGACGAGGGAGAGGATGCCGGCGGCGGCCATGCACCCGGGCACGGATATCCGGTCGGCGGTGCGCAGGCGCTCGCGGTGGTGCTCCGGGAGCCCCTGGACGAAGGTGCCGATGAGCTCGGGCGCCTCGTGCGGGGTGCCGTAGTAGTCCTCGTACACCTCGGGGTCGCTCAGCCGGAAGTCACCGGACAGGTCGATGACGACGGTCGCCCTGCCGAGGAACTCCGGCATCCGCTGCATCGTCTCGCGATGCGGGGTCGCCAGGAACAGCACGTCCACGCGCGGGAGTTGGTCCTCGGACGAGAACGTCAGCTTGGTGCGGCCGCGGAGATTGGGGTGGACGCCGTCGATCTGGCGCCCCTGCAGGGTGCGCGAAGTGGCGGCCACCAGGTCGACCTGGGGGTGGTTCACGAGGAGCCGCAGCAGCTCCCCGCCGATGTAGCCGGCCGCTCCCAGCACTGCCGCGCGGATCATGACTCTGCCTTTGCTGTCAGGAGGGCGGCGATGGTGTCCGCCACATCGAGGTCGGTTCCGTAGGTCGACTGCAGGCCGCGGAACTCGACCCGGTCGTTGACCTCCAGGACGGTGAGCCGGCCGCCCGGCTCCTCCAGGAGGTCCACCCCCGCCACACAGGCGCCGACGGTGTCCGCCGCCGCGACCGCGAGCTCGGTGAGGTCCGTGTCGAGCGGGCAGCGTTCGCTGACCGCGCCGCGCGCCACGTTGGTGCGCCAGTCCTCGCTCCGGCGGTAGGTCGCGCCGACCGCCCGGCCGCCCACGACGAGGACCCGGATGTCCCGGTCCGCCTTGGCGACCTCGCGCTGGACGTAGACGATGTGCGACTGGGGGGAGGGCAGGGCGGCGAGGTGCTCGAGCACCGCCTCCGCCATCGCCCGGTCGGTGACCCGGGTGACGAGGCGTCCCCAGGACCCGACCAGGGGCTTGATCACCGCGGGGTAGCCCAGCTCCTCCAGGGCCTTGAGGGCCGCCTCCGGGGTCAGGGCGAGCGTGGTCTCCGGGGTCGGCAGGCCCCGGGCGACCAGGGCCGCCGAGGTCTGCCACTTGTCCCCGCAGACGGCCGTGGCGGCGGCGCTGTTGAGCACCGTCACGCCCGCCGACTCCAGTGCGGAAGCCGCGTACAGGGCACGGTAGTGACCCACTTCGCGGTTGAGCACGGTCTGCGGGCCGTCCCAGGGCGTTCCGGCCCGGACCGACAGAGCGCGGGGGTCGATCTGTTCACAGGCGACGCCGCGCCTCTCCAGCGCGGTCAGGATGTTCTTCTCCTCGAACCGGACCCGGGAGGCGAGGACACCGAGTCGCGCTGCCGCAGAGCTCATCAGGGAAATCTCCTTCTCGTCTTCTCGTCGGTGGCCGGGCCCGCTACTCGCCCCAGTCCTCCTCGACCTCGGGGGCGAGGATCAGCTGCGGCGGCTCGACGGACTCGATCTCGAGTTCCAGCCGGCATTCCGGGCACTCGACTATTTCGCTGACCCGGGCGTCCGTTCCCAGCGACACCTCTGCGTCGCACTCGGGGCACTCGGGGGCAATGAGGGTTTCCTGCATGGCGATTCCTCAATTCTTCCGTGGAGGTGGTGAATCGGAAATTACTGTAGTGCCGCTGCGATGCCCTGTTCCGTAGTGCTCCGACGCATGATCTGATCGGAACGAGGGCGAATGCTTATGGGCGGTGAGGAGGTCGTCAGGCGGCGGCGGTCGCGAGCAGGGGAGCGCCGGCGGGGTCGGTCGTGGCCGAGCTCGGGGCGGCCGGTTCCGAGCGTGTTTCCGAGCCCGGCCCGAGGGCCGGTTCGGAGGTCGCCTCCGAGAGGAGCGGATAGTCGCGCAGGGCCTGGCGGAACGCCTTCTCCGCGATCCCGGCGAAGCCTTCCGGTACGCCCCCCGGGGCCAGCGACATCGTCACCGGCACCGGCTCGGGCGGCGGCGGAAGCCCGGGACGTACGGAGGGGGTCAGCCCCCACAACTCGTCCCCGTTGGCGACCAGGCAGGTCATGCCGAGACCCGCCTTCGCCGCCGACCGCAGTCCGATCAGCTCGCCGCTCTCGTACGCGACCCGCCACTCGATCCCCGCCGCGTCGAGGACCTCGCGGACCCGGCCCCGCAGCGTGCAGGGCTCCGGGAAGAGCGCCAGGGGCAGCGCGCCCCGCTCCCCGTGAGCCGGCCGCCCGAACCAGGCCATCCGCATCCGGCCCAGCTCCCGGGTGTCCGTACCGGCCCCGGGTGCAGTGCTCTGGAGCAGCAGCGCCGCGTCGAGCTGGCCGCCGGCCAGCTGGGCCGCGAGCTCCTCGCTCGCCCCGGTCCGCACGCTCAGCTGGGCCTGGGGCATGCCCCGGTTCAGCAGCCGGAGGAACTCGGGCAGCACCTCCGCGAGCTGGCTCGCCACGCCGATCGACAACATGAGCTGGCCGGCCTGCGGGATGAAACGGTCGACCGCCTCGTCGTTGAGCGCCACCATGCGGCGGGCGTACCTCAGCAGCTCCTCGCCCCGCGGGCTGAGCCGCAGATTGCGCCCCGTGGAGGCGAACACCGGGCTTCTGATGAGACCGCTCAGCTGGCGTATCTGCTGGCTGACCGCGGGCTGGGTGATGTGCAGGGACTCCGCCGCCCTCCGGAAGCCGCCGAGGTCGACGACGGCCACCAGAGTCCTCAGCCTGTTTATCTGCAAGTCGTGATGCATTCTCCCACCCACATCGTCGAAGGACGTTCCGTGAAGTCTGCGGCTCAGCCTAGGGTCGACGGTTTCGACGGCGCCATGGATGCGGTCACGGACCGGATGTGACATCTTCATGTGACGGGTGTGCAGCCCTCAAGAACGGGTCCTGCGGCCGGAATTACCGCCTCTTATTCCAGCCATAAACACAAGCCATCGACTTTCTCCCTCGAAATGCTGCTGGGTGCCTAATGTGAATGGCCACCACCGAACATTTCACCGAACACCTGAGGAGACGTCATGCTGGCAGCCACCGCCGATTCCGCAGTGCAGCAGGGAGTCCAGATACAGCTCGCCGACCCGGCGCTCGCCACCCGCAGCCCGGGTGAGGAGTTCGCCTGGTCGGTACGCGCCGCCGGCCAGGACCAGGACCACGAGGTGCCCTTCCGCGCCCATCTCCCGGCCGTCTTCCCGCTGTTCGCGACCCGGCCGCGCTACGCCGTCCGCCACCTTCTGAAGACGGCCTCGGTCGCCGACGCGCCGGTCACCTTCGTGCACGAGCCGCCGGCCGCCCGGCTGGCCGCCGCCGGCACCTCGTACCAGGCCACCCCCGAGGGCGCCTTCGCACCCCGGCTCGAGCAGGCCGAGCTCACCGACCTGACGGTGCGCGTGCCGCTGCCCGCCGGGCTGCTCGACCAGCCGGCGCTGCTCGCCTCCTTCGTCGACTACCGCGTGCTGGTCCGGCTCTCCGTCGTGGAGAACGAGACGCTGCTCCACGGCAGCGCCGACAAGGCGATCACCGGCCTGCTGAACCTTCCCGAGATCCGCCGCGGCACGCTCGGCGAGGACGTGTACGCCGCCATCACCGAGGCTGCCGCCGAGGTCGAGGAGACGGGCGGTTCCTGCGACGGAATCGTCGTCCACCCCTTCACGTACTGGGAGCTGGTCCGGACCGGCGTGCTCGGCCAGCTGGGCGCGGCCGGCATCACCGTCTCGCGCACCCGCATGATCCCGCGCGGCCAGATCCTCCTCGGCGACTTCCGCGCCGCCGTCACCCTGCTCGTCCCGGGCGTCGCCTCGCTGGCGCTGCGCCGCGGCGCGGGCCCGGACGGCTCCGACGCCATCGAGGCGAGCAGCCGGATCGGTCTCGCCGTCCACCTGCCCCAGCACTTCCTGCTGCTGACCCGCGGCTGACGCGGACCGACCCGTGACCGGCCGCGTCGTCGGCACCACGAAGGGACCACCACCACCATGACAGGCCCCTCCCCGCGCGTCCTCTACATCACCGGATGGATGCGCAGCGGTAGCACCCTGCTCGGCAACGTCCTCAACGAGGTCCCCGGCGTCCGGCACGTCGGAGAGCTCTTCTACCTCTGGCGCAACGGAGTCCTCGGCGCCGGCACCAACTCCAGCTGCGGCTGCGGGAGTCCGCTGCGCGCCTGCCCCCTCTGGTCCGGCATCCTCGCGGGACTGCCCGAGGGCTCCGCCGAGGCCACCGCCCACCGGATGGCCACGCTCCAGCAGGCGCTGCTGCGCACCCGGCACACCCCCGCCCGGCTCGCCGAGGCCCGCGGCGAGCGGCCCACCGCACCCGGAGTGACGGAGCTCCTGGACCACTCGGCCTCCGTCTACCGGCAGGTGGCCGCCCTCGGCGGCGACCGCCTGATCGTGGACGGCTCGAAGTACCCGGCGGAGGCGGCCGCCCTCCTCGGCCGCGCCGACCTGGACGTACGGGTGCTGCACATCGTGCGGGACCCGCGGGCCACCGCGCTGTCCTACCGCAGCGCGAAGGACTACATCGACCCGATGTCCCCGGCCCGCAGCAGCGGGTACTGGACCGCCTTCAACCTCGCCTCCGAACTGGTCGGCCGGACCGCAGGCGAGCGCTACCTGAGGATCCGTCACGAGGACCTGGCCCGCCGCCCGCGCGAGGTGACGACCCAGGTCCTGCGCTTCGCGGGCCTCGACGCCGAATCCCCGGTGGACGCCGAGGGCCGGATCCCGCTCGGCGCCAACCACACCGTCACCGGCAACCCGGACCGGCTGCGCCGGGGCGTCACCCAGATCCGCCCCGACGAGCGCTGGCGCACCAAGCTGCCCGGCACCGACATCGCGGCGGCCACCGCGGCGGCCGCGCCCCTGCTCAGCCGGTACGGCTACCCGCTGACCGCCGTCCGCCCCTTGCGCGCGACCGGCACGGGTACGAGTGCGAGTACGGGTTCCCGGAACGCCGGACCGGCCGGCCGGCCGGCGTCGCGGACCCCGGGACCGCCCTCGCGGGGTGAGGTCTCGTGAATCTGGGCCTCACCGGACGCGCCGCCCTGGTCGCGGCGTCCAGCAGCGGAATCGGCCTCGCCGTGGCCCGGGTCCTGGCCGCCGAGGGCGCCGACGTCTCGATCTGCGGCCGTGACCCCGAGCGGCTCGCCCGCGCCCACAAGGAGGTGGACGCCTGTGGCACGGGCCGGGTGCTGAGCACCGTGGTCGACCTGTGCGACGAGGACGCCGCCGCCGGGTGGGTACGCCGGACCGTGGAGGAGTTCGGCGGACTGCACGTGGTCGTCACCAACTCGGGCGGGGTGCCCTTCGGTCCCGTGGAGGACTTCGCGGTCGCCGACTACCGCGAGGCGGTGAACGGCAACCTGCTGCCCCATGTCTCGATCTCGCTGGCCGCCGCCCCGTACCTGCGGGCGGCCGGCTGGGGCCGGATCGTCATGATCACCTCTGAGTCGGTACGCCAGCCCCACCCGGGCAGCGGCCTGTCCTCGGTGGCCCGGCTCGGCGTCCTCGGCTTCGCCAAGGGCCTGGTCCACGCCTTCGGCCCGGCCGGAGTGACCGTGAACGTGCTGGCACCCGGCTTCCACCGCACCCCGATCCTCGACGTGCAGTACGGCGACGAGGTCGAGGAGCGCCTGGCCGAGGTCGCCGCCGGGATCCCGCTGGGCCGGATCGGCCGGGCCGAGGACCTGGGCGCCCTGGTGGCCTTCCTCGCCAGTGAACAGGCCGCCTTCGTCACCGGCGCCGTGCTGGTCGCGGACGGCGGCAACACCCGCGGCATCGGCTGACGCCCTCAGCCCACCGGGCATGCCTGGCCCGGCACCTCAGCCCACTAGCCATGCTCGGGCCCGCACGTCAGCTCACCGGCCATGCCCGGCCCGGCTCAGTCCACTAGCCACGCCCGGGCCCGCACGTCAGCTCACCGGCCATGCCGGGACCGGCAACTCAGCCCGCGGCCACGCCCGGACGGGCAACCAGCCCGCCGACCACGCCCCGGCAGCCCCTCAGCCGCGGCGCCCGCCGCCTGTCGCCCCCGCCGCGGGGGACCCGCCCGTCCGCCCAGGACCGTCCGTGCAGGCCCGTCCGCGCAGGACCGTCCGCCCTCCCACCAGCCGAAGGAGTTCCGTACATGCCAGCCCTCGGGGAAGTCGCCAGCTCACGTGAGGCCGCGCTCTACGTGGTCAAACTGGGCAGCGCCACTCTGCTCCACAGTCAGGTCTTCGACGAACTGCTCGAACTCAGCAGACGCGGCGCGCGCCTGCTCGTCATCGCCGGGGGAGCGGCCGGCATCCGCGAGCACTACGCGCGTACCGGTCGCGAGATCCGCACCCTGGTCTCCCGCAACGGCGACGAGATCCGCTACTGCCCCCCGGAGGAGATGCCGCACATCGTCGCCGCGTACGAGGAGGTCACCCTGCCCCTGGTGGAGGAGGAGCTGACCAGGCGCGGCCTCTCCGTCTTCGCGGCCGTCGCCCGTACCGGCGCGCTCGTCAAGGCCACCGTCAACGGCCCGCTGCGCGTGCAGGAGGACGGCAGGACCCGGCTGATCCGTGACCACCGCGCGGGCACCGTCAGCTCCGTGGACGTCCCCCGGCTCACCGGCCTGCTGGCCACCTTCGACGTCGTCTGCCTCTCCCCGCCGGTCGCCGACGCCGACGGCGGTACGGCGCTCAACGTGGACGCCGACGTGCTCGCCGCCGAGGCCGCCCGCGCCCTGGACGCCGACCACCTGCGGCTGGTCACCGGCACCGCCGGGCTGCTCACCGACCCGGCCGATCCCGCCAGCAGCCTGCGTCACCTCACCGAGGGCGAGGGCCGGCGCTACGCCAAGGGCCGGATGCGGCAGAAGGTCAGGGCGGCCGAGATCGCCCTCAAGGGCACCTCCGACACCGCCATCACCGGACCGCACACGCTCTCCGCCGCCGGCGCCACCTGGTTCTGGCGGGCGCCCGCCCCGGCCCCCGACCTCGACCTGCTGTCCCGCGCGGTGGAGCTGTCCTCCGTCTCCCGCGACGAGCGGGAGATCGCCGAGTTCCTCGCCGAATGGTGCGCGGAGCACGGCATCAAGGCGGAGGTCGACGCGGCGAACAACCTGGTCGCCACCAAGGGCGCGGGTGCCAAGCGGCTGCTGATGCTCGGGCACCTGGACACCGTCCCGCACCGCTGGCCCGTCCGCTGGGACGGCGAGGTGCTCTCCGGGCGCGGCTCCGTGGACGCCAAGGGCAGCCTGGTGACCTACCTCCAGACCCTGGCCGCGTTCGACCCGCCCGAGGGCGTCGAGGTGCGGGTGGTCGGCGCCGTGGAGGAGGAGATCACCGGCGCCGGCGCCTTCCACGTCCGCGACGCCTACCCGGCCGACGCGGTGATCGTGGGCGAGCCCAGCGGCGCCGAGGCGCTCACCCTCGGCTACTACGGCCTGGTCAAGGTCCGGTACGCCGTGGAGGAGCCCACCGGACACACGGCCGGCGAGGGCGTCCGTACCGCGGGCGACCGGATGGTCGAGGTGCTCGCGAAGGTCCCGGGCACGGTGGCCGGACTCCACCCCGACGCGCTGACCGCCGTACTGGGCGTGCGCGCCCTCAACCAGGGCGACGCCCAGGTCGGCGAGGCCGTGGTGGACGTCCGCGTACCGCCGGGTCTCGACGTGGACGCGACCGTGGACGCGCTGCGCGCGCTCGCGGCCGCACCGGTGCGGATCGACGTCCTGCGGGCCACCCCCGGAGTGGCCACCCGGCGCACCAGTCCGCTGGTCAAGGCTTTCCAACGGGCCTTCGCGGAAAGCGGAGTGACGCCCCGTTACCTGATGAAGAAGGGGAGCAGCGACATGAACACGCTCGCCACCACCTGGCACGGCATCCCCATGGTCGCCTACGGCCCCGGTGACGCCAAGCTCGACCACACCCCCGACGAACACCTGCACGCGGACGAGTTCCGGCGGGCCCAGCGCCTGCTGGCCGCCGCGGTCCGAGAATGGAGCTCGCTGTGACCGTCCTGACGGCCGCCCCCGGGCACGACCTCGCCGGGCACGACCTCGCGGCCCCCGTCGTCCACTGCACCTGCTACCCCGGCTCGACCCTCTGGCTGACCGGTCTGCCCAGCGCCGGCAAGACCACCCTCGCGAACGCCACCGCCGAACTGCTGCGCGCCCGCGGCCGACGCGTGGAGGTCCTCGACGGCGACGAGCTGCGCCGGACGTTCTCGGCCGGCCTCGGCTTCTCCCGGGCCGACCGGAACACCAACGTCGAGCGCATCGGCCGGGTCGCCCAGGTGCTCGCCCGCAACGGCGTGACGGTCCTGGTCCCGGTCATCGCCCCCTACGCGGAGTCCCGCGAGACGGTCCGCGCCTGGCACCGGGAGAGCGACACCGCGTTCCTGGAGGTCCATGTCGCCGCCCCGCTGTCGGTGTGCTCCCGGCGCGACGTCAAGGGCCTCTACGCCCGGCAGGCCGCCGGCGAGATCAGCGGCCTGACCGGTGTGGACGACCCCTACGAGGAGCCGGAGGCACCCGACCTGAGGATCGCCTCGCACATCCACGGCGTCGCCGAGTCCGCGCGGCAGTTGCTCGACCTGCTCACCCGCCGGGAGCTCCTCGCCGGTGCGGACGACCAGAAGGAAAGGAGCGCGGCATGACCGCCCCGACCGTCACCACGACCGCCCCGACGACCGCCCCCGCGTTCGCGGCCCCCTCGCTGCCGGACGTCCGGACCGGGGAAGCCTTCGGGCTCTCCCACCTCGACGCCGTCGAGTCCGAGGCCGTCCACATCTTCCGGGAGGTGGCGGGCGAGTTCGAGCGGCCGGTCATCCTCTTCTCCGGCGGCAAGGACTCGATCGTCATGCTCCACCTGGCGCTCAAGGCCTTCGCGCCGGCGCCGCTGCCCTTCTCCCTGCTGCACGTCGACACCGGGCACAACTTCCCCGAGGTCCTCGACTACCGCGACCGCGTGGTCGCCGAGCACGGCCTCCGGCTGCACGTCGCCCGCGTCCAGGACTTCATCGACGACGGCCGGCTGCGCGAGCGCCCCGACGGCACCCGTAACCCGCTGCAGACCGTCCCGCTGCTCGACGCCATCACCACCGGCCGCTACGACGCGGTGTTCGGCGGCGGCCGGCGCGACGAGGAGAAGGCCCGCGCCAAGGAACGGGTGTTCTCGCTGCGCGACGAGTTCGGCGCCTGGGACCCGCGCCGCCAGCGCCCCGAGCTGTGGTCGCTGTACAACGGCCGCCACACCCCGGGCGAGCACGTGCGGGTCTTCCCGCTGTCCAACTGGACCGAGCTCGACGTCTGGCAGTACATCCAGCGCGAGAACATCGCCCTGCCGGAGATCTACTACGCGCACCACCGCGAGGTCTTCGCGCGCGGCGGCATGTGGCTGGCCCCCGGCGACTGGGGCGGCCCGCGCGCCGACGAGCGGCTGGAGACCCGGCTGGTCCGCTACCGCACGGTCGGCGACATGTCCTGCACCGGAGCGGTGGAGTCCACCGCCACCACCGTCGAGTCCGTGATCGCCGAGATCGCCGCCTCCCGGCTCACCGAGCGCGGCGCCACCCGCGCCGACGACAAGCTCTCGGAAGCCGCCATGGAAGACCGCAAACGCGAAGGGTACTTCTAGCCGTGAACCTCACCGAAGCTCCGCACACCACGCCCGGCACCCTCCCGTACGGGACCGGTCAGCACCCCACCGTGGACTCCCTGCGCTTCGCCACCGCCGGCTCCGTCGACGACGGCAAGTCCACCCTCGTCGGCCGTCTCCTGCACGACTCCAAGTCGGTCCTCGCCGACCAGCTGGAGGCCGTCGAGGCCGCCTCCCTCAAGCGCGGCCAGGAGGCGCCCGACCTGGCGCTGCTCACCGACGGCCTGCGCGCCGAACGCGAGCAGGGCATCACCATCGACGTGGCCTACCGCTACTTCGCCACCGCCCGCCGCCGGTTCATCCTCGCCGACACCCCCGGCCACGTGCAGTACACCCGCAACATGGTCACCGGCGCCTCCACGGCCGACCTCGCCCTCGTCCTCGTCGACGCCCGCAACGGCGTCGTCGAGCAGACCCGCCGCCACCTCGCCGTCGCCGCCCTGCTGCGCATCCGCCACGTCACCCTCGTGGTCAACAAGATGGACCTGGTGGACTGCTCGGAGGAGGTGTTCGCCCGTACCGCCGCCGCGTTCTCGGAGTGCGCCGCCGCCCTCGGCGTCGAGCGGGTGACCGCCATCCCGATCTCGGCACTGGCCGGCGACAACGTCGTACGCCCCTCGGAGCGCATGGACTGGTACGCGGGGCCCACGGTGCTCGAACACCTGGAGTCGGTGCCGGTGGGCGCCGATCCGCGCACCGAGCCCGCCCGGCTGCCCGTCCAGTACGTCATCAGGCCGAACACCGCCGCCCACCGCGACTACCGCGGCTACGCGGGCCAGATCACCAGCGGCGTGCTGCGGGTCGGCGACCGGGTCACCGCCCTGCCGTCCGGCGCGGTCAGCACCGTCGCGGCCATCGACACCCTGGACGGCACCGTCACCGACACCGCCTGGGCGCCCCAGTCGGTGACGGTACGGCTGACCGACGACCTCGACATCGCCCGGGGAGACCTGCTGGCCCCGGCCGCCGCCGCGCCCCGCGCCGTCCGGCGGTTCACCGCCACCGTCTGCCACCTCGGCGAACAGCCGCTCCACGCGGGCCGGCAGGTCCTCCTGCGGCACACCACCCGCACCGTACGGGCGGTGGTCGTGGAGATCACCTCGAAGCTCGACCTCGAGGACCTCTCCGAGCGTCCGGGGTCCGACACCCTCGGCGTGAACGACATCGGCCGGATCGTCGTCCGCACCGCCGAACCGCTCGCCCTGGACGGCTACGCGGACTTCCGGCGCACCGGATCGTTCCTGCTCATCGACCCCTCCGACGGCAGCACCCTGACCGCCGGAATGGCGGACGAGCCGACCGCCGCGGAAGGGGTGTGACGCCCTCGCGAGATGACCATGAGAACTTCATGTCCCCCCGGTGACACAGGCACTGTCGGCCCTTCCCGGCGCCCAGCAGACTCTTCCCCGTCAGCAGGTCAACGACTCCAGGAAGGGCCGACATGAACCTCACCGTCGCCACCGCCGTCACCGCCGCCCCGGTCACCGAGGAGCTGATCATCGAGGACTTCGGCGCCATGGCCACCGAGCAGTACCAGCCCGGCACCTGCATCTGCTGGATGGGCGGCGACTCGCTCGCGGAGTGACCCTCCCGCCCTTCGACGCATCTCACCGAACGCAGGCCGCACACCAGACAGGGGGAAACACGGTGGCACATCGCCAGGGCACCACGACCGGACTCGGATTCAAGCCTCATCTGAAGGCCGAAGTCGTCCCCGGGGAGGGCGTGTTCCTCATATCCGAGCGTGGGGTGACCGCGCTGCGAGGATCCTGCGTCACCACCCTGGCCCCCCTGCTCGACGGCACCCGCACCCTCGACCGCCTGATCGCCGACGCCGACGGCACCCTCCCCGCCGACCAGGTGCGCCAGGTCGTCACCCGGCTCCTCGGCTCCGGGCTGCTCGCCCACCGGGCGCCGGACGCGGCCACCGCCGGCTCGGGCGAGGCGTTCTGGGAACTGGCGGGGGTGGACGGCGGCGAAGCCGCCCGCCGTACCGGCAGCGCGTCGGTCGCCGGCCTCGGCCGCGGCACGGAGACGGGCGCCGGCACCGAGGAACTCCTCGCCGCCCTGGCAGCAGCCGGCCTGCGCATCCACCGCGCCGACGAGGACACCGAACCCCCCGGCCTGGCCGTCGTCCTCTGCGACAGCTACCTCGACCCCTCGCTCGCCGTCCTGGACGCCACGTACCGCGCCAGTGGCACCCCCTGGCTGCCCGTCCGGCTGACGGGCGAACAGCCGTGGATCGGCCCGGTGTTCCAGCCGGACGAGGGGCCGTGCTGGCACTGTCTGGCCGAACCCCTGCGCCGTAACCGCCCGGCCGAGACCTACCTCGGCCGCGCCCTCGGACGCCCCGTCAGCGTGCCGCCCTCCGGCCTCGCCGCGGGACGCGCCGTCGGACTCCACCTCGCCTGCCTCGAAGCCGTCAAGTGGATGGCGGGCCACCGCCACTCCGGCCAGAACTCGCTCTGGACCATGGACACCCTCACCCTCGCCGGCCGCCACCATCCCGTACGCCGCCGCCCCCAATGCCCGTCCTGCGGCGACCCCGACGTCACCGCCCGCCGCATCTGGGCCCCGGTCCGGCCGGTCAGCCGCCCCAAGTCCGGCACCGGCACCGGCGAGCGCTCCCTGACGCCCGAGGAGATGCTGGAGACGTACGGCCACCTGGTGGACGACCTGACCGGCGTGGTCAAGGAGGTCCGCCGCGACCGGCGCGACCCCGGCTTCCTCAACTGCTTCCACTCCGGCCACAACCCGGCCACCTCGCCCACCGGACTCGCCGCGGTCCGCGCCGGGCTGCGCAGCCACAGCTCCGGCAAGGGCACCACCCCGCTGCAGGCCCGGGTCAGCGCCCTGTGCGAGGCCGTCGAACGCCACAGCGGCTACCGGCAGGGCGACGAACCCACCCTGCGGGCCACCTACCGCGAGGTCGCCGACCGCGCCGTCCACCCCGACACCGTCCAGCTGTTCCACCCCCGCCAGTTCCCCGACCGGGCGACCTGGAACGCCGAGCACTCCCCGGCGCACCGCGTCTGCGCGCCCTTCGACGAGAACACCCCGGTCGACTGGACCCCGGTCTGGTCGCTGACCGCGAACCGCCACCGGCTGCTGCCCACCTCGATGCTCTACTACGACGCGCCCTGCCCCACCGGCTTCTTCTCCGCCCACTCCAACGGCACGGCGGCCGGCAGCTCCCGCGAGGACGCCATCGTCCAGGGCTTCCTGGAGCTCGTCGAACGCGACGCCGTCGCCCTGTGGTGGTACAACCGCACCCGGCAGCCCGGCGTCGACCTCTCCTCCTTCGGCGACCCCTGGATCGACACGACCCGGGCCGCCCACGCCGACCTGGACCGCGAGCTGTGGGTCCTGGACCTCACCAGCGACCTCGGCGTCCCCGTCTTCGCCGCGCTCTCGCGCCGTACCGACAAGCCCGCCGAGGACATCACCCTCGGATTCGGCGCCCACTTCGACCCCCGGGTGGCGCTGCGCAGAGCCGTGGCGGAGGTCAACCAGATGCTGCCGCCGGTCGTCGGTGTCACCGCGGACGGCGCCGGTTACAGCTGCGACGACACCGCCGCACTGAACTGGTGGCGGTCAGCCACCACCGCCAACCAGCCCTACCTGCTCCCGTACGGGCCGGACCGCACCCCCGCCGACTTCCCGTACACCCCCCGCACCGACCTGGCCGACGACGTGGCCGCCGCCGAGGCGCTCGCCCGCGACCTCGGCAGCGAACTCCTGGTCCTCGACCAGACACGCGCCGACATCGGTCTGCCCGTCGTCAAGGTGATCGTGCCCGGACTGCGCACCTTCTGGACCCGCTTCGCCCCCGGCCGGCTGTACGACGTCCCGGTACGCCTGGGCCGGCTGGACACCCCCACCCGCTACGAGGACCTCAATCCGGTCCCGCTCTTCCTGTAACACCCCCGTCGCGCCATCCGTGAGGTCCCGGCCATGAAGTCATCCGCCCCACCCGCTCCGCGGGACACCCGACTGATCGAACTGTGGTCGCTCCGCGAGGACACCACGGTCGAGACCGCGGCGGACGATCCCGGGACCGGCCTGGTCAGCACCCGCTGGGACGAGATCCGGCTGCCGATTGCCGACCCGGTGATCTCCCGCGCCCTGGAGCGGATGACGTACGGCCCGGTGTCGCTGGACAACGTCCTGCCCGGCTTCAGCGACACCGGCTCGATCCCCGGCGACCCGCGCCGCGCCGCACTCCGCGCCACCCTGGAGTCGGTGCGGCACGCCGTGATCCGCACGCTCGCGCTCGCCGACGGCACCGAGCAGCTGGCGGTCGTGCCGATCGTGCGCGAGGCCCGCTTCACCCCGGGCATGCCCCCGGCCGACGCCGTCCACCGGCTGTCCCGGTTCGCCACCCTGCGCGTCGGCGCCCGCGACATGATCCTCGAATCACCGCTCAGCTCCCACCGGGTGCTGCTGCACACCGCCCAGGCCATGTGGCTGGTCAGCTGTTACGTCCGCCCCACCTCCGTCCTCGACACGGCCCGGCTCCTCGACGTACCGCTGGACGTGGTGCGCACCGCGGTCGGCTATCTGGAGGCGTCCGGCATGCTGGTGCCCGGGGCGCGCGCCGCCACCCCGGCGGCAGGGGGCGATCCGTACCCCGTCACCTTCGCCGAGGACCGTGATCCCGTACTGGAGCACTGGTCGCCGCGCGAGCTGATGCTGCACAACCGCAGCAGGCCCGGCCTGCACGACGAGCCGCTCGGACGGGCCGCGGCGCAGACCGTCAGGGCCGCGCGGGAACACCCGGCACCCGACGGCGCGCCCTTCGCGCTGCCGGTGCCCGACCTCGACCTGGTGCTGGCCCGCGACCCGCGCCTGACCACCGTGCTGGAATCCCGCCGATCGGTCCGCGCCGACGGCGGCCGCCCGCTGTCCCTCGCCCAGCTGGGGGAGTTGCTGTACCGCTCCGCCCGTGCCAGGCCCGCCGCCGGACGGCCGTACCCGAGCGCCGGCTCGGTCTACCCGCTGGAGCTGTACGTCACGGTGGCCGGATCGACCGAACTGCCGCGCGGGGCCTACCACTACGACCCGGACGGGCACACCCTCTTCCCGCTCCGCGCCGAACCGCACCTGGTGGACGCCCTGCTGGGCGAGGCGGCCGCCAACGCCGGGCTGAGCGAGGAACCACCGGTCCTGATCAGCATGACGGCGCGCTTCCGGCGGATGAGCACCGCCTTCCCGGGGAGCGCCTACAGCGTGCTGCTCAAGGAGGTCGGGGCGCTCCAGCAGACGCTCTACCTGGTCTCCACGGCCATGGGCATCGGGCCGTGCGCCCTGGCGTTCGGCGACACCGCGACCTCGGCCCGTGCCTTCCGCCTCGACTGGCGAGCCGAGTCCGGCGTCGGCGAGTTCGTCCTGGCCGCGCTGCCCACGGGTGTCCGCTCCGCCGAACACGCCGGTGCCGACGGCCCCGGCGGCCCCCTCACGAGAGGTCCGCGACCGGAGATACCTCCCAGTACGTAACCTACTCGGCCTATGCTGCACACCCCGTGCGAAAACGCAGTCGAGTTGGGAGCCCCTGTGCGATGGTCCCGCACCGCAGATCCAGACGCGTACACCCACCGGACCACCGAAGGAGGTGACTTGGCGCCGCGCGTCGCCGGCACCATCACCATCGTCGTCATCCTCTGTTTCTTCGCCGTCGCCCTGACCTACGCCGTGGGTGGGGGATTCGGGGCCGGCGAACTCGCCCTGTGCGGCGTCCTGATGCTGATGCTGCTCTTCCTCCAGCTCAGCCACTCCTTCCCGGACTGGATACCGCCGGCCGTCCCCTTCCGCCGGGCGACCTTGGCCCTCCAGGCGGTGCTCACCTTCGCACCGTTCGCCCTGTTCGGTGCCGCCTGGCTGGGCATGCCCGGCTTCCTCGCCGCCTCCTCGCTGCTCGTCCTCAGGTCGGCGGTGGGCTGGACCGTCTTCGCCCTCGTCATCGCCGCGACCGGCGTCGTGCAGTTCGCCGTCGGGTACGGAGTCGGCCAGCTCGCCTACAACACCGTGGCCACCGTCCTCACCGGCCTGGTCGTGTACGGCCTCAGCCGGCTCTCCGGCCTGATCCGCGAAGTCCAGGCGGCGCGCGAGGAGTTGATCCGCCTCGCCGTGACCCAGGAACGGCTCCGCTTCGCCCGCGACCTGCACGACCTGCTCGGCTTCAGCCTCTCCACCATCACCCTCAAGTGCGAACTCGCCCACCGCCTGGTGCGCGTGGCGCCGGAACGCGCCGAGATGGAGATCACGGAGATCGTCCAGACCGCCCGCCAGGCGCTCACCGACGTCCGTTCGGTCGCCAGCAGTTACGTCCAGATGAACCTGAACCGCGAGGTGGACTCCGCGGCCTCCCTGCTGCGCGCGGTGGGCATCCGTACCGACATCCGCGTCACCCAGGAGCCCCTGCACAGCTCCGTGGACACCGTCCTGGCGACGGTCCTGCGCGAGGGCGTGACGAACCTGCTGCGGCACAGCAAGGCCCAGCACTGCGTGATCGAGGCGAGCGTCGACGCCGACACCGCCCGTCTGCGCATCACCAACGACGGTCTGCGCGACCGGGACTCCGCCCACTGCCCCGACGGCGAAGGAGTCACCGGCGGGGTGGGCCTGCGCAGCCTCACGATCCGCGCCGAGGCGGTGGGCGGGCGGCTCACCAGCCGCGTCCGCGAGGACGGCTGGTTCGAACTCTCCGCGGAACTCCCCTCCCACCCGCCCGGCACACCCGCCCAGGACCCCGCCACGGAGACCTCCGGCCGGGAGACCGCGGAAGGCTAGGGCGTGTGGATCAGGCCCGCGGACGACCCGCGGATCGGCCTGCCGACAGGCCGGATCCGCGGGACACGCCCTCCGCTCACAGCCAGCCGGCGTCCCGGGCGATCCGTACGGCGTCCATCCGGTTGCGGGCGTTGAGCTTGGTCACCACCGTGGTGAGGTAGTTGCGCACGGTCCCCGCGGACAGGAACAGCTTCCGCGCGATCTCCGGCGCGTCGAGCCCCTGGGAGGCCAGCCGCAGGACCTCGCTCTCCCGTGCGCTCAGCGGACTTCCCCCCGCCTGCAGCGTGGCGAGCGCCAGCTGCGGGTCCACGACCTGCTCTCCCGCGACCACCTGGTGGACCGCCGCGGCGAGCCGCGTCGGGTCGGCGTCCTTCAGCAGAAAGCCCGACACCTTGGCCTCCAGCGCCCGACGCAGGTTCCCCGGCCTGCCGAGACTGGTGAGGATGATCGTTTTGCACTCCGGGAGCTCCCGGCTCAGCAGCTCCGCCGCCCGGATGCCGTCGATCCCCGGCATGTCGATGTCCAGGATCGCGACGTCCGGCCGGGTCTCCAACGCGACCGGAAGCACCCGGTCCCCGTTGTCGGCCTCACCCACCACTTCGATGCCGTCCTCCAGCTCCAGCAGCGAGACCAGGGCCCGCCGGAGCATCAGCATGTCGTCCGCGAGCATGACTCTGATCACTGTTGTCCCCCCTCACGAACCCCCCTGTGGAGCCCGTTCGCGAGGTGAATCGTAGTGCGGCCAGGGGAATTTGGCGGATATTCGACATCGATCTCCGGTATCCGACCAGGTCACGGCTCCGGCGAGAGCGCGACCGCCGCGGCGTGATCGTCCGGGGTGGCCACATCCCGTACGGTCCAGCCGTCGGGACCCGCGGCAGCCGGTACGGCACCCGTACCCACGTAGTCCAGCGCGGGGGAGCGGCCGAGCCCGGTGCCGATGCCCTTGAGGTACGCCTCCTTGCGCGCCCACGCCCGGGCGAAGGCCGACGGGCGCGACTCCTCCTCCAGGGCGGCGAGTTCCGCGCGCTCGTCCGGATGCAGGACCGCCGCCGTGTCCGCGACCGTCTCCGGCGTCGGCACGCGCTCCACGTCCACGCCGATCGGCACCGGCGCGAGGCCCACGAACACCATCGCCCCGCCGTGCGAGAGCGAGAAGTGCGCCCCACCCCCCTCGACCACGGGACGACCGTGCGGCCCGCCACAGCACGGGCACTCAGCCCGCCCCAGCCGGACCATCTCCGGCGCCAGCCCGAGCCGTTCGCCGAGCAGCACCCGCAACGCCACATGGGCCACGAGATAGTTCCGCCGGTCCGCCGCGCGCCGCAGGGACTCCGCCCGCCGCAACTCCCCGACGTCAAGCACCCGCGAAGCGACCCGCCCGGCCCAGCCGGCCCAGCCCTCCGCCTCGACCAGCCACAACGTGGTCCACGACGCCCGCTGCACGGGCAGGGGGAAGGGCGGGCCCTCGTGCAAGGACTTGGCCGTGCTCTTGAAGCGCGTGCGGGGCGGCACGGCCCCTGCCGGGGCCGCCCGCTCGGCCCCGACGTGGGACGGCGGCACGACGCTCACGGCTTCTTCCGGGGCCCGTGCGGTGGATCGCCGGCCTCCAGCCGGTCCACGTAGCCCGCGATCCTGCGCGCCCGGGTCTCCGCCTTCACCGCCTTCTCCACGGTGAGCAGTATCTGGTACCTGTTGCTCCTGCTCAATGCCTCGTAGGCGGCCGCCGCGGCCGGCGACGCGTCGAGCGCCGCCCGGAGGTCGGGCGGGACCTCCGCCGTGCTCTGCGGAGCGTAGGCGGCGGCCCAGCGGCCGTCGGCCTTGGCCAGCTCGATCTGGGCCAGCCCCGCCGGCCGCATCCGGCCGGCGGCGATCAGCTTCTCGACCTTGGCGCGGTTGATCTTCGACCAGGGGCTGCGGCGCTTCCGTGGGGAGAAGCGCTGCGCCCACCAGCCGTCCGGCACGTTCCCGGAGAAGGCCTTGCCGTCGATCCAGCCGTAGCAGAGCGCGACGGCCAGGGCCTCGGACCGGGTGACCGAGGCGACCGCGGTGCCTTTCTTCGGCAGCGCGAGCCAGACCTCGTCGGCCGCCTCGTGATGCGCCTCCATCCAGGCGGCGAACTCCTCGACGCAGGCGCAGCGCAGATTGTCGTCCGTCGTCATGCCGCCGCGTCCACCTCCACCGCCTGCGTGACGGGCGCCCCGGACCGCGAGCTCTCCCGCACGCTGTTCAGCGGCCGGCCGCCCTGCCGGGTGGCCGCTTCGGCGGCCGCCTTGACGCGCTCCAGAGTCGTACGCATTCCGTCGCGCAGCTCCTGGGTGTGGTTCTCGTACCCACCGAGCATCGACTTGGCGAAGGACGCCGTGCGCTTGCGCTGCCCCGTGTTCTGCCCGGAGACGTCCCACACCTCGGTGAGCAGCGTGCCGCCCTCCCCGTCCCGCTCCAGACGGTAGCCCCAGCGGACCCCGTTCGTCGTCGTGTGGAACGCGAAGGACTTGCCCCGCTCCGCCTTCTCGATCGTGTTGGAGGTGACCCACGCGACCCAGCCGCGGCGGTTGATCCCGATGAACCGCGCCCCGACCCCGCGCTTGTCACCGCGCCAGTAGCAGCGACGGCACTCGGGACTCCACTCGCCCATCCGCGTCACGTCGCTGATCAGGTCCCACACCACCTCGGGAGCCGCGTCGATCCGGATCGACACCTCCTCGGGGCGGTAGTCCGCGGAGAGAGCGGAGACCGCCCCACCGGACTTCTTCGCGAGCCGAGCGCCCCTGCGCCGCGCCGCGCGCAGCTCCGCCAGATAGGGGTAGTGGTCCACCTGCATGGTGTGGCGCTTGGAGGTCACGTACCGCTTGGCGAGCTTCTCCTTGTACGTCGTGATCTCCCGGCGCATCTCCTGGACCGACGGCAGCGCCGCCGTGCCCTGGAGCAGGTCGGCGATCCAGTGGGACTGGGCCTCCGCGAGGACCGTCGTGGCGCCCAGGGGCTGGAAGAGCCCCACGAAGTACAGCCCGGAGTGCTGGGGGTCCACCACCCGGTGGAAGAGGGAGACGTCGTTGTCCGTCGGGGCGATCACCGACTCGTCGAGGAAGGGGAAGCTGACCTTGTAACCGGTGCTGTAGATGACGGTGTCGATGACCTCGCTGCTGCCGTCGGTGAAGTGCACCGTGTCGCCGTCGAAGTGGGAGATGTTCGGCTTGACCGTGATCCCGCCGTGGCCCAGCCGGGGGAGCAGCGACTCCGAGACGGTCGGGTGGGAGTTGAACAGCTTGTGGCCCGGCTCCGGCAGACCGAAGTCGGTCACCTTGCCGATCGTCATGCGCAGCAGGGCGGCCATGACCCAGCGCTGCGTCTCGCGCGGCATGACCCGGGTGATGAACGGGCTGATCATGTCGTCGCCCGGCTTGCCGAACATGAACTTCGGGAAGACGTAACCACCGGTACGGATCGACAGGAACGTGCGCTCGGAGACCGTGGAGGTCTCCACCGCGATGTCGGACGCCGAGTTGCCGAAGCCCAGCACGAGCACCCGCTTGCCGGCGTACTCGTCCGGAACCCGGTAGTAGTGCGAGTGGATCTGGGTGCCCGTGAACGTGTCCGCGCCGGGGAAGGCCGGCTCGGGGTCGCGCGGGTCCCAGTGGTGGCCGTTGGCCACGATCACCGAACCGTAATGCCGGGTCGTCTCGACACCGGTGTCGCGATCCCGCGAGGTCACGGTCCAGCCGCCGCCCTCGGCGGGCTCCACGTGGGTGACCGACGTACGGAAGGCGATCGACTCGCGGAAGCCGAAGTGGTCGACGTAGTCGTCCAGGTACCGCGCGATCTGGACGTGGTCGGGATAGTGCGGATAGTCCTTCGGCATGGGGTACGCGCGGTACTCGGACAGCTTCTTGGACGTGTTGATGTGCAGGGACCGGTATCCCGAGGACATGCCGTTGTCATTCTGGTAACGCCAGTTGCCGCCGACCTGCGAGCCGGCTTCGTAGCAGTCGAAATCGATCCCGCGGGCGTGCAGAACCTGGCAGGCGGCAAGCCCCGACCAGCCGGCTCCGATGATGCAGACCTTCTCCATGGGGGTGCTTCTCCTTGAGTGTCAGGACAGGTGGTGGCCACCGGCGGTGACCCGCGCGGGGCCGCCGACGGCGGTGATGACCTGGTGGGCGCTGCGGAGCAGCACGTGCCCGACGGCCGAGTCGATCGCACCCGCGAGATGGGGGACGCTCGTGCGGTAACGGACCTCGAAGGCGACCTCGCAGCCGCCGCCGGGGATGTCCGTACTCGTCCAGGCCCCCTTCAGCTGCTGGAAGTCGCCGTCGACCTGCTCGAAGTCGATGCGGTACGTCTCCTGATCCCGGCCGCGCTCGACGCGCTGCACCCAGCGGGCGGTGCCACCCCGAAAGGCGAGCACCCATTCCTGCCGCCCGTCACCGGTGTCCGCGACGGAGAGGATGTCCTCGGCATGGTCGGGGAGCGCGGCCGCGTCCGCGAGGCGTTCGATCACTTCGGCGGCCGTGGCGGGAACCGTGGCCTTCAGTACGCGGGTCGTCATGACGCGTCCTCCTTGTCGGCCGCCGGGCGGAGGACGCTGACGGCCTGCAGACGGGTGGTGCGCAGCATGGGGTGGCTCGCCTCGCCGAAGGCACCGCCGGTGAGGCCGGGGCCGCCCTGGTTGGGCAGGAAGGGGAGGAAGCCGCTGTGCGAGTCGTTGATCTTCAGGTTTCCGGCGTTGGTGACCCCGTCCAGGAAGCGCTCCACCGTCGAGAAGCTGGAGGACCAGACGGAGTTGCGCAGCCCGTAGGCGTTGCTGTTGACGAAGCGCAGCACCTGCTCGAGCAGGTCGTCGTCCGAGGCGCCGGCCTCGGGCACGATGATCGGCAGCAGCGGGAAGAAGGTCTCGTCACGGACGACGGAGAGCGACCTGGCGTCCTGGAGCCCCTCGACGCGGACGATGCTCGGCTCGACGAAGAACCCGGTGCTCGACTCGGTCCCGTCCACCTCGAGACGGCGCCCGCCGTGCACGAGCTTCGCGCCCTTGGCGAGCGCCTCGCCCAGGCAGCCGAAGAACCAGTCGACCCCGAGGACCGGGGTGAGGACCACGCCCGGCTCGTCGGGATAGCCCGGCCGGATGTCCTTGGTGGCCGCGACAAGCCGCTCGATGAGCTCGTCCGCGATCGCCGGATGGGCGACGACCTGGTTGGGGACGTTGCAGATCTGCCCGGAGTTCAGGAAGAACTGCGTGATGGTCTCCACCGCGGCGTCCAGGTCGGCGTCGTGCCAGACCACGCAGCAGTCGTTCCCCGCGAGCTCCAGGATCGGCTTCTTGCCGGCGGCGATCGCGTCGGCCTCGAACTCGAGGCCCTTCTTGCTGCCGCCGAAGTAGAGAACGTCGTCGACGTGCTCACTGGCGAGCCAGCTCTCCAGCTTGGGAGCCCCGCAGTACGCGTTGACCGTCCCCGCCGGTGCGCCCATCTCCTCCAGCACGGGCGCCACGACCTCCCGCATCGCGTACATACAACTGAGCGCGACCCCGCGCGGCGCCCGCACCACGACGGTGTTGCCGGCGATGAGGGCGGTGAGCCCGTTGAGCGCGTTCACGGTCGCGGCATTCTGCGGCGGATTGATGCAGACGACGCCGTCGGGAATACGGCGCAGAATCATTTCCCGCTCGCCGTCCTGCCGCCGGAACTCCAGCTGCTCGGCACACCATTCGAGCGTTTCGCTGCTCCAGCTGGTGTACGGAATTCCCGTGATCATTCCCTCGGCCGCGTCCCGGGGAGTCCCTTCCGCGACCAGAATCTCGACAAGCGGCTCCCGGTGCTCCAACAACCGCTCACCGATCCGCCGCCCCACCTCCAGTCGTGTCTCGATCGGCACCCGCCGCCACTCCTCGGCGGCCTCGGCCGCCGCGGCGAGCGCCCTCTCGGCCAGCTCGTCATCGGCGACGACACAAGCCCCGACGACACGCTCGTCCGCCGCATCCGGATCGACGATTCCCAGATCGAGATCGCGCTTGAGACGCAGACTGGGGAAGGTGTCCTCGATGAGGGAACGGGCGGTAATGGTGTGTACGAACTGCGGATTGCTGCCGGTGATGTCCTGGCCACCGATGTAGGCCGGATATACCCCGAACTTCATTTCGCCCCCTTCGGTCAGTCCGAATACGGCTGACGTTTGTCCCCAAGCTAGGGCGGCGAATGACCAGGAACAATGAGCCCGTCATCAGGCCTCCTTATGGAACCGATCCGCCCGCGAGGAAGCCAGGAGTACGGGCGGCGAGGAGCTTTCGCGGGCGCGGCCGGCCGAAGGGTCGCGAAGGCCGGCGCTGACAAACCCTCACGAAGGGTGAGAAGGCAAGCGACACCCCGGGGCGGCACCTGAGCCGCCGTCACCATCCCCTACACTCCCGCAAACCATGCACATGGCAAGACGCGGAGGAAATGCATTGACGAGGAGCTACAAGGCGAGAGCGGCGTTGTCGCTGATGGCGACGGTCGTCGCGGCACTGTTCGCGACCGCACCCGCCCAGGCCGCCGACGATCCCGGTCTCGCGCTGAGCAACTTCGAGCTTCGCCCGATCTCCAACCGGGCCGACCTGCAGAGCCGGGTCGACAAACTGAACGCGGACCTGCCGAACATCGGGGTGAACTCGCTCCTCCAGCAGGAGGGCGGCCGCCAGGGCAGGTGGAGCGGAGAGGTCTGCAACGGGGCGGCCACCGAAGGCACCTCGATCCCGGAGAACTTTACCAAGAGCTTCTGCTTCGACGCCGCCGACAACGGCGACCCGGCCACCTCCGAGTGGTGGCCGCAGGGCGTGACCACCGTCGCGGACGCCGACGAGGACCAGACCTGGGGCGATCCCACGACCGGGTGGAATCCCGCGGATCACAAGCCCATGATGGTGACCTGGTACAACAAGGACGACTGGAACGACGACAAGAAGCCGGACGACATGGACGTCGACGGGCTGAACACCGAACGCAAGGGCGTCCGGGTCTCCTTCATCGATTCCAGCACCGGTAAGTACGCCCACGTCCTTCTGGTCTACCCGTTCATCAACAGCTCTGGCAACGCCAGCTACATGAGCGTGCGCACGTCGCAGAGGTACTCGACGAGCACGCACTCGTACGGCTCCCTCCACGCCGGCGGCATCGTCTGGTACGGCTACTACCTGTACGTGGCGGACACGAACCGCGGATTCCGCGTCTTCGACCTGCGGAACATCATCGATCTCGGCGCCCTGCCCGCCGACAAGTGGGGCACGTCCAAGACCGCCATCGGCAGGCAGGACGGCGTCTACCACGCCCACGGTTACCGCTACATCCTCCCGCAGAGTGACGGCTGGACCAACTCCGCCTGCGACACGGTCGAGCCGCCGCCCGGCACCCCGTGCGACATGCAGGACAACGACAAGACGTGCACGGCCACGGACGTCACGCCGAAGACCAGCTTCGCCAGCCTCGACCGCAGCTCGGCCGTGCGGCACATCACCACCGGTGAATGGTGCGAGAAGGCGCAGGTCACGGACGCGTACACGACCGGCAGGGTCATCCGCTGGCCGATGAACGCCAGCGGGGGAACACCGGCCCTGAACAGCTACGGATACTGGGCGGCCGACGCGGCCTACCGCGTTCCGTACAACACGGCGTACACCGACAACGGCGGCATCCAGGGCGCCGCGGTCATCAACGGCACGTACTACCTCAGCCAGAGCCGAGGAGCGTCGAACGGCAGGGTGATCGTCGCGAGGCCCGACACGAGCACCGGGCGACTCGTCGAAACCTCCGCTCGCCGGACGTCCGCGATCGGGGTCGAGGACTTCTCCGTCTGGCCGGGATCCCCGAACCAGCTCTGGACGGTCACCGAACACCCGGGCCAGCGCATGCTGTTCAGCGTCACCCCCTAGGAAACGCGGATCGGACGACGGCCCCTGACCAGGTTCGATGGTCAGGGGCCGTTTCGGCACCCGGGTCCCGGGTCATTCGCCGCCAGGCTTGCTGAACTCCTCGATCAGCACGGGGTACTGCTCCCCGCCGTGCCCGGCGGCGATCGCGCGGTCGGCCATCGCCTTGAACAGCTTCGGCAGTTCGGCGTTGACGCCCAACGCCTCGCTCTCCTCGATCAGGTGCGCCATCGCCCGTGCGTCGGTCTCCAGGGCCGACACCTCGGCCGGGAAGGAGCCGCGGTCGATCTGCTCGGCGTACCCCGGCAGCCATTCGGCCACCCCGGCGGCGATCTGCCGTGCGAACGGCGCGTACGTGGCGGCGTCGACACCGGCCGTCCTGAGCAGGGCGGTGCCCTGGAGCCAGGCGTTCAGGACGCTCCACATCATGGCCAGGCCGGCCATGTCGTACAGGGACGCCAGCCCGTGGTCGGCACCGAGGTAGGTGACGGTGCCCAGGGCGTCGAGTACCGGCTTGTGCGCGTCGAAGTCCTGCTGCGGCCCGCTGTGCAGAATGACCGCGTCGGCGGTCCCGATCACCGGCGGGACGGCCATGATGGCGCCGTCCAGGTAGCGGGCGCCGCGCCGCTCGGCCCATCGGGCGGTTTCGCGGGCCTGGGCGGAGTCACCCGAGGTCAGGTTGATCACCAGCGTGCCGTCCAGCTCGACATCGCTCGCGCCGAGCAGTTCGTGCACGGCCTGGTAGTCGGTGAGGCAGACGATCGTCAGGGAACTCGCTCTGAGTGCCTCGCCGACCGTCGGCGCCCGCCGCGCACCCTGGGCCACCAGCTGGTCCGCCTTGGACGACGTACGGTTCCACACGGTCGTGGGATGCCCGGCCTTCAGGAACGCGCCGGCGAGAGCCTGGCCCATCAGTCCGAGGCCGATGACGGTTACGGGGGTATCGGTTTCGCTGTTCATGGCAGCATCGTCAACGTTCATACCGGTGTGAAGGTCAAGCGAGCTTGCGAGGTTCTGATGCGGATCGGTGAACTGAGTCGCCGGACGGGCGTCAACGCCCACCAGTTGCGCTACTACGAGTCGCAGGGCCTGCTGGAGGCGGACCGCAGGGCGAACGGCTACCGCGAGTACGACGAGAACGCGGTGCTGCGCGTGCAGCAGATCAGGCACCTGCTGGGCGCCGGTCTATCCTCCGAGGACATCGCGTACCTGCTGCCCTGCGCGATCGGAGAGGCCCCGGAACTGCTCGGCTGCCCGGAGCTCCTGACGGCGATGCGCTCCCGCCTGCGCCGCCTGGACGACCAGATGGAGAGGCTCGCCCGGTCCCGCGAGGCCCTCACCCACTACATCGACGCGGCCGACCGCATGGCCACCGAAAACTACCCACCCTTCGACGGCACTCCCCAGCCCGTCCCTGCCTGATGAAGGCCCCGTACTTGATCCCCATTGGACAGAGGTGGGCAACAACGTGTGCGGCGTTCTGCGTGGTCGCCGTAACGCCTCGGTTGTCGCCGCCCGCTTCGTCGGAGCCGGCTGGAGCTCCCGTTCGTCGTCCTGGGACGGCTATGAGCCGCAGACCAGCTGGTGCCAGGTGGAGATCGACCCGCTCAACAGGGTCGTCGGCTCTCCGCGGCTCGACGAGTTGGGCGGGCTCCTCGGCTTCCCGTACGAGCTGGAACTGAGCGACGAGAGCGAGAGGATGACGTACGACCTGCCCGGGGGCTGACCCGCGTCGATCAGCTCAGGACCCCGACGCCGCGCCCGCCATCCACGGCCCGGCCCGGCGCCCGCGCCGGGCCGGAGCCTTGGAGGCTGGGCGGATCACGCGTCGGGGTTCATGCCCTCGGCGGTCATCTTCAGGCGGTCGATCTGGAGCTTCGCGAAGTCGTTGTAGTTCGGCTTCTGCACGAAGGTGCCGTCGCCGTTCACCACGGCGACGACGCTGCCGATCCGCATCATGACCATGGTCTCGCCGTCGGCGTCCTCGAAGGCATCGGTCTCCTCGGCGCCCGCGTCGATCTCCACCGGCTTCGCCTTCTTGCCGTCCTTCTCGGCCTTGCCGCGCTCCTCGGCGACCAGGGCCTTGTACGTGGCACTGGCGTCGCCCGGGCTCTGGAAGGCCAGGATGCCGAAGACGACCTCACCGTCGTATTCGGAGCTGTCGCTCCGGCCGCTGTCATCCGTGTCGAAGTCGGTGCTGCCCAGACTGAGCAGCCCGCCGCAGTTGGACTCGGTCGACTCGGTGCACGCCTCGACGGCCTCGTCGCCCACCTCGACCTCGATGTCGTTGCCCTCGAAGCCCTTGGGGGCGCTCGCCTTGCTGGGGAGGGCGGTGCGGACCATGTCCGGCGTCAGCGTGACCGGGGGCTTGTCGCCGTCCCCGCGGAAGGCATCCAGGCCGTCGTCCGAACCACCACACGCCGTCAGTACGGCCATCAGTACCACTCCGGCCGCGATCCCCCGTGCTGCCTTGCTCAACGTCAACCCCTCGCACTCATCAACGATTTGACGTGCACACTCAAGCGCATGAGGCCTGACCAGACCAAATGCGTCTCAGCGGTGAGGGAGGGCCCGGTGACGGCCGCGAGAGCCCACACGCCACTCACACGCGACCAGCGATAGACAACGACAAAGAGCCGGACCCAGTGGGACTGGGTCCGGCTCTCGATGTCTGGCACATCCGCTGGTCAGCGGCTTGATCACGCTGGTCCGGCTTCTGTGCCCCCGGCAGGATTCGAACCTGCGCACACGGCTCCGGAGGCCGTTGCTCTATCCCCTGAGCTACGGGGGCGTCCGCCGCGTTCGGCGGCGACGGGTAGAACCCTACCAGCATCCGAGCCGTGCCTGTGAACAGGTATTTCCGTCGCGTCACCGGCCCCTCGTTCCCCCTCACGGGTCGGAAGTGGGCAAAACCCGGACGCAGCCCCTCCCCGCGACCTACTCTCGTCGTGTGTCAGGGGTGTCCGGGCGGGTGCTCGTTGTCGATGACAACCGGGTGATCCGGCAGTTGATCAGGGTCAATCTCGAGCTCGAGGGCTTCGAGGTCGTGACCGCGGCCGATGGTGCCGAGTGTCTGGATGTCGTGCATCGGGTCTGTCCTGATGTCGTCACCCTCGACGTCGTCATGCCCCGGCTGGACGGGTTGCGTACCGCCGAGAAGCTACGGTCCGATCCGCGGACCAGTCATGTGCCCGTCGCCATCGTCAGTGCCTGTACGCAGCACGACGTGGACAGCGGTGTCGCGGCCGGTGTCGACGCGTTCCTGGCCAAGCCCTTCGAGCCCGCCGAGCTTGTCCGGGTCGTCCGGCAGCTCATGCATCGGGACGGGCGGGAGCGCGGCGCGCGGCGCGACGGACAGGAGGGGCCGTCTGCCGTCGATGCCGTCGATGGCAGACACGGGGCCGGACGGGCCGGGACCGCCAGCGGGTCGCATTAGCGTCCCTTGTCGCCCCCGCGAGTGACCGCATCGCGAAACCGGTTCGCGTGACGACCCCCCTTCTCCCCTACGCTTGTCCCGTGACCCCCGCGGACCTCTCCCTCACCGTGCTGCACGCCGTGCGCAGCGCGGTCGACGAGGGTGCGCTGAGAGTGGCCGTTCCCGAGCGCGTCACGATCGAGCGGCCGCGGCCCGGCGGGCGCGGGGACTACGCGAGCAATGTGGCCCTGACCCTTGCGCGTGCCGCCCGGCGCACGCCCCTCGATGTCGCCGCGACCCTCCGTGACCGGCTCCATGCGACCCCCGCGCTCGCCGCCGTCGAGATCACCGGGCCCGGTTTCCTCAACTTCACCCTGCGCCAGGAGGCCCAGCAGGATCTCGTACGCGAGATCCTCCGCCAGGGGGACCGATACGGGCGGTGTGAGCTCAGCGGAGAGCGCACCAGCGAGCACGCCGTGATCCGCCACCGTGCCGATGTACGCGCTGCCGTCACCGCCGACGCGCTGCGGCGGATCCTCCTTTCCCAGGGCGTCGTGGCACACGCGACCTGCGAAGGGCCCGTCGCTTCCGACTGGGGGCTGCTCGGCGTCGAGACGCCCGCCACGGTGGCAGAGCAGTCCAGTCCCGACATCGCCCCCGTACCCTCCCCGTACACCTCCCGCGAGCTGCTCCACCGCCTCGGTGTCGACGCCGCCCGCTGGGGGCTCCTCTCCGCCGCCGCGCACGACCGCGCACGCCTCGGGGACGACCTGCTCCACCAGCACGAGGGCAACCCCCTCTTCCGCGTCCGGTACGCCCACTCCCGTACCCGCGCCCTCCTCCGTAACGCCGAGCAGCTGGGGTTCGACAGCGCGGCCGAGCGACACGTCGAGGACGGGCGGACGCTTGCCGGCCTCCTCGGCGACCACCCCCTCGTCCTCGCCTCCGCCGCCCGCCACCGCGCCCCCGACCGGGTCGCCCGGCACCTCGAAGCCACCGCCGACGCCCTGCTGGACTTCCAGCACACCGTCCTGCCCCTCGGCGACGAGAAACCCTCGGCCGCCCACCGCTCCCGGCTCGCGCTCGCCGAAGCCGCCGGGGTGGTGCTCGCCGGTGGCCTCTCCCTGCTCGGCATCAGCGCACCCGATCAGATGTGAAAGAGCTGCAGACATGAGCCGTTCCGCCCACCCCGCCGGGCCCCGTCACGCCGACGTCCTTCCCGAGGGGCACTACTCCGCCCCGCCCTCCGACCTCAACCACCTCGACCCGAAGGTCTGGGCGAGGACCGTCGAGCGGAACGACAACGGGGTCGTGACCGTCGGCGGCATCGGTGTCGACGCGCTCGCCGAGGAGTTCGGTACGCCCGCCTACTTCCTCGACGAGAGCGACTTCCGCGCCCGCTGCCGCGCCTGGGCCGACGCCTTCGGCGCCGACGCCGACGTCTTCTACGCGGGCAAGGCCTTCCTCTCCCGCGCCATCGTGCGCTGGCTGAAGGAGGAGGGGCTCAACCTCGACGTGTGTTCCGGCGGCGAGCTCACCACCGCCCTCTCCGCCGGCATGCCCGCCGAGCGCATCGCCTTCCACGGGAACAACAAGAGCGAGGACGAGATCCGCCGGGCCGTGACCGCCGGCGTCGGGCGCATCGTCCTCGACTCCTTCCAGGAGATCGCGCGCGTCGCCCACATCGCCCAGTCCCTCGGCACGCGGCAGCGCGTCCAGATCCGGGTCACGGTGGGCGTCGAAGCGCACACCCACGAGTTCATCGCCACCGCCCACGAGGACCAGAAGTTCGGCATCGCCCTCGCCGGCGGGCAGGCCGCCGAGGCCGTCCGGCGGGCGCTGAAGCTCGACGGCCTGGAGCTCATCGGCATCCACTCGCACATCGGATCCCAGATCTTCGACATGGCCGGCTTCGAGGTGTCCGCCCGGCGCGTCGTGCAGCTGCTCGCCGAGGTACGCGACGAGCACGGCGTCGAGCTCCCCGAGATCGACCTCGGCGGCGGCCTCGGCATCGCCTACACCTCGGACGACGACCCCCGTGAGCCTCACCACATCGCCAAGGCACTCACCGAGATCGTGACGCGCGAATGCGAGTCCGCGGGGCTCCGTACGCCACGCATCTCCGTCGAGCCGGGGCGCGCCATCGTCGGACCCACCGCCTTCACCCTGTACGAGGTCGGCACCGTCAAGCCGCTCGAAGGACTGCGGACGTACGTCAGCGTCGACGGCGGCATGTCGGACAACATCCGCACCGCGCTGTACGACGCCGAGTACAGCGTCTCCCTGGTCTCGCGGACGAGTGACGCCGAGCCGATGCTCGCCCGCGTCGTCGGCAAGCACTGCGAGAGCGGGGACATCGTCGTCAAGGACGCGTTCCTCCCCGCCGACCTGGCGCCCGGCGATCTCATCGCCGTACCGGCCACCGGGGCGTACTGCCGCTCCATGGCCAGCAACTACAACCACGCGCTCCGCCCGCCCGTCGTCGCCGTCCGCGACGGCGAGGCGCGGGTGATCGTCCGGCGCGAGACGGAGGAAGATCTCCTGCGTCTCGATGTCGGCTGATGAAATAAGTGTCTCAGGATCCGGACGAGGGACAGAAACCCTCGTCCGGTGAGTGAGACTGGACCCACCGTAGAGATACGAAGTAGTACGAGAAACGAGGTCGGATGATGCGTACGCGTCCGCTGAAGGTGGCGCTGCTGGGCTGTGGTGTGGTCGGCTCAGAGGTGGCGCGCATCATGACGACGCACGCCGACGACCTCGCCGCGCGCATCGGCGCCCCGGTCGAGCTCGCCGGCGTGGCGGTCCGCCGCCCGGACAAGGTCCGTGAGGGCATCCCCGCGGAGCTGATCACCACCGACGCCACCGCCCTGGTCAAACGGGGCGACATCGACGTCGTCGTCGAGGTCATCGGCGGGGTCGAGCCCGCCCGCACCCTCATCACCACCGCCTTCGAGCACGGCGCCTCCGTCGTCTCGGCCAACAAGGCGCTGCTCGCCCAGGACGGCGCGAGCCTCTACGCCTCCGCCGACCAGCACGGCCAGGACCTCTACTACGAGGCCGCCGTCGCCGGCGCCATCCCGCTGATCCGGCCGCTGCGCGAGTCCCTCGCCGGTGACAAGATCAACCGCGTCATGGGCATCGTCAACGGCACCACCAACTTCATCCTCGACCGGATGGACACGAATGGTGCGGGCTACAGCGAGGCGTTGGACGAGGCCACCGCCCTCGGATACGCCGAGGCCGACCCGACCGCCGACGTCGAGGGCTTCGACGCCGCCGCCAAGGCCGCCATCCTCGCCGGGATCGCCTTCCACACGCGCGTGCGTCTCGACGACGTGTACCGCGAGGGCATGACCGAGGTCACCGCCGCCGACTTCGCCTCCGCCAAGCGCATGGGCTGCACCATCAAGCTCCTCGCCATCTGCGAGCGCTCCGCCGACGGCGGCTCCGTCACCGCGCGCGTGCACCCCGCGATGATCCCGCTCAGCCACCCGCTCGCCTCCGTCCGCGAGGCCTACAACGCGGTCTTCGTCGAGGCGGAGGCCGCCGGGCGGCTCATGTTCTACGGCCCCGGCGCCGGCGGCTCTCCGACCGCCTCCGCCGTCCTCGGCGACCTCGTCGCCGTGTGCCGCAACAAGCTCAACGAGGCCACCGGCCCCGGCGAGTCCGCGTACACCCAGCTGCCCGTGAGCCCCATGGGCGAGGTCGTGACGCGGTACCACATCAGCCTCGACGTGGCCGACAAGCCGGGCGTCCTCGCCCAGGTCGCGACGGTCTTCGCCGAGCACGGGGTGTCGATCGACACCGTCCGTCAGCAGGGAAAGGACGGCGAGGCCTCCCTCGTCGTCGTCACCCACCGCGCGCCCGACGCCGCCCTCTCCGGGACCGTCGAAGCGCTGCGCAAGCTCGACACCGTGCGCGGTGTCGCCAGCATCATGCGTGTTGAAGGGGAGTAAGGACCCATGACCAGCAAGGGCACCCACCAGTGGCGCGGCATCATCGAGGAGTACCGGGACCGCCTTCCGGTCACGGACACGACGCCGGTCGTCACGCTCCGTGAGGGCGGCACGCCGCTCGTCCCCGCTCAGGTCCTCTCCGAGCGCACGGGCTGCGAGGTGCACCTCAAGGTCGAGGGCGCCAACCCCACCGGCTCCTTCAAGGACCGCGGCATGACCATGGCCATCACCCGGGCCAAGGAGGAGGGCGCGCAGGCCGTCATCTGCGCCTCCACCGGCAACACCTCGGCGTCCGCGGCGGCTTACGCGGTACGCGCCGGGATGGTCTGCGCCGTCCTCGTACCGCAGGGCAAGATCGCGCTCGGCAAGATGGGCCAGGCCCTCGTGCACGGCGCGAAGATCCTCCAGGTCGACGGCAACTTCGACGACTGCCTGACCCTGGCCCGCGGGCTCTCCGACAACTACCCGGTGGCGCTGGTCAATTCGGTCAACCCGGTCCGTATCGAGGGCCAGAAGACCGCCGCGTTCGAGATCGTGGACATGCTGGGCGACGCGCCCGACATCCACGTGCTGCCCGTGGGCAACGCCGGCAACATCACGGCGTACTGGAAGGGGTACTCCGAGTACGCCGCGGACGGCATGTCCACGCACCGGCCGCGCATGTGGGGCTTCCAGGCCTCCGGCTCCGCGCCGCTCGTGCGCGGTGAGGTCGTCAAGGACCCGTCGACCATCGCCACCGCGATCCGCATCGGCAACCCGGCCTCCTGGGACTACGCGATCGCCGCGCGCGACGAGTCGGGTGGCTTCATCGACGAGGTGACGGACCGTGAGATCCTGCGCGCCTACCGCCTGTTGGCCGCCCAGGAGGGCGTCTTCGTCGAGCCCGCCTCGGCCGCGTCGGTCGCCGGTCTGCTGAAGGCCGCCGAGCAGGGCAAGGTCGACCCTGGGCAGCGGATCGTCTGCACCGTCACCGGCAACGGCCTGAAGGACCCCGACTGGGCCGTCGCCGGCGCGCCCCAGCCGGTCACCGTCCCGGTCGACGCCGCGGCCGCCGCCGAGCGCCTCGGTCTGGCCTGATCCAGCCCTGTTGGCCTGATCCGCCTCTGCCCGGCCTGATCCGGCCCCTCCTCGCGGAGGGGCCACCGGGTGAAACCCGATCAGGAACGTACATAGGCGCACAGGATGGCTCGCGACACGCATCGTGCGCCTCCTGTGCGCCCTATGTCGCCACAGAACCTTCCTTCGATAGGCTGTACCGAACCCGCCCCGTTGCATATGCGCGGTGTCGTTGCCGTTGTCGCCCCCCGAGGCAGACGCGGCCCCCGGGTCTTGCGTACGTCTCTTGAAAAACCCGTAGTCAGAGTCAAGGAGAGTCATCGAGCGATGGCCGGTCCCGCGTTCCGCGCCGCCGCCGTACGGGTGCGCGTTCCCGCCACCAGCGCCAATCTCGGCCCGGGCTTCGACGCCTTCGGCCTGTCGCTGGGTCTCTACGACGACGTCGTCGTCCGAGTCGCCGACTCCGGGCTGCACATCGACATCGCCGGAGAGGGCGCCGACACGCTCCCGCGCGACGAGAGCCACCTGCTCGTACGCTCCCTGCGCACGGCCTTCGACCTGCTCGGCGGACAGCCGCGCGGCCTCGAGGTCGTCTGCGCCAACCGCATCCCGCACGGCCGCGGCCTCGGCTCCTCCTCCGCCGCCATCTGCGCCGGCATCGTCGCCGCCCGCGCCGTGACCATAGGCGGCGACGCCCGCCTCGACGAGGCCGCCCTCCTCGAACTCGCCACGGAGATCGAGGGACACCCCGACAACGTCGCCGCCTGCCTGCTCGGCGGCTTCACGCTCGCCTGGACCGAGTCCGGTGCCGCGCGGGCGATCAGGATGGATCCCTCGGATTCCATCGTTCCGGTGGTTTTCGTCCCCGGAAAGCCCGTCCTGACCGAGACCGCCCGCGGTCTGCTGCCGCGCACCGTCCCGCACGTCGACGCCGCGGCCAACGCGGGGCGCGCCGCGCTTCTCGTGGAGGCGCTGACGCGCCGTCCCGAGCTGCTGCTCGCGGCCACCGAGGACCGGCTGCACCAGGAGTACCGGGCTCCCGCGATGCCCGAGAGCATCGCCCTTGTGAACCGGCTGCGGGCGGACGGAGTCCCCGCGGTCATCTCCGGCGCGGGCCCCACGGTGCTCGCGCTGGCCGAACACGGGACGGCCGACAAGGTCGCCCGGCTGGCGGGCGAGGGATGGGCCGCGAACCGGCTCGACCTCGATGTGTCCGGAGCGAGTGTTCTGCCGCTCGCGCCATAGGGACACGTGATTGCCGGTGAGGGAGAGGGGGAATGTTTGTTGGAGCCGGTAGTGTTAACCTCAAGTCTGCACCCGACGTCTTTGTGGCGCGGTGCTGAGTGTCCCCATCCGGGACCACCATTCTTCCGGGAGCCTCCCCAACTGCCTGAGCAGCCTGCCTGAGCAGTTTCGAGCACGCTCCGGAACCGGCACGACACCCCTCGCTCTTTCCCGCTGAGGGCCGAGCAGGGGGCCTCGGGCCGGACCCACAGCACGTTTTTCCTCTTCCGCCGTACCCGGCGGGACCACCGCCCCGACACGGTCCACAAGCCAGGACCGATGCCGGACAGCACAACCGGTCGCCGAGCCAGATGGCCGACGTCCGCTCCAGGGAAGGACCCTTCGTGAGCGACACCACCGATCTGATGGGCGTGACTGCCGACAACAGTGTCGACAACGCCGCGCCCGCCGCAGGTGCTGCCACTGGCACCACCGCACGGCGCCGCCGCTCCGGCACCGGCCTCGAGGGCATGGTCCTGGCCGAGCTGCAGCAGGTCGCGTCCGGCCTCGGCATCAGGGGCACCGCGCGGATGCGCAAGAGCCAGCTGATCGAGGTCATCAAGGAGGCGCAGGGGGGCGGGGGCTCCGCCGCTCCCGCCAAGGCCGACGCCGACACGGCCGAGACCAAGCCGAAGCGCCGCGCCACCTCCAAGGCCCGTACGGCCGAGAGCGCCGCCGCCGAGACCGCTGCCCCCAAGGCGGAGAAGGCCGAGAAGGCCGTCGCCCAGCAGCAGATCGACATCCCGGGCCAGCCCGCGTCCGACGACCAGCCGGTCGGCGAGCGCCGCCGTCGCCGGGCCACCTCGCCCGCCGGCAGCCCGGAGGGCGAGGCCAAGGCCGAGTCCGCCCAGGCCGTGAAGACCGACACCAAGGTCGAGGCCCGTACGGAGTCCCGTACGGAGTCCCGTACCGAGGCCCGTACGGACACGTCCGCCGACGCCAAGGCCGAGAGCGCCGCCGACACCGCCGAGGGCCGTGGCCGTCGTGACCGCGGTGAGCGGGGCGACCGCCAGCGGGACCGCGGCGACCGTGGTGACCGCGGTGACCGTCAGCGGGACCGCCGTGACCGCGGCAAGGGCGACGACCAGCAGGGCGGTGGCCAGGGCGGCCAGCGTCAGCAGCGTCAGGGCGGCCAGCCGCAGAACACCGGCCCCCAGGACGACTTCGACGACGAGGGCGGCCGTCGTGGCCGTCGCGGACGCTATCGCGACCGTCGTGGCCGTCGTGGTGGCCGCGAGGAGTTCGGTGCCGCCGAGCCGCAGGTCAACGAGGACGACGTCCTGATCCCCGTCGCGGGCATCCTGGACATCCTCGACAACTACGCGTTCATCCGGACCTCCGGCTACCTGCCCGGCCCGAACGACGTGTACGTCTCCCTCGCCCAGGTCCGCAAGAACGGCCTGCGCAAGGGCGACCACGTCACCGGCGCCGTGCGTCAGCCGAAGGAGGGCGAGCGCCGCGAGAAGTTCAACGCGCTGGTCCGCCTGGACTCCTCGAACGGCATGGCGGCCGACTCCGGCCGCGGCCGCCCGGAGTTCAACAAGCTGACCCCGCTCTACCCGCAGGACCGCCTCCGTCTGGAGACCGACCCGGGTGTGCTGACCACGCGGATCATCGACCTCGTGTCGCCGATCGGCAAGGGCCAGCGAGGCCTGATCGTGGCCCCGCCGAAGACCGGCAAGACCATGATCATGCAGGCGGTCGCCAACGCGATCACCACCAACAACCCCGAGTGCCACCTGATGGTCGTCCTGGTCGACGAGCGTCCGGAAGAGGTCACCGACATGCAGCGGTCGGTCAAGGGCGAGGTCATCTCCTCGACCTTCGACCGTCCGGCCGAGGACCACACGACGGTCGCCGAGCTGGCCATCGAGCGCGCCAAGCGTCTCGTGGAGCTGGGTCACGACGTGGTCGTCCTGCTCGACTCGATCACCCGCCTGGGCCGCGCGTACAACCTCGCGGCGCCGGCCTCCGGCCGCATCCTGTCCGGTGGTGTCGACTCGACCGCGCTCTACCCGCCGAAGCGCTTCTTCGGTGCGGCGCGCAACATCGAGGACGGCGGCTCGCTGACCATCCTGGCCACCGCGCTGGTCGACACCGGCTCGCGCATGGACGAGGTGATCTTCGAGGAGTTCAAGGGCACCGGCAACATGGAGCTCAAGCTCGACCGCAAGCTCGCCGACAAGCGCATCTTCCCGGCGGTGGACGTCGATGCGTCCGGTACCCGTAAGGAAGAGATCCTGCTCGGCGCGGACGAGCTCGCCGTCACCTGGAAGCTGCGTCGCGTGCTGCACGCGCTCGACCAGCAGCAGGCGATCGAGCTGCTTCTCGACAAGATGAAGCAGACGAAGTCGAACGGCGAGTTCCTGCTGCAGATCCAGAAGACGACTCCGGGAGCCGGCAACAACAACGACTGAGGCGAGACCTCGGTCACAGGGTGAGGGAGTCGGCCTTCAGGGCCTCAATCCTGCCGTGACCTGGACGAACACCATCGCGCCCACCGTGCCTCGCACGGTGGGCGCGGTGCGTTCCGGGCCGTGGTGGTCCGTCGCCCAGTGAAACCTCACAGGTTCATATGCAACCCTTTCGGGTGCTTCGCCGTCACAGAAGGTGAACCGAGGACCTGAGGTAGCAGATGACCGAGCAGAGCAAGGGCGGCCGAATACGGGGCACCGGCCGCCGCCGCAAGCCGCCCGCCAAGGGCCGCCGCGCAGCGACCGTCGCCGCCTGGAGCGCGGCCGCACTCGTCGTCGTCGGCGGTTCCGGACTCGGTTACGCCTACCTCAAGCTGAACGGCAACCTCGAGGGCGTCGACATCAACGCCCAGCTCGGCGCCGAACGCCCCGAGAACGTCGACAACGGCTCGATGGACATCCTCGTCCTCGGCTCCGACTCCCGCTCCGGAGACAACGGCGCCTACGGCAAGGACGAGGGCGGCGCCCGCTCCGACACCGCGATGATCGTGCACGTCTACGAGGGCCACCAGAGGGCGAGCGTCGTCTCCGTCCCGCGCGACACCCTCGTCGACCGCCCCGCCTGCACCGACGAGCGGGGCACCGCCGTCGCCGGCGAGAAGCGGGCGATGTTCAACACCGCGTACGAGGCCGGCGGACCGGCCTGCGCGGTGAAGACCGTCGAGTCGATGTCCGGCATCCGCATGGACCACTACATCGAGGTCGACTTCACCGGCTTCAAGAAGCTGATCGACAAGCTCGGCGGCGTGGACATCACCACGACCGAGCGCATCACGGACGACAAGAGCCACCTCGACCTCGCGCCGGGCCCCCACACCCTGGACGGCGAGCAGTCCCTCGGACTGGTCCGCACCCGCAAGAGCGTCGGCGACGGCAGCGACCTCGGCCGCATCCAGCTCCAGCAGGCCTTCATGAAGGCGTTCATCGACCAGGTCAAGGACGTCGGGGTCCTCTCGAACCCCAAGAAGCTCCTGGACATCGCCGACACGGCCACCAAGGCCATCACGCCCGACTCCGAGCTGGACTCGGTCAACGAGCTCATGGGCTTCGCCAAGGGGCTCTCCGGGCTCGGCGCCGAGGACGTCCACATGATCACGATGCCGGTCGCGTACGACCCCGCCGACCCGAACCGCGTCATCCCGCTGGAAGCCCAGTCCCGGCAGGTCTGGCAGGCGCTCAAGGCCGACAAACCCATCCCGGCCTCCGCGACGAAGGACGCCGCCACCGGCAAGGCCGACGGCCTCGTGCGCTAGCGCGGAAGCCGCCCCGGAATAGTTTCACCACGGACCCGGTTTTGGGAGATACGGCCGGTCCTGGCAGACTGGTACGTCGGCCCCGGTTCACGCAGGTGCATCCCGCACGGCGACCCGGCGCCCTCCCGAAACTAGGAGACACCTTGAAGCGCGAGATCCACCCCGAGTACGTCGAGACCCAGGTCAGCTGCACCTGTGGCGCGTCGTTCACCACCCGTAGCACCCTGGCCGAGGGCACCATCCGTGCCGAGGTCTGCTCCGAGTGCCACCCGTTCTACACGGGCAAGCAGAAGATCCTCGACACCGGCGGCCGCGTGGCCCGCTTCGAGGCCCGCTTCGGCAAGGCTGCGGCCACGAAGTAGCACGTCACTGCGCCGGTCCATGGTCGCTCCCGCAGGGGGTACCGGACCGGCGCTTTGCCGTCCCCGCAGGTCTTCACGCAGCAGCCCTTCACGAATTCACCAGGAGCACCCGATGTTCGAAGCGGTCGAGGAACTGGTCGGCGAGCACGCCGACCTCGAGAAGAAGCTCGCCGACCCTTCGGTCCACTCCGACCAGGCGAACGCGCGCAAGCTCAACAAGCGTTACGCGGAGTTGACCCCGATCATCGGCACGTACAAGGCGTGGAAGCAGACGGCGGACGACATCGAGACGGCCAAGGAGTTCGCCGCCGACGACCCCGACTTCGTCGCCGAGGTGAAGGAGCTGGAGAAGCAGCGCGAGGAGCTGACCGACAAGCTGCGGCTGCTGCTCGTCCCGCGCGACCCCAGCGACGACAAGGACGTCATCCTCGAGATCAAGGCCGGCGCGGGCGGCGACGAGTCCGCCCTGTTCGCCGGCGATCTGCTGCGGATGTATCTGCGCTACGCCGAGCGCGTCGGCTGGAAGACCGAGATCATCGACTCCACCGAGTCCGAGCTCGGCGGCTACAAGGACGTCCAGGTCGCGGTGAAGACCAAGGGCGGCAACGGCGCGACCGAGCCCGGCCAGGGCGTCTGGGCGCGGCTGAAGTACGAGGGCGGGGTGCACCGCGTGCAGCGCGTGCCCGCCACCGAGTCGGCCGGCCGGATCCACACCTCCGCGGCGGGCGTCCTCGTGACCCCCGAGGCCGAGGAGATCGACGTCGAGATCCACCAGAACGACCTGCGCATCGACGTGTACCGCTCCTCCGGTCCCGGCGGCCAGTCCGTCAACACGACCGACTCCGCGGTCCGCATCACGCACCTGCCGACCGGCATCGTCGCGTCCTGCCAGAACGAGAAGAGCCAGCTCCAGAACAAGGAGCAGGCCATGCGCATCCTCCGGTCCCGGCTGCTCGCCGCCGCCCAGGAGGAGGCCGAGTCCAAGGCCGCCGACGCCCGCCGCAGCCAGGTGCGTACCGTCGACCGGTCCGAGAAGATCCGGACGTACAACTACCCGGAAAACCGGATCTCGGACCACCGGGTCGGCTTCAAGGCGTACAACTTGGACCAGGTGCTCGACGGCGACCTGGACGCGATGATCCAGGCCTGCGTCGACGCCGACTCCGCTGCGAAACTCGCCGCCGCGTAGGTTCCGAGTTCCGTAAGCCCCACCCCGTACGCCCCGTACCACGGAGGACCAGCGTGAACCTGCTGCTTGCCGAGGTGGCCCAGGCCACCCAGCGGCTGGCCGACGCCGGCGTTCCCTCACCGCGTTTCGACGCGGAGGAGCTCGCCGCGTTCGTGCACGGCGTCAAGCGGGGGGAGCTGCACAACGTCAAGGACACTGACTTCGACGCCCGCTACTGGGAGACGGTCGCCCGCCGGGAGGCACGCGAACCGCTCCAGCACATCACCGGGCGCGCGTTCTTCCGCTACCTGGAGCTCCAGGTCGGGCCGGGCGTCTTCGTGCCCCGCCCGGAGACCGAGTCGGTCGTCGGCTGGGCCATAGACGCCGTACGGGCCATGGACGTGGTCGAGCCGCTGATCGTCGACCTGTGCACCGGCTCGGGCGCGATCGCGCTCGCCATGGCGCAGGAGGTGCCGCGCTCGCGCGTGCACGCCGTGGAGCTCTCCGACGACGCGCTGGTGTGGACCCGTAAGAACGCCGAGGGCTCGCGCGTCACGGTCCACCAGGGCGACGCGCTGACCGCGCTGCCCGAGCTCGACGGCCAGGTCGACCTGGTCATCTCCAACCCGCCGTACATCCCGCTGACCGAGTGGGAGTACGTCGCGCCCGAGGCACGGGACCACGACCCGGAGATGGCGCTGTTCTCCGGCGAGGACGGCCTCGACACCATCCGGGGGATCGAGCGCACCGCGCACCGGCTGCTGCGCCCGGGGGGTCTCGTCGTGATCGAACACGCGGACACCCAGGGCGGCCAGGTGCCGTGGATCTTCAACGAGGAGGCCGGCTGGGCCGACGCCGCCGACCACCCGGACCTGAACAACCGCCCCCGCTTCGCGACCGCCCGCAAGGCGATGCCATGAGCAAGGCCATGACCCCGCACGACCCGTACCAGGAGGACCGCTAAATGGCTCGGCGATACGACTGCAACGAGGCGACGGACCGTGTGACCGGTCTGCGCGAGGCCGCGTCCGCCGTTCGTCGTGGCGAGCTGGTCGTGCTGCCCACCGACACCGTGTACGGGATCGGCGCGGACGCGTTCAGCTCGGAGGCGGTCGCGGACCTGCTGGCCGCCAAGGGCCGGGGCCGCAACATGCCCACGCCCGTCCTGATCGGCTCCCCGAACACGCTGCACGGGCTCGTCACGGACTTCTCCGAGCAGGCGTGGGAGCTCGTCGACGCCTTCTGGCCGGGCGCGCTGACGCTGGTCGCCAAGCACCAGCCGTCGCTGCAGTGGGACCTGGGGGACACCCGGGGCACGGTGGCGATCCGGATGCCGCTGCACCCGGTCGCGATCGAGCTGCTCACCGAGGTCGGCCCGATGGCCGTGTCCTCCGCGAACCTCACGGGCCACCCGTCGCCGGAGGACTGCGACGCGGCGCAGGGCATGCTGGGCGACTCCGTCTCGGTGTACCTCGACGGCGGCCCGACCCCCGGGATCGTCCCGTCGTCGATCGTGGACGTCACGGGAAAGGTGCCGGTCCTGCTGCGCGCGGGCGCGCTCTCCCCGGAGGAGCTCCGGAAGGTCGTACCCGACCTCGAGGTGGCCAATTGACCGCCCCTGAGGGGCGTGGCATAGCGGGGCACGAAAGCAGTTCCTTCCGCATTCTCCACGTCAGCACCGGCAACGTCTGCCGCTCGCCGATCACCGAGCGGCTGACCCGCCATGCCCTGAGCGACCGCCTGGGCGACCCCCGGGGCGGCGGCCTGATCGTGGAGAGCGCGGGCACCTGGGGTCACGAGGGCGCCCCGATGGAGGCCAACGCGGAGCTGGTCCTCGCCGACTTCGGCGCGGACTACAGCGGCTTCGTGGGCCGTGAGCTCCTCGACGAGCACGTCATCCGCGCGGACCTCGTCCTGACGGCGACCCGGGACCACCGGGCGCAGGTCATCTCGATGGGCCACTCGGCGGGTCTGCGCACCTTCACCCTGAAGGAGTTCACCCGACTCGTCCGCGCCATAGATCCCGCTACGCTGCCGGACCCCTTGGGCGACGGCATGGTGGAACGCGCGCGTGCGCTGGTCCGCGCGGCCGCGGCTCTACGCGGGTGGCTTCTGGCGCCGACGGTGGAGGCCGACGAGGTGAACGATCCGTACGGCGCGCCGATCACGTTCTTCCGCTCGATCGGCGAGGAGATCAACACGGCGCTGGATCCTGTCGTGACGGCGCTGACGGGGGTGCCCGCGCGCCGTTGAGGTGTGCGGCGGGGGACAGGGGGGTTGGTAGGGCCAGACGGCCCAGAGGGCGGGTGAACAGCGGGCAAAGCCGTGCCGACGCGCCTACATTGGAGCTGAAGCCCAGCCCACGCCTGGAGCCACAGATGCCGGTCACCGCTCCCCCCGATGAGGATCTCGACGTCCTGCGCCGGCAGGACCCGGAGATCGCCGACGTGCTGCTCGGGGAGGTGCGCCGGCAGTCCGACAGCCTTCAGCTGATCGCCGCCGAGAACTTCACCTCGCCCGCCGTCCTCGCCGCGCTCGGCTCCCCGCTCGCCAACAAGTACGCCGAGGGCTATCCCGGCGCCCGGCACCACGGCGGCTGCGAGTTCGCCGACGCCGCCGAGCGGATCGCCGTGGACCGGGCCACCGCCCTCTTCGGCGCCGAACACGCCAACGTGCAGGCACACTCCGGCTCCTCCGCCGTCCTCGCCGCCTACGCGGCCCTCCTGCGGCCAGGAGACACCGTCCTCGCCATGGGCCTGGAACACGGCGGCCATCTCACCCACGGCTCGCCCGCCAACTTCTCCGGGCGCTGGTTCGACTTCGTGCCGTACGGCGTCGACGCCGAGACCGGGCTCGTCGACCACGAGCAGGTCGCCGCGCTCGCCCGCCACCACCGCCCCAAGGCGATCGTCTGCGGCTCCATCTCCTACCCCCGCCACCTCGACTACGCGCTCTTCCGCGAGATCGCCGACGAGACGGGCGCCTATCTCATCGCCGACGTCGCCCACCCCATGGGCCTCGTCGCCGGGGGAGCGGCCCCCAGCCCCGTCCCGTACGCCGATGTGGTGTGCGCCACCACCCACAAGGTGCTCCGCGGTCCGCGCGGCGGGATGATCCTCTGCGGCGCCGAGCTCGCCGGCCGCGTCGACCGGGCCGTCTTCCCGTTCACCCAGGGCGGCGCCCAGATGCACACCATCGCCGCCAAGGCCGTCGCCTTCGGCGAGGCGTCGACCCCCGCCTTCGCCGTGTACGCCCATCAGGTGGTCGCGCACGCCCGTGTCCTCGCCGAGGCCCTCTCCGCGGAGGGCTTCGCCGTCACCACCGGCGGCACCGACACCCACCTCATCACCGCCGACCCGGCCCCGCTCGGCGTCGACGGCCGCGCCGCCCGGACGCGCCTCGCCGCGGCCGGCCTGGTCCTCGACACCTGCGCGCTCCCGCACGGGGACGGGCGCGGCATCCGCCTCGGCACGGCCGCCGTCACCACCCAGGGGATGGGCGCCCCGGAGATGGCCCGGATCGCCGAGTTGTTCACGATCGCGCTACGGGACGACCCCGAGGAGACGGCGCGGGTACGCGCCGAAGTACGGGAACTGGCCGGGCGATTTCCCCCGTATGCCCGGTGATGGAGAGCGGAGCGCAACCATCCCGGCGGACCGTATGTCCTCAAGCACATGGACAGCACGGCTAGGGTGTGGGGCTGAGATGGCCAGCGATTCCTGTGGGGCAGCCCGTGCGTGATTACCTGCTGACGCTCTGTGTCACGGCCGCGGTGACCTATCTGCTGACCGGTCCGGTGCGGAAGTTCGCCATCGCGACCGGGGCGATGCCGGAGATCCGTGCCCGCGACGTACACCGAGAACCGACTCCGCGGCTCGGTGGCATCGCCATGTTCTTCGGGCTGTGCGCCGGTCTGCTGGTCGCCGACCACCTCCAGAACCTCAACAGCGTCTTCGAGCTCTCCAACGAGCCACGCGCGCTGCTGTCCGGGGCCGCGCTGATCTGGCTGATCGGCGTCCTCGACGACAAGTTCGAGCTGGACGCCCTGATCAAGCTGGGCGCGCAGATGATCTCCGCCGGCGTGATGGTGATCCAGGGTCTGACGATCCTGTGGCTGCCGATCCCCGGCGTCGGCACGGTCGCCCTCACCCGTGGCCAGGGCACGCTCCTCACGGTCGCCCTGGTGGTCCTCACCATCAACGCGGTGAACTTCGTGGACGGTCTCGACGGACTGGCCGCCGGCATGGTCTGCATCGCCGCCGCGGCCTTCTTCCTGTACGCCTACCGCCTCTGGTACGGCTACACGATCGAGGCCGCCGCCCCCGCGACGCTCTTCGCCGCGATCCTCATGGGCATGTGCCTGGGCTTCCTGCCGCACAACATGCATCCGGCCCGGATCTTCATGGGCGACTCCGGCTCGATGCTGATCGGCCTGATCCTGGCCGCCTCGGCGATCTCGATCACCGGCCAGGTGGACCCGGACGTGCTGAGGCTCTTCGAGGGCTCGACCCGGGAGGCCACCCACGCCGCCCTGCCGGTCTTCATCCCGCTCGTCCTGCCGCTGACGATCATCGCGATCCCGATGGCGGACCTGGTCCTGGCGATCGTGCGCCGTACCTGGAACGGCCAGTCGCCGTTCGCCGCCGACCGCGGCCATCTGCACCACCGGCTCCTGGAGATCGGGCACTCGCACAGCCGGGCCGTCCTGATCATGTACTTCTGGTCGGCGCTGTTCGCCTTCGGGACGCTCTCGTACTCGGTGCACTCGACGTCCATGTGGATCGTGCTCGGGGTGGTGTTCCTCAGCGCGATCGGTCTGGTGCTGCTCCTGCTGCCGCGCTTCTCCCCGCGGGCCCCGCGGTGGGCGGAGTCCTTCTTGCCGCCGCGCTACCGCCGTCGGAGGGCCGTGGCGGGGCTTTCCCCGGAGTCCGCGGGACTCACCTCGCCGGTCTCCGCGTCCGTGGAGGAGCCGCCGGCGGAGCGCGTCCCGGTCCCGGCCGGGGTCAACGGGTCCACCGCCATCGGTCACCGTTCGCGCTTCACCGACCGGCGGAAGGCCGGAACGCCGAGTTGACGAAAGCCGTATCGGTGGCCAATACCAGACAAGACCACCGCGCGTCGCGCACACACGCGCGTAGTAACTCTCATGTGTGACAGTCCGCACACCCCCCGGGTAAAGAACTACTCAAATAGTTTGTGATACCGTTCACGAGACCCGGCGACAGAGCCGAAAGACCGTAGTGCGACGGTCTGTTGGCCCCGAGACACACCTCGGACCGGGCTTACGCTCGTCCCTGACGACACCATCGCCCCCACCAGCAACAGCGGAGACACCGCCATGCCGTCCAACGACGCACGCATCCTTCTGTCAGCTGCCATTCCCGCTGCTGCCACCGGCGCCATCGCCGCGGCCATCAGCGGCGTGGTCGCCGGCGGCAAGGGCGCGCTCGGCGCCGTCATCGGCTGCGCCGTCGTCCTCGCGTTCATGGGGATCGGGCTCGTGGTGCTGCAGCGGACCGCGCGGTCGTACCCGCACCTGTTCCAGGCCATGGGGCTGCTGCTCTACACGACCCAGCTGCTGCTTCTCTTCCTCTTGATCGTCCTGTTCAAGAAGACCACCTTCTTCGACTTCAAGGCCTTCGCCTTCACCGTGCTCGCCGCGACCATCGTGTGGATCGCCGCGCAGGCACGCGCGTACATGAAGGCCAAGATCATGTACGTGGACGACCCCAAGAACACGGGGTCGTCGAAGTGAGGGGTAGGGCCGGGATAAAGGCGCTTTCGGCTTCCTGCTATCGTCCGGTGCCAACTGCGGCACTGCGGGCGCGGGCATCCGAGCTGACGCCTGTCCCAGCGCGAGGCACGATGCCGAACCGCCGCCCCCTTATCCGTAAGACCAGTCCAGTGCCGACCCGCGGCTGCGTGCCGCGCCGACACAACGAGGTTGCCGTACCTATGCGCCACGCTGAAGGAGCCCGCGGTGAGTGCTGACCAGACGCTTGCCTTCGACCCGGATTGCCACATCTTCAGTGGATGCGGCTTCCCGGCGCCGGGCCTGCACACGTTCATGTACGAGCCCGTCGCGACGGTGGGGGGCATCGACATCACCAAGCCGATGCTGCTCGCCCTGCTCGGCTCCATCGTGGTCGTCGGGTTCTTCTGGGCCGCCTTCAACAAGCCCAAGCTGATCCCCGGCAAGATGCAGATGGTCGGCGAGGCCGGTTACGACTTCGTCCGCCGCGGCATCGTCTACGAGATCATCGGCAAGAAGGACGGCGAGAAGTACGTCCCCTTCATGGTGTCGCTGTTCTTCTTCGTCTGGATCATGAACCTCTGGTCGATCATTCCGCTCGCCCAGTTCCCGGTCACCTCGCTGATCGCCTTCCCGGCCGGTCTCGCGCTGATCGTGTACGTCATGTGGATCTCGCTGACCTTCAAGAAGCACGGCTTCGTCGGCGGATGGAAGAACATCGTCGGCTACGACAAGTCGCTCGGCGCGATCCTCCCGATGGTCGTCGTCCTCGAGTTCTTCTCGAACCTGATCATCCGGCCCTTCACGCACGCGGTCCGACTGTTCGCGAACATGTTCGCCGGTCACCTGCTGATCGTGATGTTCTCGCTGGCCACCTGGTACCTCATGAACGGCCTGGGCTTCGTCTACGCCGGCGCCTCGTTCGTGATGGTCCTCGTGATGACGGCCTTCGAGCTCTTCATCCAGGCCGTCCAGGCGTACGTCTTCGTCCTCCTGGCCTGCAGCTACGTCCAGGGCGCGCTCGCCGAGCACCACTGAGCCACTCCCGCCCGGGATAGAGCTACACCCCCAATCCAACAGTCGTCCGGTGGCCAACCCCCACCGGGTCATTGAAAGAGAAGGAAGTAACGGCATGTCCGCTGCTCTCGACATGGTCAACCTCGCGGCCTCCGCCAAGGAGAACGTCGTCGGCAACGTCGCCTCGATCGGCTACGGCCTCGCCGCGATCGGCCCCGGCGTCGGCGTCGGCATCATCTTCGGTAACGGCACGCAGGCTCTCGCCCGCCAGCCCGAGGCCGCCGGTCTGATCCGCACCAACCAGATCATGGGCTTCGCCTTCTGTGAGGCGCTCGCCCTCATCGGCATCGTCATGGGCTTCGTCTACCAGTAAATCGGACCGACAGCCCACACCTTTTTACGGAAGGCACTGATGTGAACGCTCTGCTTCTTGCGGCGGAGGAGCCCCAGCCTCCTCTGATCCCGCATCTTGACGAGCTCGTCATCGGCCTGATCGCCTTCGTCATCGTCTTCGGCTTCCTCGCCAAGAAGCTCCTCCCGAACATCAACAAGGTTCTGGAGCAGCGCCGCGAGGCCATCGAGGGTGGCATCGAGAAGGCCGAGTCGGCCCAGATCGAGGCCCAGAGCGTGCTGGAGCAGTACAAGGCCCAGCTCGCCGAAGCCCGCCATGAGGCCGCGCGTCTTCGCCAGGAGGCGACGGAGCAGGGCACCGCGATCATCCAGGAGATGAAGGCGGAGGGCCAGCGCCAGCGCGAGGAGATCATCGCGGCCGGCCACACGCAGATCGAGGCCGACCGCAAGGCCGCGGCCACCTCGCTGCGCCAGGACGTGGGCAAGCTCGCCACCGACCTGGCCGGCAAGCTGGTCGGCGAGTCCCTCGAGGACCACGCCCGCCAGAGCCGTACGATCGACCGCTTCCTCGACGAGCTCGAGGAGAAGGCCGAGGCCGTCCGATGAACGGAGCGAGCCGCGAGGCACTGGCCGCCGCACGTGAGTCCCTCGACGCGCTGACCGACAACACCTCGGTCGACGCCGCGAAGCTCGCCGGCGAGCTGGCCGCAGTCACCACGCTGCTCGACCGCGAGGTGTCGCTGCGTCGGGTCCTGACCGACCCGGCGCAGGCGGGCGAGGCCAAGGCCGAGCTCGCCGGGCGACTGCTCGGCGGTCAGGTGGGCGGGGCGACCGTCGACCTGGTGTCCGGCATGGTGCGTTCCCGCTGGTCGCAGTCGCGTGACCTGGTCGACTCGGTCGAGGAGCTGGCGAACACCGCCGACCTCACCGCGGCGCAGCAGGCCGGCGCGCTGGACGACGTCGAGGACGAGCTGTTCCGGTTCGGCCGGATCGTCACCTCCAGCACCGAGCTGCGCTCGGCGCTGACGGACAAGGCCGCCACGGCCCCCGCCAAGAGCGAGCTGCTGCGCAGCCTGCTCGGTGGCAAGGCCAACGCGGTCACCGAGCGTCTGGTCGTCCGTCTCGTGACCCAGCCCCGTGGACGTAGCCTGGAAGCGGGACTCGAGTCCCTCTCCAAGCTCGCCGCGGCACGCCGGGACCGGATGGTCGCCGTCGTGACCACGGCGGTGCCGCTGACCGATCAGCAGAAGCAGCGCCTCGGTGCCGTCCTGGCCAAGCTGTACGGCCGCCAGATGCACCTGAACCTGGACGTGGACCCGGCGGTCCTCGGCGGGATCTCGGTGCAGGTCGGCGACGAGGTCATCAACGGGACCATCGCCGAGCGCCTCGACGAGGCGTCCCGGCGCCTGGCCGGCTGACGGCTGCGGCCACCAACTGAACAAGCATGACCAGCGGCCCGGTTGGGCCGTGCACATCGCAGAAGATTCCTGGGGGTCGGCCCCCAGACCCCCAAGAAAACTTCGGGCCCAACAAGGAGAGCAGGGAACCCAGATGGCGGAGCTCACGATCCGGCCGGAGGAGATCCGGGACGCGCTGGAGAACTTCGTCCAGTCGTACCAGCCGGACGCGGCCTCGCGCGAGGAGGTCGGAACGGTCAGCCTGGCCGGCGACGGCATTGCCAAGATCGAGGGTCTGCCCTCGGCCATGGCGAACGAGCTGCTGAAGTTCGAGGACGGCACCCTCGGTCTCGCCCTCAACCTCGAGGAGCGCGAGATCGGTGCGATCGTCCTCGGCGAGTTCAGCGGTATCGAGGAGGGGCAGCCGGTGCAGCGCACCGGTGAGGTCCTCTCCGTCGGTGTCGGCGAGGGATACCTGGGTCGCGTCGTCGACCCGCTCGGCAACCCGATCGACGGCCTCGGCGAGATCGCGACCGAGGGCCGCCGCGCCCTCGAGCTGCAGGCCCCGGGCGTCATGGCCCGTAAGTCGGTCCACGAGCCGATGGAGACCGGCTACAAGGCCGTCGACGCCATGACGCCGGTCGGCCGTGGTCAGCGTCAGCTGATCATCGGTGACCGTCAGACCGGCAAGACCGCGCTGTGTGTCGACACGATCATCAACCAGCGTGACAACTGGCGCTCGGGCGACGTGAACAAGCAGGTCCGCTGCATCTACGTCGCCATCGGCCAGAAGGGCTCCACCATCGCGTCCGTGCGCGGCGCCCTGGAGGAGGCCGGCGCGCTCGAGTACACGACGATCGTCGCCGCCCCGGCGTCCGACCCGGCCGGCTTCAAGTACCTGGCGCCGTACACCGGCTCCGCCATCGGCCAGCACTGGATGTACCAGGGCAAGCACGTCCTGATCGTCTTCGACGACCTGTCGAAGCAGGCCGACGCCTACCGCGCCGTGTCGCTGCTGCTGCGCCGCCCGCCGGGCCGTGAGGCCTACCCGGGTGACGTCTTCTACCTGCACTCCCGTCTGCTCGAGCGCTGCGCGAAGCTCTCGGACGAGCTGGGCGCGGGTTCGATGACCGGTCTGCCGATCGTCGAGACCAAGGCCAACGACGTCTCGGCGTTCATCCCGACCAACGTCATCTCCATCACCGACGGCCAGTGCTTCCTGGAGTCCGACCTGTTCAACGCCGGCCAGCGTCCGGCCCTGAACGTCGGTATCTCGGTCTCGCGTGTCGGTGGCTCCGCCCAGCACAAGGCGATGAAGCAGATCTCCGGTCGCCTCCGTGTCGACCTCGCCCAGTTCCGTGAGCTGGAGGCGTTCGCCGCCTTCGGTTCCGACCTGGACGCGGCCTCGAAGGCGCAGCTGGAGCGCGGTCAGCGCATGGTCGAGCTGCTCAAGCAGGCTCAGTACCAGCCGATGCCCACCGAGAACCAGGTCGTCTCCGTCTGGGCCGGCACCACCGGCAAGATGGACGACGTCCCGGTCAACGACATCCGCCGCTTCGAGGCCGAGATGCTGGCGTACCTGCGCCAGAACCACTCGGGTCTCATGAGCTCCATCCGTGAGGGCGGCAAGATGTCTGACGACACCCTGCAGTCCGTCGCCGACGCGATCGCGGAGTTCAAGAAGCAGTTCGAGACGTCTGACGGGAAGCTGCTGGGCGACGACGCTTCCGCTGCCGTCAACGTCTCGAAGTGACGACGGAAGGGACCTGACTCATGGGAGCGCAGCTCCGGGTCTACAAGCGTCGCATCAAATCCGTCACCGCGACGAAGAAGATCACCAAGGCGATGGAGATGATCGCCGCCTCGCGCGTCGTCAAGGCGCAGCGCAAGGTGCGGGCGTCGACTCCGTACGCGATCGAGCTGACCCGCGCGGTCACCGCGGTGGCCACGGGCGCGAACGACAAGCACCCGCTGACCACCGAGGCGGAGAACCCGACCCGTGCCGCGGTCCTGCTCCTCTCGAGCGACCGCGGTCTGGCCGGCGCCTTCAACTCCAACGCCATCAAGGCGGCGGAGCAGCTGACGAGGAAGCTGGAGAGCGAGGGACGCGAGGTCGACGTCTATGTCGTCGGCCGCCGTGGCATCGCGCACTACAACTTCCGTGAGCGCAAGCTGGCCGACTCGTGGACCGGCTTCACGGATCAGCCGGAGTACGCGGACGCCAAGAGGATCGCGGCTCCGCTGATCGAGGCGATCGAGAAGGACACGGCCGAGGGCGGAGTGGACGAGCTCCACATCGTCTACACCGAGTTCGTCTCGATGATGACGCAGACGGCGGTCGAGGCCCGGCTGCTGCCCCTCAGCCTCGACGAGGTGGCGAAGGAGGCGGGCGAGCAGGACACGCTCCGTCCGCTGTACGACTTCGAGCCGTCGGCGGAGGACGTCCTCGACGCCCTGCTGCCGCGGTACGTCGAGAGCCGGATCTACAACGCGCTGCTCCAGTCGGCTGCCTCCAAGCACGCCGCCACGCGTCGTGCGATGAAGTCGGCGACCGACAACGCGGGAGACTTGATCAACAACCTCTCCCGACTTGCCAACGCGGCCCGCCAGGCCGAAATCACCCAGGAAATCAGCGAGATCGTCGGTGGCACCGCAGCCCTGGCCGACGCGACCGCGGGGAGTGACAAGTAATGACGACCACTGTTGAGACGGCCGCCGCCACGGGCCGCGTCGCCCGGGTCATCGGCCCGGTCGTCGACGTGGAGTTCCCCGTCGACGCGATGCCGGAGATCTACAACGCGCTGCACGTCGAGGTTCCGGACCCGGCCGAGGAGGGCGCGAAGAAGACGCTGACCCTCGAGGTCGCCCAGCACCTCGGTGACGGCATCGTCCGCACCATCTCGATGCAGCCCACCGACGGCCTGGTCCGCCAGGCCCCGGTGACCGACACCGGCGCCGGCATCACCGTGCCGGTCGGCGATGTCACCAAGGGCCGTGTGTTCAACACGCTGGGTCAGGTGCTGAACGACGACGCCTCCACCGTCGCGGACGCCCCGCGCTGGACGATCCACCGCAAGGCCCCGGCCTTCGACCAGCTCGAGTCCAAGACCGAGATGTTCGAGACCGGCCTGAAGGTCGTCGACCTTCTCACCCCGTACGTCAAGGGTGGAAAGATCGGTCTGTTCGGTGGTGCCGGTGTCGGCAAGACCGTTCTGATCCAGGAAATGATCGTCCGTGTGGCCAAGCTGCACGACGGTGTGTCGGTCTTCGCGGGCGTCGGCGAGCGCACCCGTGAGGGCAACGACCTCATGGTGGAGATGGAGGAGGCCGGCGTTCTGGACAAGACCGCGCTGGTCTTCGGCCAGATGGACGAGCCCCCGGGCACCCGTCTGCGCGTGGCCCTCGCGGGTCTGACCATGGCGGAGTACTTCCGCGATGTGCAGAAGCAGGACGTGCTGTTCTTCATCGACAACATCTTCCGCTTCACGCAGGCCGGCTCCGAGGTCTCGACCCTGCTCGGCCGTATGCCCTCCGCGGTGGGTTACCAGCCGAACCTGGCCGACGAGATGGGTCTCCTCCAGGAGCGCATCACCTCGACCCGTGGTCACTCGATCACCTCGATGCAGGCGATCTACGTCCCCGCGGACGACCTGACCGACCCGGCCCCGGCCACCACCTTCGCCCACCTCGACGCGACGACGGTTCTCTCCCGTCCGATCTCCGAGAAGGGCATCTACCCGGCCGTGGACCCGCTGGACTCCACGTCCCGGATCCTGGACCCGCGCTACATCGCGCAGGACCACTACGACGCCGCCATGCGCGTCAAGGGAATCCTGCAGAAGTACAAGGACCTCCAGGACATCATCGCGATCCTCGGTATCGACGAGCTGAGCGAGGAGGACAAGCTCGTTGTCCACCGCGCCCGCCGTGTCGAGCGCTTCCTGTCCCAGAACACCCACGCGGCGAAGCAGTTCACCGGTGTGGACGGTTCGGACGTTCCGCTCGACGAGTCGATCGCCGCGTTCAACGCGATCTGCGACGGTGAGTACGACCACTTCCCCGAGCAGGCCTTCTTCATGTGCGGTGGCGTCGAGGACCTCAAGAAGAACGCCAAGGAGCTTGGCGTCTCCTGAGCCCCGTGCTCTCGTGAGGGGGGCGGGCCTGTCCCGCCCCCCTCGTCACGCCCATTAGAATTGACCCCAACACCCGGCACGACCGCCGGGTGGTGACCCGAGGAGCCACCCTTGGCTGCTGAGCTGCACGTCGAGCTGGTCGCCGCGGACCGGAGTGTCTGGTCCGGCGAGGCCACCCTGGTCATCGCACGTACCACCTCCGGCGACATCGGCGTCATGCCCGGCCACCAGCCGCTGCTCGGTGTGCTGGAGTCGGGCCCGGTGACCATCCGTACCAGCGAGGGCGAGACCGTCGTCGCCGCTGTGCACGGTGGATTCATCTCGTTCGCCGACGACAAGCTGTCTCTGCTCGCGGAGATCGCCGAGCTGGCGGACGAGATCGACGCCCAGCGCGCCGAGCGTGCGCTGGAGCGCGCCAAGTCGGAGTCGGACGCCGCCGCCGAGCGTCGCGCCGATGTCCGGTTGCGTGCGGTAGCGGTCCGCTAGCGGACCGCGCCGAGAGTTGTGCCCTCAGCCGCGGCACGGGCTGGAATCATCCAGACCGTGTCGCGGCTGAGGCGATGCAGATGCAGGTTGTATTCGGTTACGCCGGCCATGCCGGTCACGGGACGCAGCGAGGAGGTCGGTGAAGATGTTCCTCGCTCTGCTCCTGAGCGGCCTGGTCGTCGCACTGGTGGTGATCGGGCTCTTCGTCTTCGGCTTGCGCCGCAGGCTGATCCAGCGTGCCGGCGGCACCTTCGACTGCTCCCTGCGCTGGAACGTTCCCGAGAAGCCGGACCTCTCCGGCAAGGGCTGGGTGTACGGCGTCGCCCGCTACAGCGGTGACCAGGTCTCCTGGTTCCGTGTCTTCTCCTACGCGCCGCGCCCGCGCCGCGTTCTGGAGCGCTCGGCCATCGAGGTCCTGGACCGCCGGCTGCCCGAGGGCGAGGAGGAGCTGGCGCTGCTCTCCGACGCCGTGATCCAGGGCTGTATGCACCGCGGGACCCGCGTGGAGCTGGCGATGAGCGAGGACGCGCTCACCGGCTTCCTCGCCTGGCTGGAGGCGGCGCCTCCGGGCCAGAGGGTCAATGTGGCCTGATACGGAACGTACGAAGGCGGGGACGGCGTGCTGCGCCGTCCCCGCCTCCGTTTCGGGGGGCTAGTTCAGCCCGTTGTTGATGGCGCCGACGAGCTCGCCGCCCGTGGTGTCACCGCTGAACTCCCAGAAGAAGGCTCCGCCCAGGCCCTGGTTCTTGGCCCAGGCCATCTTGGACGTGACGGTGGCCGGGGTGTCGTAGCTCCACCAGTTCGTGCCGCAGTGCGCGTACGCCGTACCGGCGACCGTGCCGTTGGCCGGACAGGTGTTCTTCAGGACCTTGTAGTCCTCGATGCCCTGCTCGTACGTGCCGGCCGCCGGGCCCGTCGCCGTGCCGCCGGGGGCGGACTGGGTGACGCCGGTCCAGCCGCGGCCGTAGAAGCCGATGCCCAGCAGCAGCTTGTTCGCCGGGACGCCCTTGGCCTTGAACTTGGCGATGGCCTCGGCCGAGTTGAAGCCGGCCTGCGGGATGCCGGCGTACGAGGTCAGCGGGGAGTGCGGGGCCGTCGGGCCCTTCGCCGCCCAGGCGCCGAAGAAGTCGTACGTCATCACGTTGAACCAGTTCATGTACGGCGCGGCGCCCGCGTAGTCGGCGGCGTCGATCTTGCCGCCGGCGGAGGCGTCGGCCGTGACGGCCGCGGTGACCAGGTTGTTCGCGCCGAACTTGGCGCGCATGGCCTGCATCATGTTCTTGAAGGCCGCCGGTCCGCTGGTGTCGCAGGACAGACCGCAGGCGTTCGGGTACTCCCAGTCCAGGTCGATGCCGTCGAAGACATCGGCCCAGCGCGGGTCCTCGACCAGGTCGTAGCAGGACTGGGCGAAGGCGGTCGGGTTCTGGACGGCCTGGCCGAAACCGCCGGACCAGGTCCAGCCGCCGAAGGACCACAGCACCTTGATGTTCGGGTACGCCTTCTTCAGCTTGCGCAGCTGGTTGAAGTTGCCGCGCAGCGGCTGATCCCAGGTGTCGGCGACGCCGTCGACGGACTGGTCGGCGGTGTACGCCTTGTCGTAGTCGGCGTAGGCGTCGCCGATGGTGCATTTGCCGCCGGTCACGTTGCCGAAGGCGTAGTTGATGTGGGTGATCTTGGACGCGGAGCCGGACGTCACGATGTTCTTGACGTGGTAGTTGCGGCCGTAGACACCCCAGTTGGTGAAGTACCCCATCTTGACCGTGGACCCGGGGTTCGGGTTGCCGCCGCCTCCGCCGGTGGTGCGGACGCTCGCGGCGCCGCTCGCCGGGCCGGTCTGGTCGGCGGTGTCGCGGGCGACGATCGTGTAGCTGTAGTCGGTGCCGGCGGTCAGCCCGGTGTTGGTGTACGTCAGTCCGGTGACCGTGGCGATCGTGGTGCCGTCCCGCTTGACGTCGTAGTTCTTGATGCCCTTGTCGTCGGTGGCGGCGGTCCAGGTCAGCTTGACCGAGGTGTCGGTGATGCCGGAGGCGACGGGGGTGCCGGGGGCGGAGGGGGCGTTGTCGCCGGGCTGGGTGGACCCGTCGCAGGAGCCGCCGTTGACCTTGCAGCCGCTCGGCGCGCCGGTGCCGGTGCCGTTGAAGCCGAAGGAGACGGTGGCGCCGGGGGCGAGGGTGCCGTTCCAGCCGACGTTCTTGGCGGTCCAGTGGGTGCCGGAGCTGGTGACGGTGGCGTCCCAGGCCGAGGTGACGGCGGTTCCGGAGGGGAAGTCCCACTCGACGGTCCAGGAGGAGAGCGTGGTGGTGCCGGTGTTCTTCACCGTCCACTTGCCCTCGAAGCCGGAGCCCCAGTCGGTGACCTTGGTGTACGCGGCGGTGGCCGCCGTGGCGGCTTCGGCGGGTGCTGCGAGGCCGACCATGGCGGCCAGGGGCAGGATCAGGGCGGTGAGACCGGCGGCGGCCCGGTGTCTGAACCCTGTTCTGCGCGTCGGTGCTTGAGAGCTCAACGGTGCTCCTCACGTTGCGGACGGACAAAGGTGGGGGTGGTCCGTGAACATGCGCGCGCCCCGCGAGCGTAGGAAGGTCTGGACCAATCGTCAAGAGGTCCAGACCAACGTCGACCGCGGGCGCGTCAGACGCCCAACTCCTGGGCCAGGACGGCTGCTTGGACCCGACTGCGCAGCTTCAGCTTCCCCAGCACCTTGCTGACGTGGGTCTTCACGGTCGCCTCGGCCATGTCCAGACGTATCGCGATCTCGGCGTTCGACAGCCCCGCGCCCAGCGCGGAGAGCACCTCCCGTTCCCGTGGTGTCAGGGCGTCCAGTACAGAGGGGTCCTTGGGGGCGCTCCTCGACGCCGAGAACTCGGCGATCAGCCGCCGGGTCACCGCCGGGGCGATCAGACCCTCGCCGCGCGCCACCGTCCGTACCGCCTCGATCAGGTCCTTCGCGTCGGTGTTCTTCAGCAGGAACCCCGCCGCCCCGGCCCGCAGCGCCCCGAAGACGTACTCGTCCAGATCGAAGGTCGTCAGGACGAGCACATCGGCCAGGCCCTCGGAGACCACAAGACGGGTCGCCGTCACCCCGTCCATCCGGGGCATCTGCACATCCATCAGGACGAGGTCCGGGCGCAGTTCGCGGGCCAGCTCCACCGCACGCTCGCCGTCGGCGGCCTCTCCGACCACCTCGATGTCGGGGGCGCTGCCCAGGATCAGGACCAGCCCCGCCCGTACCGCGCTCTGATCCTCGGCCACGATCACCCGAACCATGCCTGTGGCTCCTTGTCACTCGTCCCGACGGGCAGGACCGCCCGTACGTGCCACACCTTGCCCCCGTCGTCGGCCGGCAGGGGACCGGCCTCGAACTCCCCGTCCAGGAGCGCCACCCGCTCGCGCATCCCGACCAGACCCGCCCCCGAGCCGGGTGCGCGCGGCCCCGGCTGCCCGCCGAAGGGACTCGTCACCCCGACCGTGAGCGCGCCGTCCGGGCGGCGGCCGAGCTCCACCCGCACCTCGCCGGGGGCCGCGTGCTTGAGGGCGTTGGTCAGCGACTCCTGCACGATCCGGTACGCGGCGAGCTCGACCGGCGCCGGCAGCCGCCCGCCGTTCGCCTCCCGGGTGTCGTCGAGGACGAGGTCGAGCCCGCTCGACGCGCCGTTCGTCCGGGCCTGAGCCAGCAGCGCCTCCAGGCCGTCCAGGGTGGGCGCGGCCGCTGGTTCGGTGTCACCGCTGCTGTCCCGCAGCAGCCCGATCAGCCGCCGCATCTCGGCGAGTCCCTCGACGCTGTTCTCCCGGATGACGGTGAGCGCCTGCCGGGTCGTCCCCGGATCGTCGATCGACAGCGCGGCGGTGGAGTGGATCGCGATGGCGGAGAGATGGTTGGCGACCATGTCGTGCAGCTCCCGGGCCATCCGGGCGCGCTCGGCCACGACCGCCTGGGTCCGGTCCATCTCGGCGAGCAGCGCGGTCTGCTCCGCCCGCAGCCGCGCGGCGTCGGCCGCCTGGCGGTGGTTGCGCACGACCGCGCCGGTGACGGCCGGGAGGAACGACACCATGCCCGTGACCAGGCCGACCAGCAGGGCGATCGCGTTCTGCCACCAGACGAGGAAGCCGATCGTCACGCCGATCGTGATCAGACCGGTCGTGTACGGGATGCGCCGGGCGGCCGCGGGTGAGCCGTAGACCACGGCCGCGTAGACCACGTCCGTGAACATCAGCGCGGTCACGAGGCTGCCGTGGGTGAACTGGTCCGCGACGAGGGCGAGCGTGCCGACGGCCAGGGCGGTCTGCGGCAGGGAACGGCGCAGGGACTCCATCGCGGCCATGACGGCGAGCGGGACCAGCGTCGCCCAGCGCGCCGTGACCAGTGCGTCGTTCTGGGTGTGCAGACCGAAGGACCACATCAGCAGCCCGATGGCGAGACCGCCGGCGGCGATCAGCAGGTCGTGGCGGTGCGGTCGGGGGAGTGTCACGTCCCCATCCAACACGCTACCCACGGCCCGGACCTCGCCGTCCGGGCCGATCCGTCCCTCCATCGAACGATGTAGGCGTACGTCGTCACTGGCGACGACGAGAAGCCCCGGCCGGGGCGGGACGCTGAGAGGGAACCGAGAGGAGTACCGCCGTGATCGTCGCACTCATCGCGATCTGTGAGGTCGGCTTCTGGGTCCTGCTGGCCGCCGGACTCGCCACCCGCTATCTGCTGAAGATGCCCCGGGCGGGCCTGGCCCTGCTGCTGTGCGAGCCGCTCCTGGAGGTCGTGCTGCTCGTCGTCACCGCGATCGACCTCAAGAACGGGGCCGAGCCGAGCTGGAAGCACGGCCTCGCCGCGGTCTACATCGGCTACACCGTCGGCCACGGCCACCGCACCGTGAAGTGGCTCGACGGCCACGCCGCCCACCGCTTCGGCGGCGCCCCGCCGCCCGTCGGGCCGCCGCGGTACGGCATGGCGCGCGCCCGCCACGAGGGCAGGGTGTGGCTGGGCTCGGTGACGGCGGGGGCCGTCGCGTCGGGGCTTCTGCTGCTCGCGGCCTGGTACGTCGGTCCGGACGGGAACGCCGAGTCGCTGAAGGCATGGATCTTCGTCGCGTGGCGGGCGGTCGGCATCCACGGCCTGATCGCGCTGTCGTACGCGCTCTGGCCGAAGAAGGCGCCGCAGGAGGCGTCGAAGGAGGAGCCGAAGGAGACCCCGGACGGCGAGCCGGAGGGGCGGCCGGAGTCGGCGCCCCCCGCCCGGGACCGGGTCCGGAGCTCGTCCGGGGACCGTGTCTAGCGGTCCCCGCCCGGGACCCAGAGCACGTCCCCGACCTCCTTGTTCGCCACCCGCGCGAGGATGAAGAGCAGGTCCGACAGCCGGTTGAGGTAGGTCGCGGTGAGCGGGTTCATCGTCTCGCCGTGGACCTCCAGCGCCGCCCAGGTGGAGCGCTCCGCGCGCCGGACCACCGTGCACGCCTGGTGCAGCAGGGCCGCACCGGGCGTGCCGCCCGGGAGGATGAAGGAGCGCAGCTTCTCCAGCTCCTCCAGGAAGCGGTCGCAGTCCGCCTCCAGCTTGTCGATGTAGGACTGCTCGACCCGCAGCGGCGGGTACTGCGGGTCCTCGACCACCGGAGTGGAGAGGTCCGCGCCCACGTCGAACAGGTCGTTCTGCACGCGGACGAGGACCTTCACGACCTCCTCGTCGAGCTGCCCGAGGGCGATGGCCGTGCCGATGACGGCATTCGCCTCGTTGGCGTCGGCGTACGCCGAGATCCGCAGATCGGTCTTGGCGGTCCGGCTCATGTCGCCCAGCGCGGTGGTGCCCTGGTCGCCGGTACGGGTGTAGATGCGCGTCAGATTGACCATGACCCCAGCGTAGTGAGCCCAGGGCCCTCCGGACCGTCCGTGTGCCGACCGTCACGGGGTCAGGCCGGCCGGGCCGCCGTCGGAGCCCCCACCACCGCCTTCGCCAGACTGCGCGCCGCCTGCCGTGCCTCCTGCTCCGTCGTGAACCGGCCGAAACCGATCCGGATGCTGCCGCGGATCCGCTCCGGCGACAGCCCGATCGCGCGCAGGACGTGGGAGGGCTCCTGGGCCGAGCTGTTGCAGGCGGACCCCGTCGACACGGCGATGTCCGTGACCTCCAGGAGCAGCTGCTGCGCGTCGGCCCCCGCGAAGGACAGGTTCACCGCGTGCGGCAGGAACCCCGGGCCCGTACCGCTGTTCAGGGTGTACGGGACCCGCTCCGCGAGCTCCGACAGGAACAGCTCCCGCAGGCCGGCGAGCCGTACCGCCTCCTCCGCCCGCCGCTCGGCCAGTACGGCGACGGCCGCGCCCAGTCCGATGACGGCGGCCGTGTTGACCGTCCCGGCGCGCAGCCCGCGCTCCTGGCCGCCGCCGTGCAGCAGCGGCAGCAGCGGCGCGCGGTCGGCGAGGCGGTTGGAGACGTACAGCACGCCGATGCCCTTCGGGCCGTAGATCTTGTGCCCGGAGAACGTGAGCAGGTCGACTCCGAGCTCCCGGACGTCGACCGGGAGGGACCCGACTCCCTGGGTCGCGTCGCAGTGCAGCGGAACCCCGGCCGCCCGGGTCACCGCGCCGATCTCCGCGACCGGCTGGACGGTGGAGACCTCGTTGTTCGCGAGCATCACCGAGACCAGCGCGGTGTCCGGCCGCAGCGCCGCCGCCACCTGCCGCGCGGTGACCCTGCCCGCCGTGTCGACCGGCAGCACGGTGACCTCGTGCCCCGCCGCGGTGAGGGACCGACAGGTGTCCAGGACGGACTTGTGCTCCACCGCCGTCGTCACCACATGACGGCGCTCGCCGGGACGGACGACCCCCTTGATCGCGAGGTTGTTGCCCTCCGTGGCGCCCGAGGTGAAGTAGATCTCGCTGCGCCCCGCCCCGACGAGCCGGGCGACCGCCCCGCGCGCCCGCTCGACCTCGCGGAACGCGCGGATGCCGGCCGCGTGCGGGCTGGACGGATTGGCGAAGTGGTGCGTGGCGGCGAAGGTCATCGCCTCGACGACCGCCGGGTCCGCCGGGGTGGTCGCCTGGTGGTCGAGATAGATCGTGGCCATGCCGGCTCTCCCTTGCGTGACGGACGATCAGAAGTCGTACGGGGTGTAGGACATGGCGATCGGATCGGCGCAGGCGGCGTCGGCGAAGACCAGCACGATCTCCTCCTCGGGCGTGGCCTGCGTCCGCAGATAGATCTCGGCGCCCTTGGTCACCTTGTCCCGGTCGGCGAGGGAGTTGATGTCGACGACATGGCGGTGGGCGCAGTCGGGGAACGCCCGCAGCCGGGCGAAGTAGCGTGCGAAGTACTCGGCGACGATCAGCGGACAGCGCGGTACGACATGGTCGTCCTTGACGACCCCGGCGAGGACCTTCTCGTAGCCACGGGAGCGGAAGAGGATCTCGTCCCCTTCCCTCGAGAACAGCGGATGCGCCTCCGGCTCGCGCAGTCGGCGTTTCATCAGGCGCGCGGCGCGATTGCGCAGGGTGCGCTCGCGGGTGACGGTGTACGAGATACCGGCGCCGGCGGCCGAGGCGTCGAGCGGGGAGAAGTCCGTCTCGCCGGAGGCCGCGGTGGACCGCGCCGCCGCCGACGCCGTACAGACGTCGCCGGAGCAGGACATGCCGAGGTCGTTGACGATGACGTCGTACAGCACCTTGTTGCCCCGGTGCAGACGGCGGGCGGCGGCGCCGGTCTCCTGTGCCAGGGCGAAGGAGTTGAGCGAGAACTCCCCGATGCCGGCGGCTGTTTCGAAGTAGCCGCCCGCGACGAGGACGGCGGAGCGGGCTGTGGGGGAGACGGTCTCCAGGAGGGGTTCGACCCGTGGTGGGACGGTCCGGGTCCGGGGGGTGGCGAGGGTGGTCATGTGTGCACTCCGTTCTTCCGGGTCGGGGATCGATCGGATGGTGCGGGTGTGACAGGTGTGTCGGGCGCGTCTGTCGTGCCGGTGGCGAGGTCGGTGGTCCGGGCGGCGGTGCCGACCGCCGCGCCCACCACGCAGAGCACGGCCGACCACTGGGCGAGCGAGAGTCGCTCGCCCAGCAGCGCCAGGCCCACCAGCGCCGCGATGACCGGCTCCACCGTGGACAGCACGGCGAACACCCGGGGCGGCATCCGTCGCAGTGCGGCGAACTCCAGCGAGAACGGGATCACGGTCGTCAGCACCGCCACCGCGAGCGCGGCGCCGAGCACCCCTGGTTCGAGAAGGACTCCGGGGGAGGGCAGCCCCAGGGCCGGGGCGGTGGGCAGGGCGAGCACGGCGGCGAGGGTGATGCCGAGCGCCAGTCCCGAGCCACCGGGGACGGCCCGGCCGACGCGGGCGCCGAGCACGATGTAGCCGGTGAGCGCGGCGCCGGTGAGCAGGCTCGCCCCGAGGCCGACCGGGTCGTCCATGCCCCGCGTACCGCCGAGGACGAGCAGGCCGGTGGCCGCGAGCGCCACCCAGAAGCGGTCGAGGGCGCGCCGCGAGGTGAGCGCCGCGAGCAGCAGGGGTCCGCTGAACTCCAGGGTCACCACGACACCCAGCGGGAGCCGGGAGGTCGCCTCGTAGAAGGAGAACTGCATGACGGTGAAGACGGCCCCGTACGGGAGCAGCAGCCGCCAGTGGGTGCGCAGGAGCCGGGGCGCGGGTCGGGAGAGGAGACAGAGGAGGGCGGCGGCGATCAGCAGGCGGAGCAGCGTCGCCCCGGCCGGGCCGGTCTGCTCGAAGAGCCGCTTCGCGAAGGCGGACCCGAACTGCAGGCTGACCATGCCGGTCAGCAGCAGTACGGGCGCGGGTGCGGCTCCCAGGGCGTACGGACGCATGACGACGCCTCCTCTCCGGCTGTGGGGTCGTCGGCGAGCGAGGACGACTATATACCCCCTAGGGGTATAGGGCGACGGGAGGAATGGGACGGGGGAGGTGTCGTGAGTGTGACGTCCGTCAAACCGGGCGTGACGCGCATTACTTAGCGGTCACATGAGGGCTCACGCCCGCTAATCTCCGCCGGAGAGCCAGAAGTGAACAGGCGTTAAGGGGTGGAAGACCGTGGCCAGGAAGCTCGCCGTCATCGGAGCCGGACTCATGGGGTCCGGAATCGCGCAGGTCTCGGCCCAGGCGGGGTGGGACGTCGTCCTGCGTGATGTCACCGATGCCGCGCTGACCCGGGGCACCGACGGCATCAAGGCGTCGTACGACCGCTTCGTCGCCAAGGGCAAGCTCGACGCGGCCGAGGCCGAGGCCGCCCTCGGCCGGATCACCGCCACCACTGAACTCGACGCGGTCGCCGACGCCGACATCGTCGTCGAGGCCGTCTTCGAGAAGCTGGAGGTGAAGCACGAGATCTTCCGCGCCCTCGACAAGACGGTGAAGGACGGGGCCGTTCTCGCCTCCAACACCTCCGCCATCCCGATCACCAAGATCGCCGCGGTGACGGAGCGCCCGGAGGCCGTCGTCGGCACCCACTTCTTCTCGCCGGTCCCGATGATGCAGCTCTGCGAGCTCGTCCGGGGCTACAAGACCAGCGACTCCACCCTCGCCACCGCGCGGGAGTTCGCCGAGTCCGTCGGCAAGACCTGCATCGTCGTCAACCGCGACGTCGCCGGCTTCGTCACCACCCGTCTCATCTCGGCGCTGGTCGTCGAGGCCGCCAAGCTGTACGAGTCGGGCGTCGCCACCGCCGAGGACATCGACGTCGCCTGCAAGCTGGGCTTCGGCCACGCCATGGGGCCGCTCGCCACCGCCGATCTGACCGGCATCGACATCCTGGTGAACGCCACGAGCAACATCTACACCGAGACCCAGGACGAGAAGTTCGCGCCGCCGGAGCTGATGCGCCGGATGGTGGACGCCGGTGACATCGGCCGCAAGAGCGGGCAGGGCTTCTACAAGCACTGAGTTCCGAAGGCCGTTTGGGCGATCACCCCAGAGGGTGAATTCGGTATCAGTTCGCTTACAAGGCGCAACGCTTCTGCGCCCATGACAGTCAGTTGATGCAAAGACGGAGCACTCCCAGGGAGCGCATATGCACATCAGGGGCGACCACGTCGAGCTGGTCGTCGGGGGCCGCCTCGACGTGCGCAGCGCGGCGGACGCCCGTTCGGTCCTGCACTCGGCCGTCGACGACGGAGTCGGCGACCTCGTGCTGGACCTGACCGGTCTCGACTCCTGGGACGCCACCGGGCTCGGGGTCATCATGGGCGCACACCGCCGGGCGGGCCGCTGCGGCCGCCGGCTCGTGCTGCGCGGCGTCCCACCGCAGATGCAGCGCCTGCTGGTGGCGACCCGGCTGCACCGCATCCTCGCCATCGAGGGCGGTCTCGCCGCGGAGTCGCTGCCCCGCGTCTGATCCTCGTGTCCGGCGGCGGGGCAGGCCGGACCGCGGCGTGAATCGTCGCCGTACCACCTGTGAAGCTGCTGTGCGAAACCGGCGTCCCGGGCCAATCCTTAGCGGACCGTGACGTCTTGGGCGTCCGGCACCCCACCTGTTCCGCGATACTGGAACACGGTCTAGGGTTCGGTCGCCCGCTCATTGACGGACCCACCCGGCGGGCACCGGACCAGAAGCGACAGGCAGCGTGCAGATCGGCCGGAGGGGCTTCCGCACGCACCGCTTTTGGGGGGCTTTGACCATGGACCCGATGAACCGGGAGCCGGAAGAGTTCGGCTACGACCGCGAGGGCGACGACGCCCGCGACGGACGCGGCGGCCCCGCGCCCGAGCGCGGACCGTCCACGCCCTCCCGGGCCCGCACCGCCCGGGTCGTCTCGGGCGACCTGCTGCTCACCGTCAACCCCGTCGACGGCAGCGAGATCGAGGCCTGCCCGCCCGGGGAGCAGCCCGCGCCGCCCCGCCGCCGTACCGCCCAGGAGCGGGCCGACGCCGCCCGTGCGGCCGCCCCACCCGTACCGCCGGGCCCCGCCGCCCCGCGCCTGCCGCTCCTCGAACGGCAGGAGGAGCACGAGCGGCTCGTCCAACTCCTCGCCCGCGGCCGCTCCGTCCGCGTCACCGGCCCCACCGGCTCCGGCCGCACCGCGCTCCTCGACGCCGTCGCCGCCGACTGCGCCGACCTCGCGCCGGACGGAGTCGTCCGCCTCTCCGGCTACCACCGGACCCCGGCCGAGCTGCTGTACGAACTCTTCGCCACGGTCCTGCACGCCCCGGACCACCGGCCCGACCGCCCCGCCCTGCTGGAACTGGTCCGCGACATCGGCGCGATCGTCGTCGTCGACGACCTGGAGTTCGGCGGCGCCACCCTCGACGAGCTGCTCACCGCCGCACCCGAGTGCGCCTTCCTGCTCGCGGCCACCCCCGACGTCCCGGCCCCCTCGGCCGACGCCCACCTCGAAGAGGTCACCCTCGCCGGCCTCGGCCGCGCCACCGCCCTGGAACTCCTGGAGCGCACCGTCGACCGGCCGCTCACCGACGACGAGGCCAACTGGGCGGGCGACCTCTGGTTCGAGTCCGAGGGCCTGCCACTGCGCTTCGTCCAGGCAGGCGCCCTGCTCCGCCAGCGGGACCGGCTTCGGGTCACCCCCGCCGAGTTCGACGCCTTCGGCGCCCAGGAGGACGCCTCCGCGGAGTTCGACGCCTTCGGCGCCCTCGACGACGCCTTCGGGCCCGCCGCGGCCCCGGCGGCCCCCACGGACGCCGCCGACGCCGGCGACGTCGAACTGCGCGACGTACCGCTGCCCAGCCTCGGGGAAGGCGCGGCCCCCGCCGCCCTGCTCGCCTCCCGGCTCAGCCGCTCCGCCCAGGAGACCCTGCGGTTCGCCGTCGCCCTCGGCGGCGAGGTGCCGCACCAGGCGCACCTCCCCGCCCTCGTCGGGGACACGCACGCGGACGCCGCCCTCGGCGAGCTCATGACGTGCGGACTGCTCACCCCGGTGGGTCCGCGCTACCGTCTCGCCACCGGTGTCCTCACCCAGCTCCTCGCCCAGGGATACGGCGGGTCCGGCGAGGACACCTCCGGCCGGGCCCACACCGTCGCCCAGCACTACGCCTGGTGGGCCGGACACCCCTCCGTCACCCCCGCCCGCGCGGCCGCCGAGTCCGACGCCGTGCTCGCCGCCCTGACCGCGCTGCTGCCCGGCACGGCCCCCGAGCACCCCGCCGCCGCCGTGCTCCTCGCCCGCAGCGCCGCGCCGGCCTTCGCCGCCGGACTCCACTGGGGAGCCTGGGAGCGCGCCCTGCGCAGCGGCCAGGAGGCCGCCAGGCTCGCCGGCGAGGTCGCCGAAGAGGCGTACTTCCACCATGAGTTGGGCGTTCTCGCACTCTGCTCCGGCAACCTGGAGCGGGCCCGCGCCGAACTGGAGGCCTCGATCGGGATGCGCGGGGTCCTCGCCGACAAGCGCGGCACCGTCGCCGGCCGCCGGGCGCTCGCCCTGGTCGCCGACCGCGCGGGAGGCACCCCACGCGGCGACGGCCTGCCCGCCGTCCGGTCCGAGGAGCCCGTCTCCCCGCCCCGCGGCATCCCGAAGGCCGTGGTCCCGCGGGCCGTCACGCCCACGGCCTCGCCCACGGCCTCGCCCACGGTCTCGCCCGCGACCGCGCCGATCCCCGCGATCTCCGCGTTCCCGGAGTTCGCCGACGAGGGCCCGACCCTCATCACCCGCTCCGACGCCCCGCAGAGCGCCGGTGCCCAGAACGGCGGTGCCTCGAAGGCCGGCGGTCGCTTCGGCATCGTCGCCGGAGCCCGCCGCAACCTGGTCGCCGTCGGCACGGGCGCGCTCCTGGCCGCCGTGCTGGGCACCGTCGTGACGATCGGCGCCACCTCCGGCAACGCCGAGGACCCGGGCTCCAACCGCGTCACCTCCGACCGCACGGCCGGGGAGGACGCCGGTGACGACGGCCTCGACGCGGAGGAACCGACCGACGACGCGACGGGCAGCCCCTCGGACTCCCCGAGCTCCCCGGGTCCCTCCGGCTCGACGACCTCGTCCGCCACCGGCGCGCCGGGCACGTCCGCGTCCCCGTCCGGCTCGCCCAGCACGAGCGGTCCCACGACGGGCGCGCCGTCCACGGCGACCACGGGCCCGCGCCCGACGCTGAGCCCGACGACGCGGCCGACACCGACCAAGTCGCCGACGCCTTCGCAGAGCCCGTCGCCCTCGGACTCGTCGACGCCGTCACAGACGCCGTCCCCCACCGACACGGCGACCTCGGAGAATCCCTCCAACTCGGCCTCGGCGACGCTCGGCAGCGGGTCCGCCTCCGGCGACCCCAGCGCCACGGGCAGCCCGGCCTGACGGCTCCTGTCGGACGCGGCGGCGAGAATCCCGGCCCCGGCCCCGGCAGCTTCGCGCGCGAAACGGCCCCGGGTGCGTTCACCGCACCCGGGGCCGTAGCCGTACATCCGTATCCGTATCCGTACTAGAACAGCCGCAGCTTGTCGTCCTCGATGCCCCGCATCGCGTCGTAGTCCAGCACCACGCAGTCGATGCCGCGGTCCGTGGCCAGCACCCGCGCCTGGGGCTTGATCTCCTGGGCCGCGAAGACGCCCCTCACCGGTGCGAGGTGCGGGTCGCGGTTCAGCAGCTCCAGATAGCGGGTGAGCTGCTCCACACCGTCGATCTCGCCGCGCCGCTTGATCTCCACCGCGACCGTCGCCCCGTCGGCGTCCCGGCACAGGATGTCCACCGGGCCGATCGCCGTCGGGTACTCGCGGCGGATCAGCGTGTGGCCCTCGCCCAGCGTCTCGATGCGGTCGGCGAGCAGCTCCTGGAGGTGCGCTTCCACGCCGTCCTTGATGAGGCCCGGGTCCACCCCGAGCTCGTGCGAGGAATCGTGGAGGATCTCCTCCATCGTGATGATCAGTTTCTCGCCCGCTTTGTTGACCACGGTCCAGATGCCGGCCTCACCGTCGACACCCTCCTTCAGGGTGCACGGCGGCGACATCCAGTTGAGGGGTTTGTACGCCCGGTCGTCCGCGTGGATGGAGACGCTGCCGTCTGCCTTGACCAGGATCAGACGGGGGGCGGAGGGCAGGTGGGCGGTGAGCCGGCCCGCGTAGTCCACGGAACAACGGGCGATGACGAGACGCATGGTCGGCAACGCTACAAGACGAGCGCTCTTCCGCGCGATTCGGCTCTTAACGCCCGCCCAACCCCCGTCGGTTATTGGCCGGTTGTGGCCCCAATCTCCTGGTGCGCTCAGGACGGCGCGCTTACCGTGGAAGCTGGAGGTCGCCGTCCGTGCACGCTGCGTGTCGTACGGGGGGTCCTTCATCCCTGCCCGTAAGACCCCGCCCGGCGGGGTCGCGAGAGGAGAACCCATGTCGCTCGACGTCTCACCGGCGCTGTTGGAACAGGCCGAGCGAGGCGAGGTCGACGAAGCCGACTTCGTCGACTGCGTCCGGACCTCCCTGCCCTACGCATGGGAGATGATCAGTTCTCTGGTGGCTCAGCTGAAGGTCGACGGCGGAGAGTTCGCCGACAACCAGACGCCGCCGCCGAACGAGCAGGCACGTGGTCAGCTGTTGCGTGCACTCGCGAGTGATGCGATCCGTGGTGCGCTGCAGCGGCACTTCGGCGTGCGTCTGGCCTTCCAGAACTGCCACCGCGTGGCGGTGTTCCCGCTGGACCCCGCGGTGGACGAGCGGCTGGCCCGCTTCACCTCCGTACGGGGGCAGCTGCTCAACCAGTCGCCGGAACTGCGCGACTGCTGAGGCAATGGTGCTGCCGCTCCGCATCGTGGAAGACGCGAACGATGCGAGAGGTGCCGGAGCGGCGGCATCCCACCCGACCCGCCCATGAACTCAGAGCAGCAGGGGAAGCACCTCGGCGCCGAGCCGCCGTACGTTCTCCTCGGTGGCCGCGAGATCGCCCGTGCCCTCGGCGAGCAGTGCGAAGCGTGTGATGCCCGTACGCTCCGAGGTCGCCGCGAGGCGGTCCGCCGCGCGCCGGGGCGTGCCCACCGGGTGCAGCCCGCACAGCAGCTCCGTGTACGCGACGGGGTCCCGCATCGAGCGGTGCCGGCCGTCCACCGTCACATGGGCGTCGAGACCCTGCCTCAGCCAGCCCGGCATCGCCTTCACCAGGGCCTCGGCGGCGTCCGCCCCGCGGTCGGCGAGCTGGGCGACGCCCGCCGAGACATGACCGGCGCCGATCCGCGCGATCTCGTCGGGCGTGCGGCCGGCCTCCCGGGCGTACCGCCGCCAGGCGGCCACCATCTCGGCCTTGTCCTCGTCGCCGCAGTGCATCCCGAGCAGCATCGGCAGCCCGCGCTCGGCGGCCAGCCTGACGCTCTTGGGGGAGGTGCAGGCGACGACGACCTCGGGCGCCGGGTCCCCGCCGATGAGCTCGCCGGGCCGGGGCACGACGGCCACCTCGCGGAAGGCGAATCGTTCTCCCTCGGCCGAGACCCGGGGCTCGGACAGCCAGCGCAGCAGCAGGTCGAGCGATTCGGGGAAGCCCTGCTCGTACGCCGGGAGACCGGCGCCGAACACCTCCAGGTCGACCCAGGGCCCGCCCCTGCCCACGCCGAGCGTGAAGCGGCCCCCGGAGGTCAGATGGAGCAGCGCCGCCTGCTCGCCCAGCGCCACCGGGTGGGCCGTCGGCAGCACGCTGACCGCCGTGCCGACCCGGATGCGGCGCGTGCGGCCCAGCAGCAGCGCGGCCAGGGTCACGGCCGACGGACACACTCCGTACGGAACGAAATGGTGCTCGGCGAGCCAGACGGAGTCGAGACCCGACTCCTCGGCGACCTCGGCGGTCCGCACCGCCCGGTGCAGCGCCTCGCCCTGGCCCTGGCCCGGGAACTGGGCGGCCAGCACAAACGTACCCACGCGCATCGCCTTCTGCCTCCTTGCGGCCGACGCGGTTCTCCCCCTCGTACCGGCAACAACGTCTGACACGTGCCAAAGGCAACGGCCGCTCACGAAGTTCTTGCGATTTTCCGCTGATTCGGCCTGGAGGGTGGGCGAGGACATCCCGTAGCGGCCCGTAGGCTTGATGGAACCTTCCGTGTACCCGGCTCCCGTGAGGTGATTCGTGTCCCCGCGTCGCAACCGTCCCCATGGCGGCGAGAAGCCCCTTCCCCAGGGTGAGCCGGGCGACCGGTACGGCGGGCCGCAGCGCACGGAGTTCTGGCAGGGCGAGGAGTGGTTCGTCCGCCACGTCGCCGGCGCGAGCGGGCCCGGCAAGCGCTACCGCTGCCCCGGCTGCGACCAGGAGATCCCCGGGGGCGCGCCGCACGTGGTGGCCTGGCCCGAGTACGGGGGAGTGGACGACCGGCGGCACTGGCACAGGGCCTGCTGGAACGCGAAGGACCGCCGCACCTCCAGGGTGCAGCGGTCCCGTAGCGCGCCGAGGTACTGAGCCCCCGGCACCGCACTTCCGTACAGGTGGCGCGCGGTGGTCAGACGTCCCGGTTGTTCAGCAGGGCGTACGCGCCGCCCGTCACCGCCGCCGTGATGACCAGCAGGATCCACACCGGGTCCCAGCCCGCGGGCCCGGATTCGCCGACGGCCGCCTTGTCCGCGTACAGCGCGATGAGCTGGCTCGGGATCGCGTAGTCGAGCAGCCACTCCTGCACCTTGGCCAGCGACTGCGAGAACATGAACATGGCGGCCACCAGCGGGAGCAGCAGCACGCCGATCATGATGGTGATGGCGCCCGCCGAGTGGCGGACGACGGCGCCGACGGCGAGCGACAGCAGGCCGAGCTCGGCCATGAAGAGCCCGACGCCGACCGTGGCCCGCAGCCAGTCCCCGGAGGTGGGCTCGGCGGCGTCGTCCAGCATCGCCACCTGCGCCATGGCGACCACGCCGGCGGTGACCGTGGTGATCGTGAACACGAGCAGGAAGAAGACGATCGCCTTGGCCGTCAGCACCCGGGTGCGGCTCGGGCAGGCGGTGAGCGTGGTGCGGATCATGCCCGTGCCGTACTCGGAGGCGATGGTCAGCACGCCGAGCGTGATCACACAGATCGAGCCGAGGAGCACACCGAAGAAGCCGAAGCCGAGCGCCGACTCGCTCTGGTCCGGAATGTCCGACGCCGCCACGATCGCGGCCACGCCGAGACCGACGCCCAGCATCAGGAGCACCATCACACCGAGCGTCCACATCGTGGAGCGCAGGGAGCGGATCTTGGTCCACTCGGAGGCGATCGCGTCACCGAGGTGGGCCCGGCGCACCGGGATGGGGGAGACGTACGAGTAGGGGGCGGGGGCGGTCATCGGGCGTCCTCGGCGTTCTCGGCGGACTCGCTCTTCGGCTGGGTGGCGTAGGGGTTCTGTCCGGGCGGCGGCGGGGCGTACCAGCCCTGCTGCGGCACCTCGGGGACCACCGGCTGCGGCGGCGCGGCGTGGCCCGCTCCGCGCGGCTGCTGCTGCGGCTGCTGGAGATGCGCCAGCTGGTCCTCGGTGGAGCGGTAGTCCACGGCGCCCTGCGTCATCCGCATGTACGCCTCCTCCAGCGACGCCTGGTGCGGGGACAGCTCCCAGAGCCGTACGTCCGCGTCGTGCGCCAGATCGCTGATCCGGGACAGGGGCAGACCGGTCACCCGCAGCGCCCCGTCCGGCTCGGACATGACCCGGCCGCCGGCCTCGGTCAGCGCCGCCGTCAGCTTCTCCCGCTGCTGCGGCTCCGTCTGCGGGGTCCGTACCCGCGCGAAGTCCGCGGAGTTCGCCGAGATGAAGTCCTTGACGCTCATGTCGGCGAGCAGCTGGCCGCGGCCGATCACGATCAGATGGTCGGCGGTCAGCGCCATCTCGCTCATGAGGTGGCTGGAGACGAAGACGGTCCGGCCCTCGGAGGCGAGCTTCTTCATCAGGTTGCGGACCCAGAGGATGCCCTCGGGGTCCAGACCGTTGACCGGCTCGTCGAAGAGCAGCACCTGCGGGTCGCCGAGCAGCGCGGCCGCGATGCCCAGGCGCTGCCCCATGCCGAGCGAGAAGCCCTTGGAGCGGCGCTTGGCGACCTCCTGGAGGCCGACGACCCCGAGGACCTCGTCGACCCGCTGCGCCGGGATCCCGGCGAGCTGGGCGAGCGAGAGCAGATGGCTGCGGGCGCTGCGTCCGCCGTGCACCGCCTTGGCGTCGAGCAGCGCACCGACCTGGCGGGGCGCGTTCGGCAGCTTCCGGAACGGGTGGCCGCCGATCGTGACGTGCCCGGACGTGGGCTCGTCGAGCCCGAGGATCATGCGCATCGTCGTCGACTTGCCGGAGCCGTTGGGTCCCAGGAAGCCGGTGACGGTCCCGGGCCGCACGTGGAAGGAAAGGTTGTACACGGCCGTCTTGGCGCCGTAGCGCTTCGTCAGGCCGACTGCCTCGATCATTCTCCAGAGCCCCATCGACAGGTCAGGTCGTCGTCGGGGCCGTGGCGTCCGCCGGAGCCCCCCGTATGAGCTAGGAGCTTAGCGAGCCGTTGACGGTTCCGGCCAAGCCCGAACCGTGACCTTCCCGGACCTCCCGCCCTGCGGGGCCCTCCCGCGCCCGTCTACGCGTCCCGCTTCTTCAGCACCAGGTAGCCGCCGAGCAGCGCCGCCGCCACCCAGATCAGCATGATGCCGAGCCCGCCCCACGGTCCGTACGGCGCCTTCTCCTGGTTCATCGCGTCCGGGACGACCTGCATGATCTTGGCGCCGGCCTGGTCGGGGAAGTAGCGGGCCACGTCCTTGGCCTTGGGCACGGCCGAGAGGATCTGCGAGACCAGGAAGAAGAACGGGACCAGGATGCCGAGCGAGAGCATCGACGAGCGCAGCATCGCCGCCACGCCCATCGAGAAGATCGCGATCAGGCCCATGTAGAGGCCGCCGCCCACGACCGCCCGCAGCACGTTGTCCGCGCCCAGCGTCGTACGGTGCTCGCCCAGCAGGGCCTGGCCCAGGAAGAACGACAGGAAGCTGGTCGCCAGACCGACTCCCAGCGCGAGCGCCCCGGCCACCGCGATCTTGCTGAAGAGGAAGGTCGCCCGCTGCGGGACCGCCGCCAGGGACGTGCGGATCATGCCCGAGCTGTACTCGGTGCCGACCACCAGGACGCCGAAGACCACCATCGCCAGCTGGCCGAGAATCATCCCGGAGAAGCTGACGAAGGTCGGGTCGAAGGTCGCCCGCTCGGCCTCGCTGAGGTCGGTGAAGGTCGACTCAAGGAGCGCGCAGAGCGCCGCGCTCATCGCCACCGTCACCAGGAGCGCGCTCGCCAGGGTCCAGACCGTCGAGGAGACCGTCCGGATCTTGGTCCACTCCGACTGGAGGACCGCGGATACCGCTGCCATCGTTCAGGCTCCCTTGGTGGTGTCGCCCCACTGGGGGCCGGTCGCGGGGGCGGCATGGACGTCCGTGCCGTGCGCGTGGTACTCCACCGCGCCGGCCGTCATCTGCATGAACGCCTCCTCCAGGGAGGCGCGCTGGGCGCTGAGCTCGTGCAGCACGAGCCGGTTCTCCGCCGCCAGCTCGCCGAGCTTCTCGGTGGTGGACCCGTCCACCTCCAGCGTCCCGTTGCCCGCCTCGACCGGGGCGAAGCCGTTGGCGTGCAGGACGTCGCGCAGCTGCTCCCGCTGCGGCGAGCGGAGCCGTACGTAACTCCGCGAATTCTGCTGGATGAAATCCGCCATCGACGTGTCGGCGAGCAGCCGGCCCTGTCCGATCACGATCAAATGATCGGCCGTCAGGGCCATTTCACTCATCAGATGGCTGGAAACGAAGATCGTCCGGCCCTCGGCCGCGAGCGCCTTCATCAGATTGCGGATCCAGTGAATTCCCTCGGGGTCCAGACCATTGACGGGTTCGTCGAACATCAAGATCTCGGGATCACCGAGCAGCGCCGAGGCGATTCCCAGCCGCTGGCCCATACCGAGCGAGAAGCCCTTCGACTTCTTCTTCGCGACCGCCGTCAGACCGACCAGGTCGAGGACCTCGCCGACCCGGCTCGACGGAATGCGGTTCGACTGCGCGAGGCACAGCAGGTTGTTGTACGCGGACCGGCCGCCGTGCATCGCCTTGGCGTCGAGCAGCGCCCCGATGTACTTCAACGGCTCCTGCAGGTCGCGGTAGTGCCTGCCGTCGATCCGCACCGAGCCGCTGGTCGGGTTGTCCAGATCGAGCATCATGCGCATGGTCGTCGACTTGCCGGCGCCGTTGGGCCCGAGGAAGCCGGTCACCATGCCGGGCCGGACCTGGAAGGTGAGACGGTCGACGGCCGTCTTCGTACCGAACCGTTTCGTCAGGGCCTCGAGCTCGATCATGCGACCACGCTACGGGCGCACAAAACCCTCCGCCACTGGAATGGCGGAGGGTCATGTGCGTGCGTGCACTCCGGTTGCCCGAGGGGTCGCCCCTCCGTGCTAGCGGGACTGCTGGGCCGGGACGCCGCGCGTGGCCGGCTCGTCGTCGATCGGGGAGCCGGCCGCCGCCACCGCGGCACCGGTCAGCGTGGCCAGCATCTCGCGGACGTTGGTCAGCTGGGCGTTGATCGAGTCGCGGCGGTTCGTCAGCGCCGCCAGCTCGCGCTCCGATTCCGAGCGGATGCGGTCGGCCTTGGCGTTCGCGTCGGCCACGATGTCCTCGGCCTGACGCTGCGCCGTCTCCACCGTCTGACGGGCCCGGCGCTCCGCGTCCGTCCGCAGCTTCTCGGCCTCCAGGCGGAGCTGCTCGGCGCGGTGCTCGATCTCCGCCAGGCGCTTCTCGGCCTTGGCCTGACGCGAGGCCAGGTCGCGCTCCGACTGCTCGCGGCGCTTGGCCAGGTTGGTCTCGAAGTCCGCGGCGGCCTGGGCGGCCTTGGCGCGGGTCTCCTCGAAGAGGGCGTCCGCCTCCTCGCGCTTGGACTGCGCGTCCTTCTGCGCCTCGGCACGCAGCGAGTTGGCCTCACCCTGCGCCTTCTCGACGATCCGAACGCCCTCGTCCTCGGCCTTCGCCTTGCGCTCCGCCGCGAACGACTCGGCGTCGTTGCGCACCTGCTGGGCGGCCGACTCGGCCAGCTCACGGTGCTGCTCGGCGGCGCGACGGGCCTCCTCGCGCAGGTCCTTCGCCTCCTCCTCGGCGAGGCGGAGGATCTTCTCGACACGGGCACCGAGACCGGCGTACGACGGCTCGGCGTCGGTGACCTGGGCCTGGGCGTTCTGCGTCTCGAGGTGGAGTTCCTCGATGCGCTTTTCCAGAGAGGTGATTCGGGCCAGAGCACTGTCACGGTCGGCGACGAGCTTGGTAATGCGGTCGTCCACCTGACCGCGGTCGTAACCACGCCGCACGAGCTCGAAGCCGAAGGGGGAGGAAGTGTCGCTCATGGGGTTCCTGTCGAATGAGACCGGTGAGGTGTTAGGGGGAATCCTAGGGGTCGAAGCGGCGTGTCATCGAGCGGATGTCGGTTTGGTCTGGAGAATGTCCAGTCTTTTGAGTGGCTAGCCCTCCGAGGACTTGCCACTCGAACGTGTCGACCCTGCCGACGCACCCGCCTTGACGTCATCTCGCGCGGCGGACTTCGCACCGGCGGTCTTCGTCCCGGCGGACGGTGCCTCGAAAGACTCCAACGCTTCGAGAACGTCCTGGACACGGGAGATCTCGGCATTGATGTCCTCGCGACGGCGCACCAGGACGTCCAGGTCCCGCTTGCCCTCGGAGATCATCCGCTCGGCCTCCGCCTCGGCCTCCGCCTTGATCTTCTCCGCCTCGCCGACGAGCGATGCCTTCTTCTGTTCGGCCTCCTTGAGCAGCGCCTCCGCCTTCCGTACGGCGGCGATCCGGACCTTGCTCGCCTCGGAACTCGCCTCGGAGAGCATCTCCTTCGACTTCTCCTCGGCCTCGGCCCGCTGCTCGGTGGCGGCCTTCACCAGCTTGTCGACGCGCTCCCCCGCGGTCTTCATCTGCTCGGCCGTCTCGCGCCGCGCCCGCTCGTGCAGCTCCTCGATCTCGCCCTCGATCCGGGCCCGCAGCTCCTCGGCCCGCTCCCTTATGGCCGTGGCGTCGCTGCGCGCGCCGACCAGCAGCTCGTCCGCGTCCGTACGCGCCTTCTCCACCAGCGAGTTGCCCTCGACGGTCGCCTCGGCCACGATCCGCTCGGCCTCCTGACGGGCCGCGCCGACCATCGTGTCCGCCTGCGACTCCGCCTCGGTCGTGGCGCGCAGCGCCTCCTCCTGGGCCTTCGCCATCAGCTGGTCGGCCTGCTCGGCCGCGTCCGAGCGGCGCTTGGCACCGGCCTCGCGCGCCTCGTCGAGCGTACGGTCGGCCTCGGCACGCGCCTCGGCACGCATCTGCTCCGCCGCCGCCTCCGCGTCCGCGCGCAGCCGCTCGGCCTCGGCGCGGATCCGCTCGGCGGCCTGCTGTGCCTGGCCCACGTTCTCGGCGGCCTCGGCCCGCAGCCGCTCCGCCTCGTCGGAGGCCTTCGCGAGAGCCTGCTCGGCCTGCCGCGTCGCCTCGCTCGTCAGCCGCTCGGCGAGCTCGCCCGCCTCCCGTGTGACCCGCTCGGCCTCGCTCCTGGCCTTCGCGATGAGCGCGTCGGCCTGCGCGGCCGCGTCGGCGCGCCGCTTGTCGGCGGCCTTGCGGGCCTCGTCCAGGACCTGCTCGCCGTCGGCCCGCGCGGCGGCCCGCAGCTCCTCCGCCTGCGCCTCGCCGTCCGCCTTGACCTGCTCGGCCTCGGCCCGCAGGCGCAGCGCGTCCTGCTCCGTCGACTCCAGGAGCTCGGCCGCCTCGGTGGTGATCCGCTCGGCCTCGCGCGTGGCCTCCGCCATGAGCGCGTCGGCCTGCTCGGCGGCGTCGGTACGCCGCTTGTCGGCGGCCTTGCGGGCCTCGTCCAGGACCTGCTCGCCGTCCGCGAGGGCGGCGACCCGCAGCGCCTGCGCGTGCGCCTCGCCGTCCGTCTTCAGCTGCTCGGCCTCGGCCCGCAGCGCCTCCGCCTCCGCGGTCAGCCGCTCGGCCTCGCCGGTGGCCTCCGCCATGAGCGCGTCGGCCTGCTCGGCGGCGTCGGCGCGCCGCTTGTCGGCGGCCTTGCGGGCCTCGTCGAGGATCTGCTCGCCCTCCGTGCGGGCGACCGTGACCAGCTCCTCCGCCTCGGCGGTGAGCCGTTCGGCCTCCGCCGCCGCCTCGGAGCGGATGCGGTTGGCGTCCTCCCGGGCGTCCGCACGGGTGCGCGCCGCGTCCTGCTCGGCGGCGGCCAGCGCGTCCGTCGCCTCCGTCCGTACCCGCTGCGCGTACTCGGCGGTGTCCGCGCGCAGCTTCTCCGACTCGGAGATCGCGTCCGTGACCGTCCGCTCGGCCAGCGCCTTCGCGGCCTCGGAATCCTCCTGGGCGCGCGTCCGCACCCGGTTGGCGTCCTCGGTGGCCCGCTCCCGCTCCTCGTACGCGTCGGCGCGGACCCGGTCCGCCTCCTCCTGCGCCTCGGACCTGGTGCGCTCCGCCGCGTGCTCGGCGGCGCTCCGCAGACCGGTGATCTCCTCCTCGGCCTGCTCGCGCAGACCCGCGACCGAGTCCCGTACCTCCTGGGCGGTCTGCTCGGCCGCGGACACCATCTCCGTGGCCCGCCGGTCCGCCTCCTCGACCAGGCGCTGCGCCTCGGTCTGCGCCTCCTCCACCCGCTTGCGGGCGGAGGCCAGCAGCTCCTCGGACTGCTCGCGGGCGTGCTCGCGCTCGCGGCCGGCCTCGGAACGGGCCGACTCCAGCGTCTCCTCGGCCTCCCGGCGACGCCGGTTGGCCTCCTCCTGCGCGGCTGCCAGCGCCTCGGCGGCCTCGGTGGCGACCCGCTCGGCGGCGGCCGCCGCCTCGGCCCGTACCCGGTCCGCGGTCTCCTGCGCCTCCGACTTCAGCCGCTCGGCCTCCGTCGACGCCTCCGTCCGCAGCCGCACCGCGACGGCCTCGGCCTCGGCGCGCGCGGTGGACGCGTCCGACGCGGCCTCCGTCCGCAGCCGCTCGGCCTCCTGCTCGGCCTGCGCCTGGAGCGTACGGATCCGCTCGGCGGCCTCCGTGCGCAGCCGCTCGGTCTCCTCGGCGGCCTCGCGCCGGAGGCGCTCGCTCTCGGCGCGGGCGTCGGTGAGCTGCCGCTCGGCGTTCTCGACCTTCGACTCGGCCTCGGTGTGCAGCCGGGTCAGTTCCTCGGCGGCCTCCGCCGTCCGCGCCGCCGCGGCGCGCTCGGCGTCCTCGCGCAGCTCGGCCGCGGCCTTCCCGGCGGCCTCCTTGACGGACTCGGCCTGCTCCTCGGCCTCGGCGCGCATGCGGTCGGCCTCGGCGCGGGTGCGCTCCAGGGTCTCCTCGGCCTGGGTACGCAGCGTCTGGGCGCGCTCCATCGCCTCCGAGCGGACCCGCTCGCCCTCGGCGCCCGCGCTCGCACGCAGGTCGTCGGCGTCGGTACGGGCCTTGGTCAGCAGCTCCTCGGCGGTCCGGGCCGCCTCCTCGATCTGCTGGACGGCCTCGCGCCGGGCCTCGCCGCGGATCTTCTCGCCCTCGGCGATCGCCTCGGCCCGCAGCTGCTCGGCCTCGCCGCGCAGCCGGCGCGCCTCCTCCTGCAGCTCGACGGTCTTGGCGCGGTACTCCTTGGTGTCGTCCTTCGCCGAGCCGAGCAGCTCGTCGGCCTGCTCCTCGGCCTGGTTGCGCAGCCGGTCGGCCTCGGCCTCCGCCTCGCGGCGGATGCGCTCGGCCTCCTCGGAGGCCTTGCGGGTGGTCGCCTGGGCGTCCTCGGACGCCTTGGTGAGGATCTCCTCGGCGGTACGGGCCGCCTTCGCGAGGGCGGCGGCGGAGTCCTCCGCGGCGACCGTCCGCGCCTTCTCGGCCGCCTCCGAGACCAGCTTCTCCGCCTCGGCGCTCGCCTCGCGGAGCTTCTCCTCGGCCTCGGCCTTGAGGTTCTCCGCCTCCTTGGTCGCCTCGGCGACCAGCCGGGCGATCTCCGCCTTGGCCGTACGCGTGCGCTGCTCGTTGACGGACTCCGCGGAGGACAGCTGCCTGGCGGCCGCCTCCTTCGCCTCGGACAGCGCCTTCTCGGCCTCCGCCCGGGCCTCGCGCAGCCGGTCCTCGGCCTGCTGCATCCGCTGCTCGGCGGCGCGGGACAGCTCGGTGGCCTGCTGACGGGCCTGCTCGGTCTCGGCGGTGGTGGAGGAGCGCAGCTGCTCGGCGTGGCTGGTGGCCTCCTGCGCCTGCGTGGACGCGGCGTTCAGAAGACGCTCGGCGTCCCTGCGGGCGCGCAGCAGAATCGCTTCGGCCTCGGCACGGGCCGCCTCCGCCTCCGAGCCGACCCGCTGGCGGGTCTCCTCGGCGAGCCGGGTGGCCTCGGCGCGCGCGGCGGCCAGCGACTGCTCGGCCTCGGCGCGGGACTCCTCAAGCAGGCGGCGGGCCTGGGACTCCGTACGGGCACGCAGCTGCTCGGCCCAGGCAACGTTCTCGTTGACGTGCGCCTCGACGGTCTGGCGGCGCTCGGCCAGCTCCTGGTCCAGACGCTGCCGGCGCTGGACGGCCTCGGCGTGCAGCTCGGCCTGGAGACGGGCCTGGTGCTCGGCGTGCTCCTGCAGGATGCGCTGGGTCTGGGCCCGGGCCTCGCGCAGCTCGCGCTCGGCGTCCTGGCGGAGCTGATCGGCCTGGATCTGCGCGTTCCGCAGGAGCTGTTCGGCCTGGTAGCCGATGTCCGCGCTGTCGTACGCGGGACGGGAGGCGATGGTGCGCCGCGCCTCGTGGAGCTTGGCACGCAAGACCTCGACCTGGTAACCGAGGTCCTCGGCGTGCTGGACAGCCTTCTCCCGCTCGGTCTTCAGCCGGTCCATCTCGGCCTCGAACCGCGAAAGATGGTCGTCTTCAGCTCGGTGGCTCTCCTGGCGTTCGTAGCCCCGCACTGCGCGGTCCCATCCGTCCCCTGGTCGCAACACTCCAATGAGCACCGTTCCCGGAGAACGGCCCCCGGGGATCGTGGCAGATCGGATACCCCGACTTCGACGCCGCATGGCATGCGGCACCGACCGGCCCCGGCCCGGAGCCGCCCACTCTACCGGGCCAGGAATCCGGAGGTCAGTGCTCCGCTGAGGAGTGGTCAGCGGAAGGGCTTGCCGAGGTGACCAGTTCGGTCAGGACGCCGTGGCAGTCCTTGGGGTGGAGGAAGGTGATGCGGGAGCCCATGGAGCCGATCCGGGGCTCGTCGTAGAGGACCCGTACGCCCTTGGAACGGATGTCGGCGGCGTCACCGTCGACATCCGCCGTGCCGAAGGCGATGTGGTGCACCCCCTCACCGTTCTTGGCCAGCCACTTGCCCACCGCGGAGTCCTCGCGGGTGGGCTCGAGGAGCTGGAGGTACGAGGCGCCGCCGTCGTCGGTCGCGTTGATCTTGAGCATGGCCTCGCGGACGCCCTGCTCCTCGTTCACCTCGGAGTGGAACACCTCGAAACCGTAGGTCGCACGGTAGAACTCGACGGTCTTGTCGAGGTCGAAACAGGCGATCCCGATGTGGTCGATTCGCGTCAGCATGGTCCCAGTGCAACGCCAGGGAGATGGTTACGCAACGTGCGCGCCGTCACACCGGCTGCCCGGTGACCGGGCACGGCACCGCTCAGTACATTGGCGGTAAACCCTCGTTCACTCCTCATCTCAAGGGGCTGTGCCTCATGTCTGGAACGACCGGTACCACCTCAGTGATCGTCTCGGGCGCCCGCACGCCCATGGGACGGCTGCTCGGTTCCCTCAAGTCCTTCTCCGGTGCCGACCTGGGCGGCTTCGCCATCAAGGCCGCGCTCGACCGGGCCGGCATCGGCGGCGACCAGGTGCAGTACGTGATCATGGGCCAGGTGCTCCAGGCGGGCGCCGGCCAGATCCCCGCCCGCCAGGCCGCCGTCAAGGCCGGGATCCCGATGAACGTCCCGGCGCTCACCATCAACAAGGTGTGTCTGTCCGGCCTCGACGCCATCGCGCTCGCCGACCAGCTCATCCGCGCGGGTGAGTTCGACGTGGTCGTCGCCGGCGGCCAGGAGTCGATGACCAACGCCCCGCACCTGCTGCCGAAGTCCCGCGAGGGCTACAAGTACGGCGCGATCGAGATGCTCGACGCCATGGCGTACGACGGTCTGACCGACGCCTTCGAGAACATCGCGATGGGCGAGTCGACCGAGAAGCACAACACGCGGCTCGGCATCGCCCGCCCCGAGCAGGACGAGATCGCCGCGCTGTCGCACCAGCGCGCCGCCGCCGCCCAGAAGAACGGCATCTTCGAGGCCGAGATCACCCCGGTCGAGATTCCCCAGCGCAAGGGCGAGCCGGTCGTCTTCTCCCAGGACGAGGGCATCCGCGGCGAGACGACCGCCGAGTCGCTCGGCAAGCTGCGCCCGGCCTTCGCCAAGGACGGCACCATCACCGCCGGCACCTCCTCGCAGATCTCGGACGGCGCCGCCGCCGTCGTCGTGATGAGCAAGGCGAAGGCCGAGGAGCTGGGCCTGGAGTGGATCGCCGAGATCGGCGCCCACGGCAACGTGGCCGGCCCGGACAACTCGCTGCAGTCGCAGCCGTCCAACGCGATCGCCCACGCCCTCAAGAAGGAGGGCCTGGCCGTCGAGGACCTCGACCTCATCGAGATCAACGAGGCCTTCGCGGCGGTCGCCGTCCAGTCAATGAAGGACCTCGGCGTCACCCCGGAAAAGGTGAACGTCAACGGTGGCGCGATCGCGCTGGGGCACCCGATCGGCATGTCCGGCGCCCGTGTGGTGCTGCACCTGGCCCTGGAGCTCAAGCGGCGCGGCGGCGGCATCGGCGCGGCGGCGCTGTGTGGCGGCGGCGGTCAGGGTGACGCTCTGATCGTGCGCGTACCCGGCAAGTAGCACCGGAACCAAGGAGCGGTTGAACATGGTGGACGTCCCCGAACTGGTCGCCCAGGCACGGGAGGGCCGGCCGCGTGCCGTGGCCCGGCTGATCTCGCTCGTGGAGGGGGCGTCCCCGCAGCTGCGCGAGGTGATGGCGGCGCTGGCGCCGCTGACCGGCGGCGCGTACGTGGTGGGCCTGACGGGCTCGCCCGGCGTGGGCAAGTCCACGTCGACGTCGGCGCTGGTCGCGGCGTACCGGCGCGCCGGGAAGCGGGTCGGCGTCCTGGCCGTCGACCCGTCGTCCCCCTTCAGCGGGGGAGCGCTGCTCGGCGACCGGGTCCGGATGTCGGAGCACGCCTCGGACCCGGGCGTCTACATCCGCTCGATGGCGACCCGCGGCCACCTGGGCGGGCTCGCCTGGGCGGCCCCGCAGGCGATCCGCGTCCTGGACGCGGCCGGCTGCGAGGTGATCCTCGTCGAGACGGTGGGCGTCGGGCAGTCGGAGGTGGAGATCGCCTCCCAGGCCGACACGTCGGTGGTGCTCCTCGCGCCGGGCATGGGCGACGGGATCCAGGCCGCGAAGGCGGGCATCCTGGAGATCGGCGATGTGTACGTGGTGAACAAGGCGGACCGGGACGGCGCGGACGCGACGGCCCGCGAGCTGAACCACATGCTCGGCCTCGGCGAGGCGCGCGGGCCGGGCGACTGGCGGCCGCCGATCGTCAAGACGGTCGCGGCGCGGGGCGAGGGGATCGACGAGGTCGTCGAGGCGCTCGAGAAGCACCGCGCGTGGATGGAGGAGCACGGGGTCCTGGCGGAGCGCCGCCGCTCGCGCTCGGCACGCGAGGTCGAGACGATCGCGGTCACGGCGCTGCGGGAGCGCATCGGCGACCTGCACGGCGACCGCCGCCTGGACGCGCTGGCGGAGCGGATCGTGGCGGGCGAGCTCGACCCGTACGCCGCCTCCGACGAACTGATCGCGAGCCTGACGGGCAACTGACCGTCCACGGCACGGCACGGCGTGCGAGAAGGCCCGGTACGCACAGGCGTACCGGGCCTTCTTCTCGTCGTTACGGCTTGCCTCTCCGGCCCCGCAGCTGGTCCGCCACCGGCTTCAGGGACTCGTGGAGGTCACCCAGCGCCTCGGGGCTGAGCTGGTCGATGAAGTGCTTGCGCACCGATTCCACATGGTGCGGCGCCACCTTGCGCATCGTCTCCATGCCGAGGTCCGTCAGGACCGCGTACAGCCCCCGGCGGTCCGACTCGCAGTTCTCGCGGCGCACGAGTCCCGCGTTCTCCATGCGCGTGATCTGGTGCGAGAGCCGGCTCTTGGACTGCAGCGTCGCCGCCGCGAGGTCGCTCATGCGCAGGCGCCGCTCCGCGGACTCCGAGAGATTCACCAGGATCTCGTAGTCGTTCATGGTCAGGCCGAACGGCTGGAGGTCCTTCTCCAGCTGGTACGTCAGCATCCTGTTGACGTCCAGGTACGTGCGCCACGCACACTGCTCGGCGTCGGTGAGCCAGGGGGTGGCCGTCTCGGTCTCCATATATGGATTCTACCTAAGAAGTTGAATGCTGGACGAAATGAGGGAGTGTGACGCCAGGCACCCAGAGCCCCGATGCGCGGGTGCGGACATGCGCGACGTTCGATGGTCGTTCGAGGGCGTCACACTCCGCAGACTACCGGCTACAGCCCGAAGCGACGCTGGAGGTCTCCGAGCTGTCCGGGAAGGCGCGGTGCGGAACCGCCCTGGCCATGGCCGGAACCGAGCGGTCCGTGGCCGCCCGGCACCCCCGCCTGCGCCGGTGTCGTCCCGGTCGCCCGCTCGGCCATCAGCAGCTCCGTCGACTGGAGCAGCACCGTACCGGCGCCCACGAACTCGAACTGGTGCTCCTCGCCCGAGGTGCCCCCGATCCCCGTCAGCGCCCGTACGCCGCCCATCACGCCCGTCATGTAGCCGTGGTCGTAGTGGTGGCACGGCGAGGGGCAGTCCGCCCAGCCCACCAGCGCCTGCGGGTCCACCCGCAGCGGCGGCTCCATGAAGACCACCGGCCCGTTCGAGGCCGCCACGAACTTCCCCGTGCCGATGAGCGTCACGAACCCGGGCACGATCGACTGCTTCAGCGCCAGCGTCGGCTGGTACGCCAGCAGGTTGCCCGACCGGATCGTCAGGTTGCCCTCGTCCAGGTCGTACGAGTTCACGTCGAAGGCCCGGTCGGCGAGCAGCATCTTGCCGCTGCCCTCCGCCACCACCCAGTCGCTCGCGTGCAACGGCGAGTGGAACGACGTACGGACCAGCCGGTCGAGGCGCCCGTGGCCGATGCCGTTGAACTCGATCCGCCCGTAGTAGGCGATCATCTTGCCCTTCTGCAGGAACCACTGGGAGCCCTTGAGCTCCACGCAGAAGGTGTACGGATTGACGTTGTCGTCCGACGGCAGCGTCATCGGGTCGTGGATCACCGGGGCGCTCACAGCTTCTCCTCCGAGGCCTGGACGTACACCGCACCGCTGCCGCTCAGCTCCAGCTGGAACGCCTCGCCCGAGCCGCGCCCCACCATGTCGCGCCAGCCCAGCGCGGTGGAGAGCTTGTTCCGCACGTCGCCGTGGTGGGCGACGTACGCCTGCGGGTCCACATGGACCGCGCGTCCGGGGGTGATCGGCAGCTCGATCACCCCGCCGTGGGCCATGACCGCGACCGCGCCGTGGCCCTTGAGCGTGGTGGTGAACAGGCCCTGGCCCGTCACCTGGCCGCGCACCATGCCCATGACGCCGCCCTGGGAGCCCATGAACATCGTGCCCTGCTCCAGGGTGCCGTCGAAGGCGAGCAGCCGGTCGGCCTCGACGAAGAGGGTGTCGCCGGTCAGCTGGATCACCTGGATGTGGTGACCGCCGTGCCCGAACATCACCGTGCCGTTGCCCTCGACCGTCATCAGCGGGGTCGCCTCGCCCGCCACCCGGCGGCCGATCATCGACATCACACCGCCCTGGCCGCCGGCCATGTTCGGCGTGAAAGTGACGTCGCCGCGGTACGCGAGCATCGCGCCGCGCTGGCTGAACATGCGCTGCCCGGGGACGACGGTCGCCTCGACCATCTTCGAGTTGATCTCACGGAAGGGCATCAGTCCTCCTGGCTCGCTTCTCCGCCCGCGCGGCGCAGAAGTGCGGGCATCGTCGTCGTCTGCGGCCCGGTGGCCGCGCGTGCGACGCTCACACGTCACCGCCGATCGTGTTCCGCTCGCTCGGCTGCACGTACACCAGCCCGTCGCCCTCGAAGCGGATCTGGAAGGCCTCGCCGCCGCCTTCGCCCAGGAAGGTGCGGAAGGTCACACCGGACTGGAAGGACTGCTGGAGGTTGCCCTGGTGGGCGATGTACGCGCCGGGGTCGACGGAGAGCGGGTACTGCGGGGTCACGCGCAGCACCACCGCCGGGCCGTCGGACATGAGCGCCGCCTGGCCGGTGCCCTCGACGGTCGTCGTGAACAGGCCGTTGCCGGTCGCCCCGCCGCGCAAGCCCGTGAAGGTCGTCCCGGTGCGCAGCCCCGCGTCCGTGCAGAGCAGGTTGCTCGCCTCGACATAGAGCTTGTCACCGTGCAGGGAGACGAGGTTGATCTCGGAGGCGCGGTCGGCGAACCAGCAGGTCCCCTGCCCCTTCACCTCCATCATCTCCATCTGCTCGCCGGTGAGCCGGCGGGTGACCATGCCGCGCAGGCCCTCGCCGCCGCCGGACATCTTCTTGAAGGCCATCTGGCCGTCATAGGCGACCATGGAGCCGTTTTTCGCCTTGACGGTGTCGCCTGTCATGTCGACGGCGAGCACTTTGCTGCCTTGGAGTCGGAACGTAGCCACGCAGCGAGGTTACGGTGCCCCCGGATAAAGGGACAGCAAAGTCAGGTGCCACAATGGGTCGCGCTTGTGCATCCATTCACAAGATCACTCGGCCCCTCCCACCGAAGGTGACCCCCCGTGGACATCAAGACCGCCTCCTCCCTCCAGCGACTCCGGCTCGTCTCCGCCCCCGAGGCCGTGTCCTTCCTGCTGCTGCTGGTGTGCTCGGTGCTCAAGCGCACGACCGACTTCAACGCGGTCCCGGTCATGGGAGCGGTCCACGGCGTCCTCTTCATCCTCTACGTGCTCTTCTGGCTGGACGCCTGGAACCGCACCAAGTGGAACCTCAAGACGGCCGCGCTCTACTTCGTGCTCTCCGTGCTGCCCCTCGGCGGCTTCTTCGCCGAGCGCAAGCTCAAGCGCGAGGCCCAGAACGTCATCGACGCAGCCACCGCCGCCCGCGCCGAGGGCACGGTGAACGCGTGATCGTCGCCTTCTCGGTCACCCCGCTCGGTGTCGGCGAGGAGGTCGGCGAGTACGTCGCCGACGCCGTCCGGGTCGTACGGGAGTCGGGGCTGCCGAACCGCACCGACGCGATGTTCACCTCGATCGAAGGTGACTGGGATGAGGTGATGGACGTCGTCAAGCGCGCCGTCGCCGCCGTGGAGGCACGCGCCCCGCGGGTCTCGCTCGTCCTGAAGGCCGACGTCCGGCCCGGCGTGACCGACGGGCTGACCTCGAAGGTCGCCACGGTGGAGCGCCACCTCTCCGCCTGAGCCGGATCCACCCGGCCGAACCATCCGCAGGAAGCCCCCTGGCCCGACGGCCGGGGGGCTTCGTCGTTCGCAGCCGTCCTTGTTCCCGCCCGTCCTTCCGAGAGCCCCCCGAACGGCCGTACGCCGTCACCTGGTCGGGCGTACGCCGCAAAACCCCCCGCTCGGCCGAATCCAGTCGACACGCCACAGCTTGTCCACTTTCGTGTGGTTATCGACTCGTTCGACGACAGCTGGAGGCACCGTGGGGCCGAGAGGCTACGACTACGACACCTACAGCCGACTCGCCGGTCCGCTCACCGAGCCGGACACCGCGGCCTACACGGTGCAGTACCGAAGCCTGCTCGCGAAGGAGCCGCATCGAATACGGGCCGTCCTCCTCATGGGCCTCGCGCCCGTGCTCTCCGCGGTGCTGCTCGCGTACCTCGTCTGGCCCAGCCACTGGACCGTCCGCGAGGGCGGTGACCGATGGCTCATCAGGTTCGACACCGTGATGCTCGTGTCGATCGGGCTCATCTGCTTCTTCATGCTGGTGAACGTCACCTCGATCGCCCACGCCACCATGGTCGCCCGCGACCCGATACCCGTGTATCCGGAGAAGGGCACCCGCGTCGCCTTCCTCACCACGTACGTGCCGGGCAAGGAACCGCTCACCATGCTCCGCGCCACCCTGGAGGGGGCGGTACGGCTCCGGCACGACGGGCCGCTGGACGTCTGGCTCCTGGACGAGGGCGACGACGAGCGGGCCAAGGCCCTCTGCGCCGAGCTGGGCGTCAGGCACTTCACCCGGGCCGGGGTCCCCGCGTGGAACCGCGAGAAGGGCGTCCACAAGGCGAGGACCAAGCACGGCAACTACAACGCCTGGCTCGCGATGCACGGAGACGCGTACGACGTCTTCGCCTCCGTCGACACCGACCACGTACCCCTGCCGAACTTCCTGGAGCGGATGCTCGGCTTCTTCCGCGACCCGGACGTCGCCTTCGTCGTCGGCCCGCAGGTGTACGGCAACTACGACCGTCCCGTCACCAAGGCCGCCGAGTCACAGCAGTTCCTCTTCCACGCGCTGATCCAGCGGGCCGGCAACCGCTACCACGCGCCCATGTTCGTCGGCACCAACAACGCCGTACGGGTGTCCGCCCTCAAGCAGGTCGGCGGACTCTACGACTCGATCACCGAGGACATGGCCACCGGCTTCGAGCTGCACCGCACCAGGAACCCGCGCACCGGCCACTTCTGGCGCTCCGTCTACACCCCCGACGTGCTCGCCGTCGGCGAGGGGCCCGCCTCCTGGACCGACTTCTTCACCCAGCAGCTGCGCTGGTCCCGGGGCACGTACGAGACGCTGATCAAGCAGTTCTGGAAGACCCCCTTCAGGGTCCCGCCCGGCCGCTTCCTCAACTACACGCTGATGCTCGTGTACTACCCGATGACGGCGATCAACTGGTTCCTGGGCATCCTCAGCTGCGTCCTCTTCCTCTGGTTCGGAGCGTCGGGAACGCAGGTGTCCTCCTCGGTCTGGCTGATGATCTACAGCGACGCGGTGGCCCTGCAGATCGGCCTCTACCTCTGGAACCGGCGGCACAACGTCTCGCCCCACGAGCCCGAGGGCTCCGGCGGTCTCGCCGGCATGGCGATGTCCGCGCTCTCCGCCCCGATCTACCTGAAGTCCCTCGGCTCGGCGGTGCTGCGTACCCGTGGCCGCTTCGTCGTCACCCCCAAGGGCGGCGAGGCCAGCCCCGACCGGATCGCCACCTTCCGGATCCATCTCTCCTGGGCGGCGGTGCTGCTCACCTCGCTGCTCGCCTCCGTGTACTTCCGGCACACGCACGCGGCCATGCGCACCTGGGCCGTACTGGCACTGGTCATCGCCCTCTCGCCGGTCGTCGTCTGGGCCTGGACGACCGCCCAGGACCGCGGCCGCCAGACCGCCCGCGCCCGGGTCCGTGCCCGGCTCCGCGCGCGGACCCGCGCCCGTGGCCGCGCCGACGCCCGGGGCGGCGTCGGAACCCCCGAGCCCGAGGCCGCTGCCCTGGTCACCAAGACCACCACCGCCGCGCCCAGCGCCCCCGGGCCCGCCACCACCCCGGCGCCCACGACCACCGGAGGGAACTGAGACATGACCCGTCGGCCGTCGAAGAAGCTCAAGAAGACGCTGCTCGGCAGCGGCGCCGTCGTGGTCCTCGCCGCCCTCAACGCCCCCGCGGCCGTCTCCTTCGTCGGGGAGAAGTACCACGCCTACAAGATCGCCCAGCCCGAGTACAAGCGGAAGTTCGGCTCCTGGGCCCCGGTCGACGTACCGCCCGGGTACAGCGTGAACGCCATCCACGCGGCGCTGCTGCACACCGGCAAGGTGCTGCTCATCGCCGGCTCGGGCAACGACCAGAAGAAGTTCGACTCCGGCACCTTCGACACCGTCCTGTGGGACCCGAAGAAGAACACGTTCAAGAAGATCCCCACCCCCGAGGACTTCTTCTGCTCCGGCCACACCCAGCTGGCCGACGGCCGCCTCCTGGTCGCCGGCGGCACCGCCCGCTACGAGATCCTCGACGGCGAGGTCAAGCGCGCCGGCGGCGGGATGCGCGTCAAGAACGAGAGCCCCGACAAGGCGATCACCCTCAAGAAGGGCACCGTCTTCCGCTCACCCTCGGGCATCGAGTACGTCACCACGTCCGACGTCACGGTTCCCAAGGCCAAGCGCGACTTCGAGATCTCGTACTTCAAGAGCGGCCAGATGAAGCCCTGGCAGACCAAGGTCACCGCCGCCGAGGCGCGGGTCTTCGTCGAGGCGAAGGAGGAGGGCGCGCGGGGGCTCACCACCGAGGCCGCGCAGTACGAGGTGGTCGGCCTCAAGGGCGACGACGCCGACAACGTCTACGGTCTGGCCCAGCGGCTCACCACCGAGAAGCAGGACTTCCAGGGCATCAAGGGGGCGTACGAGTTCGACCCCAAGGCGGAGAAGTACATCCCGGTCGCCCCGATGAAGGACGCCCGCTGGTACCCCACGCTCGTCACCCTCCAGGACGGCAGGGTGCTGGCGGTCTCCGGGCTCAACGACGTCGGCGACGTCGTCCCCGGCGACAACGAGATCTACGACCCCGCGACCAAGACGTGGTCCCAGGGCCCCTTCCGCTACTTCCCCACCTACCCGGCCCTCTTCCTCACCAAGGGCGGCAAGCTGCTCTACACCGGCTCCAACGCGGGGTACGGGCCCGCCGAGAAGGGCCGCGAACCGGGCCTGTGGGACCTGGAGAAGAACTCCTTCACCAAGCTCGGCGGCCTGACCGACCCCGACCAGCTGGAGACCTCCGCCTCCCTGATGCTGCCGCCCGTCCAGAACCAGAAGGTCATGGTGCTGGGCGGCGGCGGCGTGGGCGAGTCCCCGAAGTCCACCGCCCGTACCTCCGTCATCGACCTGTCCCAGGAGAACCCGGTCTTCAGGGACGGACCCGCGCTTCCGCAGGGCACCCGCTACCTCAGCAGCGTGCTCCTGCCGGACGACACCGTCTTCACCACCGGCGGCTCCGAGCAGTACCGGGGCAGCGGCGGGAGCGACATCCTCACATCCCAGGTGTACGACCCCCAGGCCAACGCCTTCACCGCGGCCGCCGATCCGACGGTCGGCCGCAACTACCACTCCGAGGCGCTCCTGCTCCCCGACGGCCGGGTCGCCACCTTCGGCTCCGACCCGCTCTACGCCGACAAGGCCAACACCAAGCTCGGCACGTTCGAGCAGCGGATCGAGATCTTCACCCCGCCCGCGTTGCACCGGGGCGGCGCCAACCGTCCCGTCCTGGGGGAGGGGCCGCAGGAGCTCGATCAGAACGGCCGCGTCACGATCAGGACGAAGGACGCGGCCAGGATCGCCAAGGCGCGGCTCATGCGGCCGAGCGCCGTCACCCACACGACGGACGTCGAACAGCGCTCGGTGGCGCTGGGCCTGACGAAGGCCAAGGACGCGGTGACGGTGGAGGTCCCTCTCGACCGGACGCTGGTTCCGCCGGGCTGGTACATGCTCTTCGTGACGGACGAGGACGGCACCCCGTCCGAGGCGAAGTGGATCCAGGTGCGGTGAGCGCTACGCCGGTGAGCGTCAGGCCTTCGCCCGGCGCGCCAGGCCCAGGGCGTACTCCGGCCACCACGTGCCGGCGGCCGGGCCGCCACGGCAGGGGCCGTCCGAGTCGCCGGGGCGCTTGATCCACAGGTAGGCGTCGATCAGTTCGTCGCCGGTCCGGTCGGTCGGGGGCACGCCGAGCGCCCGGCCCGGTGGGTTGCACCAGGTCTCCTCCCCGTTCCCCGGGAAGGGGCCGTCGCCGTTGCGGCTGGTGTCCACGATGAAGTGGGCTCCGCCGAGCATCCTGGAGAGCCGGGTGCCGAAGCCCTTCACGGTGTCGTCGGTCTGGAAGTTGGCGACGTTGAGCGAGAAACCGTCGGCCCGGGCGACGCCGGCCCACCGGAGGGGTTCCACCAGCTTGCCCGGATCCTTGATCCACGCCGGGTTGCCCGCGTCCAGGTAGACCCGGGTGTGCGGCTGCCGCTTCAGCCGGTCGACCGCCTCGGAGAGCAACTGGTAACGCTCGGCGTGGTACTGGGGGGGCGTGCAGCCGTCCAGGACGTGCGGCACGGCGTCCGGCTCCAGGACCACGATCGCGGGCGCGTCTCCGATGGCGGAGGCGAAGGAGTCGACCCAGGCCCGGTACGCCTGCCCGTCCTTCGAGCCGCCCGCCGAGTACAACCCGCAGTCGCGGTGCGGGATGTTGTACGCGACGAGCACGACGGTCCGCCTGTCGGCCGCGGCCCCGCGCACGGCCTCGCGGATGTCCGGTGCGGGATCGTCGCCGGAGGGCCAGCCGGCGACCGGCCGGTCGGCGATCCGCTTGAGGAGCCGCGCGTCCTCGGTCCGGCCCTCCGCCTCGTACTTCCGCACCTGACGGGCCGCGTCGCTGTCCGGGTCGACCCAGAAGGGGGAGCCGCCGGTCGGGGCGGCGGACGTGCCGCGGTCGGAGGGCGGGCCGGTCGGGGACCGGGCGGGACCGTCCGTACCGCCGCATCCGGCGAGGAGGAAGGCACAGGCCAGAGCCAGGGTGACGGAGAGGGTGCGGCGTGACATCCAGCCCCCGGGGTCGGGTGTGGGACAGACCGGGTCATCCTCACATACCGGTCAGTCCGTGACAGGCTGCGACACCGCGTCCGCCGCCAGTGCGATGCCGATGGGAGTGCGCTCGTAGAGCACCTGATGCCCGTAGCGGCGGGAGGTCAGCAGCCCGGCCTCCCTCAGGACGGACAGATGCGCCGACACGGAGGAGGGGGCGAGCCCGAGCCGGCGCGCGAGCACGGTCGTCCCGGCCGGCTCGTCCAGCGCGCACAGCTCACCGTCGTGCCTCCACCGCCGCCCTCGGCCTGCTGATGTGCGCGATGCCCGTCGGCACCATCGCGGGTGAGCTCCTCGCCGGCCTCGGTGCCCGGGCGCGGGAGCGGATCGTCGTCCCGCTCGTGACCGTGGGACTGCTGCCCTTCCTCCTCTACGCCGTCGAGCCCGGCGTCGCCCTCGCCGCCGTCGCCCTGCTCCTGGCCGGCGCCACCGGTGCGTACACCCTCGGCCTCGACGTCTGGTTCGTCGCCGCCGTCCCCGAGGAACAGCGCGGCCGGGCCATGACCCTGATGACCGCGGGCATGATGACGATCCAGGGCGTCGGTATGGCCGGGGCCGGTCTCGCCGCCGAGTTCGTGCCGGTCCACCTCGTGGTCGTCGGCGCGGGAGTGCTCGGCACCGTCTGTGTCCTCGCGCTCGTCGTCGAGGTCCGTGCGACCGAAGCGCGACCGAAGTACGAGACGGGGCTGACCAGCATGTGACCAGTGGGTAAGGTCGACGCGTGCCGAAGCCGCTCAGTCTCCCGTTCGACCCCATCGCCCGCGCCGACGAGCTCTGGCAGAACCGCTGGGGGCCCGTCCCCTCGATGGCCGCGATCACCTCGATCATGCGGGCCCACCAGATCCTCCTCGCGGAGGTCGACGCCGTGGTCAAGCCGTACGGGCTGACCTTCGCGCGCTACGAGGCGCTGGTGCTGCTCACCTTCTCCAAGGCCGGTGAGCTGCCGATGTCCAAGATCGGCGAGCGGCTGATGGTCCACCCCACGTCCGTGACGAACACGGTGGACCGTCTGGTGAGGTCCGGCCTGGTCGCCAAGCGGCCCAACCCCAACGACGGCCGCGGAACCCTCGCCTCCATCACCGAGAAGGGCCGCGAGGTGGTCGAGGCGGCCACCCGTGACCTCATGGCGATGGACTTCGGGCTCGGGGTCTACGACGCCGAGGAGTGCGCGGAGATCTTCGCGATGCTGCGCCCGCTGAGGGTCGCGGCGGAGGACTTCGAGGAGGGCTAGGCTCGGAGACGGGCCCAGCGCGCTGTGGTCCCCGTCGCCGCGGGGATGATCCGGGAATGGTGCCGGACAGCAGCACGCACAGGAGTCGCTCCCCGCGTCAGCGGGGATTTTTCGGGCGGTTACGCTCGTAGCCATGAAATCCAGCGTGCTGACCCGCTACCGCGTCATGGCGTACGTGACCGCGGTCATGCTCCTCATTCTCTGTGCATGCATGGTCGCCAAGTACGGCTTCGACACCGGCGAGGACCTGACCTTCGCGGTCTCCCAGACTCATGGCGTCCTGTACATCATCTATCTCGTCTTCGCCTTCGATCTGGGCTCCAAGGCGAAGTGGCCCTTCGGCCGGCTCCTGTGGATCTTGCTGAGCGGGACGATTCCTTTCGTCGCCTTCTTCGTCGAGCGTAAGGTCACTCGCGAGACACTTCCGCTGGTCAGCGGCGCGCAGCCGGCCCCAGCCCAGGTCTGATCCGAACCCCCGCGCGATCCGTGCGGGGGTTTGCCATCGACATTTACTAGGACGTCCTAGTAAATTCGAAGGTATGGACGCTGACGCGATCGAGGAAGGCCGCCGACGCTGGCAGGCCCGCTACGACAAGGCCCGCAAGCGCGACGCCGACTTCACCACGCTCTCCGGGGACCCGGTCGAGCCGGTCTACGGGCCCCGGCCCGGGGACACCTACGAGGGCTTCGAGCGCATCGGCTGGCCCGGGGAGTACCCCTTCACTCGGGGCCTGCACCCGACCGGCTACCGCGGCCGGACCTGGACCATCCGCCAGTTCGCCGGCTTCGGCAACGCCGAGCAGACCAACGAGCGGTACAAGATGATCCTGGCCGCCGGCGGTGGCGGGCTCTCGGTCGCCTTCGACATGCCCACCCTCATGGGCCGCGACTCCGACGACCCGCGCTCGCTCGGTGAGGTCGGCCACTGCGGTGTCGCCATCGACTCCGCCGCCGACATGGAGGTCCTCTTCAAGGACATCCCGCTCGGCGATGTGACGACGTCGATGACGATCTCCGGCCCGGCCGTCCCGGTCTTCTGCATGTACCTGGTCGCCGCCGAGCGCCAGGGTGTCGACCCGGGCGTCCTCAACGGCACGCTCCAGACCGACATCTTCAAGGAGTACATCGCGCAGAAGGAGTGGCTCTTCCAGCCCGAGCCGCACCTGCGCCTCATCGGCGACCTGATGGAGCACTGCGCGCAGGGCATCCCCGCGTACAAGCCGCTCTCCGTCTCCGGCTACCACATCCGCGAGGCCGGGGCGACGGCCGCGCAGGAGCTCGCGTACACCCTCGCCGACGGCTTCGGATACGTCGAGCTCGGCCTCTCCCGCGGCCTGGACGTCGACCTCTTCGCGCCCGGCCTCTCCTTCTTCTTCGACGCCCACCTCGACTTCTTCGAGGAGATCGCCAAGTTCCGCGCGGCCCGCCGGATCTGGGCGCGCTGGATGAAGGAGGTCTACGGAGCGAAGACCGACAAGGCCCAGTGGCTCCGCTTCCACACCCAGACCGCCGGTGTCTCCCTCACCGCCCAGCAGCCGTACAACAACGTCGTACGGACCGCGGTCGAGGCGCTCTCCGCGGTCCTCGGCGGCACCAACTCGCTGCACACCAACGCGCTCGACGAGACCCTCGCGCTCCCCAGCGAGCAGGCCGCCGAGATCGCGCTGCGCACGCAGCAGGTGCTGATGGAGGAGACGGGTGTGGCCAACGTGGCCGACCCGCTGGGCGGTTCCTGGTACGTCGAGCAGCTCACCGACCGCATCGAGGCCGACGCCGAGAAGATCTTCGACCAGATCAAGGAGCGCGGCCGCCGCGCCCACCCGGACGGGCAGCACCCGATCGGTCCGATCACCTCCGGCATCCTGCGTGGCATCGAGGACGGCTGGTTCACCGGCGAGATCGCCGAGTCCGCCTTCCAGTACCAGCAGTCCCTGGAGAAGGGGGACAAGCGGGTCGTCGGCGTCAACTGCCACCACGGCTCGGTCACCGGCGACCTGGAGATCCTCCGCGTCAGCCACGAGGTCGAGCGGGAGCAGGTCCGCGCGCTCGGCGAGCGCAAGGCCCACCGCGACGACGCCCGGGTCCGCGCCGCCCTGGACTCGATGCTGGCGGCGGCCCGGGACGGCTCGAACATGATCGGTCCGATGCTCGACGCGGTACGGGCGGAGGCCACGCTCGGCGAGATCTGCGACGTGCTCCGTGAGGAGTGGGGCGTCTACACGGAGCCCCCGGGCTTCTAGCCGCACGCCGCCTCGGGCGATGTCACGCGAGAGGGCGGCACCGGACATCCGGTGCCGCCCTCTCCGTGTTCAGGTCCGGGCCGCCGCCGCGCCGAGACCACCGAGCAGCAGGGCGGTGAACCGCCGCACCCACGCCTCGTCGACGGGTTCCGCGCTCACCAGGGCCCGATGGACCACCGCGCCCGCGATGACGTCGAAGATCAGGTCGTCGGTGTCGTCGATCGACGCCGGGTCCCGGTCGGCGGGCAGTTCGCCGCGCTCCTGGGCGCGCTGGCGACCCTCCAGGACCAGCCGCTTCTGCCGGTCGACGATGGAGCCGCGGATGCGCTCGCGCAGCGGCTCGTCGCGGGTGGACTCCGCCACCACCGCCATCAGGGCCGTCTTCGTCTCCGGCCGCTGGAGCAGCGCGGCGAACTGCAGCACCACATGCTCGATATCGGCCTGGAGGGAACCGAGGTCGGGGAGTTCGAGTTCGTCGAAGAGGACGGCGACGGCGTCCACGACCAGTTCGTTCTTGCTCGCCCAGCGTCGGTAGAGGGTGGTCTTGGCGACCCCGGCCCGGCCGGCGACGTCGCCCATCGTCAGCTTGGACCAGCCCAGTTCGACCAGGGCGGCACGGGTCGCCTCAAGGATCGCGGCATCGGCCGCGACGCTTCGGGGGCGCCCGGTACGGCTGGGGGAACTGGTACGGCTACACATGGGCATCGACCATACCCGCCGGTAGGTATTGCGCCAGAGGCGTGTGATGTGAGCCAGTTCACCGGAGGGATCTGTCCGCGAGCCGGGTGGGGGAGTTACGCTACGACCCGTAGCGAAAGGCTTGATCGGCCCGAGCGACAACCACACGCGCCAGGTGGGGACCCGGCGCACACAGAACACGAACCGTGCGCTTCGGGGTGCGGTTCAGCCATGACGTACCGGTCACGCGCGCGGAAGGGGGAGGATGTACTCATGCAGCCCAGAAACATGTCCATGAGCGGCGTCGTCGACCTCGCCGCGGTGAAGGCGGCCGGAGAGGCCAAGGCGAAGGCGGAGCAGGCGCGTGCCGAGGCCGCCCGGCAGGGTGGGGTGACGGCGGTCTCCCCCTCTGCCCTGGTGATCGATGTCGACGAGGCCGGCTTCGAGCGCGATGTCCTGCAGCGCTCCGCCGAGGTTCCGGTCGTCATCGACTTCTGGGCCGAGTGGTGCGAGCCGTGCAAGCAGCTCGGCCCCCTCCTCGAGCGGCTGGCCGTCGAGTACAACGGCCGCTTCCTGCTCGCGAAGATCGACGTCGACGCCAACCAGATGCTGATGCAGCAGTTCGGCATCCAGGGAATTCCGGCCGTTTTCGCGGTGGTCGCCGGCCAGGCGCTGCCGCTCTTCCAGGGCGCGGCGCCCGAGGCCCAGATCCGCCAGACCCTGGACCAGCTGATCCAGGTCGGCGAGGAGCGCTTCGGCCTCACGGGCATCGCCGTGGACACGGAGGCCGACGCCTCCGGCGCGGCAGCCCCGGCCCCGATGCCGGCCGGCCCGTACGACGCTCTGCTCGAGGCGGCCATGTCGGCGCTGGACGCCGGCGACCTGGCCGGCGCCGTCCAGGCGTACAAGAACGTGCTCGCCGACGACCCCGGCCACCCGGAGGCCAAGCTGGGCCTGGCCCAGGCCGAGCTGCTCGCCCGGGTGCAGGACATGGACCCGCAGGCGGTGCGCAAGAGCGCGGCCGACGACCCGGCCGACGTCACCGCGCAGATCGCGGCCGCGGATCTCGATCTCGTGGGCGGTCACGTCGAGGACGCCTTCGGCCGGCTCGTGGACGCCGTGCGGCGTACGGCCGGCGAGGACCGGGACGCGGCACGGCTGCGGCTCCTGGAGCTTTTCGAGGTCATCGGCCCCGAGGACCCGCGGGTCACGGCGGCCCGTCAGGCCCTCGCACGCGTGCTGTTCTAGGCCCTCCGAACCACGCCGATTTGGCGACACAGTGACAAAACGCGGCCGCGCTTTACCAAAACTTGGTAATCGCGGCCGCTGTTACTTGCAGTAAATCGAACCCGGATTTCTGTCCGGATTTCACCGCACTCATCCTCCTATGTCGCCTTGCTCGACGGCACCCTGTGTGGCCGGGTGACATCGCCCTGTCGTGGCGTGGTTATCCACCCGTTACTAGTCAGTAACGAGCCCCTTGTGCCCCGGCCCGGAATGGACCACGATCGGCGACGCTCGGTCCGATACCGCACCAGCCCGGCAACCAACCGGGTTCGCGGCGAGGGTCCCCACCGAGCGGGCCGGCGGCAGTGGCGCCGGCCGTGGACAGGGGGGTTCCTGCTTTCACCGGCAGGGCCTGTCCAAGCAGGTTGCGCGCAAGGCGTGGCCAGTGGTTGTCGCTCGGGGGTGATCGCCGGTGGATCGGACGCGCCTCGCGCCCGGTGTTCGGCGCTCCTTCCCGAGGACGTAGCACTTCTCCCATCCCAGGAAGGGCCCTGGGCCCATCCGGAGATGTACGTCCGAGAAGGAGGATTCTCATGAAGTCCCAGGTTCGTGGCGGGACAAGATGGAAGCGGTTCGCCGTTGTCATGGTGCCGAGTGTGGCCGCGACGGCCGCGATCGGTGTCGGCCTGGCCCAGGGCGCGCTTGCCGCGTCCTTCAGCATCTCCGGCCAGGAGTTCAAGGTGAAGGCCGACAGTCTTGTCGGTAAGGACTTCGTCCAGTACGGCAGTGTCGCGGCGGGCAAGGACCTGCACGGCAAGCCGTTCGCCGAGCCGGTCGCTGTCTCGGGCTTCTCCGAGGCGTGGATCAGCAACATGTGCCAGTCCGTCGTGACTCCGGACGTGCCGTTCATCGGCAACGTCTCCCTGGAGCTGCGGGCCGGTACCGACCCGAAGAAGCCGGTCTACGCGAAGGACATCTACCTCGATGTCTCCTCGCTGAAGGCGGACGCCGAGTTCGGCAACATCGACATCGGCGTGGCCGCGGGCTCCCTGAAGGACCCGGGCATCCAGCCCGGCACCCAGGCGAACCCGTACGGCTTCTCGCAGCGCGCCAAGACGGCGAAGCTGACCAACGTGGAGCAGAAGGCGTGGGCGACCACCGCCGGAACGTTCAAGCTCAGCAACCTGAGCCTGAAGCTGCACAAGGGCACCAAGGAGTGCTTCACCGAGTAGTCACTCGGCGGCACCCGGCAACAACCGCCCGGCGGGCGCGGGCCGTCGTTCGTTCCGTACGGCCCCGCCCGTTCCCGGCCATCGCGCCACTTTCTCTTCTTCTCAGCAACACCGCTTCCAGGGAGCTGTCTTTCCATGAGCGCCGAGTCCACTGCTTCCCGCGGAGTCCCGAACCAGCGCCGTTTCCACGACTGGCGGGGCAGCCGACCGTTCTGGGCCGGCCTGTTCACCATGATCGGTGGCGTACCGATCGCCTACTTCCCGTACGCCGACCTGCGACTCGGCAACATGACGCTCGCCATGGCGACGACGGGTGGTGCCGGAGCACTGATCATCGGCGTCCTGCTGATGACGCTCGGACTGACGATGTGGTTCCAGCCCATCGTCCGGGTGTTCGCGGGCGTCGCGGCGATCGTGCTGGCGCTCGTCTCCATCCCGGTCTCCAACCTCGGTGGCTTCTTCATCGGGTTCCTGTTCGCCCTCGTCGGCGGCGGGCTCTCCGTCTCCTGGGCCCCTGGTGCCCCGGTGGAGGAGTCCGCGGAGCACACGGCGGAGCAGGCGGCCGAACCGGCCGGAGCCGTCGCGGGCGAGTACAAGTACGACGGTCCGCCGCTGGGCCCGGAAGGCGACGAAGGCGTCGACGCCGTCGAGCCGTTGCCGGTCCCGGAGCAGCGCGCCGGTGAGGAGCCGGACCCGCAGGCGGGTCCCGGTGCGCAGGCGACCGAAACGACGATCGACGCCAACGGCGGGAGGAACAGTGCGGGGTGACGAAACACAGTCGCCGCAGTCGGCGACGGCTGGGGACGGCGCCACTCTGGCAGGCAGGGGTCCGCGGCACGCGGCTCCGCGCAAGTCTCTGCTGAACAAGTTCCAGGGGCCGGCGGGCAAGGCGATGGCCCTGGCGGCCATGCCGACCGCCGTCCTGATGGGCATGGGCATGGCTCCCAAGCTCGCCCTCGCCGACGAGAAGGACATCCCCTTCGCACCCGGTCCGTGCGTGACCCGCTCGGACGAGCCGGTGACCGAGGAGTCGACGAAGCCCGCCACGACCGAGAGCCCGAAGCCGACGGCGAGTGCGAGCGCGACCACCTCGCCGAAGCCGGAGGCCACCAAGGAGCAGGAGTCGCCCGCGCCGACGGCCAGTCCGTCGGTCACGGCGGGTACGGAGCAGGGTCCCCTCACCCAGCAGGCCCCGGCCCCCGCTCCGACGCCCACCGCGACCAAGAGCGTCAACCCGCTCGACCCGCTGGGCGTCGGCGACAAGATCAGGGACTTCTTCGACGGGCCCGGCACCACGCCCACGAGCACGCCGTCGACGACCGTGCCGGCGCCGACCGCCACGGCGAGCGAGAAGCCGGCCACCACGACGCCTCCGAGGACGGACGTGGGGGACACGGCGGACAAGGCCGTGGGCAAGACCGGCACCCCGGCCGATTCCGCGGTGGACAGCGCCAAGTCCGCCATCAAGGACGCGGCCGGCAAGGTCGGCGCCAAGGTCGAGGAACTGCCCGCGGACGCCAAGGGCCTCGACGCCAAGAAGGACGAGGACATACCCGAGGGCGCCAAGCCGCGCTTCCCGTGCCCCGAGGCAGACCCGGAGGCGCTGGCGGCGGCGGAGCTGGAGCAGGGCATCCCGCTGCTCCCGGACGAGCCGTGGATCCTCAACAGCACGAAGCTCACGCTGAAGGGCCTCAAGTACCACGGCATCGTCGAGGTCAAGACGGGCAGCGGGAAGATCAAGAAGGTCCTGAAGTTCACCGCCAAGGACGGCGTGGACATCAAGGACCTGCACCAGCGCACCGTCCACTCGGACGGCTTCACGGGACACGTCCGGTCCGACAAGGGCTCGACGTCGACCATGACCGACGGCACGGTGACCATGTACACGGAGCGGCTGAAGGGGAACCTCTTCGGCCTGATCCCGGTCACCTTCAGCCCCGAGACGCCGCCGCCGCTCGACGTACCGTTCGCGGTCTTCACGGACGTGGAGGTCATCCAGGCGGGCCAGTTCGGCGGCACGCTCACGGTCCCGGGCCTGCGCAACACGATCGAGCCCAGCTGACCCCTGTAGCCCTTTCGGGAGCCGCACACGACGAGGGCCCCCGTCCGAACCGGACGGGGGCCCTCGTCATGCCAGGGGCGGGTGGGGGCGTCAGCCCTTCTCGGCGCCACCGAGGTGGTGCACCCGGACCATGTTCGTGGTGCCCGGGACACCGGGGGGCGAGCCGGCCGTGATGACCATGGTGTCGCCCTCGTTGTAGCGCTGGAGCTTCAGCAGCTCCGCGTCGACCAGGTCGACCATGGCGTCGGTCGTCTCCACGAACGGCGCGAGGAAGGGCTCGACGCCCCAGCTCAGCGTGAGCTGATTGCGGGTGGACTCGTCGGTCGTGAAGGCCAGGATCGGCTGCTGCGCGCGGTAGCGCGAGAGACGGCGGGCGGTGTCACCGGACTGGGTGAAGGCGATCAGCGCCTTGCCGCCCAGGAAGTCGGCGATCTCGGCGGCCGCGCGGGCGACCGAACCGCCCTGCGTACGCGGCTTCTTGCCGGGCACGAGCGGCTGCAGGCCCTTGGAGAGCAGCTCCTCCTCGGCCGCGACGACGATCTTCGACATCGTCTTCACGGTCTCGATCGGGTACGCGCCGACGGAGGACTCCGCCGACAGCATGACCGCGTCCGCGCCGTCCAGGATCGCGTTGGCCACGTCGGAGGCCTCGGCGCGCGTGGGGCGGGAGTTGGTGATCATCGACTCCATCATCTGGGTGGCGACGATGACCGGCTTGGCGTTGCGGCGGCACATCTCCACGAGGCGCTTCTGCACCATCGGGACCTTCTCCAGCGGGTACTCCACGGCCAGGTCACCGCGGGCCACCATGACGGCGTCGAAGGCGGCGACGACGTCCGCCATGTTCTCGACGGCCTGCGGCTTCTCCACCTTGGCGATGACGGGGACCCGGCGGCCCTCCTCGTCCATCACCTTGTGGACGTCCTTGACGTCGTCGGCGTTGCGGACGAAGGAGAGGGCGACCATGTCGCAGCCCATGCGGAGCGCGAAGCGGAGGTCCTCGACGTCCTTCTCGGACAGGGCCGGGACGTTGACCGCCGCGCCGGGCAGGTTGATGCCCTTGTGGTCGGAGATGACACCGCCCTCGATGACCACGGTCTTGACGCGGGTGCCCTCGACCTCGACGACCCGCAGCTCGACGTTGCCGTCGTTGATCAGGACCTGGTCGCCCTTGGAGACATCGCCCGGCAGACCCTTGTACGTGGTGCCGCAGATGGACTTGTCCCCGGGGACGTCCTCGGTGGTGATGGTGAACTCGTCACCGCGCACCAGCTCGACGGGACCCTCCGCGAAGGTCTCCAGACGGATCTTGGGGCCCTGGAGGTCGGCGAGGACGCCCACGGCGCGGCCGGTGTCCGCCACCGCCCTGCGGAGGCGGTCGTACCGCTCCTGGTGCTCGGCCTGGGTCCCGTGGCTCATGTTGAATCGGGCCACGTTCATACCGGCCTCGATGAGAGCCTTCAGCTGCTCATACGAGTCGACGGCGGGGCCCAGCGTGCAGACGATTTTGGAACGGCGCATGAGGCGGATCCTATCGGTTTGTTTCACTGCGGAATATTCCGTCTGGTGGAAAGTACAAATGGGCGCGGGGGCGCTCAGGCGTTCACTTCTCCATGCTCCGGTGCGACCAGGGCGAAGGTCTGGCGGGCGATCTCCAGCTCCTCGTCCGTCGGCACCACCGCGACCGCGACCCGCGCGGAAGCCGGCGAGATGATCCGTGCCTCGCCGGACCGTACGGCGTTCAGTCCGGCGTCCACCGTCAGGCCCAGCTCCTCCAGACCGGCGATGGCAGCTTCCCGCACCGGGGCCGCGTTCTCGCCGACACCCGCCGTGAACGCCACCGCGTCCACCCTCCCGAGTACCGCGTAGTACGCCCCGATGTACTTCTTCAGCCGGTGGATGTAGATGTCGAAGGCCAGGGCGGCCCGCTCGTCGCCCTCGTCGATCCGACGCCGGATCTCCCGCATGTCGTTGTCGCCGCAGAGCCCGACGAGCCCCGACTTCTTGTTGAGCAGGACGTCGACCTCGTCCTCGTCCATCCCGGCGACCCGCTTGAGGTGGAAGGTGACCGCCGGGTCGATGTCGCCCGAGCGGGTGCCCATGACCAGGCCCTCCAGCGGGGTGAGCCCCATCGAGGTGTCCACGCAGCGCCCGCCGCGGACCGCGGAGGCGGAGGCTCCGTTGCCGAGGTGCAGCACGATCACGTTCACCTCCTCCGGCGCCCTGCCCAGCAGCCGCGCCGTCTCGCGTGACACGTAGGCGTGCGAGGTGCCGTGGAAGCCGTACCGCCGGATCCGGTGCGCGTCCGCGGTCTCCACGTCGATCGCATACCGGGCCGCGTACTCCGGCATCGTGGTGTGGAAGGCGGTGTCGAAGACCGCGACCTGCGGCAGATCGGGGCGCAGCTCCATCGCCGTACGGATGCCGGTGAGGTTCGCCGGGTTGTGCAGCGGCGCGACCGGGACGAGCCGTTCGATCTCGGCCAGGACCGCGTCGTCGATCACGGTCGGGGCGGTGAACTTCAGCCCGCCGTGCACCACCCGGTGGCCGATCGCCGCCAGTTCGGGGGAGTCCAGGCCGAGCCCGTCCACGGCCAGCTCCTCGGCCACGGCCTTCAGCGCGGCGGCGTGATCGGTGATCGGACCGGTCCGCTCGCGCTTGGCCCCGACGCCTCCCACGAGCGGCGTGTGGACCAGGCGCGAGCTCTCCTCGCCGATCCGCTCGACCAGCCCGACCGCGAGCCGGCCGCTGTCCCGCATGTCCAGGAGCTGGTACTTCACCGACGAGGAGCCGGAGTTGAGGACGAGAACGCGCGTGGCGTGAGGGGCTGAGCGAAGCTCGTCTGACGGGGTGGTGGTGGGCGACGGGTGGGAAGTCATGCGGTGGGCTCCTGCGGGGACGGGACCTGGGACTGGATCGCCGTGATGGCGACCGTGTTGACGATGTCGCTGACGAGCGCGCCGCGCGAGAGGTCGTTCACCGGCTTGCGCAGCCCCTGCAGCACCGGCCCGACGGCCACGGCGCCGGCCGAACGCTGCACGGCCTTGTACGTGTTGTTGCCGGTGTTGAGGTCCGGGAAGATCAGTACGGTCGCCTGCCCGGCCACCTCGGACCCCGGCAGCTTGGTCGCCGCGACGGACGGCTCGACCGCCGCGTCGTACTGGATCGGGCCCTCGATCCGCAGCCCCGGGCTGGACTCCCGTACCAGCTTGGTCGCCTCGCGCACCTTGTCGACGTCCGCGCCCGACCCCGAGGTGCCGGTGGAGTACGAGAGCATCGCGATCCGCGGCTCGACACCGAAGCGGGCCGCCGTGGCCGCCGACTGGACGGCGATGTCGGCGAGCTGCTCGGCGTTCGGGTCCGGGTTCACCGCGCAGTCGCCGTACACCAGCACCTTGTCCGCCAGGCACATGAAGAAGACGGACGAGACGATCCGCGCGTCCGGCTTCGTCTTGATGATCTCGAAGGCGGGCCGGATGGTGGCGGCGGTGGAGTGCACCGAGCCGGAGACCATGCCGTCGGCAAGACCCTCCTGCACCATCAGCGTGCCGAAGTAGTTCACGTCGGAGACCACGTCGTACGCCAGCTCCACGGTGACGCCCTTGTGGGCGCGCAGCTCGGCGTAGTGCGCGGCGAAGGAGTCGCGCAGCTCCGAGGTCTGCGGATCGATCAGCTGGGTGTCCCCGAGCGCGATGCCCAGATCGGCGGCCTTCTTACGGATGACCTCGACGTCGCCGAGCAGCGTCAGGTCGCAGACGTCCCGGCGCAGCAGCACGTCGGCGGCGCGCAGCACCCGCTCCTCCGTACCCTCGGGCAGGACCACGCGACGGCGGTCGGCGCGTGCCTGCTCAAGCAGCTCGTGCTCGAACATCATCGGCGTGACCCGGCCGCTGCGCGCGAGGGAGATCCGCTTCAGCAGATCGGCGGTGTCCACGTGTCGCTCGAAGAGGCCGAGGGCGGTCTCCGCCTTGCGGGGCGTGGCCGCGTTCAACTTCCCCTCCAGGGAGAAGAGTTCGGCGGCGGTGGGGAAGCTGTTGCCGGAGACCGAGATGACCGGGGTGCCGGGCGCCAGACGGGCGGCCAGGGTCAGGATCTCCTCGCTGGGCCGCTCGTTCAGGGTGAGCAGCACACCGGCGATGGGCGGTGTCCCGGCCGAGTGGGCCGCGAGCGCGCCCACGACGAGGTCGGCGCGGTCCCCGGGGGTGACCACCAGACAGCCCGGGGTCAGCGCGTTGAGGAAGTTCGGCAGCATGGCGCCGCCGAAGACGAAGTCCAGAGCGTCCCTGGCCAGGCCCGCGTCGTCCCCGAGCACGACCTCGGCGCCCAGGTGGTGGGTGATCTGGGCGACCGTGGGGGCGGCGAGCGCGGGCTCGTCGGGCAGGACGTAACAGGGCACGGGCAGCCGGGCCGCGAGCCGCTCGGCGATGGCCGCGCGGTCGTCGGCCGCCACCCGGTTGACGACCATCGCGAGGACGTCGCAGCCGAGACCGTCGTACGCCCGGAAGGCGTTGCGGGCCTCCGCCCGTACCGATTCGGCGGGCTGGTCCTTCCCGCCGACGACGGGTATCACGGAGGCGCCGAACTCGTTGGCGAGGCGCGCGTTGATCGCCAGCTCGTCGGGGAGCTGGGTGGCGGCGAAGTCCGTACCGAGGACCAGCACGACCTCGTAGTCGCGGGCCACCGCGTGGAAGCGGTCGACGAGCCGGGAGACCAGCTCGTCGGTGCCCTGCTCGGCCTGGAGCGCGGAGGCCTCGTGGTAGTCCATGCCGTAGACGGTCGACGCGTCCTGGGAGAGCCGGTAGCGGGCCCGCAGCAGATCGAAGAGCCGGTCGGGGCCGTCGTGGACCAGCGGCCGGAACACCCCCACCCGGTCCACCTGGCGGGTCAGGAGCTCCATGACTCCCAGCTCGACGACCTGCCGGCCGTCCCCGCGGTCGATCCCGGTCACGTACACGCTGCGCGTCACGCCGTGGTCTCCTGTCCAGTCCTGTCCGCCCGGTCTCGTCAACCGAGTGTGTTCAAAAACCCCGATAGGGTGGCAATGCCCTCTTGACAATACCTCTGGGGGTGGCTAGGACGCAGGCCGGACGAAAGGCCTGGAACGGGAGGACTGAAGGCCCCCGAAGCCGGGCACGCGGAGTAGTCAGGAGCGCGGAGGCCGTACCGGGCGTGTGAGAATCGGCAGAGCTCACATGTACCACTACCGAGCAGGAGACACAGCACGATGCGCATCGGAGTTCTCACCGCAGGCGGCGACTGTCCCGGCCTGAACGCAGTGATCCGGTCGGTCGTGCACCGGGCCCTGACCGGCCACGACGATGAAGTCATCGGCTTCGAGGACGGGTTCAAGGGTCTCCTCGACGGGCACGTCCGCCCCCTCGACCTCAACGCGGTCAGCGGCATCCTCGCCCGCGGCGGCACCATCCTCGGCTCCGCCCGGCTCGAGCGCGACCGGCTGGCCGAAGCCGCCGCGTCCGCCCCGGAGATGGCGCGGAAGTACGGCATCGACGTGCTCATCCCGATCGGCGGCGAAGGCACCCTGACCGCCGCCCGGATGCTCTCCGACGCCGGGATGCCCGTGGTGGGCGTCCCGAAGACGATCGACAACGACATCTCCTCCACCGACCGCACCTTCGGCTTCGACACCGCCGTGGGCGTGGCGACCGAGGCCATAGACCGTCTCAAGACCACCGCCGAGTCCCACCAGCGCGTGATGGTCGTCGAGGTGATGGGCCGGCACGCCGGCTGGATCGCCCTGGAGTCCGGCATGGCCGGCGGCGCCCACGGCATCTGCCTGCCCGAACGCCCCTTCCAGATCGACGACCTCGTCAAGATGGTCGAGGAACGCTTCGCACGCGGCAAGAAGTTCGCCGTCATCTGCGTCGCCGAGGGCGCGCACCCGGTCGAGGGCTCGATGGACTACAAGAAGGGCGAGATCGACCAGTACGGCCACGAGCGCTTCCAGGGCATCGGCAACCGGCTCGCGGTCGAACTGGAGCGCCGCCTCGGCAAGGAGGCGCGGCCCGTCATCCTGGGACACGTCCAGCGCGGCGGCACGCCGACGGCGTACGACCGGGTGCTCGCGACCCGCTTCGGCTGGCACGCCGTGGAGGCCGCGCACCAGGGCGAGTTCGGGAGGATGACGGCGCTGCGCGGCACCGACATCCACATGGTGCCGCTGGCCGAGGCCGTCACGCAGCTGAAGACCGTGCCGGAGAGCCGGATGTCCGAGGCCGAGTCGGTCTTCTGACCCCGCCCGCCTCCGGGACGCCTCCGGGACGCCTCCGGGACCTCGGTCCCGGCGGCGTCCCGGCGTTCGAAGGGCCCCGACCGTCCCCCCGTGGACGGCCGGGGCCCTTCGTGCTTCCCCCGTGATCCCCCGTGTTTCCCCCGTGTCTCCCGGCTTTCCCCCGGTTTCTCCCATGGCGTTTCCGGCCGGGACCGGAATTGCCGATTTCCACTCTTGAGTCGAACCGCTCGATCAACAAGGCTTGGGCCTGTCCCGGACATGTCCCAACCCTGTCCGGGGGAGGGGCGGGGAGCGGGTATGACCGAGGGGTACGCCGGCGGGCGCAGCGCGCCGGACCCGCGAGAGGCCACCGACGCCGCCTCGTTCATCGCCCAGCTCCAGGCGCTCAAGGACTGGTCGGGGCTGACCTACCGCGAGCTGTCGGCCCGCGCCGCCGCACTCGGCGACGTCCTGCCCCGCTCGACCGTGGCCAACATGCTCGCGCGCTCGACCGTCCCCCGTGAGGAGCTCCTGACCTCCTTCGTCCGCGCCTGCGGGGTGGAGCCCGGGGCGCTGGAGGACTGGCAGACGGTCCGCAAGGAGCTGGCGGCGCACGGTGGGTACGTGCCCTCCGCCGCCGTCGCCCCCGCCACGGAGGACCCGCCCGCCCTCACCCCCGCCCCATGGCCCACCGCGCCCGCCCCCGACCCCGCGCCCGAGGGCGCGTCCCCCGGCCCCCGCTCGCGCATACGCCGCACACTCGTCGCGCTCGTCGCCCTCGCCGGACTCGTCCTCGCGGGGATCAGCGCGGTCGCCGTCCTCGTCCACGACGGTGGCGGCGACGGCGACACGGCGCCGGAGACCCCGACCGCGCCCGCCGAGGGGGACGTACGGATACGGGTGATCGGCTCGGATCTCTGCCTGAACGAACGGCGGGGCGGCCGCAGCGGCCAGATCCACCAGAGGGACTGCGAGGGCGCCGACGTCCCCCGCTACGCGCTCAAGGCTCTCGGCGCCGGCCTGTGGCGGATCGTCTCCGACCACCCGGACTACGGCCCCGGCTGCTCCGGCATACCCTCCGGGGGCCGCGTCGCGGACGCCGCGTTCGAGGACTCGGAGTGCGGCGACCCGTCCCGCGTCGAACGGTTCCGCCTGCAGCCCTTCGGCAGCCCCGTCACGGGCTACCGCATCGTCCCCGCGGACTCCGCGACGCCCGACTCCTGCGTGACCGTGACCGGTGACCGTACAGCGATGTGGGCGAAGCTGGCCCAGGCACCCTGCCGCCCGGACGCGCAGGGCCAGCTCTTCAGCTTTGACCGCCGAACCTAGCCTTGTCCGGCGGTTCGGACACCCTAGGGGGTGTCCACCAGGCGCTTGCGCAGCGACTCCACCACGGCCGGATCGAGACCCACGTGCCCGGTGACGTACGCGGACACCGAGCCGTACTCCGCGCGCAGGTCCGCCAGGAAGAGCCGCATGATCTCCGCGGGCGCCCGGCCGTAGCCCGGCCAGCGCAGTTCCCGCCCCGGGTGGGCGGCGTGCCAGTCGGCGATCAGCCGCTCGGTGGCCAGCTCGGTCAGGGCGAAGTCGTCCAGGATCTGTTCGTCCGAGACGTCGAGGAGGCTGAGCAGCACGGCGGCGAGCAGGCCCGTGCGGTCCTTCCCCGAGGCGCAGTGGAAGACGAGCGGACCGTCCGTGGCGGCGATCACCTCCAGGGCCTCGCGCAGCTCCGCCGCGCCGTCGGCCGCGACCTCGGCGAAGCGGTCGGCGAGGTAGCGCCACGGGTCGAGGTCCGGGTCGATCTCCGCCTGGTCGTAGGGGCGGTGTTCGATGCTCAGGTTGTGCCAGGCGATACCGTCGGACTCCGGCATCCGGCCCTTCGCGGCGATCTCCCACGGATAGCGCAGGTCGATCACGGTGGCCACGCCCAGCTCCTGGAAGCGGTCCAGGTCGGGGCCGCGCAGCTTGGCGAGGGAGTCGGAACGGTAGAGCACGTCCCAGCGGACGGAGCCGCCGTCGGCGGTCCGATAGCCGCCCAGATCACGGAAGTTGTGGAGGTTCTCGAAGGGTATGTGTCGTCTCACGCCGACACCCTACGAGCCGACCGCCTCCCAGAAGTGCTGGACGATCCCGTCCAGGTACACGCGGCCCGCGTCGCCGCTGTCGCCGGAGGCGCCCCAGCTGCTCGTCGCCGCCATCTTCGCGTGGTATTCCGTGTGCAGCCGCTGGAGCGCGTGCTCCAGGGTCCGCTTCGGCATGGGGAGCAGCTTCACGGCCGGGCGTACGTACGCCTGCCAGCGCGTCGTGGCCGCGTCCCGCAGCAGCTGGGCCAGGTCCTCGTCCCTGCCGGTCACCGTGAGCAGGGCGCGCGGGCCGAGGCCGAGGGTCTCGGCGAGGGCGGCGGTCTGGCGTTCGTTCCCGCGCCAGCGGCCCGATTCCTCCATCCGCTGGTAGGCGGCCGCGTCGAGACCCACCCGCCGCGCCAGGTCGTCCGGGGCGAGGCCGCGGGCCATCCGGTGCTCGCGCAGGGTGGTGGCGGCGGCGATCAGTTCGCCGGGGGCGCACCAGAGGACGCCGGCGAGCGCGGTGAGCTCCTGGGAGGTGGGGGCGAGCCGGCCGCGTTCCCAGGCGACGACGGTGTCGGGATGGACGTCGAGGCCGTACTGGGCGCGGAGACCGTAGGCGACATGGCCGGGGGCCATGCCGAGGCCTTCGCGCAGGCGGCGCGCGGCGAGGGCGTTGAAGGGAGGGGAGGGAGGGGAGTGTTGCACGCGTACCACGGTAGGTGCGGAACGTGACCATTGGCTACGGTGCGTTCACCCAAGGCCAGAAGTCGTAGAAACGTCGGAACCGGTCGGTAGCATTCCGTAATGATCTCTTCCGCTTTCGGTAATCGGCGCGGGGTGTCCGATGACCGGTGTCCGGGGGTCTGCACCCGCCCGGCTCAGCGGGTGATCGTCGTGATCCAGCGGTACTGGAGCTCCGGCCGGCCGATCTGCCCGTACTGCGGGGCCCGCGCGGCCCGTCCGTCCGAGACCAGGTGCTCCAGGTAGCGGCGCGCGGTGATCCGGGAGATCCCGACGGCGACCGCGGCCTCCGCCGCGGTCAGCCCGGCCGGCGCGTCCCGCAGGGTGCGGGTGACGGCCTCCAGGGTCGGAGCGCTGAGCCCCTTGGGGAGCGAGGCGGGCTGCGGGGTGCGCAGGGTGGCCAGCGCCCGGTCCACCTCGTCCTGGCCGGACGCCTCCCCGGCGCTGGCGCGGAACTCGGCGTACCGGGTGAGCCGGTCCCGCAGGGTGGCGAAGGTGAATGGCTTCAGCACGTACTGCACGACCCCGAGGGACACCCCTTCGCGCACGATCGCGAGATCCCGCGCGGAGGTGACGGCGATGACGTCGGCGGAGTGCCCGCCGGCGCGCAGCGACCGCAGCAGTTGCAGTCCGTGGCCGTCGGGCAGGTACAGGTCGAGCAGGATCAGATCGACGGGCACGCGGTCGAGCACGCGCACGGCGGCCGCCCGCGAGTGCGCGACCCCGACGACGGCGAACCCGGGCACCCGCCCGGCGTACAGCGCGTGCGCGTCGGCGGCGACGGGGTCGTCCTCGACGACCAGCACGCGGATGTCCTGGCTCATGCGGGAACCTCCACGTCGGGGGAGCCGGTCGCGGCGTCCGGCTGGGAAAGGCCCGAGACCGGCGCCGGACCGGCGGTCTCCGACGCGGCGGCCGCCGTCCCCGGGCCTGAGGCCGACGGCGCCGCGGACCCAGGCTCCACCGAGCCCGGCGCCGCGGGTCCAGGCTCCACCGAGCCGGCCGCCGCGGGCCCAGGTTCCGACCCTGGCTCCGCGGGTCCAGGCTCCACCGAGCCGGCCGCCGCAGGTGCAGGCCCCGACCCCGGCGTCGCAGGCCCAGCCCCCGCCCCCGCCCCTGCCCCAGGTTCCGCCGAGCCGGCCGCCGCGGGTCCAGGCCCCGACCCCGGCGTCGCGGGTCCAGGCCCCGACCCCGGCGCCGCGGGCCCAGCCCCAGCCCCCGCCCCAGCCCCCGCCCCCGACCCCGGCTCCGCCGTCAGCGGCAGGCGTACGGTGAACTCCGCGCCGCCCTCCGGCGCGCGGGAGAGGGTCACCGTGCCGCAGGCGCGGGTCGTCGCCTGGCGGACCAGGGCGAGGCCGAGACCGCGGCCCGGGCCGCGGGTGGACCAGCCGCGGTCGAAGGCGGCCTCCCCGTCGCCCGCGTCGATCCCCGGGCCCGAGTCGGCGACCCGGAGGAGGAGCTCGCCGTCGTGGGTGCGGGCCGTGACCGTGACCCGGGCGTGCGGCGTACCGCTCGCCGCCTCCACCGCGTTGTCGATCAGGTTGCCGAGGATCGTGACGAGGTCGCGGGACGGGAGCCCGGGCGGCAGCAGGCCGTCGTCGAGGCGACTGTCCTCGGTCAGGACCAGCTCCACCCCCGACTCGTTGGCCTGCGCCGCCTTGCCGAGAAGCAGCGCCGCCAGGACCGGCTCGCCGACCGCGTCGACCACCCGGTCGGTCAGCGCCTGGGCCAGCTCCAGCTCGGCCGTCGCGAAGCCGACGGCCTCCTCCACCCGTCCCAGCTCGATCAGCGAGACGACCGTGTGCAAGCGATTCGCCGCCTCGTGGGCCTGCGAGCGGAGCGCCTGGGTGAACCCCCGCTCGGAGGTCAACTCGCCTGACAGCGCCTGCAGTTCCGTACGGTCCCGGAGAGTGACGACCGTCCCCCGGCGCTCCCCGCCCACCACCGGACGCGTGTTGACCACGAGCACCCGTTCCGCCGTCAGGTGGAGCTCGTCCACCCGGGGCTCGGAGGCGAGCAGCGCACTGGTGAGCGAGACGGGCAATCCCAGATCCGCCGCCGACCTGCCCACCACCTCCGCGTCCAGACCGAGCAGCTCCCGCGCCCCGTCGTTGATGAGCGCGATCCGTCGCTGTCCGTCCAGCATCACGAGCCCCTCGCTCACCGCGTGCAGCGCGGCTTCGTGGTAGTCGTGCATCCGGCTCAGCTCGCCCGCGTTCATGCCGTGCGTGTGCCGCCGCAGCCGGGCGTTGATGACGTACGTGCCGACGCCGCCGAGCGCCAGCGCCGCCCCCGCCATGCCCAGGAGGGCCGCCACCTGCTCCCGTACCTGCTCGCTGATCCTCTCGATCGTGATGCCCGCGCTGACCAGCGCGACGACCCGGCCGCCGTCGTCGTACACCGGCGTGATCGTCCGGACCGAGGGCCCGAGCACGCCGAGGTGTGTCTCGGAGAAGGTCCGCCCCTGGACGGCCGGCTCGATGTGACCGAGGTACGTACGCCCTATCTGCTCCGGCTCCGGATGCGTCCAGCGCCTGCCGTCCGGGGCCATGATCACCACGAACGTGACCCCGGTCCGCTGCCGCACCGTCTCGGCGTACGGCTGGAGCCGCGCCGTCGGGTCCGCCGAGCCGAGGGCCTCCACCACCGAGGGGGAGCCGGCGACGGCCGTCGCGGTCGCCGTGGACTGGCGGCGCGCGGTCTCCTCGGCCTGGGAGCGGTCCGTGACGTACGCGAAGACGGCGCATCCGGCCACGATCGCGGCCACCAGCACGACCTGCATCGCGAAGAGCTGGCCGGCGAGGCTGCGGGGCCGGGGGAACGGGAGGCGCATGCCGGTAAGTGTGCCTGGCCGGATTTGCGCCGGGGAATCGGCGTTCCCGAATCGTTCTCCGTGAACGAAACGAACGTAAGGGTGACCCCGGTCACAGGCTGATGGATAGTCGCGGAGATCCACCGGGACGTGGACATCCATCAGTACGAGGAGGACCCCGTGGCCGCACAACGGGACCGTACCCATTACCTGTATCTCGCAGTCATCGCCGCCGTGGTGCTGGGCATCACCGTCGGCTTCGTGGCGCCGGGGGTCGCCGTCGAGCTCAAGCCGCTGGGCACCGGCTTCGTGAACCTGATCAAGATGATGATCTCGCCGATCATCTTCTGCACGATCGTTCTCGGCGTCGGGTCGGTCCGCAAGGCCGCGAAGGTGGGGGCCGTCGGCGGACTCGCGCTCGGGTACTTCCTCGTGATGTCGACCGTCGCCCTCGCCATCGGCCTGCTCGTCGGCAACCTGCTGGAGCCCGGCTCCAGCCTCCACCTGACCAAGGAGGTCGCCGAGGCCGGCGCGAAGCAGGCCGACGGGGCGAGCGAGTCCACGGTGGACTTCCTCCTGGGAATCATCCCCAAGACGCTGGTCTCCGCCTTCACCGAGGGCGAGGTCCTGCAGACCCTGCTCGTCGCCCTCCTCGCGGGCTTCGCGCTCCAGGCGATGGGCAAGGCCGGGGAGCCGGTCCTGCGCGGCATCGGGCACATCCAGCGGCTGGTCTTCCGCATCCTCGGCATGATCATGTGGGTCGCCCCGATCGGCGCCTTCGGTGCCATCGCGGCGGTCGTCGGCGCGACCGGCGTCGACGCGCTGAAGTCGCTCGCGGTCATCATGATCGGCTTCTACGTCACCTGCGCGCTCTTCGTCTTCGTGGTGCTCGGCGCGCTGCTGTGGCTGGTCGCCAAGGTCAACATCCTCACGCTGCTGAAGTACCTGGGCCGCGAGTTCCTGCTGATCCTGTCCACCTCCTCCTCCGAGTCGGCGCTGCCGCGGCTGATCGCGAAGATGGAGCACCTGGGCGTCAGCAAGCCCGTCGTGGGCATCACCGTGCCGACCGGCTACTCCTTCAACCTGGACGGCACGGCGATCTACCTGACGATGGCCTCGCTCTTCGTCGCCGAGGCGATGGGCAACCCGCTCTCGCTCGCCGAGCAGATCAGTCTGCTGGTCTTCATGATCATCGCGTCGAAGGGCGCGGCGGGCGTGACCGGCGCGGGCCTCGCGACCCTCGCGGGCGGCCTTCAGTCGCACCGGCCCGAGCTGGTCGACGGTGTCGGCCTGATCGTCGGCATCGACCGCTTCATGAGCGAGGCCCGCGCCCTGACGAACTTCGCCGGCAACGCGGTCGCGACGGTCCTCGTCGGCACGTGGACCAAGGAGATCGACAAGGCGCGGGTCTCCGAGGTCCTGGCCGGCCGGGTCCCGTTCGACGAGAAGACCCTGGTCGACGACCACGCTCCGGCCGGGGACGAGGAGTCGTCCGTCCCCGACTCGCGGGCCGAGGGTGCCGCGGCGGGCGAGGAGAAGGCACGCGCGGGCGTCTGACGAGACCCTGCGAGAAAGACCGCCCCGGGTCCCGGGCCTTGAGCCGGATCCGGGCACCGGGGAACGGAGACGACCCCGGCCGCGTTCCTCGCGGCCGGGGTCGTCGCGTGGTGTGGCGCCGCGGTCAGGAGAAGGGGATCCTGACGACCGACTGGTTCCCGACGCCGACCGTGCTCGGCCCGTTCCCGATCGCGTTCCACACCTCGATCCGGACCCGGCCGTTCACCAGGTCCCCGTGGCTGCCGGTGGCCGACTTCAGACCTCTCGCCTGGGTGTAGTGCTCGTAGCCCGGTACGGGATCGGTGGCGAAGTACTGGTACGTCTCCACCCGCTCCCAGGTCCCGTCGCCCGTACGGTCGTAACTCACGCGTACCTGCTGCCCGTTGGCGATCACGGATCCGGCGTCCACGAACAGGTCGAACTGCGTCGAGCCGCCGTTGAAACTCCGGGTGACCGGGCCCGAGGTGAAGACCTGCGCGCCGGCCGGGCTGCCGTCGTGGTTGGCGCCGCCCGCCGAGGCCAGTGTGACCGCGGAGGCCGCCGACTGTGCGTCACCGGCGCCGCCGCCCGTCCGCAGGTACAGCTGCGAGGAGCCCGACGGCGGGGGAGTGGTCGGCGGCGGAGTGGTCGGCGGGGTCGTCGAGCCGCCGCCCTTCGTCCACACGGCCACATAGTCGACGAGCATCGGCCGTCCGGACACCGTCGCGGCCGTCGGCGTCTTCCCGGCCAGCGCGTCGGGGAAGGCCCCGCCCATCGCCACATTGAGCAGGAGGAAGTAGCCCGCGTGGCTGGTCATGTCGGCCCAGGCCTGCGCGCCGATCCTGGTCTCGTTCACGCTGTGGAAGAGCTGGTCGTCCACGTACCAGCGCAGTTCGTTGGGGGAGACCGAGCGGTCCCACTCGAAGCGGTACGTGTGGAAGGCCGACTGGCAGCTCGCGCCGGGGCAGGTGCGGCTGGCGCCGATGCCGGTGGTCTCGCCGCAGGGGCCGCCCGGGTTCACCCCGCAGTGCAGCACGCCCCACACCGAGTTGACGCCGTTGACGTTCTCCATGATGTCGAACTCGCCGATGGCGGGCCAGTTCCAGTAGTTGCCCCGGTAGGGCGCGCCGAGCGCCCAGAAGGCGGGCCAGTAGCCGAGGGCCGCGTCACCCGTCACGTTCGGCATCTGGATCCGGCCCTCGATGCGCAGGGTCCCGCCCGCCGGGGCCTTGAAGTCGGCGCGCTTGGTCTCGATCCGGGCCGAGGTCCAGTTGCCCGCACCGTCCTTGAGCGGGGTGATCCGCAGGTTGCCGGTGCCGTCGAGGCGCAGGTTGTCGGGGCTGGAGGTGTAGTTCTGTATCTCTCCGGTGCCCCAGTTGGCGGGGCCGCCCGGGTAGCCGTGGCCGGTGTCGATCTGCCACTCGGCGGCGTTCGGCAGGGCGCGGTCGGGGCCGTTGAAGTCGTCGCTCCACTGGAGCGACCAGCCGGGCGCCGGAGGTACGGCGCCGCTGGCGGTGCCGGCTCCGCCGAGGCCGATGAGGGCGCCGGCGGCGAGGGCGGCGGCGAGGAGCGAGGCGAGCAGGGGGGTGCGTCGGACGCGGCTCAAGGGACACCTCCGGTGAGGATGGTGCACGAGGGGGGTCGAGAGCCCGGTTGAGAGCGCTCTCAGGCAGCTTTTGTAGTCGGAGACACGGGCCCCGTCAATGGGGCCCGCGCCTTCGGATGTCACACGCTCAGCTCGGCCAACTCCTGTGCAGTGAGCACGAGTTCGCTCGCGGCCGCCGAGTCCCGTACGGTCTCCGGCCGGCTCGCCCCGGGGATCGGGAGCACCGTCTCCGCGCGCGAGAGCAGCCACGCGAGGGCCACCCGCTGCGGACTGACGCCCCGCGCCCGCGCCACCCGGTGAAACCCCCCGAACTCCGGGTCCGCCTCCAGGGCGGACGCCCCGTCCAGCGAGCTGCGCGAGATCCCGCCCAGCGGGCTCCAGGGCATGAAGGCGAGACCCAGTTCCGCGCAGAGCCTCAGCTCCGCCTCGGCGGTCCGTACGGCGGGGGAGTACCGGTTCTGCACGGAGACCAGCCGGTCGCCCAGGATCTCCCGCGCGAGCCGGATCTGCGCCGCGTCCACATTGGAGATCCCGGCCAGCCGGATCGTGCCCGCGTCCAGCAACTCCCGTAGGGCTCCCAGCGATTCGGCGTACGGAACGGCCGGGTCCGGCTTGTGCAGCTGGTAGAGCCCGATCTGTCCGCCCCCGAGCCGGCGCGCCGACGCCTCCGCCGCCCGCCGCAGGTGGGCGGGCCGGCCGTCCACGGTCCAGCCGCCGTCGGCCGTCCGCCCGCGCCCGCCCTTCGTCGCCACCAGCACATCGTCCGTCCGGCCGCCGTACGCGGCCAGTGCCCGCGCCACCAGCAGCTCGCCCTCGCCCGGCTCGCCGCCCGGTGGATGGTAGGAGTCCGCCGTGTCGAGCAGGGTCACCCCCGCGTCGAGCGCCGCGTGGACCGTGGCCAGGGCGCGGGCCTCGTCGGGGCGGCCCTCGATGGAGAGCGGCATGGCCCCGAGGCCGATCGCCCCGACCCGTACGTCCCCCAGCATCCGGTACCGCATCAGCGCGCCCCCAGCGTCTCGGCGAGGGCGGGCGCGAGCCACTGCGCGGAATTCCCGAAGGAGAATCCGAGCGCCGTCGCACGGGAGTTGTCCATCGCGTACGAGCGGGTGAAGGAGAACGGAGAGACCTCGCCGACCTCGACCTCCTGGAAAACGGTCCTGCCGCCCACCTGTCGCTCGATCTCCGCGCAGATCTCCGCGGTGGTGAGCGGACCATGGGAATGGGCGTTGACCGGTCCGGTGAATTCGGCCTCCACCGCCCAGGCGAGGAATTCCGCGATCTCCTCGACATACACATAGGTCGCCGGACGGTTCACCACCGGAACGGCGATCGGCTCGCCCTCCCGGATGCGGCGCGCGTAGTGGTCGACCCGGCCCGTGAAGTCGTCCCCACCGCCCAGCACATGCGCGACCCGCACCGCCGTGTACGGGAACGGCGGCTCAGCCGCGAAGACGGCCTCCGCCTGCCGCTTTCCCTCCCCGTAGTGCGCGTCGAGGAACTCCGGTTCGTCCCACGGGAGATCGAGGTCGACGGTGACCTCGCGGGCGTCCACGGCCTCCTCCCGTACCGGCGCGGCCGAATCCTCGTACTCGTACACCTCCACCGTCGAGGTCATCACATAACGCCTCGTGCGCGGCCCGAACACCCGCCGTGCGACGGCCGCCTGGCGCGGGGTGTAACAGACCTGGTCGACCACGACATCGAAAGTCCGCTCCCCGAGCGCGCTTTCCAGAGCCGCCCCGTCGTTCCGGTCGGCGACCAGATGGGTCACCCCCTCCGGAACACCGGAAGAACCCCGGTTGAGCATCGTCACGGCATGTCCGGATTCCAGGAGACGGGACGTCAGCCGCTTTCCGAAATAGCGGTTCCCGCCGATGATCAGAATGTCCATACGACAAGTGTTACGTTGGGCGCTCGCTGTCTGAAGGGGGAAACATGGGAGTCCAGGCCGCCGCACCGAAGGAACCACGGCATCTGCGGTCCGCCACCGAAGAAACCTCGGCGGGTGCCTTCGACCCCATCGACCGGCAGATCCTGGAGCTCGTCCAGACCGACGGCCGGATCAAGCTCAGCGAACTCGGCCGGCGCGTCCGGCTCAGCCCCGCGGCCGTCACCGAGCGGGTGCGCCGCCTGGAGGCGTGCGGCGCGATCACCGGATACGGAGCCCATGTCTCCGCGGCCAGGCTCGGCTACGGCATCCAGGCCTTCATCCGGGTCGACCCGCACGGCGGCTACACCCTCAAGCACCCGCGGACGCTCGAACTCACCGCCCGGCCCGAGATCCGCGAGGTCCACCACGTGGTGGGCGAGGACTGCTGGATCCTCAAGGTCGCCGTCACGGACACCATCCATCTCGAGGAGATCCTGGAACAGACCTCGGCGCTCGGCCGGACGACCACCTCGATCGTGCTGTCCACCCCGGTGGAGCGCAAACCCCTGCTCCCTCCCGACGCCTCGATCCGGTCCTGACAACAGGCCGTCTTTCCGGATGAGTCGGTGAACCCACGGATCAGAGATCGTCGGGCCAGAGGGCGAAGGCCGTGTGTCCGGTGAGCGGTCGCACCATGCGGAAGTGCCGGCGGTCCAGGGTGAGCAGCGCGTCCGTGTGGTACTCGGCTGCCATCACGATGTTCATCGTGTCGGTCAGTCCGATCTGTGGATAGCGCCGCATCGTGACCAGAGCAGTGGACAGATGCGGCTCGACCTCTGGTACGGCGTATCTGCGCTCCGCCACCCGGTCGCGGATATGTGCCAGCGCGGTCTGGGCCGCCGACGCGCTGATACGAGCGGTCAGCAGGTAATCGAGCTCAGCCAGGACAAGAGGCGTGATCACCAGATGGGAAGCTCGAGCGAGAGCCTCGCGGCAGGCGCCGTGTGCCGGATCGTCCCCGTCGTAGAAGGCGTACAGCCCCGAGGTGTCAGCGACAAGAACGGTCATGCGCCGAATCCGTCGAGGTAGTCGCCACGTCCGGCCGACCAGTCCAGGGCCTGACGATGTCCGCTGTGCAGGACGGGCGCCGACTCATCCTCACCCATCGGATCGACCGGGTGCAGTGGGACGGTTTCGTCGCCGACGGGGGACAGTATCGCCACGGGCCGCCCGTTCTTGGTCACGACGATGCGCTCGCCCCGTTCCGCGGCGGCGAGGATCTTCGAGGCGTTCTGGTTGAACTCTCGCGCAGTGGTCTCCATGTACTACACGGTACTACCCCAGGGGTCGTGGGTGCACTGCCCCACGCTCCTTGCCTTGACGTCGGCGTCAAGGCCTACGTTCGTCGGTATGCGAATCGGCGAGCTGGCCGAGCGGGCCGGAACGACCACGCGGACTCTGCGCTACTACGAGTCCCGTGGCCTTCTGGCCGCCCGGCGGACGGAGAACGGGTACCGCACGTACGACGAGGACGACCTGCGCCTGCTCCAGCAGATCAGGACCCTGCAGGACTTCGGGTTCGAGCTGGAGGAGACCCGGCCGTTCGTCGACTGCCTGCGGGCGGGGCACCCGGCGGGGGACGCCTGTCCCGCCTCGCTCGACGTGTACCGGCGCAAGCTCGACGAGCTGGACGGACTCGTCGAACAGCTCCAGGCGGTGCGCGCCCAGGTCGCCGCACAGCTGCTGCGGGCCGAGGCGGAGCTGCCCGGTGGCCCGGAGCCCACATGCGAACTCGGAGGAGGACGGACATGATGCGGGTCGCGGGTGTCACCGAGGTGACGGACGCCGACTTCGACGCCGAGGTACTGGGCGCGGAGCTGCCGGTCCTGGTGAAGTTCACGGCGGACTGGTGCGGTCCGTGCCGCCAGCTGGCGCCGGTGCTCGGTGCGATCGCCGCGGAGGAGGCGGACCGGCTGAGGATCGTCCGGCTGGACGTGGACAGGAACCCGGAGATCACGCTCCGGTACGGCGTGATGGCGACGCCGACGCTGATGGTGTTCCGGGCGGGCGAACCCGTGACGTCGATGGTGGGCGCCCGCCCGAAGCGCCGGCTCCTCCAGGAACTGGAGGACGTACTCGCCTGACCGGCCCCCGCCCCCAGCTCGGTGCTGTGCGCCCCGACGAGGGCCTCGACGCGGTCGAGGACCCCGCCCGCACGGTGGTCTCCTCGCGGACAGCGGGCGAGCGACCGCACAGGATCATTCGCGCAGAACCAGCCGCACGCGGCGGGTGACCACGTTGACCGCGGTGACCTCGAAGGTCAGCTCGTCCCCCGCGCGCGGCGAGCGGCCGTCGAGGTCGTCGCGGTCGACCAGGGCCTCGACGCCGTCGTCGACGAGGAGGAGGGCGCCGGAGGGGACCGTCCTCGTGACGCGCCCCGTCCGGACACCGCCGAAGCCGGCGCGTGCGAAGGCGCGCAGCGGGTCGGGCTCCAGGCTCTTGAGGGAGAGGGAGATCCGCTCCCGGCCCAGGTCGACGCCCAGGACCTCGAAGGTCAGCTCCTGGCCCTCCCGGATGACGTCACCGGGGACGTCGTACACCCCCCAGGAGACCTCCGGGATGTTCATCATCCCCTCCACCCCGCCCAGTTCCACGAAGGTCACGTGGAAGCTCGCGAGGTGCGAGACGACACCCGTGACGACGTCGCCCCGCTCCAGGCCGTGCAGGAACGCCGCACGCTCCTCGCCCTTCAGGCTCAGGGTCTCCCGAGCCTCCGTGAACGCCGCCTCGCTCAGCAGCGGCCGCCACCGGGTGAACAGCTTCAGCAGACCGCCGCCGTACCGGGACCGCAGCGCGCGGTTCTCCCGCAGCACGTCCAGTTCGTTCGCGGCCGTCAGTTCCGCGAAGTCCTTCCGCTGTCGCGCGGTCGGCGCGAAGGTCTCGCCCGTGAATCGGTCCCGGAACGGACCGCCGTCCTGCCCGATGCCCGCGTACGAGAAATCCCGGTCGCAGCTCGCGTAGACGTACACGAGTTCCTCCGCCTCCGCGCCGATCGCCGCCTTCAGCACATCCCGGCTTTCCAGCGGCAGCAGGTGCTCGGCGAATCCGTCCGTGCCGTAGAAGGCGTGGCACAGGCCGGCGAGCCGCAGCTCCTCCCGTGCGCCCCAGGCGGCCAGCCGGGCCTCGACCCGGTCCAGGTGGGCGAGCAGAGTGCCGCCGGGGTGGGCCAGCGTGTCCGCTCCCCGCGTGATCAACAGCTCGCGTGCCGTGTCTCTCCCCATGATCCCCATGAGACACAAAAATACCCCGACTAAAATTGAAGTCGGGGCTGTTTCTCGCGTATATTCAGGGATTCCGTGTCCATGCACAGTCCAGGCACAACAAAAACACGGGAAAGTCAATAAACGCACTGTATCGCGCCGGGAGTCGAATTGTCAACCGAGGAATTTCGGAACGAGCAGCAATTCATCACAGAGCTCTACGCACGACTCGACGACCTCAGGGACCGCGCCGAGGCCGCCGTCGGCAGCGCCCTCAAGGCGCCGTGGGTCGGCAACCAGGGCCGTCTCGAGCGGGATGTGATGGTGGCCGAACAGTCCGGGCTGCTCGCCGCCTTCAACGCGGGGGAGACCGGACTCTGTTTCGGCCGGCTCGTCTTCCGGGACGGACGCGACCACCACATCGGCCGGATCGGCATCCGCGAGGACGACCCGAACCGCACCCCGCTCGTCGTCGACTGGCGCGCCGAGGCCGCCCGGCCCTTCTACCTCGCCACCGGGTACGAGCCGATGGGGCTCAGCCGCCGCCGGCACATCACCACCCACGGCCGTGAGGTGACCGCGCTCCACGACGAGGTGCTCGACCTCGCCGACGAGACCCGCACCGGGCACGAGAACCGGGACGCCGACGAGGTGCTGCTCGCCGCGCTCGACGCCGCCCGCACCGGCCGGATGCACGACATCGTGCAGACCATCCAGGCCGAGCAGGACCGCATCATCCGCTCCCCACACCGGGGCGTCCTCGTCGTCGAGGGCGGCCCCGGCACCGGCAAGACCGCCGTGGCGCTGCATCGGGCCGCGTACCTCCTCTACGCCCACCGCGAGCAGCTCGCCCGGCGCGCCGTCCTCATCGTCGGCCCCAACCCCGCCTTCCTCGGCTACATCGGCAACGTCCTGCCCTCCCTCGGCGAGACCGGCGTCCTCCTCGCCACCCCCGGCGAACTCTTCCCCGGCGTCCGCGCCACCGGTACGGACACCCCGCGCGCCGCCGCGGTCAAGGGCGCAGCCGCCATGGCCGAGGCGCTCGCCCAGGCGGTACGGGACCGGCAGCAGGTCCCCGAGCGCGGGACGCCGCTGATCGTGCCGCACGAGGACGGCGATCTGGTCATCGACTGGGACATGGCTCTCGAAGCCCGCCACAAGGCCCGCGAGACGCACCTGCCGCACAACCTCGCCCGCCCCTACTTCGTCTTCAACCTCCTCGACGCGCTCGCCGAACAGCTCGCCGACCGCATCGGCGCCGACCCGTACGGCGGCCCCAACTTCCTCGGCCCCGACGACATCGCCCTGCTCGCCAAGGGCATCGCCGCCAACCCCGACGTCCACACCGCCATCGACACCCTCTGGCAGCCGCTGACCCCCGAGTCCTTCCTCACCGGCTACCTCGCCGAGCCCAGCCATCTCCCCGACGAGGACGCGGACGCGATCCGGCGCGACGGCGGACCCTGGACCCCCGCCGACGTCCCCCTGCTCGACGAGGCGGCCGAACTCCTCGGCGAGGACGACTCGGCCGCCAGGGCCGCCGAGGAGGCCGAGCGGCAGAAGCAGATCCAGTACGCGCAGGGCGTCCTCGACGTCTCCTACGCCTCGCGCACCTACGAGTTCGAGGACAAGGAGGAGCAGGACAAGGACGCCTCCGAGGTGCTCTCCGCGCACGACATCATCGACGCCGAGCGCTTCGCCGAACGCCACGAGGAGGCCGACCACCGCAGCGCCGCGGAACGCGCCGCCGCGGACCGCACCTGGGCCTTCGGCCACATCATCGTCGACGAGGCGCAGGAGCTGTCCGCGATGACCTGGCGGCTGCTGATGCGCCGCAGCCCGACCCGCTCGATGACCCTGGTCGGCGACCCGGCGCAGACCGGCGACGCGGCGGGCGTCGGCTCATGGGAGAAGATCCTCCAGCCCTACGTGGAGGACCGCTGGGACCTCGTACGGCTCGGGGTCAACTACCGCACCCCTGCCGAGATCATGGCGGTCGCGGCCGACGTCCGGCGCGAGGCCGACCCGGGGTTCGAGCCGCCGCGCTCGGTCCGCTCCACCGGTGTCGAGCCCTGGGAGCGGACCGTCGAGGACCCGGTGAAGGAGACCGCCGACGCGGTCGCCGCCGAACTGCGGCCCGAGGGCCGGCTCGCCGTCATCGCCCCGCCGGCCCTGCACCCGGGTCTCACGGCCGCGCTGCCGGATGCCGCGTACGGCCCGGCGCCCGACCTGACCCGCCCGGTGGTCCTCCTCGACCCCCGCCAGGCCAAGGGCCTGGAGTTCGACAGCGTCCTCGTCGTCGACCCGGACGGCATCCGGGCCGGCGCCACGCACGGCATCAACGACCTGTACGTGGCGCTGACCCGGGCCACTCAGCGGCTGGGGATCATCAAGCGGGCCGTCAGGCGGGCCTGAGCCACACCGTCGCCAGCGGCGGCAGCGTCATCCGGACGCTCGACGAACGCCCGTGGTACGGCACCGACTCGGTCTTCACCGGGTCGGTGTTCACCACGCCGCTGCCCCCGTACCGGGCCCCGTCCGTGTTCAGGACCTCCGCCCAGGCCGCGACCGAGTCCGGGACGCCGAGGCGGTAGTCGTGCCGGACCACCGGGGAGAAGTTGCAGACCGCCAGCAGCGGCGCACCCTCGGCGTCGTGGCGCAGGAACGCGAAGACGTTGTCCTCGGCCGCGTCCCCCACCACCCACTGGAAGCCCTCGGGAGAGGTGTCCCGCTCCCACAGCGCCGGCGTCGCCCCGTACACGGTGTTGAGGTCGCGCACCAGGTCCTGTACGCCCCGGTGGTCACCGGCCGAGTGGTACGTCTCGTCCATCAGCCACCACTCGGGACCGTGCTCGGCGGACCACTCCGCTCCCTGGGCGAACTCCTGGCCCATGAAGAGGAGTTGCTTGCCCGGATGGGCCCACATGAAGCCCAGGTAGGCGCGGTGGTTGGCGCGCCGCTGCCACCAGTCGCCGGGCATCTTCGACACCAGCGCCTGCTTGCCGTGCACGACCTCGTCGTGGGAGATCGGCAGGATGTAGTTCTCGCTGTACGCGTACACCATCGAGAAGGTCATCTCGTTGTGGTGGTACTTCCGGTGCACCGGCTCCTTGGACACGTAGCCGAGCGAGTCGTGCATCCAGCCCATGTTCCACTTCATGCCGAAGCCCAGACCGCCGAAGCCACCGGGCCCGACCTGGTCCGTCGCCCGGGTGACCCCGTCCCAGGCCGTCGACTCCTCGGCGAAGGTGATGACCCCGGGGCAGCGGCGGTACACCGTCGCGTTCATCTCCTGGAGGAAGGCCACCGCGTCCAGGTTCTCCCGCCCGCCGAACTCGTTCGGCAGCCATTCGCCGTTCTCGCGCGAGTAGTCGAGGTAGAGCATCGAGGCGACCGCGTCGACCCGCAGCCCGTCGAGGTGGAACTCCTCGCACCAGTACACCGCGTTGGCAACCAGGAAGTTCCGCACCTCCTTGCGGCCGTAGTCGAACTCCAGCGTGCCCCAGTCCGGATGCGCGGACCGGCGCGGGTCCTCGTGCTCGTAGAGCGGCCGGCCGTCGAACTCAGCGAGCGCCCAGTCGTCGCGCGGGAAGTGCGCGGGGACCCAGTCCATCAGGACGCCGATCCCGGCCCGGTGCAGGGCGTCGACCAGGTACTTGAAGTCGTCGGGCGTACCCATCCGGGAGGTCGGCGCGTAGAACCCGGTGACCTGGTAGCCCCAGGAGCCGCTGAAGGGGTGCTCCGCCACGGCCATGAACTCCACGTGTGTGAAGCCCAGGTCGCTGACGTACGCGGGCAGCTGCTCGGCGAGCTGCCGGTAGGTCAGCCCCGGCCGCCACGACGGCAGGTGCACCTCGTAGACGGAGAGCGGGGCCTCGTGATGCGGGCGGGCACCCCGGCTCGCCATCCACGCCGCGTCGTCCCAGGCGTGGGACGAGTCGGTGACGATCGAGGCGGTGTTCGGCGGGCACTCGGTGCGGCGCGCCATCGGGTCGGCACGCAGCGTGTGGGAGCCGTCGGGGCGGGTGATGTCGAACTTGTAGACCGCGCCCTCGCCGATGCCGGGCACGAACAGCTCCCACACGCCGGTCGCGCCGAGCGAGCGCATCGGCAGGGCGGTGCCGTCCCAGTGGGTGAAGTCGCCCGTGACCCGGACGCCCCGGGCGTTGGGCGCCCAGACCGTGAAGCGGGTGCCGGTCACGCCCTGGTGGGTGATGATCCGCGCGCCGAGCGCCTTCCACAGCTCCTCGTGGCGGCCCTCCCCGATGAGGTGGAGGTCCAGCTCGCCGAGGGAGGGCAGGAAGCGGTACGGATCGTGGAGGGCGAGCTCGTCGCCGTCGTAGCGGACGCGCAGCTCGTACTCGGGGATCTTGCGCAGCAGCGGCAGGAACCCGGAGAAGAAGCCGTCCCCGTCGTCCCGCAGCGGGGTGCGCTTCCCTTTGGCGAGGACGGTGACCTCACGGGCGTACGGGCGCAGGACCCGGATCACGATCCCGCCGCGCACGGGGTGGGCGCCGAGCAGGGAGTGCGGGTCGTGGTGCTCCCCGGCGAGCAGCCGCGCCCGGTCGCCCGCGTCCAGCGGCGGCACCTTCCGTACAGGCTCCTTCCGTACGGGCTCCTTCCGTACGGGCTCCTGAGCCGCCCGGGGCGCGGGGGGCGCGGGGGTCTTCGCCGGGGGGACTGCCGTCTTGCGGGCGGATCGGGCGGATCGGGCGGTCACGGGGATGCCTCCTGCAAGGGGGTCGGAAGGATGAGATGGGGAAGATGCGCCGGTCCCCACGCAACCGCAACGGGCGCCGGACCGCACAGGACACTCGGCCGAACGGGCCCCTCGGGGGTGGTGGCGCTCACCCGAACGTGCTGGGCGGTCACCCGAACGTGCTCGGCGGTCACTCGGAACCCGCCAGACGCTCGATCGCCGCCATCGGGACCGGAAGCCAGTCCGGGCGGTGCCGGGCCTCGTAGACGACCTCGTACACCGCTTTGTCCGTCTCGTAGGCGCGCAGCAGCGCGGGATCCGCGCGGGGGTCCGCGCCCGAGACCTCGGCGTAGCCCGAGCAGTAGGCCGCGCGGCAGCGGGCCGCCCACTCGGCGTTCCACGGACGGTGCGTGCGGGCCGCGTAGTCGAAGGAGCGGAGCATGCCCGCGACGTCGCGGACCGCCGGCTGCGGGCGGCACCGCTCGGCGAGCGGCTTCGCGGGCTCGCCCTCGAAGTCGATCACCGCCCAGCCGTCGTCCTCCGCCCAGCCGTCGTCCTCCGCCGCCCGCAGGGTCTGGCCCAGGTGCAGATCGCCGTGGATCCGCTGGAGCAGACCCGAGCCGACCGCGTCGCCCACCGCCGCGAAGACGGCGCGCAGCCCGGGGACGTACGGCAGCAGCGCGGGCACGGCCTGCGCCGCCGCGTGCAGCCGCTGGTCCATCTCCCCGGCCAGATGCTCCGTCTGCGGCCGGTGGAGCCGCTCGGTCGGCAGCGCGGTCGCGAGGGCGAGGTGCACCTCCGCCGTGGCGCGGCCCAGCGCGTGCGCCTCACTGGTGAACTCCCGGCCCCCGGCCAGCGCGTCGAGGGCGAGCCGCCAGCCGTCCCGCGAGTCCCGCAGATACGGCTGGAGGACGCCGAGCGTGCTGGCGCCGGACTCGAACCAGGCCACCGGGGCCGGCACGCGCGTGCAGCCGGCCCGGGTGAGCGCGAGCGGCAGCTCCAGGTCCGGATTGGCCCCGGGGCTGACCCGCCGGAAGATCTTCAGGATGTACGTATCGCCGTACACCAGCGAGGAGTTGGACTGCTCGGCGTCGAGCACGCGCGGCGCGAGCGCGGGCGGCAGGTCGGCCGCGCCATGAAAGCTGAGCGGGCCGATCCGGCCCGGTGTGCGCAGCCGCTCGTAGAGCAGCCCGGCGAGCCGCGGATCGCGCAGCCCTTCGTAGACCGCCCGGCCGGCCAGCGGCCCCTGCCGGATCCGCCCGATCAGAGCGGGGGCGAGGCGCGGCGGCAGCTGACTCCGTACGCCCAGGAGCAGTTGGTAACAGTCGGCGGGCGCCCCGGCCGGGCGGCCCGGCTGTTCGACCCGTACGAGCAGGTGCAGCAGCCCGGGTCCCGCGCCGTCCAGCGGCAGCAGCTCGGTGGCCGCTTCCAGCGTGAATCCGGTGACCCGGCGCCCCTTGCCCGCGAACCAGCGCTGCCGGGGCAGCCATTCATGGAGCAGGGGAGCGAGTGACGGGAGGAGGGCGGCCGGGGCCCGGGTGGTGGATGCGGTCTCCGGCATGGCATCGCGTCCTTTCCCCGGGGGGCGCAGATTCGAGTTCGCGTGAATCGAGTTCAAATGCGCAGAGTGTCCCGGATGGCAGCATCGACTGTCCGGAAGTGCGGGACGTGTCGGGAGGGGAAGATCCGTATGGGCCCGACAAGAAGGCCCGTATGGACCTGAATCGACCGTGTGTGGGTCACAGTGCCCAGGGTGGCGCGGGGGAAACCCGCTCCACCCCGGGCAGTTGGCCCGACTTCCCTCAGCTCGTGGCCGACCGGGCCTTCTTCAGACGGAACCAGTAGAAGCCGTGACCCGCCAGCGTCAGCAGATACGGCCACTGTCCGATCGCCGGGAACCGCACCTGGCCGATCAGCTCCACCGGACTCATCCCGTCGAACTGCCGCAGGTCCAGCTCCGTCGGCTGGGCGAAGCGCGAGAAGTTGTTCACGCAGAGCACCAGATCGGCGTCGAAACCCTCTTCGGGGGCGGACTCCCGGAGGAAGGCGAGCACCGCCGGATTGGACGAGGGCAGTTCCGTGTACGAGCCGAGCCCGAAGGCGCGGTTCTGCTTCCGGATCTCGATCATCCGCTTCGTCCAGTGGAGCAGCGAGGACGGCGAGGCCATGCCCGACTCGACATTGGTGACCTGGTAGCCGTGGACCGGATCCATGATGGCCGGCAGGGTCAGCCGGCCCGGGTCGCAGGACGAGAAGCCCGCGTTCCGGTCCGGCGTCCACTGCATCGGGGTCCGCACCCCGTCCCGGTCGCCCAGCCAGATGTTGTCGCCCATCCCGATCTCGTCGCCGTAGTACAGCACCGGCGAACCCGGCAGCGAGAAGAGCAGCGCGGTGAACAGCTCCATCTGCTTGCGGTCGTTGTCGAGGAGCGGGGCGAGCCGCCGCCGGATGCCGATGTTGGCCCGCATCCGGGGATCCTTGGCGTACTCCGCGTACATGTAGTCGCGCTCTTCGTCCGTGACCATCTCGAGCGTCAGCTCGTCGTGGTTGCGCAGGAAGATGCCCCACTGGCAGCGGGACGGGATCGCCGGGGTCTTGGCCAGGATCTCGGAGACCGGGGTGCGCGACTCCCGCCGTACCGCCATGAAGATCCGGGGCATCACCGGGAAGTGGAACGCCATGTGGCACTCGTCGCCGCCCGAGGTGAAGTCGCCGAAGTAGTCGACCACGTCCTCCGGCCACTGGTTCGCCTCGGCGAGCAGCACCGTGTCCGGGTAGTGGTCGTCGATCTCCTTGCGGACCCGCTTGAGGAAGGCGTGGGTGGCCGGGAGGTTCTCGCAGTTGGTCCCCTCCTGCTGGTACAGGTACGGCACCGCGTCCAGCCGGAAGCCGTCGATGCCGAGGTCCAGCCAGAACTTCAGGGCCGAGAGGATCTCCTCCTGCACCGCCGGGTTCTCGTAGTTGAGATCGGGCTGGTGCGAGAAGAACCGGTGCCAGTAGTACTGCTTGCGCACCGGGTCGAAGGTCCAGTTCGACGTCTCGGTGTCGACGAAGATGATCCGGGCGTCCTGGAACTGCTTGTCGTCGTCGGCCCAGACGTAGTAGTCCCCGTACGGCCCGTCCGGATCGGTGCGCGACTCCTGGAACCACGGGTGCTGGTCGCTCGTGTGGTTCATGACGAAGTCGATGATCACGCGCATGCCGCGCTGGTGCGCCGCGTCCACGAACTCCACGAAGTCCGCGAGGTCGCCGAACTCCGGGAGGACGGAGGTGTAGTCGGCGACGTCGTAGCCTCCGTCCCGCAGCGGCGACTTGAAGAACGGCGGCAGCCACAGGCAGTCCACGCCCAGCCACTGCAGATAGTCCAGTCTGCTGGTGATGCCCTTGAGGTCGCCTACGCCGTCGCCGTTGCTGTCCTGGAAGGACCTGACGAGCACTTCGTAGAAGACGGCCCTCTTGAACCAGTCCGGGTCACGGTCCTTTGCGGGCGTGTCCTCGAAGGTGTCGGGGACGGGTTCGTTGACAGTCATGAGGTGGGTGACCCTCCGATCGACGGGGACGGTCGCAGAGCGAGGACGTGCGCGGGCCTGACGCCCGGCTCGAGGCGCACATAGTTGGCTCTGCCCCAGTGATAGGTCTCGCCGGTGAGCTCGTCGCGCACCGGTACGGTCTCGTGCCAGTCGAGGCCGAGTTCCGGCATGTTCAACGAGACCGTGGCCTCCTGGGTGTGGTGAGGGTCGAGGTTGGCGACCACCAGAACGGTGTTCGAACCCGACCGCTTGCTGTACGCGATCACCTGGTCGTTGTCGGTCGTGTGGAAGTGCAGGTTCCGCAGCCGGCGCAGGGCCGGGTGACGGCGCCTGATCCGGTTGAGCGTGGTGATCAGCGGGGCGATCGTGGCCCCCGACCGTTCCGCCGACTCCCAGTCGCGCGGCCGGAGTTGGTACTTCTCCGAGTCCAGGTACTCCTCGCTGCCGTCGCGCAGCGCGGTGCCCTCGCAGAGCTCGTAACCGGCGTACATGCCCCAGGACGGCGCCAGCGTGGCGGCCAGCACGGCCCGCACCTCGAAGGCGGGCCGGCCGCCCTTCTGGAGGTACGCGTGCAGGATGTCGGGGGTGTTCACGAAGAGGTTCGGCCGCATCTGCGCCGCCACCTCCCCGGACAGCTCCGTGAGGTACTCCGTCAGCTCGGCCTTCGTGTTGCGCCAGGTGAAGTACGTGTACGACTGCTGGAAGCCGATCGCGCCGAGGGTGCGCATCATCGCGGGCCGGGTGAACGCCTCCGCAAGGAAGATCACGTCCGGGTCCTTCCGGTTGATCTCCCCGATCACCCGCTCCCAGAAGACCACCGGCTTGGTGTGCGGGTTGTCGACGCGGAAGATCCGTACCCCGTGGTCCATCCAGTGCCGCAGGACCCGTACCGTCTCGGCGACGATCCCCTTCATGTCCTTGTCGAAGGCGATCGGATAGATGTCCTGGTATTTCTTCGGCGGGTTCTCGGCGTAGGCGATCGAGCCGTCGGGCCGGTGGTGGAACCACTCGGGGTGCTTCTCCACCCACGGGTGGTCCGGCGAGCACTGCAGCGCGAAGTCCAGCGCGATCTCCAGACGCAGCTCCCGGGCGCGCGCCACGAAGGCGTCGAAGTCCTCGATCGTCCCCAGGTCCGGGTGGACCGCGTCGTGCCCGCCCTCCGGCGAGCCGATCGCCCAGGGCACCCCGACATCGCTCGGGCTCGCCGAGAGCGCGTTGTTGGGGCCCTTGCGGTGGGTGGTGCCGATGGGGTGGATGGGCGGAAGGTAGACCACGTCGAAGCCCATCGCGGCGATCGCCGGCAGCCGCTCGGCGGCGGTCCGGAAGGTCCCCGGCCTGGTCTTGCCGCGGACCTTCTTCACGCCCTCGGAGCGGGGGAAGAACTCGTACCAGGAACCGAACAGCGCCCGCTCGCGCTCCACCTGGAGGGGCAACGCGGGCGAGGCGCTGACCAGTTCGCGCAGCGGGTACCGGTCCAGGGCCCCGGTCACCTGCGGGGCGAGCGCCGCCGCGAGGCGGGCCGCGGGGGATCGGGACTCGTCGCGCAGCGCGTCCGCGGCGGCCAGCACGGCCTCCCGGCCGCCGCCCTTCTTCGGGACGCCCTTCGCGGCGCGCTCGTGCAGCTCGGCGCCCTCGGCGAGGACGAGTTCGGAGTCGATCCCCGCCGGAATCTTGATCTTCGCGGCGTGCCGCCAGGTGGCGAGGGGGTCGCTCCACGCCTCGACCGTGTACGTCCACAGTCCCTCGGCGTCCGGCGTGACCTCGGCGCCCCACCGGTCGGTACCGGGGGCCAGCTCGCGCATCGGGGTCCAGGGGCCGGGTCGCCCTGACGGGCCACGCAGCACGACGTTGGCGGCGACGGCGTCGTGGCCCTCGCGGAAGACGGTGGCGGTCACCTCGAAGGTCTCACCGGCCACGGCCTTGGCGGGACGGCGGCCACAGTCGACCAATGGGCGGACGTCCAGTACGGGAATACGTCCCATGAGCGGATTCACAGCATCACCTGAGGGTTTGCGGGGGTGCGGGTGGTGGTGCGCTCTTTGTAGCTCCGTCGACGGCTGGCGGGTTGCGGGCATGGCCGCTCCTGTCCGCGTTCACTCGGATGGCGGGTCTACGGGGGTGTACCGGAGGAGCCTTCCACCCACTCAGGGTGGCCAATCCGGCGCTTTGTTAACTACTCGGACGTAGCCGCACGGACAAGCACACGGCACCCACAAGAAACCGGCCTCGTCCTTGTGGGACGAGACCGGTTCACGAACGGCCGTACGGTCAGGCCCGCTGCGTGGGCCTGACCGGGTTGGGCCGTTCGGCCCAAGGCGGGGGCCTTCGGGGAGAGGGGGCTCAGCCCTGTGCGGACGGCGACTGATCTTCCGTGCCCGTGCCCGTGCCGGTGTCTGTGGCAGTGGCGGTGTCCGGGTCCGTCTCCGCTTCCGTGCCCGTGTCCGCGTCGCCGGCCCAGACCTGCCACGGCTGACGCGTCACCCACTCCTCCACCGGCGCCGGGCGCACTCCGAGGACCTCCGCCGACACGCCGTCATCGGCCGCCAGGAGCAGCGGGTCCGAGCCCGTCGCCATGTAGTGGTAGATCCCGGCGACCCCGGCCGCCGTCTCCGGCCCGAGGAGCTGGGCCAGCCCGCGCTCGAAGACCGCCGGCGGCAGCTGCACGTACTGCACCGTCCGCCCGAGCCCTCGGCCGAACGCGGCGGCGAGCTCCGCCCCGGTCAGCGAGTGCGACCCGCCGATGTCGAAGGTGCGGCCGTCGAGACCCTCCACGGTCAGCGCGGCGAGCACCGCCTCGGCCAGGTCGCGGTGCGACAGCCAGGCCGTCGGCGCGGACGGGGGCAGCGGATAGGCGAGCACGCCCTCGCCGACCAGGGCCGGGCCGTTCCATGGCGAGAAGAGGTTGTCCAGATACACCGGCGGCCGTACGACGACCAGTGGCACGCCGCTGTCCCGCAGCACCTCCTCGGCGATCCGCCGGGTCTCGAAGGCGGCCACCGAGGTCGGCCCCTGCGGGATGCGGGTGTTGGCGTTGTGGACCAGGCGCACGACGCCGGCCTCCAGGGCCGCGAGCGCGATGTTGCGTGCGTAGAGACGTACCCGCTCCGGCTCGTACACCAGAGGCATCGTCACCACGGCATGGGTCGTGCCCTCGAAGAGCCGCCGGACGTCCGCCCGGCTCGCCAGGTCACCGGCGACGAAGGAGGCGCCGGGCAGCGGCGGCCGGTCGCCGGCCGGGCGGCGGGTGAGCGTGCGCACCCGGTGCTGCCGCTCGACGAGCAGACGCGCCACGGCGCCCCCCTGGAAACCGGTCGCTCCCACGACCGCGACTCTCATCGGAATCTGACTGGACATGTGTGGTTGAGGCCCTTCGATAGGCTGTGGCTACTGCTGCCTGACGGCACTCTCAGGCTGCGGCGGGGGCTTCGTTGGTTCAATTAACAAACCGGGGCGGAAGTTGAAGGATCGTCCATGGAAACCGTGGGAACCGACCGTGACGACCTGCTGAGCGAGCTGCTGCAACCGCTCCGCCTCACCGGCGTCTTCGACAGCCGCTGGCACGTCCGCGCGCCCTGGGCCATCGAGGGGGACGCCGAACAGAGCTGTGCCGTACTGCACTACATCGTCGAGGGCGGCTGCTGGATCACCGGCGACGGCCGAACGCCTCTGGAACTGCGCGCCGGTGACCTGATCGTCTTCCCCACCGGCACGGCCCACCGGCTGGCCGACCGGCCCGACCGCCAGGGCGTCCCGCTCAAGGCGGTGCTGCCCGAACGCAAGCCGGGCACCTCCGGCGAGATCGTCATCGACGGCAGCGGCCCGGAGAGCCGGCTGCTGTGCGCCGGACTCCACTACGACGCCAGCGCGGCCACGGGCCTCTACACCTCACTGCCGTGGGCGCTCGTCCTCGACGGCCCCCAGGTCGACCGCGAACCACTCCTCCGCGACACCCTGCGCCTCCTGGCCTCCCCCGACCGCCCCGTCGGCCCGGGGGACCGCCTCATCACGCTGCGCGCCTTCGAGATGGCCCTCGTCCTTGCCCTGCGCCCCCTCCTGCGCGAACTCGCCGACAACCCGACCTCCCTGCCGATGCTCCGCCACCCCGGCATCAGCCGCGCCCTGGTGGTGATCGCCACCCGCTTCGCGGAACCCTGGACGATCGACTCCCTGTCCCGCGAGGTCGGCATGTCCCGCTCGGCCTTCACGGCCGCTTTCCGGGACTTGGTCGGCGAGTCCCCGGCCCGCCACCTGACGAGCCGCCGCATGCAGGAGGCGGCCCGGCTGCTCGCCGAGACCTCGCTCCCCCAGTCGGCGGTCCCGGCACGGGTGGGCTACCAGAGCGCGGTCGGGTTCCACCTGGCGTTCCGCAAGTGGTTCGGGGTGACCCCGGGGGAGTACCGGGCGGGGGTGGACCACGCGGCGTGAGCCTCAAAGAACCGGCGGCAGCAATCTTTGCGTTCAGCGCCGCGCGGCTCCGCCCTCAGCACCCCACCCGTACACCTGTGGGCCACCATCGCGGTTCTTGGTAGAGGGTTCTCCTTTTCGCCGACAGGCTGTTATCTCCGTCACCCCGACTTGGGGTTATGTGTCGGATTTGCTCGTGGCAGTCGGTGCGAGATGTCTGGTCCGCGCCCGCACGCCTGGCTCATATGCACAGGTCAGATGCGTTGACAGGGCGTCATTGAGGCCATTGGATCGCTGCACAAGAAGGTCACAAAGTACTGATGATCTTCACTTCACATGCATGCGAGTCGCATGTCATGCCGGACCGTGCGTGTCTCGTGTCCGCTGCAGTTACGGGTGGGGGAATGAAAGTGAGACTGAGGCGCGCGAAGCGGGCCCAGGGAAGAGGGCGTGTACTCGCTCTGACGACGGCCTGGGTGGTCTTGACGAGCGTCGCATCGACGCTGACCGCTGGCTCTGCCATGGCGGATGACGCTCCTGCAGTTGCTCTGACGGAGTCGGAGCAGGCGTTGCAGGAAGCCGCCGCATCCGGTGATCGGGTGGAGGTGTTGGGGGAGCGGACCGAGCGCGAGACGGTGTTCGCGAACCCGGATGGCGCGACGTTCACGCTGGAGAAGTCGATCGTTCCGGTCCGGGTGGACACAGAGAACGGCTGGGCAAGGCCGGACGCGACATTGGTGCGGCGCGAGGACGGATCGATCGGTCCGAAGGCCGCCGTCGTAGACCTGTCGTTCTCCGGCGGCGGCGCGGGCGAAGGGCTGGTGACGATCGGGCAGGCCGGGCAGTCGGTATCCATGGGCTGGCCTGGCCGACTGCCTGAGCCCACGCTCGACGGTGAGCGCGCCGTCTACGAGAACGTCCTGCCGGACGTGAATCTGATCATGACTGCGACGGTCGAGGGCTTCCGGCAGGTGTTGGAGGTGGAGACCCCCGAGGCGGCGGCGCTGCCCGGGATGAAGTCCATCGAGTACGGCCTGAAAGCCGACGGGTTGCGACTGCGCGAGGGGGCGGTTGGCAGCGTGGAGGCGCTGGACGGCAACGGCCAGGTGGTCTTCCGCTCGCCGAGCGCTCAGATGTGGAACTCCGCCGGTGACGACGACGTCGCGCCGGTCCAGGCCGCCGGGGTGAACACGCAGAGCGCGGGCAGCAGAGCGCTCTCTGGTTCTCCCACCAGTGGCGCGTCCGCGCAGGAAGAGGCATCCGAGCCGGTGGCACCGCCGGAGGAGGGCGACCCGCTGGCCGGCCCTGGGGCCGGCGACGAGGCTGCGGTGATGGAAGTGGAGCTGGCGACGGACTCGTTGACGGTCGTGCCTGACAGCGACCTGATCGCCGCCACTGAGGCAGAGGACTTTCCGCTCTACATCGACCCGTCGGTGGAGCTGAACGAGTCGGAGCGTACGGTGCTGTCTTCGGACGGCGATGTCTTCTACAACTTCTCCGGCGGCGACAACGGCATGAGCGTCGGCAAGTGCGGCAGCGCAGTGATCAACGGCGTGTCGTACTACTGCGGCTCGGGCTACGTGAACCGCATGTACTTCGAGTTCACGCCCGAAAGACTCAAGGGCAAGCACGTCCTGGACGCCACCTTCGCGGTGACCGAGACCTGGTCGTTCTCCTGCAGCGGACGCTGGGTAGATCTTGAGCGCACCAACCCGATCTCCTCGTCCTCCAAGTGGCCGGGCCCGGCGATCCTGGACCAGCTGGGCGACCGCTATGTCTCAGCCGGCCGGGGAACGGCATGCTCCCCCTCCCAACCGCGCGCGGTGATCGAGTTCAACGACAACCCGCAGGAGACCGACGAGAACCTGACATCCACCGTCCGGTCGTTCGCCGAAGGCAAGCTGAGCCTGCTGACGCTGATGCTGATGGCGAAGGACGAGACGGACACGGTCGCCTGGAAGCGGTTCGATGACGACGCGGTGATCAGGGTGACGTACGTGAGCAAGCCGGCGACGCCGGCCGAGCACGGCTTCCCCTCGGGCTCCACGCAGATCTGCAGCAAGTCCGAGTCTGCTCCGACCACGGTTTCCGATCCCACGCCGATCCTCGTGGCAACGCCTCGCACTGTGTCCGGTGGGGAGAGCGGCGCGATGCTGCGGCTGTATTTCGACGTGGATGGGAAGAACCCGGACGGCACGTGGTTCGATGCGCCGCAGCCGACGACGGGTTCCCTTGCCCCGACCACGGGCCACCTGTCCTACAGCACGACGGTGAAGGACTTCCCGAACCAGGCTAAGGAATGGAATGTAGCTCTCAAGGAGGGCACTCTCTACCGCTTCACCGTTAACACGCAGTCATACCCCAACACCTCCTACACGGCTCCATTGAGCAGCGGCGGTGCCTCCTGGTGCTACTTCAAGGTGGATCCCGAGGCGCCCAAGCCTCCCGTGGTGAAGTTCAACTCGGTGTACTCCGAGTGCGTCTCGGGTGCGTGTGTGCCGGGCGGCGGCCCGGGCCAGGCGGGTTCGCTCACCTTCAGTCCCGTTGCTGGCGACGTGAACACCCATTACCAGTACAAGCTCTCCACGGACGTGACGTGGAGCGGCTGGAAGGCCGCGACCTCCGGGTCGTACACCGCCAGCATCACCCCTCCGGTGTCCGGCAGCTTCATCCTGAACGTTCAGGCCAAGGACTCTCTCGGGCGTTTCGGCGAGTCGGCGGTGAAGTTCCTGGTCAAAGAGGGAGAGGGGCCGGTCGGCCGTTGGGACTTCAACGAGGCGTCCGGCGAAGCGGTGGACCGCTCTCCCACCAACACTGCGCTGCAGAACAATCTGACTCTCACCGCTGCCGGCGCGACCCGGACCGAGCACGGCCGTCGCGGCGAACTGACCGCGGCGGATGGAACCAAGTCACAGGACAAGGCGCTGGCGCTGACCAACACCAGTCAGGGCGCGGCATCGACCACCAAGCAGGTCGTTGAGACCCACGCCTCATACACGCTGACGGCCTGGGCACGGCTCGACGCCGCCGGTTCGGCCTACGCCACCGTCCTCGGGCAGGACAGCGGCAACAGCAGTGCCTTCTACCTGAGCTATTGCCCGGACGTTCGGACCTGGTGCGTCCGGCTGCCCGACAACGCTGAGACCCAGCGTGTCAACGCGCTGAAGCCGCCACAGCCCAAAGCCTGGACTCACCTCGGCGTGGTGGTGGACACCACGCCGACGACCAAGAAGATCTCCTTCTACGTCAATGGGGTTCCGCAGGGAAGCGACGACTTCACCACAGGCATATGGGCGTCGACCGGCGGACTGCAGGTCGGACGCGCCAAGTACGCAGGCTCCTACGTGGACTACTTCCCCGGACAGATCGACGAGCTGGCCATGTGGCAGCGTCCGCTGTCGCCCGAGGAGCTGGCGGTCGAGGCCGGGGCGAAGGACGCGCAGCACTGGGGCTACGTCGAGTTGGTCGCCCAGTACAACCCGGCGGGCGGCTCCGGTTCCTCCCTGCCTGACGGCAGCGGCTACGGCAACACCCTGACCATAGCCTCGGGCGCCTCGCTGAACGGCGAGGACATCGTCCTGGACGGTGTGGACGACTCCGCCTCGACGGCCCGTCCCCCGCTGGACGACACCGGCTCCTTCTCCGTGTCAACGGCGGTGGCCGTGGACACGATGAAGCTCGAGACCATGGCGAACGGGGCCCGAGTGCAGGTCCTGGGCCAGCAGACCGGGACGGGATCCTCGTGGGGCATCTGGTTCGAGAAGACCGGAATGCAGGACGCCGAAGTCGACGCCGGAGATGATCCGGTGATCGACGAGGAGACCGGCAATGTGATCGTCAAGCAGGTTCCGGTCGGACGCTGGCACTTCGGTCGCCTGACGTCCAACGGAACGGGTATCTCGGTGCACAGCGAGGAGCTCCTCACCCCCTCCGACGAAATCCGGCTGACCGGAGTGTTCGACTCCACCTCGCAGACGGTCCGACTCTACGTCGGCGGTGCCCAGCAGGGCGTGCCGCTGGCCTACCAGTCCACGGTCGGATCAGGCTTCACCGTCGGAAAGGGCTGGACCGGCAGTGCCTGGGGCAACTACCTGCCCGGTCGGATCAGCGACATCCGCCTCTGGGCCGGCGCTCTGACCAATGAGCAGCAGGTGGCAGCCGTCGTCGGGCCCTGAACCGGCGGAGACCCCCTCGCACGAACCTCATCGGCGGGGCGGGGCGCGATCGAGCGCCCCGCCCCGTCCACAGCTGGCCGCTTGGCCCCCTGTCCAGGTCCCCCCATCTTCCTCACCTTGATCGAATGATCAGAAGGAGTCGTTTCGTCGTGTCCAGACGTACGCGTCTGCGCGCACGCCAAAGTGCCGTGATCGGCGCACTGGCGTTCGCGTTGTCGATACCCACGCCGCTGGTGCCCTTGGCACAGGCGGCGGAGCTTCCGGGACGTCCGGAAGTCCCCGCGTCCACACCTGTGAAGGTGCACGCTGTCACCGAGCCGGGCGCCAAGAAGGAACGTGCCAAGGTCGCGCAAGAGCGGGCGGCCAACCGTCAGCTGGCGGCCCTGGCCGAGCAGGAGCGTGCCCGCAGCACCTGGCCGAAGGCACAGACGCTCACCGGCAGACTGGACTCCTCTTCTGCGTCCTCGAGCGCCGCGTTGGTGGATGTGCGCGGGGTGGAGGGGGCGGGGGCTGCCCGGCTGGTGCAGCGCCCTGCGTCCGGTACGTCCACGGTGAAGGTGCTTGACCAGAAGGCCGCCCGGGCTGCGGGAGTCACTGGTGTGCTGTTCACCGTGGCAGCCCGAGAGCCGGGGGCAGCTGAGGTAGAGGTCGACTACAGCACCTTCGGTTCCGCGATCGGCGGTGCGTGGGCCACCCGTCTGGGACTCGTGTCGCTGCCGGCGTGCGCGTTGACCACACCGCAGAAGGCCGAGTGTCGCCAGACCGCCCCGATCCCCTCGGAGAACAACGCCGAGAAGCAGACGGTCACCGCGGCTTTGACGCGGGTCGACACCGCTCCGCAGGTGATGGCGTTGGCTGCCACCACGACGGGTGGCTCGGACAAGGGCGCGGGCGACTACAAGGCGACCCCTCTGTCGGCCTCCTCTTCCTGGGAGGCTGGCGGCTCGTCGGGCGCGTTCACCTGGTCGTACCCGATCTCGGTTCCGCCGGTTGCAGCTGGACCGGCGCCCTCATTGTCGATGTCCTACGACTCGGGCAGCATCGACGGGCGCACGGCCAACACCAACAACCAGGGTTCGCTGGTCGGCGAGGGCTTCGACCTGACCTCCTCGTACGTCGAGCGCAAGTACGGCTCGTGCGACGACGACGGCCAGACCGACAAGAACGACCAGTGCTGGAAGTACGAGAACGCTTCCCTCGTCCTCAATGGCAAGGCCACCGAACTGGTCAAGGATGACGCCAGCGGCCAGTGGCGGCTGAAGAACGACGACGCTTCCAAGGTCGTCCACGAGACTGGCGCAGACAACGGCGACGAGGGCGACGCCTCCGTCGACGGCGCCGGCGAGCACTGGAAGGTCATCACCGGTAACGGGACCACCTACACATTCGGCCTGAACAAGCTCGCAGGGGCAGGCAGCGAGCGCACCAACTCGGTGTGGACCGTCCCCGTTTTCGGCGACGATTCCGGGGAGCCCGGCTACTCCGCCGGCACCTCCTTCGCCGGCCGGGCCAAGCAGCAGGCATGGCGCTGGAACCTCGACCTGGTCGAGGACGTGCACGGCAACGCCTCCACCTACTGGTACACGGCCGACACCAACCACTACGCGAAGAACGGCGACAAGACCGCGCTCGCCTCCTACACCCGCGGCGGCCACCTCAACGAGATCCGCTACGGCCAGCGCTCCACCACCCTGTTCACCGGCATCGCCTCCGGCAAGGTGACCTTCGCCTACAAGGAACGCTGCAAGGACAGCGGCAGCGGCTGCGGCACGCTGACCGCGGACACCGCCGACAGATGGCCAGACGTCCCCTTCGACTCGATCTGCACCTCCACAGAGACGGACTGCAAGGCCACAGGCCCGGCGTTCTTCACCCGAAAGATTCTTTCGGCCATCCACACCCATGTGTGGTCCACGGCTGCCGAGCCGGATGCCTACAAGCCGGTCGACTCCTACGCCTTGACCCAGGACATTTACGACGGTCAGGACATCGGCAACAGCTCTGACCAGGTCTGGACCCTGATCGGGCTGAAGCGGACCGGCAAGAACGGCACCGCCATCGACCTCCCGACCATTGGCTTCACCTACCAGCAGCGCGCCAACCGCGTCGACGGGGCCAACGATGATGCCGTGCCGCTGACCCGCCCGCGGATCTCCACCATCAGCTCTGAAACCGGTGCGATCACCACCGTCGCCCTCTCTGAGCCCGAGTGTGTGCGCGGCTCGAAGATGCCCGCGGCCGAGGACAACAACAGCCTGTCCTGCTACCCGGTGTACTGGCCGATCAACGGCGGCGACCCGCAGCTCGACTGGTTCAACAAGTACCGGGTGATCGCGGTCGGCACCGCAGACCCGGCCGGCCGCAATCCGAGCGTGGAGCACGCCTACACTTACGAGGGTCCGGCCTGGCACTACAACGACGACCCCTTCACCAAGGAGAAGGAGCGCACCTGGTCCTCGTGGCGCGGCTACCGGAAGGTGACCGCCTACACCGGATCGGTCGGTGCCACCCGTTCCAAGACTGTCAGCCTGTACATGCAGGGCATGCACGGGGACCGGCTGATGGCGAAGGACGCCAACGGCACGCCGCTGACGCGCAGTGTCACCGTGCCGGGCATCGACGTGGACAACGTCCCCGGCTCCACGGGCGACGAACTGAACGTCAACGACACAACCGACAGCGATCAGTACGCGGGCCAGCTGCGTCAACAGATCACCTACGACGGCGCCCTTGCCGTCGGCAGCACAGTGAACAACCTTTGGTACAAGGAGACCGCCAGCCAGCAGAAGTCGTACGCGAGCGTGAAGGCCGGATTCGTCCGCAACTCACGGACGTACGCCTGGAACTACCTGACCGCCGCCAAGAAGTGGCGTGCCTTGGCCACCACCTATGTCTACGACGGCTATGGCATGGTCATCCGTACGGAGAACCATGGCGACTGGTCGACCGCCGGAGACGAGACCTGCACTCGCACCTGGTACGCACGCAACGACGTCAAGGGCCTGACCAGCCTGGTCTCCCGCACCCGCACCGTGGGCCAGGCATGCTCCCTCACCGACGACCAGCTGAAGATGCCCACCGGCATCACCCACAAGTACACGAGCACCGAGGCTCCGGACCAGCGCGGTGACGTCCTGTCCGACACCGCCGCCGTTTATGACAACACTGGTGCCACCGGCTGGACCGCAGAGCAGACCCCAACTCTGGGCCTGCCCACCTGGACCGGCCGCGCGAAGGGCTACCCGGCTGTGGTCTCCGGGAGCACCGCCGACCGTCATCCCACCGGCTGGCAGACGCTGACCAAGGTCACCTACGACGGAGCGACCGCCAAGCTCGGTCGCCCTCTCACCGTGAGCGACGCCGCCGGCAAGGTCACTACCACGGCCTACTATCCGGCCACAGCAGGTCCGCTCACCGGCGTGATCGTCACCAAGCCGACGCTCGCCAACGGCCAAGCCCATAAGGCGTACACCTATTACGATCCCGCGCGCGGCTCGGTAACGCACACCCTGGACACCAACCTCAAGCGGACCGAGTTCACGTACGACGCGCTGGGCCGTGTCACAGCGACCTGGGCACCCAACCGTTCCAAGTCCGGCGGTGACACCGCGACGGCCACCTTCGGCTACGGCATCAACCAGACCAACGTTCCTTCCTGGACCTCGGTCTCCACCCTCAAGCCGGACGGCCAGACCTACACCACCAGCTACAGCCTGGTGGACTCCCTGCTCCGTCCGCTTCAGTCGCAGTCTCCGGCCCCTAACGGCGGCCGCATCCTGACCGACACCCGCTACAACGACCGGGGCCTCGCCTACGAGACCTACGCGGACATTTTCGACTCCACCACCGCTCCCAACAGCACTTGGACCCGTGCCGAGTACGGTGGCGCACCACAGCAGACGCAGGTGGAGTTCGACGGCCTGGGTCGCCAGGTGAAGTCCACCCTCCTGGTCAAGGGCGTGCAGAAGTTCGCCCCCGTCGTGACCACGTACACCGGTGACTCCGTGGCCACCACCGCCCAGCAAGGCGGCACCGCCACCCGGACCATCACCGACACCCTGGGCCGCACCACCGAGACCCGCACCTACGCAGGCACCCAACCCGACGACACCGCCTACGGCGCGACCCTCGGCACCTCCTACACCTCGGTCAAGTACGGCTTCTTCCGCGACGGCAAGCAGAAGCAGATCACCGGCCCCGACGGCGCCAAGTGGTCGTACACCTACGACCTCTATGGTCGGCAGGACACTGCGACCGACCCCGACAAGGGCACTGGCGTCACGTCCTACACCGACCTCGACCAGATCCAGACCACCACGGACGCCGAAGACAAGGTCCTCGTCCACGGCTATGACGAGATCGGCCGCAAGACCGGCCTGTGGCAGAACAGCAAGAGTGATGCCAACCTCCTCGCGGAGTGGACCTACGACTCGCTCCTCAAGGGCCTGCCCGACGCTTCCATCCGCTACACCGGCGGCAAGGGCCAGACCGGCAGCAAGGCCTACACCAAGGCGGTCACGGCCTACGACTCGATGAGCCGGCCGACGACTACCACCCTGAGTCTCCCGGCAGATGACCCCCTGGTCACCTCTGGATCGGTCACGGCCACCATCACCGCGAAGGTCGACTATCGCCTCGATGGCACGGTCAACAGCCTCACCGAACCGGCAGCCGGCGGCCTCGCCGAGGAAATCGTCAGCACCGCTTACAACAACTACGGTCTGCCCATCGGGCTCTCCGGCGCGTCCGGCTACCTGCTCGGCGCCTCCTACACCGACCTGGGCCAGGTACAGCAGCTCACCCTGGGCACCTCCACCGCCAGCGGCACCAAGAAGGTCTTCCTCACCAACTTCTACGAACTAGGCACCGGCCGCCTGACCGGTGCGGACGTCGACGACCAGACCCGTGGTGCAGTGCGCGACACCGCCTACACCTACGACCCCGCGGGCAACGTCACCTCCATCTCCGACCACGCCAACACTGGCAACGGCGCCGACTTCCAGTGCTTCACCTACGACGGTCAGCGCCGCCTGACCGAAGCGTGGACTCCGAAGACCGCCGACTGCGCCACCGCAGGCCGCACCGTGACAAACCTCGGCGGAGCCGCCCCCTACTGGACCTCCTACACCTACAACGCAGCAGGCCAGCGGGCCACGGAAAGGCAGAACACTGCCACGCCGGTCACCCGCACCTACTGCTACGACACCACCCGCACGCATGCGCTGAAGGCCACCACGACCGACGGCAACTGCACGGACGAGACCGCCCAGTACACCTACGACGACACGGGCAACACCACCGCCCGCGTTGAAACGGCAGGCAGCACCACCCCCCAGGCTCTGACCTGGTCCGCCGAAGGCAAGCTCACCAAGCTCACCGAAGGCACCAGCGCAACGGACTACCTCTACGACGCCGACGGACAGCTCCTCATCCGACGCGCCTCCAGCACCAGCGGTGAGACTGTCCTCTATCTCGGCGCTACCGAAGTCCACCTCAAGGGCACGAAGAAGTGGGCCAACCGCTACTACGCGGCGGCAGGCGCGACCATCGCCCTGCGCACCAACGAAACCGGCACCGAGAAGCTCCACTTCCTCGCCGCCGACCACCACAACACCGGCAACCTCTCCATCACCGGAGACACCGCCCAGGGCCTTACCAAGCGCTACACCACCCCGTTCGGCGCCGCCCGCGGCACCAGCGCTGGTACCTGGCCGGACGACAAGTCCTTCCTCGGTAAGCCCACCGACACCGGAACCAGCCTCACCCACATCGGCGCCCGCGAATACGACCCCACCCTGGGCCAGTTCATCAGCGTCGACCCACTCCTCGTGGCGGACGCGCCCGCATCGCTGAACGGCTACAGCTACGCCGGCAACAATCCCATGACCACCTCAGACCCCACCGGAATGTGTGCCGAGATCGACTGCCCGACCAGGCCCTGTCCCACCTGCCGCAACTCCACCCCGGGTCATCAGCCGAGGCTCGGGGACGACGTCCCCGCGCAGGTAAGTGAAAGGAGCGAGGGGACTGCCAGCGGAAGTACGGGGTGTCCCGCCCTATTTTGTGGTGGCGGTAAACCTGCAAGGGGCCCGCTTGCTGGGCCCGTTCAGACTGCCCTCCCGTACATTCCGCCATACGTTGCGAGCCCCGAGTACGCTAAAGCGCGCGACTGCGGGATGATGCCGATTGACCTGGCATGCAATCCTGAGGATGCTGTTCTTGGTGGAGGTGACGATCCGGCCGTTGAAATCGGCCTCAAATGGTTTCTTGGTAAGGGCCTAGAATGGCATGAGACCTACGGAGAGGACAGTCGCCTTGCTCAGCAAGTCGCGACGTCAGACCTGACTGCGGCCCAGCGGATAGAAATCGCTATGGCGTACGCAAACGAAGGGCGAATGGAAGGCAAGCTGCGACCCTATTCCATATCAAGTGGGGATGAAGGGGGGCAGTTTAAGCGCGATATCAATTCAATGATCGCCGGCGACCATAACTCGGCAACTGCCGTGCTGGGGTCCTATACGACAGAGTATAAGATTCTCAGGGCGACACCTCGCGGAATTCAGGCGCGAATAACCATTAAGAACCCCATGACAGCGTCGTCGTTTGCGCACATTGCAACCGGATACGGGACGCCGTCTGAGCGATTCGTGAAAAGGTGGATCGATTACGACGGGATAATTGCCTCCCGCGCGTTGGGGAGTAACGGAATGATGAGGTCACACGACATGACCATCACGTTCAGGACCGTCGTATACTTCTAAGTCGAGGTTCGACGGGCCAATGAGGGCATGGGGCGGCGCAAGGGTAGATGAGCCCTGCGCCGCTACTGTGCAAGTTCATTTCGAAAGGTGAAGTCGAGTTGATTTCTGGTGCGCGCAGTATGGTTGGCACCGTAGTGGCAGTGCTTGCCATTTCCGGATGTGCGACTCTCGAGGACCCTGCCGCCAAATACCCCGAGGCGTGGATTGAGGATTCAGCTTATATGGCCAAGGGGTGGAAGGGTCTAGATTCGACTCTGCAGTTGAACTCGGATGGAAAATTTGAGGCTAAGGGCCTGAAGGCTCGCTATTATGAGTGCTCGGATGCCGAGGTGGGAGACCGTCTGAAAGGTGGATGGGGTAGCTGGAGGAGTAGAGAGAGTGATGGTGCGAGTGTCGTCTTCTTGAGGTTTTCTGACAATTGCGCGGCGACGTTTTGGCTGGGGAAATATAAGGGCGAAATAGTTCTGTGGACGGATTCTGAAGTGGATGGAAATCTCGTCATGCTGAGGCATTATGGTAGGCCTGAGCGTTAATGCAGATAAATTGAAAATGGAATCAGGCTCGGTGCCCCGCGCGGCGGCGGCTTCCTTCGTCAGTTCAGTAATGATGACTTGGCCCGACTGTCGAGCATCTTTCGCAGCTAAGCGGGATGATCGGATGGCGTGAAGGGCCCCAAGTCACCCCGAGGCTAGGGGTCCCGGGAGCGGTACGACGCCACTCGCCACGTCCCCGTGGCCTCGCCGCGACGATCGGGAAGGGTAGCCCTCTCAGTAGGAAAAGATCGGGGCTCAAGCCTTTTAAGGGAAAGCTTCCGTAAAGGTTGCTGGTCGGCGCGGCGGGGCTGTTGGCCGCGGCGTTGGCCGCCTTCGTCGTTGAGGCGAGCGAGGACTCGAGCCCTCCGGCGCTCGTGGTCGCCGATGTGGAGGGGGTCTGGACAGTCCAAGGCGGCAGCCGTCTGACGGTCCGGGCAGACGGGTCCGCGGAACTGGAGCGGGTGGAGGAGCCCGACGTGAACTGCGGACAGTCCACTGGGCCGGCTCCCCTCACGTACACGGGGCCGGCGACCTGGGTATTCGACTCTTACCCCGACGAGGCGCCGGGAATCAGGTTCGACTACCGGAGCCGCGAGACCGAGAAGCTCTGCGAGATCTACCTCGTGGTTGGCGCTGACGAGCATGCGAGCTACGGTTTCCTCCCGCACGTCGCTGATGTCCAGTACGTGCGCCCGGGGTCGGCGGAGCTGACCGCGCGGCGACCGCCTCGTTCATCAGTTCAACGATGATGGCTCTGTCAAGGATGCCAATCATCGTGATCGAGGTTTGAAAGTAAGCCGGATGACCGGGGTGGCGTCGAAACCGAGGCGTACTCAGATGGCCTCATGTCCATTGATCGAACGCGCGCGATGTGGCCCCAGATCGCGACCGTCATCGTCGAGCGCATCCGCAACGGCACCTATCCGCCCGGTAGCAAGATCCCGAGCGTGGTCCAGGTGGCGAACGAGTTCGGGGTGGTGAACTCCACCGCCCAGCGGGCCATGGAAGCCGTGCGGAAGGAGGGGCTCACGCGCTCCGAGGCCGGCATGGGTACCTACGTGCTGAGGCCGGAGGAGCAGCCGCCCACCCCCTAGTCGCCCCCGAAGTGCACAAATGCCACATGAACGGAAGCTGACTGGCCGGTTCTTAAGGACCGCTGGACGGACGTTCATTGCCCCGTGGGTCCCCCGCCGTGAAGGCTCGGGAACGGCACAGCCGTTCGGCACAGCCGTGACCCACGAGGAGAGGCGATATCACCGTGACGCGGTCAGGGCAGGAGTATCTGGAGGCGCTGCGCGACGGGCGCGAGGTATGGCTCGACGGGGAGCGGGTCAAGGACGTCACCGCGCATCCCGCCTTCCGGGCCACCGCGGGCTCCTTCGCCGGGCTCTACGATCTCGCCCACGACTCGCCGCGCACCCCCGCCCTCGTCGCGGGCGGGGTCCACCGCGCCTACGCCGTGCCCCGTTCGTACGAGGATCTGGTGGCGCGTCGGCGGGCGTACAAGGTGTGGGCCGAGGCCAGTTACGGCTTCCTGGGGAGGACCCCCGACTACATGGCCTCCGGCGCCGCCGGGTTCGCCGCCGTGCCCGAGGTGTTCACCACCGACTGTTTCGACGGCGCCGAGAACGCCCTCGCGTTCCATCGCAGGCTCGCCGAGGGCGATCTGCATTGCGCGTTCACCCTCACGAATCCCCCCGGCGACGAGAGCGTCCGGGTCGTCGAGGACCGCGCCGACGGGATCGTGGTGCGCGGTGCCAAGACCATCGGTACCGGCGCCGTCTTCGCCGACGAGGTCCTCGTCGGGACCATCGAGCCGCTCGCCGCCGAGGATGTCCAGCGTGCGCTCTCCTTCTCCGTACGGATGGACACGCCAGGGCTCAAGCTCATCTCCCGGACCTCCTACGAAGCCCAGGCCCGGTCCGTCTTCGACCAGCCGCTCTCCTCCCGTTACGACGAGAACGACGCGCTGCTCGTGTGCGACGACGTGTTCGTGCCCTGGGAACGCGTGCTGACCTACCGGGACGTGGGCGCCACCGCCGCCATGTGGTGGGAGACACCCGCGTACCTCAACCTCGTGCACCAGTCCGCGACCCGCTTCTGGACCAAGCTCGAGTTCCTCACCGGGCTCGCCATTCTGATCGCCCGGTCCAACGGGACGGACAAGCTGCCCGCGGTCACCCAGGCCATCGGGCGGCTGCTCGGGATGGTCGCCCAGGCCAAGGCGTTCGTCCTCGCCGCCGAGGCGTCGTGGGAGCCGGTCGACGACGGGCGGGGCGGGGTGCGGCCCGGGACGGACATCTCCTTCGCCCAGCGCATCATGGCCGGCGAGCTGTACCCCCGGGCCGTCCAGGACATCAAGCTGCTCGCGGGCGGGGCCATCATCCAGACCCCGGCGAGCGCCCGCGACCTGCTCCACCCCGAGCTGGGGGAGCTCGTACGCCGGTACTTCCGTACGCCCGGACAGCCCGCCGAGGACCGGCTCAAGCTCCTCAAGCTCGCCTGGGACGCGCTCGGCACGGAGTTCGCCGGGCGGCACGAGCAGTACGAGCGCTTCTACCAGGGCGCCCCGCACGTCTACCTGACCATGCAGACCTGGGCCGGCGCGGCCGAGGACTGTACGTCCCTCGCCCAGGCGTGCCTGGACGGGTACGACCTCGGGACGACCCAGTGAGGACCCCCGGACCGAAGACCCCCGGACCGAGGACCCCCGGACCGAGGACGCCCGGGCGCGGCGCGCTCGCGCTGCTCGCCGCCACGCAGTTGCTGCTGATCCTCGACACCGCGATCGTCAACGTGGCCCTGCCCTCCATCGGCGAGGACCTCGGAGCGGGAGCCGCCGGGATCTCCTGGGTGGCGAACGCGTACCTGATCACCTTTGGCGGACTGCTGCTGCTCGGCGGCCGGGCCGCCGATCTGCTCGGGCACCGGCGGGTGTTCCTCGCCGGGCTCGGGCTGCTCGCGGCCGCCTCCGCCGTCGGCGCCCTCGCGGCGGACGCGGGCGTCCTCGTCGCCGCCCGCGCCGCCCAGGGTGTGGGTGCCGCGCTCGCCGCGGCCGCCGCGTTCGCGCTGCTGCTCGTCCTCTTCCCCGACGGGCCCGCCCGGCACAAGGCGCTCGGCGCGTTCGCCGCGATGGGGGGCCTCGGCGGTGTCCTCGGGACCGTACTCGGCGGAGTCCTCACCGATCTCCTGGGGTGGCGGTCCACTCTCTGGCTCAACGTCCTCGCCGCCGTGCTGCTGGGGGCCCTGGTCCTGCGGGTGATCGAAGGCCCCCGCGGCGCCGAAGGCGCCAGCAGCCCCCAAAGCGCCAAGAGCCTCGACCGCCCCTCCACCGGGGGCAGGGGTTTCGATCTCGCCGGCGCCCTCACCGGCACCGGCGGCCTCGGGCTCGTCGCCTACGCGCTCGTCGGCGCCGCCGAGAACGGATGGCTGTCCGCGCCGACCCTCGGCGCGGGCGCCGGCGGGCTCGCCCTCCTCGCCGCCTTCGCCGTCGTCGAGACGCGCACGGCCCAGCCCCTCGTGCCGCCGGCCGTCCTCCGAAGGCCCGCCCTGCGCCGCGCCAACATCCTCAGCGCCCTCGGCCAGATGACGCTCTTTCCGATGTTCTTCCTGGTCAGCGTCTATCTCCAGAGCGTCCTCGGGTACGCGCCCCTCGGCGGCGGGCTCGGCCTGCTGCCGCTCTCCCTCGTCGTCGTCGCCGTCGCCCCGCAGACCGGCCGGCTCATCTTCCGGCTCGGCCTGACGCGGACCATGACCCTCGGCTTCGCCCTGCTGTGCGCCGGCACCCTGTGGCTCGCCCTCGCCCTCACCCCCGACGGCGGCTTCCTCACCACCGTGCTCGCCCCGAGCCTTCTCCTGGGCGTGGCCCTGCCGCTGGTCATGGTCACCACCAACGTCGCCGCCACGGCCGAGGCCGCCCCCGAGGAGACCGGACTCGCCTCCGGACTGGTCAACACCAGCCAGCAGTTCGGCTCCGTCCTCGGCCTCGCCGTCCTCGTGGCCGTCGCCACGACCAGTACCGAATCAGCCACCGCGGCCGCCCGGACCGATGGATTCCGGGCCGCTCTGCTCGTCGGAGCGGTCTTCGCCGCCGTCGCCACGACGATATCCGTACGCTTGCGCATGCCCACGCCCACCCCGGCGCCGACCACGCCGGGGCCGAGTGGCAGAACCACGGTGACCACGCCGCACCACGGTGACCATCCGACACGGTGACCACGCCGACACGGTGACCACGCCGCACCACGGCGACCACGCCGACACGGTGACCACGCCGACCCCGTAGACCCGGCGCATGAGCCGAAGGACGCACTCCCCTGCCCCCCGGCGAGGGGACCCCCAGTGGCGTCCTGAGGCGAGCGCGCCCCAAAACAGAGGGGGCATTCCGTTGGCCCTGTACGACCTTGTCGCGCCCCGGCTCGAAGAGCGCGGAGACCCGCGCTACCGCATAGCCGACATACGCGCCGCCGACCCGCTCGGCGCCGACGCCCTGCTCGCCGCGTTGCCCGCGATGAACGCCGACGCCGACGTGCCCGCGCTCACGGTCGCCCTGCGCACCGTCGTCCCCGACCCGGAGCGGGCCGCCGAATGGAGCGTGGTCGACGCGCTCGCCGCGATGCGCGACCTCGGCATCCTGCTCGGCTCGCTGAAACGTCACGGCATCCAGCCGGTGGCCGCCGTCCCCGAAGTCCTCCCGGTCCTGGAACTCCTGGGCCGCCGGACCGACATGGTGCCCCGCGACACCGTGCACCACTACACCACCTGGAACCCGACCGGCCCCCGCCGGCGGACGTACACCGGCCACCCCATGGAGGCCCATCTCCAGGAAGCCGTCCGGATGGCGTTCCCCGGACTCGTCGCCGCCCTCGACACCTGCTCCCGGCTCGCCCGGCTCGAACCGTACGACCCCGGCTTCGCGGGCGCCCTCGACCGCATCGCGCAGCACGTCCAGTCGATGGTCGACTCCATCGACCACACGGTCACCCATGTCACCCCGGAGTTCTTCGCCACCACCCTGCGCCCCTACTTCGAGGAGATCGAGGTCGCCGGACGCGACTACCTCGGCCCCGCCGCGGCCCAGGTGCCGCTGTGGCTGGTCGATCTGACGCTCTGGCAGTGCGACCGCTCGAACGCCGCCTACGACGCGTTCCTCGCCGACTCCGTCCAGTACAGCCTGCCGTCCTGGCGCGACTTCCACGCCCGCCACGCCGGCCGGGTCTCGGCCGTCAGCAAGCTCTCGGCGGCCCTCAGCTGGGAGAACACCGAGCGGCTGCCCCCGCAACTGTCCGCCTCCGCCCATGCGCTCGGCAGGGTCCTGAAGATCCTCAAGACCTTCCGCGCCCGTCACATCGGCATGGCCCGCAAGGCATACGCGGACGACCTGCGGCTCTACGACGAGGGGAGCGGCGGTGCCCCGATAGCCCTGCTGCGCTCGATCCTCGACCTGACCCGGGACAACGAGACGCTGGTGCGCCGCGCGACCTGCAGTCCCTCGGGGGCCGGGGCGCGGGCCGGTTCCGGTTCCCTGGCGCGGGCCGGGGCCAAGGCGGAAGCCGGGATCGGTGCCGGTTCCACGGCGGGGGCCGGTTCCGGCGCCCCGGTGAACTGAGGGAGGGCCGCATGACCCTCCGTAACCCCTACGAGCCCTCCCCGTCCGACGGCGCGCTTCTCCACGTCGTCGTGGCAGGCGGGGGCATCGCCGGCCTCACCACCGCCCTCGCCCTGCACGCCGTCGGATGCGACCGCGTCACCGTCGTCGAGTCGGCCCGGGAGAACCGCCCCGTCGGCGCGGGGCTCAACCTCATGCCCCCCGCCGTCCGCGAACTCGACGCGCTCGGGCTGCTCCCGCGCCTCGAAGCCGGTGCCCTGCGCACCCGCGAGCTGCGCTACTACCACCGCTCCGGCAGCCTCATCTCCCGCGAGCCACGCGGGCTCGGCGCCGGCTACCGCTGGCCCCAGCTCTCGATCCACCGGGCCCACCTCCAGCACGTCCTCGCCGAGGCGGTACGGGAACGGCTCGGCCCGGCCGCCCTGGTCACCGGCGTCCGGGTCACCGGCGTGGAGCCGCTGCCCGACGGCCGGCCCCGCGTCCGTCTCGAACACCGTGACGGCGCCCGGCGCGGGCGCGCCTCGCTCGAACCCGACGTGCTCGTCGGCGCCGACGGCATCCGCTCCGCCGTCAGGTCCGCGCTCAACCCCGCAGAGGGCAGCCCGCCCTGGAACGGGATGCTGGTGTGGCGCGGCGTCTCGCGGATGCCGGCGCGCGCCGTCGGCTCCTTCATGTTCATCGCGGGCGACGACCGGCAGAAGGCCGTGGTCTACCCGATGCACCGGGCGGGGAGCGACGTCCTGGTGAACTGGGCGCTCGCCCGGCCCGCCGAGTCCGCGGCCGAGGAGTACCGGGGGGACTGGAACCGCCCCGTCCCCGTGGAATCGTTCCTGCACCACTTCGAGGGATGGGAGTTCGGCGGCATCAGCGTCCCCGAGGTGCTGAAGGCCGCCGACACGGCCCACGAGTACCCGATGGTCGACCGCGAGCCCCTCGGCCGGTGGACCCGCGGCCGCACCACCCTGATCGGCGACGCGGCCCACGCGATGTACCCGATCGGCTCCAACGGAGCCACCCAGTCCGTCATCGACGCCCGCGCCCTCGCCCACGCCCTGGCCCTCCACCGCGATCCGGCGGAGGCCCTCGACGCGTACGAGCGCGACCGCAGGCCCACCACCACCGCGCTCCAGCGCGCCAACCGGCGGCTCGGCCCCGAGGTCGTCATCGATCTGGCGCACCAGCGGGCCCCGCACGGGTTCACCGACATCCACCAGGTGATCCCCGCCGCCGAACTGGCCGCGATCGCCGCCCGTTACGCGACCACCGGCGCCTGCGACCCGGCCGCCGCCAACCGCGACTCGCCCTACACCGTGCCGTCGGGGCCCGTCCGGATCTGATCCGCCGGAGCTGATCCGCCGGACCTGATCCGGCGGACAGGCTCGGGCGTTCCCATGCGGCCCCCGACGGTCCGCCACCCGCGCACGCCACGGCGCGCGACCCCCGCGCGCCGTGGCCGGGGGAGGGCGCGGTGGCCTACCGTCGGGGATGCACGACCGGCTGCACAGCGTGGTGCGTCCGCTCCGCTCCGTACTCCCCTGCGAAGGTGGAACACGTGAAGGCAATCCGTCGATTCACCGTGCGTCCCGTCCTCCCCGACACCCTTCGACCGCTCACCGACCTGGCGCGGAACCTGCGCTGGTCCTGGCACGAGCCGACCCGTGAACTCTTCGACTCCCTCGGCCCCGGCCCCGGCCCCGGCCCCGACCCCGACCGTGCGGACCGGCCGGGCGCCCGCCGTGGCGCGGACATCGACCCGGTCCGGCTGCTCGGTTCCGTCTCCGCCGACCGCCTCGCCGCACTCGCCGCCGACCAGGACTTCCTGGCCCGGCTGCGCGCCGCGGCCGAGGACCTCGACCACTATCTCCACGCCCCCCGCTGGTACCAGGAGCAGAAGGGGCACCTGCCCGCGTCCATCGGTTACTTCTCGCCCGAGTTCGGGGTCACCGCCGCCCTTCCGCAGTACTCCGGCGGGCTCGGCATCCTCGCCGGCGACCATCTCAAGGCCGCCAGCGACCTCGGCGTCCCCCTCGTCGGCGTCGGTCTGCTCTACCGGCACGGCTACTTCCGGCAGTCCCTCTCGCGCGAGGGCTGGCAGCAGGAGCACTACCCCGTCCTCGACCCCGGCGAGCTGCCCGTCTGCCTGCTCCGCGAGAACGACGGCACCCCCGCCCGGGTCACCCTCGCCCTGCCCGGCGGCCGCAGTCTGCACGCCCACATCTGGACCGCGCAGGTCGGCCGGGTGCCCCTGCTGATGCTCGACTCCGACGTCGAGGAGAACGCGCCCGCCGAACGCCAGGTCACCGACCGGCTGTACGGCGGCGGCAGCGAACACCGGCTGCTCCAGGAGATGCTCCTCGGCATCGGCGGCGTCCGCGCCGTCCGTACGTACTGCCGGCTCACCGGCACCCCCGCGCCCGAGGTCTTCCACACCAACGAGGGCCATGCCGGCTTCCTCGGCCTCGAACGCATCCGGGAGCTCGCGGGCGACGGGCCGCACGGAAAGGGCCTCGACTTCGACGCGGCCCTGGAGACCGTCCGCGCCGGGACGGTCTTCACCACCCACACGCCCGTGCCGGCCGGGATCGACCGCTTCGAGCGGAGCCTCGTCGCGCGCCACCTCGGCGAGGACGGCGAGCTCCCCGGCGTCGACGTGGGCCGCGTGCTCGCGCTCGGCGACGAGATGCCGCTCGGCGGCGAGCACGGGCTGTTCAACATGGCCGCCATGGGCCTGCGCCTGGCGCAGCGCGCCAACGGCGTCTCCACCCTCCACGGGTCCGTCAGCCGCGGGATGTTCGCCGGTCTGTGGCCCGGCTTCGACCCGGAGGAGGTGCCGATCGACTCGATCACCAACGGGGTCCACGCGCCGACCTGGACCGCGCCCGAGGTCGGCCGCCGCGCCCGAGAGGCCGACGGGGCCGGCGGGGCCGACGACCGGGAGCTGTGGGAGCTGCGCAGGACGCTGCGCGAACAGCTGGTGACGGAGGTACGGGAACGGCTCCGGGCCTCCTGGCGGCAGCGGGGCGCCGCGGACGCCGAACTCGGCTGGACGGACTCCGTCCTCGACCCCGACGTGCTCACCATCGGGTTCGCCCGCCGGGTCCCCTCGTACAAGCGGCTCACGCTGATGCTGCGCGACCCCGAGCGGCTGCGGGCCCTGCTGCTGCACCCCGAGCGGCCGGTGCAGCTCGTCGTCGCGGGCAAGGCGCACCCGGCCGACCAGGGCGGGAAGCGGCTCGTGCAGGAGCTGGTGCGGTTCGCCGACGATCCGCGGGTGCGGCACCGGATCGTCTTCCTGCCCGACTACGGCATGGCCATGGCCCGCAAGCTGTACCCGGGCTGCGACGTCTGGCTCAACAACCCGCTGCGCCCCCTGGAGGCCTGCGGGACCAGTGGGATGAAGGCCGCCCTGAACGGCTGCCTCAACCTCTCGGTCCTCGACGGCTGGTGGGACGAGTGGTTCGACCCCGACTTCGGCTGGGCGATCCCGACGGCCGACGGGGCGGCGGCGACGGACGAGGAGCGCCGCGACGACCTGGAGGCGAACGCGCTCTACGAGCTGATCGAGCGCCGCGTCGCCCCGCGCTTCTACGACCGGGGCGCGGACGGGGTGCCGGCCCGCTGGACCGAGATGGTCCGCAGGACGCTGGCCGACCTCGGCCCGAAAGTGCTCGCCGACCGCATGGTGCGCGAGTACGTCGAGCGGCTGTACGTCCCGGCGGCCCTGGCGCACCGGGCCCTCGCGCCGGACACCGCCCGGAGCCTGGCCGCCTGGAAGGGCCGGGTGCGGGGCGCCTGGCCCAAGATCGCCGTCGACCACGTCGAGGTCGGCGAGGTCGGCGAGGACCTGGCCGACGCGGAGCTGGGTGCGACGACGGCGGTACGGGTGCGGGTGGCGCTCGGCGCACTGGACCCGGACGACGTGGAGGTGCAGGCGGTCACCGGCCGGGTCACCCCCGACGACGCGCTCGTCGACACCCGGGTGTGCGCGCTCAAGCCCGCGGGCGGCCCGGACCTGGAGGGCCGCGTGCCCTACGAGGGTTCGCTGGTCCTGGACCGTACCGGCCCCTTCGGCTGCACGGTCCGGGTGCTGCCCTCGCATCCGCTGCTCGCCTCGGCGGCGGAACTGGGTCTGGTGGCCCTGCCGACGGAGGCGACGGGGGAGGGGGCGGGGGTCCTCATGAGGTGAGGTGCTGAGCGACTGGTCTGGACCAGGGTCTTGACGTGTCCATGGAGTGGTTCTACGTTCCACGCTCGAGGCGGAGTTCACCTGTCCGCCCATCGTTCACGTACAGGAACGAAAGGCCCCCCACATGCGCCTCACAGCCCTGGTCCTCACCCTGGCGGCGGCCGTCGCCGTCACCCTCGCCCCGACGGCCGTCGCCGGACCACCCCCACACACCGTCGCCGGCCCCTCGGCGGCCAACGCCCCCGCGAGCTTCACCCACCCCGGAGTCGTCGTGTCCCGGCCCCAGCTCGACTTCGTACGCTCCAAGGTCCAGGCGGGCGCCCAGCCCTGGAAGAGCGCCTACGACCAGATGATGGCCAGCACCTACGCCTCACTGACCCGGACTCCCAAGCCGCGCGAGATCGTCGAGTGCGGCTCCTCCTCCAACCCCAACCACGGCTGCACGGACGAGCGGCAGGACGCGGTCGCCGCCTACACCCAGGCGCTCGCCTGGTACCTCACCCGGGACGACCGGCACGCGCGCAAGGCGATCGAGATCATGGACGCCTGGTCGGCCGTGATCAACGACCACACCAACTCCAACGCGCCGCTCCAGACCGGCTGGGCCGGCTCCTCCTGGCCCCGGGCCGCCGAGATCATCAAGCACACCTACACCGGGGGCTGGCCGAACTCCGGCCGCTTCGCGACCATGCTGCGTACGGTCTATCTCCCCGAGGTCATCAACGGCGCCGCCACCAAGAACGGCAACTGGGAACTCATCATGACCGAGGCCGCGCTCGGCATCGCCGTCCACCTGGAGGACCGGGCGGCCTACGACAAGGCCGTCGCGACCTATCTCGGCCGGGTCCCCGCGTACATCTACCTGACCACCGACGGATCCCTGCCCAAGCCGCCGCCGAACAGCGGCATCGACACCCGCGACGAGATCGTGAAGTACTGGCAGGGCCAGTCCACCTTCGTCGACGGCCTCACTCAGGAGACCTGCCGGGACTTCGGCCACACCGGCTGGGGTCTCGCCGCCGCCGTCCACACCGCCGAGACCAGCCGCATCCAGGGCGCGGACCTCTACCCCCGGGTCTCCGAACGGCTGCGGCACGCCCTCGGCTTCCACACTCGGTACGAGAACGGCGCGGCGGTCCCGTCGTGGCTCTGCGGTGGCACGGTCGAGCCCGGCCTGGGGAGGGTGACGGAGGTCGGCTACAACGCCCTGCACGGCCGGATGGGGATCTCCATGACGAACACGGCGCTCTACACCGAGGCGCGCCGGCCGTCCGGCACGGACAACTACTTCGTCTCCTGGGAGACCCTCACCCACGCCGGGAACCCGAACTGACCCCGCCTCATCCCACCAGCGCCTTGCCGGCGAGCCGCCCGTCGGCGAGGCAGAGGCGGTAGACCGGGACGGCGGCGAGGAGCGTCGAACGGTAGTAGAGGCACCGGTCCATGCCGGGCGGCTCGGCCGGGGCACCGGCCGGGGGACCGTCCAGCGGGTGCGGCGGGAGCCGTTCGGCATCGGCGGCGAGCGGATCACCGATGCGCAGCGCGACATAGTCGTCCCGGTCCAGGAACGAACGGGACTGCGTCCAGAGCCCGAAGGCGAGCATCACCAGACCGAGCGCGGTCACCAGCGCGAGCGGGATCCAGATCGCCCGCGCCAGGCCCCGCCGCACCTCCCGCCGCGCCCGGTCCCGTTCCCGTACGGAGGTGGGTGCTGTCGTCGGAGCCACGGCCGCCGCGCCCGGCTCCAGCGGCAGCACCGCGCGTACGGCGAACCCGCCCGCGCCGTCCGGGCCGTGGCTCAGCCGGCCTCCGGCGAGCTGCACCCGCTCGTCGAGGCCGACCAGGCCGGTACCGGCGGACGGGCCCGGGGCTGTTGGGGCAGGCTCAGCCACGGGGTTGGACACCGACACCGTCAGGGCGCCGCCCCCGCGCTCCAGCGCGACCCGGACGGGCGCGCCGGGCGCGTGCCTGGCCGCGTTCGTCAGTGACTCCTGCACCACCCGATGGGCGGCCCGGTCGACCATCGGCGGGGTTTCCCCGGCCTGCCCGGTCTGCCCGGCCTCTCCCGTCTCCCCGGCCTGCCCGGCCTGCCCGGCCTCTCCGGTCACCGTCAGCTCCACCCGCATCCCGGAGGCGCGCGCCCGCTCCACCACGTCCTCGACCGTCTCCCCGGCCGGCGTCGTCCGGGTTCCCGGCGCCTCCTCGCCCGCGCGCAGCACGCCGATGATGTCCCGCAGCCGGGCGGTCGCGTCGCCGGCCGCCCGCCGCAGCTCCCCGGCCGCCTCCTGTTGCCGAGCGCCGAGCGCCGGATCGACCTCAAGGGCGGCCGCCCGCAGCGCGATCAGGGCGAGGTCGTGGCCGAGCGAGTCGTGCATGTCGCCCGCGATCCGGGACCGTTCGCGCAGCCGCTCGCGCTCGGCGACCGCCGCCTGCTCGCGCTCCATGCGCTCGGCCAGCTCCCAGCCCGTCCGCACCAGGCGGGCGTACTGGCGCACGTAGCGGCCCGTGAGCCAGGGCGCGACGATCGCCAGGGCGAGGGCGAGGACCAGGGTGAACCACTGGGCGACGGGCACGCCCGACCACAGGACGAGACCGAGTCCGGCCGCCGCCACCGCCCCGAACAGCGCGAGCGCGGCCCGGGTCTGCTCCTGCCGCCGTCCCGCGAGATAGCCGAACACGACCAGGGCCAGGCTGTACGCCGGGGTGTACAGCTCCACCGTCGAGGCGAGGCTGACCGCGACCACGACGGCGAGCGAGACCAGGGGCAGCGACCGCGAGAACGCCACGCACACGCCGAGCACGACGACACCGACGGCGACCTGCCCCCAGGACCCCCCGTCGTTCGGATCGAGCCGCAGCAGGACGGGCACGGAAAGAAGCCCCCACAGCCCCAGGTCGACCAGCGGACCCCGAAGTCGTTCACGACGCATCCCCCCAGCTTGCCGGAGGACCGCCGCGGGGCGCCCCCGACGAAAGTCAGGCCCTGTCAGTCCGCCACCAGACCCGCCTCGTACGCCAGGATCGCGAGCTGTACCCGGTTCTTCAGGCCGAGGCGGGCGAGGACCGCGCTCACGTGGGCCTTGACCGTGCCCTCCACGACGTACAGCCGGGTCGCGATCTCGCCGTTCGACAGGCCGGCGCCGACCAGGGACACGACCTCCCGTTCCCGTGCGGTCAGCGGCTCCAGGCGCTCGCGCGCCTCCCCCGCGCGGGAGAGCCGGCCGGTCGGCAGGTGGGCGATGACCCGGCGGGTGACCTCGGGGGAGAGGAACGCGGCGCCGGCGGCCACGGCCCGTACCCCCGCGAGCAGTTCCCGCGGGTCGCCGGACTTCAGCAGGAAGCCGGCCGCGCCCGAGCCGAGGGCCTGGGCGATGTACTCGTCCTCGGAGAAGGTCGTCAGCATCACGACCGCCGCGTCCGGCACCGCGCGGCGCAGTTCCTCCGCCGCGCCGAGGCCGTCGAGCCGCGGCATCCGGATGTCGAGGAGGACCACGTCGGGCAGGTGGCGGCGGGCGAGTTCGACGGCCTCGCGGCCGTCGGCCGCCTCCGCGACCACCTCGATCCCCGGGTCGGCGGCGAGGATCGCCTTCACCCCGGCCCGGATCATCGTCTCGTCGTCCGCGAGCAGCACCCTGATCATGCGGGCAACCCTATGCACAACGCGCGGCCGCCCGGAGGGGAGAACCCCTCCGGGCGGCCGGTGCTACCACCCCGTGGTCACGGGCCTGCGGTTACGGGAACGTCAGCTTGAAGCTGTTGATGTAGCCGGTGTCCTGCGCGGCCCTGTCCTGGACCCGCAGCTTCCACGCGCCGTTGGCGACCTCGCTGGACGCGTTGACCGTGTAGGTGGCCACGACGTTGTCCGCCGAGTCGGAGGACGAGAACGGCTTCAGGTTGTAGACCGAGCCGTCCGGGGCGACCAGGTCGACGACCAGGTCACCGCGCCAGGTGTGGACGATGTTCACGTCCACCTTGAGGGTGGAGGGCGCGTTGCCGGTGACACCGGTGACGTTGACCGTGGAGGTCACCGCGGCGCCGTTGTCCGGGATCGACACGTCGGCGGTGTTCTCGAAGACCTTGCCGGTGCCGGGGTCGCCGCCACCGGGACGGGCACCCACGTTGACGCCGGCCCAGGCGTGCTCGACGGCCTTCACCTCGGCGCTGCCGGCGCCGTACAGCTCGGTGGCCACCGCGACCGTACCCGTACGGGCACCGGCGTAGTTGGTGTTCGAGCTGAACTTGGTGGTGAGCGCCTTGAACCAGATCAGCGAGGCCTTGTCCCGGCCGATACCGGTGACGGGCAGGCCGTCGGAGGTCGGCGAGTCGTAGCTGACGCCGTTGATCGTCTTGGCGCCGCTGCCCTCGGAGAGCAGGTAGTACCAGTGGTTCGCCGGGCCCGAGGAGTAGTGGACGTCGATCGAGCCGATGCCCGAGTACCAGGCGTCCTTGGACGAGCCGTCCTTGCTCGGCTTGTCCATGTAGCGCAGCGGGGTGCCGTTGCCGCGGATGTCGATCTTCTCGCCGACCAGGTAGTCGCCCGGGTCGGAGGCGTTGTTGGCGTGGAACTCGACGGCCGCCGCGAAGATGTCGGAGGTCGCCTCGTTCAGGCCGCCGGACTCGCCGCTGTACACCAGGCGGGCGGTGTTGGAGGTGAGGCCGTGCGTCATCTCGTGCGCGGCCACGTCGATGGACGTCAGCGGCTTGGCGTTGTTCGCGCCGTCGCCGTACGTCATGCAGAAGCAGGAGTCCTGCCAGAAGGCGTTGACGTACGCGTTGCCGTAGTGGACCCGGGAGTACGGCGCGACACCGTCACCGCGGATGCCGTTCCGCCCGTGCACGTTCTTGTAGTAGTCCCAGGTGAGCGCGGCGCCGTAGTGCGCGTCGGCGCCCGCGGTCTCCAGGTTCTGCGGGGTGCCGTCGCCCCAGACGTCGTCGGAGCCGGAGAAGAGCGTTCCGGTGCCCGACGTACCGCGGTTGAGGTTGTACGTCTTGTGGTTGCCGCGGGCGGCGTCGGTCAGCGTGTACGGACCGGTGCCGCTGGTGCCGAGGGTGACCTGGCCGGCGTACTGCGTGTTGCCGGTGCCGGTCTCGACGGCCTGCCACTCGTACAGCTTCTCGCCGGTCTTCGCGTCGGTGACGACGTGCAGCTCGTTGGGGGTGCCGTCGTGCTGGAGGCCGCCGACGACGGTCTCGTACGCGAGGACGGGCGAACCCTGCGCCATCCAGACGACCTTACGCGGGGCGTGCTCGGTGGCGGCCTTGTCCGCGCCCTCCGCCTTCGCCTCGGCCAGCGCCTGCTTCTCGGCGGCGGCCGGAGCGACGTCGGCGGTCATGTCGATGTGCTTCAGCTCCGCACGGGACGCCTTGGTGACCCCCTCGGTCTTTCCGGCCTTGGTCTCGGCGACGATCAGGTCGCCGCCCAGGACGGGGAGTCCGGCGAAGGTGCGCTCGTAGCGCGTGTGGGTCGTGCCGTCGCGGTCCTGGACGACGTCGCGGACGACGAGCTTCTCCTGGGCGCCGAGGCCGAGCGACTTGGCGGTCGCCGCCTTGTCGGCGTCGGCCGCGCGTATCAGCGCGGTGCGCTGGGCGGGGGAGAGGTCGGCCGGCAGCTTGCCCGGGTTGACCTTGCCCGCGGCCTGGGCCGCGGGCGCGGCGTTCCGAGAGTCGTCCGCGGCGGTCGCGGCTCCGGACTGGACACCGACCGCGAGCATGGCGGCGGCAGCGATCAGAGCGCCGGTCGCGGTGGCGCGACGGCTGGGCGTGGATCTCACGCAGACTCCTTTTGCGAGGGGGGTACCGGAGGCTGGGTGGGCCCTCCGGGCGGAGCAAACAGAGCTGTGGAGCACGAACTCTCATACGAGTCGGGGAGAGAGTGGCAGCCGCGACCAGCCCCTGTCAGGAGCGCGTCAAGAAGTTGGCCGGAAATCGTCCGGTGCCCGAAAGGCCGTGTTCGTTAACCGGACGTTTCGTCGATCATGACCGCGATGCCGTCCAGCGTTCTCCGGAGCCCGAACTCGAAGAGCGTCTCCAGGTCGAGTTCAAAATCCTCGTCCTCGCTCAGACCGCTGAGCAGCGGGTACGCGCCCCCACCCGAGATCGCGTCGTAGTACGGCTCGTTCCGCTCCATCCACTCGCCGTCCGAGATCCCCGAGTCCTGCCGCGCCTGCTCCTCCAACGCGTCGGCCATGGCCACCCCTTGGACATAGGCGAAGAGCACCAGATGCGTGTGGATCTTCTCGAAGGGCGTCAGACGCGTGCCGCGCAGCGCCCCGAGCACCCACTCCGTGTACGCCATCGCGTTCGGCGAGGCGACCGGCCGCGTGAACGAGGCCATCGCCTGCGCCATCCAGCGGTGCCGCGCGTAGACCGCGCGCAACCAGCGGGCCGCGTGCTCCATCCCCGTACGCCAGTCGGCCGGCACCGGACCCAACGGCACCTCGCCGCAGACCGCGTCCGTCATCAGCCGCACCAGCTCGCCCTTGCCCGGCACATGCCGGTACAGCGCCATGGTGGACGTGCCCAGCTGGGTCGCGATCCGGCGCATGGACAGCGCCGAAAGCCCCTCGGCGTCGGCGAGTTCGAGCGCGGCACGGACGATCCGCTCACGGTTCAGGGTCCCCGCGCCCGGGGCGGAGGCCGGTCGGGCCACCACCGTCCCGACCCCCGGCTCGGCCCTGACCAGACCCTCCTGGCGCAGCGCTGACAGGGCCTTGGTGGCCGTCGCCATGGCCACTCCCCACTCGCGGGTGATGGCCCGGGTCGAGGGGACGCGGTCACCGGGCGAGAGCTCCCCGGCCCGGATCCGGCGACGGATCTCGGCGGCGATGACGAGGTAGGGCGGCGGGGTCGTCACGGCGGGCAGTGTACTAGTGCGCCTGACACTCCGTACGCGCTTCCGACCTGGTCGTTCGAGGGTGCGGTGAGGGTGTACTAGGGCGGCGGTGGCACCGTACGCCGACGGCTGCTTCCCTCCCCGCATGACACTCACGACACCACCGGGAACCCTGCGCGCCGGCCGCCGCGAATGGACCGCGCTCGGCGTGCTGATGCTGCCGCTGCTCCTCGTCTCCATGGACGTCTCCGTCCTCTACTTCGCCATCCCCTCCATCAGCGCCGACCTGCGTCCCGGAGCCACCGCGCAGCTGTGGATCCTCGACATGTACGGCTTCGTCCTCGCCGGACTCCTCATCACCATGGGCGCGCTCGGCGACCGCGTCGGCCGCCGCAAGCTGCTCCTCGGCGGCGCGGCGCTCTTCGGACTCGCCTCGGTCGCCGCCGCCTACGCCGACAGCCCGGGTGCGCTGATCGCCGCACGCGCGCTGCTCGGGGTCGGCGGAGCCTGCCTGATGCCGTCCACGCTCGCCCTGATCCGCACCCTCTTCCGCGACGCGGCCCAGCGGGCCACGGCGGTCACCCTGTGGACGACCGTGATGGCGAGCGGGATCTCCCTCGGCCCGGTCGTCAGCGGCGCGCTCGTCGAACACTTCTGGTGGGGCTCGGTGTTCCTCATCAACCTGCCCGCGATGGTCCTGCTCCTGATCCTCGGGCCGCCGCTCCTGCCGGAGTCGAAAGGGACGGCCGCCCCGGGCCGGTTCGACTGGGCCGGCGCCCTGCTCTCCCTCGCCGCGCTGCTGCCGCTGATCCACGGCGTCAAGGAACTCGCCGAGGGCGGCTGGCGGCCGCTGCCGGCGCTCGCGGTCACGACGGGTCTGCTGATCGCCCTGCTGTTCCTGCGCCGTCAGTCCCGGCTCGCGCACCCGATGGTGGACCTCGGGCTGCTGCGCGAGCGGGCGTACGGAGGGTCCGTGCTGGTGAACCTGCTCGCCATGGTCGCCACCGTCGGCTTCGCCGTCTTCCTCACCCAGTACCTCCAGTCCGTCCTCGGCCAGAGCCCACTGGAGGCGGCGCTGTGGAGCCTGGCGCCGTCGCTGGGCGTCGTGATCGCCGCGCCCACCGCCGCCGCGCTCGCCAAGCGGGTCGACCGGGCCGCCGTGATGACCGGTGGATTCCTGCTCTCCGCGGCCGGCTTCACGTCGCTGACCCTCATCGACGGCGACACCCCGCTCTGGGCCGTCCTCGCCGGAGCCACCGTCTACGCCTCCGGCCTCGTCTCCGCCATGACCCTCGCCAACGAGAGCGCCCTCGGCGCGGCCCCGCCCGAGCGGGCGGGCGCCGCGGCGGCCGTCCTCGAATCGGGTACGGAGCTCGGCGGCGCGCTCGGCATGGCGGTCCTCGGCTCGATCGGAGCCGCCGTCTACACCGCCGCGATGCCCGCCACGGCCCCGGCGGCGGCCCGGGAGACCCTCGGCGGCGCGCTCGCCTCGCCGGGCCCCGTCCTGGACGCGGCCCGCGGCGCCTTCACGGACGCCCTGAACGGGGCTGCGGGAGGAGCGGCGGTGGTGATGCTCCTGGCGGCGGCGCTGTCGGCGACGCTGCTGCGAGGGGGCAAGCCGGCTGCGGGCGCCGACCGTTAGCGTCCCCCGCGGACGCCCGGTGACCCAGGGGGCCGCTGCGGCGGTTCGGTGCCGCCCGGCCCTCACCCCACCAGGCTGTCCCGCCACGCGCGGTGGAGGGTCGCGAAGCGGCCCTTCCCGCCCACGAGTTCCGCGGGCAGCCCGTCCTCCACGATCCGGCCGTGCTCCATCACCAGGACCCGGTCCGCGATCTCCACCGTCGACAGGCGGTGGGCGATCACCACCGCGGTCCGCCCCGCGAGCACCGTGTCCATCGCCCGCTGCACCGCCCGTTCCCCCGGTACGTCCAGCGAACTCGTCGCCTCGTCCAGGATCAGGACCGCCGGGTCCGCGAGGAGCGCGCGGGCGAACGCCACCAACTGCCGCTGGCCCGCCGAGATCCGCCCGCCCCGCTTCCGTACGTCCGTGTCGTAGCCGTCCGGCAGCCCCGCGATGAAGTCGTGCGCGCCGATCGCCTTCGCCGCGTGCTCGATCTCCTCGCGGGTGGCGTCCGGCCGCCCGATCGCGATGTTCTCGGCGACCGTCCCGGAGAACAGGAACGCCTCCTGGGTCACCATCACCACCCCGCGCCGCAGTTCGGGCGTCGACAGGTCGCGCACGTCGACCCCGTCGAGGAGCACCCGCCCCTCGGTCGGGTCGTAGAACCGCGCCAGAAGCTTGGCGAGCGTCGACTTGCCGGCGCCCGTCGACCCGACCACCGCGACCGTCTGCCCCGCCGGGATCGTCAGGTCGAAGCGGGGCAGCACCTCGCCGCCGGTCCGGTACGCGAACCGCACGCCCTCGAAGACGACCTCCCGGCCCGGGTGCCCGTCCCGCCGCGCCGGGAGCTCCTTGGGCGCGGCGGTCTCCAGGACCCCCGGCTCCTGGGCGAGCAGGCCCGCGATCTTGGCGAGCGACGCGGCGGCGGACTGGTACGAGTTGAGGAACATGCCGAGCCGGTCGATCGGGTCGTACAGCCGCCGCATGTACAGCACCGCCGCCGCGAGCACACCGAGCGCCAGCGTCCCGTCGGCCACCCGGTACGCGCCCCACAGACACATACCGGCCACCGCCGTGTTCGCCACGAGACGCGAACCGAGGACATAGCGCGCCATCTCCAGGAGCGCGTCGCCGTTGCTGCGCTCGTGCCGGCGGTTGAGCGCGCCGAACTCGGCGTCGTTGGCGCGCTCCCTGCGGAACGCCCGCACCGGCCGGATCCCGTTCATCGTCTCCGCGAACTTCACGATCACGCCCGCGATGGCGGTGGACCGCTCGGCGAAGACGACGGCCGCGCGCCGCTGGTAGATCCGTACGAGCAGATACAGCGGTACGAAGGAGGCGACGGCGACCGCGCCGATGCCCAGGTCCAGCCAGAGCAGCATCGCCGAGATGTAGACGAACGCGAGGACGACACCGATCAGCTCCTGGAGCCCCTCGGAGAGCAGCTCCCGCAGGGACTCCACGTCCGTGGTGGAGCGGGAGATGAGCCGGCCGGAGGTGTACCGCTCGTGGAAGTCCACGCTGAGCGCCTGGGCGTGGCGGAAGATCCGCCCGCGCAGATCGAGCAGCACGTCCTGGTTGACGCGGGCGGCGCCGCGGACGAAGGCGTACTGGAGGAGCCCGGCGACCGCGGCGCACAGGAGGTACCCGAGGGCGACGGCCACGACGGGTCCGTGGTCCCCGCCGCGGAAGGCCGGCACGCCGCGGTCGATGGCGTACGCGACGAGCAGCGGACCGGCCTGCACGGCGGCCTGCTGGAGCAACAACACGAACGCGGCGACGACCACGCGCCCCCGGTGCGCGGCGAGCAGCGACCGCAACAGGGCCCCGGTGGCGCCGTCGGCGGTTGGCAGATCGTCCCGATCGAAGGGGTCCCCGCCTCCGGCTCGCAACCCCGGGGCGCGTTCCCCGTCGGTGCCCGGGCCGCGTTCCCCGTCGGTGCCGGGGGAACGGGAACTGGCGGCTGCGGCAACCACCTCCGGCCCAGGGCGGACGGCTCCACCGTCGCGCGGGCCGGTCCCCGCCCCGGCGGCGCTGCCACCCGAACCCGCGCGGGCCGCGGCGGGCGGGGTGCCGGCACCCGCGCCCGCCTTGCCCGCTTCCCGGTTCGTCCCCGCCGCGCCCGCGCCCGCGTCCGTCCTCGGTGTGGCCGTCGTCGGATCCGTCATCGTGTCTCAGTCCCCTCGCCCGACATCAGCCAGGCGTACTCGGCGTTGCTCCGGAGCAGTTCGTGATGCGTGCCCACCGCCGCGATCCGGCCCTCCGACAGGAGCGCGACCCGGTCCGCGAGCAGGACCGTCGACGGGCGGTGGGCCACCACCAGGGCGGTCGTGTCGCGCAGGACCTCCCGCAGGGCCGCCTCCACCAGCGCCTCGGTGTGCACGTCCAGCGCCGACAGCGGGTCGTCGAGGACCAGGAAGCGCGGACGGCCCACCACCGCGCGCGCCAGCGCGAGGCGCTGGCGCTGGCCGCCCGAGAGGCTCAGCCCCTGCTCGCCGACCTGCGTGGCCGCGCCCTCGGGGAGCGCCGCGACGAAGCCGTCCGCCTGGGCCACGCCCAGCGCGCGGCGCAGCTCGGGCTCCCCGGCCCCGGACGCCGCGCCCATGAGGACGTTCTCGCCGACGCTCGCCGAGAAGAGCGTCGGCTCCTCGAAGGCCACCGACACCAGCTCACGCAGCCGCTCGCGCTCCATGCGCGTGATGTCCTCGCCGTCGAGCAGGATGCGCCCGCCGGTCGCCTCGTGCAGCCGTGGCACGAGCGCGGTCAGCGTCGTCTTGCCGGAGCCGGTCCCACCGACCAGGGCGAGCGTCTCGCCGGGCCGGATGTGCAGGTCGACGCCGTCGAGCACGGGCGGCGCGTCGGCCGCCGCGTCCGGGTAGCGGAACGAGACGTTCTCGAACCGCACCCCGTCCCGCGACCCCGGTCCGTCCGAGGACGGGCCCGGCGTCTCCTCCTCCTCGTCCATCACCTCGAAGTACCGCTCGGTCGCGGTCGCCGCTTCCTGGCTCATCGCGAGCAGGAAGCCGATCGACTCCACCGGCCAGCGCAGCGCGAGCGCCGTCGACAGGAAGGCGACCAGCGTGCCCGCCGACAGGTCGCCGTCGGCGACCTGGACCGTGCCGAGCACGAGCGCCGCGCCGATCGCCAGCTCGGGAATGACGGTGATCAGCGCCCAGATCCCGGCGAGCAGCCGGGCCTTGACCAGCTCGGTGCCCCGCAACCGCTCGGCCAGTTCCCGAAAGGCGAGCGCCTGGCTGCGGTGCCGGCCGAAGCCCTTGACGATCCGGATGCCGAGGACGCTCTCCTCCACCACGGTGGTCAGATCGCCGACCTGGTCCTGGGAGCGGCGGGCGACGACGGCGTACTTCGTCTCGAACAGCGAGCAGAGGATCACCAGCGGCACGACCGGCGTGAGCAGCACCAGGCCGAGCGTCCAGTCCTGGGCCAGGAGCAGGACGTAACCGGCCAGGATCGTCACCCCGTTGACCAGCAGGAAGGTGAGCGGGAAGGCGAGGAACATCCGCAGCAGCATCAGATCGGTCGTGCCGCGCGACAGCAGCTGGCCCGAGGCCCACCGGTCGTGGAAGGCGATCGGCAGTCGCTGCAACCGCCGGTACAGGTCGGCCCGCATGCCCGCCTCGACCCCGGCCAGCGGCCGGGCGACCAGCCACCGCCGGAACCCGAAGAGCACCGCCTCCGTGATCCCGAGCAGCAGCAGGTACAGCGCACCCAGCCACACCCCGCCCGGATCGCCGGCGGCGACGGGCCCGTCCACCATCCACTTCAGGACGAGCGGAATGACGAGCGACAGGCACGAGGCGACGATCGCGACGAGGGCCGCCGTGACCAACCGCCCCTGCACCGGCCGTACATAGGGCCACAGGCGCAGCAGGGTCCGTACGGCCGACTTCTTGGTGACTGCATCTTTTCCGGGCATCACGAGCGAGCCTACGGTTCGCCCCTGACATCCCTCATCCGGTTTTCCTCCCCACGGAGGCCCCTTGACGGCAAAACCCGCAGGCCACAGACTTTCCCGACCCCGGACGGAGGGGGAACGGACACAGGGGTGGGAACCGGATGACGACGACCGAGGCCGAGGCCGCGCGGCACTTCGAGCGCTGCGAGCAGCTCTTCCTCGCGGGCGGGAAGGCCGCCGTCCGGCGCGCGGCCCAGGAGGGCCTCGACGCGCTCGGCCCGACGGCCGATCTGTACTGCTGGCTCGCCGTCGGACACGCCGCCGAGGACGAGGACGACCACGACGACCGCGCGGAGGAGGCGTACCGCGCCGGGCTGAGACTCGACCCCGACCACCTCGGGCTGCTCGCGGGGTACACGGAACTCTGCCTGCGCGCCGACGGGTTCGAGTACCCCGGCCGGGCCGCGCGCGCCGTCGCCCTGACCGCCAGGATCAAGGCGCTGGCCCCCGAGTCCGCCGAGGCCCAGCGGGTCGAGTCCGCCCACCGGTGGCACGACCGGGGGTACTGGGAGGACATCCGCTTCCAGGTCGCCCGGGCCGGCGTGACCAGCCGGGTCGCCGAGGAACAGAGCACCGATCTCGCGCACGTGCTGCGGCGCGGCGGTGAGCGGGACGCCCGCGCGGCTGTGGCGGCGTACGTGGCGGCCGTGCCCGAGGACCGGCGCGCCGCCGTCCTCGCCGCGACGCTCGACACCCTGTCCGGTCCGTGGAACACGCCCGTACGGTTCCTGGCCCGCCACCGGGCCGCGGTCTGGTCCGTCTCGTTCCTGCTGGCCAACGCCACCAACTACCTGCTCAGCGCGACCCGTGTCGTGGACATCAGCCTCTGGGGCTGGCTGTGGATGCTGCCGATGGCCCTCGTCGAGCTGCGCTTCGCGCAGGCCAGGCGCCTCGCGCGGGAGCGGGTGCTGGCCCGGCTCGAAGCCGAGTGGCAGGCGTCGGGACCGGCCGCGGGACCGACTGCGGGACCGACCTCGGGTCGTACCGCCCATCAACCGATCGGCTGATACGGCTTCGAGCGCGATGGCCGATGTCCGGGACGGGCCCCGCGGCCAGTCTTGAGGCATGTCCATGTTCGAAGTTCACGGCCTGCGCAAGGCCTACGGCGACAAGGTGGTCGTCGACGACGTCTCCTTCGAGGTCGCCGAAGGAGAGATCTTCGGGATCCTCGGCCCCAACGGGGCCGGGAAGACCACGACCGTCGAGTGCGTCGAGGGACTGCGGGCGCCCGACGCCGGGACCGTACGGGTCGGCGGGCTCGACCCCGTCGCCCGGCACGCCGACGTCACCCGGGTCCTCGGCGTACAGCTCCAGGAGTCGGAGCTCCAGCCCAAACTCACCGTCCAGGAAGCCCTCGAGCTGTACGCCTCCTTCTACGAGCGGCCCGCCGACTGGCGCGGGCTCGCCGAACGGCTGGGTCTCGAAGGGCAGCTGAAGACCCGGTTCGGGAAGCTGTCCGGCGGACAGAAGCAGCGGCTGTTCATCGCGCTCGCCCTCGTCGGCGACCCACGCGCCGTCGTCCTCGACGAGCTCACCACCGGACTCGACCCGCGCGCCCGGCGCGACACCTGGTCCCTCGTCGAGGACGTCCGGGCGGCCGGCGTGACCGTCCTGCTCGTCACCCACTTCATGGCGGAGGCCCAGCACCTCTGCGACCGGATCGCCGTCATCGACAAGGGCCGCATCGTCGCGCTCGACACCCCCGACGGGCTGATCGGCCGCGCGACCGCCTCCAAGGTCATCTCCTTCGCGGCCGACACCCCGCTGGACCCGGCCGAGCTGCGCGCCCTGCCGCAGGTGGCCGGGGTGGACACCAAGGACGGGCGGACCGTCGTCGAGGGGACGGACGCGACCGTCGACGCCTTCGTCGCCCTCCTCGCCCGCCGGGGCGTCACCGCCCGCCAGCTGCGGGTCACCGACGCCACCCTCGACGACGCCTTCCTCGACCTGACGGGAGCCGACCACCGATGAGCACCGCCACCACCATGGTCCTGAGGACCGAGGCCCGTCTCTTCACCCGCGAACCGGGCTCCCTGTTCTGGATGATGGTCTCGCCGACCGTCCTCCTGGTGATCCTCGGCCTGATCCCGTCCTTCCGCGAGGTGTCCGAGGACCTCGGAGGCCGCCGCGTCATCGACCTCTACGTCCCCGTCGCCGTCCTCTTCGCCCTCATCATGTCCGGGCTCCAGGCCATGCCACCCGTCCTCGCCGGCTACCGCGAACGCGGCATCCTGCGCCGGCTCTCCACCACTCCCGTCCGACCGTCCTCCCTCCTCGGCGCCCAGATCGCCCTGCACGCGGCCGCGGCCCTCGTCTCCTCGGTCCTCGTCATCGCGGTCGGCCGGCTGGCGTTCGGCGTCCGGCTGCCGCAGCACCTCGCCGGCTACGCCCTCGCGCTGCTCCTCGCCGTCACCTGCGGACTCGCCCTCGGCGCAGCCGTCTGCGCCGTCTCCCGTACGCAGAAGATCGCCACCGCGATCGGGTCCGTCGTCTTCTTCCCGACGATGTTCACGGCCGGAGTCTGGGTCCCGGTCCAGGCCATGCCCGATACGCTCCAGCGCATCGTCCAGCTCACGCCGTACGGCGCGGCCTCCCAGGCCCTCGACACGGCGATGGCCGGCGGCCGGCCCGAGTGGACCGCGCTCGGGGTGATGGTTCTGTGGACGGTCGTCCTGACCGCGACGGCGGCCCGCTGGTTCCGCTGGGAGTGAGCGAGTGAGGGAGTGAGGGAGGGGGGCGCGCGGGGATGGCGACGACGGTCGAGGAACGCTGGCAGCAGTTCTTCCGCTGGGGGCCGTACGCCCTGCTGGGCATCGCCACGGCGATCGGCGCGGCGGCGGCGGACCTGATCATGGACGGTACGGAGCTGGTGGCGGGCGCCGCCCTCGTCCTGACGGCCCTGGCGCTGGAACTCGGCTGGGGCACCCACCAGCGCCGCACGCGCGCCGCAGCCGAGCCCGGTACCGCGCTCGGCAGGAGCACGCCTCGCGCGGCCGGTTCCGGTACCGCCGGTGCCGGGACCGGTTCCGGCACCGCCGCCGGGACGGCGGCGGACACTCCCGCCCCCGCCCCCGCCGATCCGCTTGCCCCCGGCGCCTCCGGCCCTGGACGGCCCGGCACCGGTCCCGCTGCCGGGACGGGCGCCCCCGCCCCCGCCCCCGGCCGCGCCTCCGTCGCGTACTTCTGCCTCCGGACCGCGCTTGCGTTCGCGCTCGCCTGGCTCAACCCCTTCTTCGCCATCTACGCCTGCATCGGCTACTTCGACGCCGAACACCTCCTGCCCCGCCGCCTCGCCCGCGTCGGTCTCCTCGTGACCGCCGTCACCATGGCCGGCTCCCAGTCCGGGGGCCTGCCGCCCGCCTCCCTCGTCAACTGGGTGGCCTTCGGCGGCCTGTTCGCGCTCAACGCCTGTCTCGCCGTCGTCTTCTCCCACCTCGGTACGAAGGAGGCCGAGAAGGCCGCCGAGCGCGTCGCCACGATCACCGAACTCGCCCGTACCAACGCCCGCCTGGAACAGGCCCTCGCCGAGAACGCCACCCTGCAGGCCCAACTCCTGCTCCAGGCCCGCGAGGCGGGGGTCGCCGACGAGCGGCGCCGGCTCGCCGCCGAGATCCACGACACCCTCGCGCAGGGGCTGACCGGCATCATCGCCCAGCTCCAGGTCGTCACCGCCACCCCCGACCCCGCCCGCGCCCGCGTACACCTCCAGCGCGCGGCCGACCTCGCCCGCCACAGCCTCGGCGAGGCCCGCCGGTCCGTACAGAACCTCGGCCCGGTCGCCCTGGAGCACGCCACCCTGCCCGAGGCGCTGAAGAAGACCGTCGCCGACTGGTCCGAACGCACCGGCGTCACCGCCCGGTTCACCGTCACCGGCACCGAGGAACCCCTCCACGACGAGGTCGCCGCCACCCTGCTGCGGATCGCGCAGGAGGCGCTCGCCAACGCCGAGCGCCACTCCGGGGCCTCCCGGGCCGGCGTCACCCTCTCGTACATGGGCGACGAGATCACCCTCGACGTACGGGACGACGGGCGCGGCTTCGACCCGGCGGCCGTCCCGGCCCGGTCCGGCGGCGGCTTCGGCCTCGCCGGCATGCGCGCCCGGGCCGAACGCCTCGCCGGCTGCGTCACCCTGGAGACGGCGCCCGGCGAGGGCACGGCGATCTCCGCCCGCGTACCGTTGGTGCACGATGACTGAGATCTCCCTCCTGATCGTCGACGACCATCCCGTCGTACGGGACGGCCTGCGCGGCATGTTCGCCGTCGACCCCGGCTTCGACGTCCTCGGCGAGGCGTCCGGCGGCGTCGAGGCCGTCGAACTCGCCCTGCGCCTCGACCCGGACGTCGTCCTCATGGACCTGCGGATGCCCGGCGGCAACGGCGTCGACGCCATCGCCGAACTGACCCGGCGCGGCGCCCGCTCCCGGGTCCTCGTCCTCACCACCTACGACACCGACACCGACACGCTCCAGGCGATCGAGGCGGGCGCCACCGGCTACCTCCTCAAGGACGCGCCCCGCGACGAGCTGTTCGCCGCGGTCCGGGCCGCCGCCGAGGGCCGCACGGTGCTGTCCCCGGCCGTCGCCTCCCGGCTCGTCTCCCGCGTCCGCGCCCCCGCCGCACCCACGGACCAGAGCCTCTCCGCCCGCGAACGCGACGTCCTCGCACTCGTCGCCAAGGGCACCTCCAACCGCGCCATCGCCGCCGAGCTCTTCATCAGCGAGGCGACCGTGAAGACCCATCTGACGCACATCTACGGCAAGCTGGGCGCCAAGGACCGGGCGGCCGCGGTCGCGGTGGCGTACGACCGGGGCATCCTGGGCCGTACCTGACCCTCGTCACCCCCCGACCCGCAGCAACAGCACCGACCGCGCCCCCACCGTCACCGTCTCCCCGCCCCGGTGCACCGTCCCCGGGGCGTCGGACTGGTTCTCCAGGGCGGTGTCCAGGACCAGTTCGTACGACTCCGCCCAGGGCGGGCCCGGCAGCCGGTAGGCGACCGGCCGGTGGTCCGCGTGCAGGATCGCCAGGAAGCTGTCGTCGGTGACCTGGACACCCCGGGCGTCGCGGCCCGGGATGTCGCGGCCCGAGAGGTAGAGGCCGAGCGTGGCCGCGGGCGCGTACCAGTCCCGCTCGGTCATCTCCGTGCCGTCCGCCGAGAACCAGGCGAGGTCGCGCAGCCCGTCCGCGGCCTGCGGGCGGCCGGAGAAGAACGCGCGGCGGCGCAGCACCGGGTGGGCGTGGCGCAGCGCGAGCAGCCGGCGCGTCAGGGCGAGCAGCTCGCGCCGCCCCGGGTCCTCGGGCAGCGACCAGTCCAGCCAGCTCGTCTCGTTGTCCTGGCAGTAGGCGTTGTTGTTGCCGCCCTGGGTGCGGCCCATCTCGTCGCCCGCGACGAGCATCGGCACCCCGGTCGACAGCAGCAGCGTCGTCAGCAGGTTCCGCAGCTGGCGCAGGCGCAGCGCTCCGATCTCCGGGTCGTCGGTCTCGCCCTCCGCCCCGCAGTTCCAGGCGCGGTTGTCGTGCGTCCCGTCCCGGTTGCCCTCCCCGTTCGCCTCGTTGTGCTTGCGCTCGTACGTGACCAGGTCGCGGAGCGTGAAGCCGTCGTGCGCGGTGATGAAGTTGACCGAGGCGTACGGCCGCCGCCCGCCCCACGCGTACAGGTCGCTGGAGCCCGAGAGGCGGTAGCCGAGGTCGCGTACGTCGGGCAGCGCGCCGCGCCAGAAGTCCCGTACCGCGTCGCGGTAGCGGTCGTTCCACTCCGTCCACAGTGGCGGGAAGGCGCCGACCTGGTAGCCGCCGTTGCCGACGTCCCACGGCTCGGCGATCAGCTTGACCCGGCGCAGCACCGGGTCCTGGGCGATGACGGCCAGAAAGGGCGAGAGCATGTCGACGTCGTGGAAGGACCGGGCCAGCGCCGCCGCGAGGTCGAAGCGGAAGCCGTCGACGCCCATCTCCGTCACCCAGTACCGCAGCGAGTCCGTGATCAGCCGCAGCACCTGCGGCTGGACCACGTGCAGGGTGTTGCCGCAGCCCGTGTAGTCGGCGTACCGGCGGGCGTCGGACTGCAGCCGGTAGTAGCCCCGGTTGTCGATTCCCTTCAGGGAGAGCGTGGGGCCCAGCTCGCCCGCCTCGGCCGTGTGGTTGTAGACCACGTCGAGGATGACCTCGATCCCGGCGGCGTGCAGCGCCCGCACCATCCGTTTGAACTCGCCGACCTGCTGCCCGGTGGTCCCGGAGGAGGAGTAGGCCGCGTGCGGGGCGAAGTAGCCGATGGAGTTGTAACCCCAGTAGTTGCGCAGGTCCCGCCGCAGCAGATGGTCCTCGTGCGCGAACTGGTGCACCGGCAGCAGCTCCACCGCCGTCACCCCGAGCCGTACGAGATGGTCGATCGCCGCGGGGTGCGCGAGCCCGGCGTAGGTGCCCCGCAGCTTCTCGGGGATGCCCGGGTGGAGCTGGGTGAAGCCCTTCACGTGCAGTTCGTAGATGACCGAGTCCGGCCACGGCGTCTTCGGCCTGCGGTCGTCGGACCAGTCGTCGTCGTCATGGACGACGACCCCCTTCGGCACGAACGGCGCCGAGTCCCGGTCGTCCCGCACCGTGTCGGCCACATGCTGCTGCGGCCAGTCCCGCACGTGCCCGTACACCTCGGGCGGCAGCGTGAAGTCGCCGTCGACGGCCCGCGCGTACGGATCCAGGAGCAGCTTGGCCGGATTCCAGCGGGCGCCCGTCCACGGGTCCCAGCGGCCGTGCACCCGGTACCCGTACCGCTGCCCCGCCTCCACGCCCGGCACGAAGCCGTGCCAGATCTCGTGGGTGAGCTCGGTCAGCGGCAGTCGCCTCTCCGCCCCGTCGGCGTCGAAGAGGCACAGCTCGACGGCCTCCGCCCCGCCCGCCCACAGGGCGAAGTTGGTGCCGGTCACCCCGACGGGCCCCACCCGGCACCGTGCGCCCAGGGGTGTGGGCGCACCCGGCCACACCACGGGCCGGAACCGCTCCGGGGCAGGGGGGAGCCCCACTCCGTCCGGTACCGCCTCCTGCTCGGCTGCGCTCGACACCTGTCGGCCTCCTGCGGCTCGTCGGGCCCTCTCCCCAGCCTCCGGCAGGGGAGGTGGCCCCATGGCGCGGAGCGCCCCGGCGTCCCGGCCGCGGCTTCCCGCACGTGGTCCTCCCACCTGTTCTGCCCCCGACGGCCGTCCTCCCAACGTGACCCGCACGCACGTTTCCCCTGGAGGGGGCCTGTCGTTGGGCTGAGCGTGACACTTGTATGGAAGCGGGCGGGGTACGCCCTCGCGGTGGCGGCACTGATGGCGGGCCTGGCCGGCTGCACCGGCGGCGGGGGCGGCGGGGGGATCGACATCTCGCTGCCCGGCAAGGCGCGGGCGCCCGGCGACGTCATCCGGATCAGCCCGGAGGACGGCAGCCGAGCCGTGCCCGCCGAGGGGCCGATCGAGGTACGGGTGGACAGCGGGCGCCTCGAACGGGTCACCGTCGTCCAGGTCGAGGACGCCCAGCGGACGGCGGTCCCCGGCGCGATCAGCGAGGACGGGCTGCGCTGGCGGCCTGCCGCGGACGCACGGCTGGCGCTGGCCGCGAAGTACAGCGTGGACGCCGTCGCGCTCGACGGGCACGGCCGGCGCTCCGCCCGGCACACCACCTTCACGACGGTCGTGCCCGAGCGCCGTTTCATCGGCTACTTCAAGCCGGAGAACCGTTCCACGGTCGGCACCGGCATGATCGTGTCCTTCGGCTTCAACCGTGCCATCGAGAACCGCGAGGCCGTCGAACGGGCCATCAGGATCACCTCGGAGCCCCCGGTCGAGGTCGTCGGCCACTGGTTCGGCAGGGAGCGTCTCGACTTCCGTCCCGCGGAGTACTGGCGGCCCGGCACCAAGGTGACCGTCGAGCTGGCGCTGCGCGATGTCGAGGGAGCGCCGGGCGTGTACGGCATCCAGCGCAAGACGGTCGGCTTCACCGTGGGGCGCTCCCAGGTCTCCGTGGTGGACGCGGCGGCGCACACCATGGAGGTACGCAGGGACGGCGAGGTGCTCGCGACCCTGCCCATCACGGCCGGGGCGCCGAAGACGACCACGTACAACGGGAAGATGGTGGTCACGGAGCTGTACGACGTGACACGGATGGACGGCCGGACCGTCGGTTTCGGCGGCGAGTACGACATCAAGGACGTGCCGCACGCGATGCGGCTGACCGACTCGGGCACCTTCCTGCACGGCAACTACTGGGCCGCGGCCTCCACCTTCGGCTCGGCCAACGTCAGCCACGGCTGCGTCGGCCTGCGGGACGAGAAGGGCGGCAGCCCGGACTCCCCGGCGGGCTGGTTCTTCGACCGGACGCTCATCGGCGACGTGGTGGAAGTGGTCAACTCCCGTGACCGAAAGGTCGCTCCCGACAACGGGCTCGGAGGCTGGAACATGGACTGGAACCAGTGGAAGGCAGGTTCCGCCCTGCGGTGAGCCCCCGTCGTCCCCTCGTCGACCCGCGTCACGTGCACGGTTCCTGGATCAACTGGGACTGAACGGTGACATTCGCGTGGAACTTTCGTGTCCTGCGGTGTGATTATCTAGCGCCGTGTGCGCGGAGGATGCGTGCGGGGGTGCGGGCCGTGGCGAGACCAGGCCGTGCGAGGGGAGTGGGGCATAGTGAACGGGCAGCCGATATCGGCCGGGGCGGGGCGTGGACGGCGGCGCGGGGGCGCGCGGCTGCAGGCCCTGGCTGTGGGGGCGTTGCTCCTGGTGCTGACGGCGTGTGGGGGCGGTGACCCGGCCGGCGGTGGCAAGGGCGGGCAGGACCCGGCCCAGAGCGGCGGGGGCAAGCAGGAGATCGCGGCGTCGCAGGCGGTCGTCACGATCGCCCCGAAGGACGGCGCCGAATCGGTCGCCACCAGCGGCGCGCTGAAGGTGACGGCCGAGCAGGGGAAGCTGACGACGGTCACCGTCGCCGACTCCAAGGGCGTCGAGGTCGAGGGCAAGATCGCCGCGGACGGAGCCAGCTGGCAGCCCGTCGGGCACCTGGCCGCGGGGACGCAGTACAAGGTCCACGCCGTCGCGAAGGACGCCGAGGGCCGCGAGTCGGCGAAGGACACCACCTTCACCACCCTGGTCCCGAAGAACACCTTCATCGGCCACTACACGCCGGAGGACGGTTCGACCGTCGGCGTCGGCATGCCGGTCTCCATCAACTTCACCCGGGGCATCACCAACCCGGAGGCGGTCGAGAAGGCCATCAAGGTGACCGCCGAGCCCGCCGTGCGGATCGAGGGCCACTGGTTCGGCAACGACCGCCTCGACTTCCGGCCGGAGAACTACTGGGCCGCTGGCACCAAGGTGACCGTCGAGCTCAACCTCGACGGTGTCGAGGGCCGGCCCGGTGTCTACGGCAAGCAGAAGAAGAAGGTCTCCTTCACCATCGGCCGCCGTCAGGTCTCCACGGTCGACGCGAGCGCCAAGACGATGAAGGTCGAGCGCGACGGCAAGATCATCAAGACGATCCCGATCACCGCGGGGGCCCCGTCCACGACCACGTACAACGGTCAGATGGTCATCAGCGAGAAGTACAAGGTGACCCGCATGAACGGAGCCACGGTCGGCTTCGGCGGCGAGTACGACATCAAGGACGTGCCGCACGCGATGCGTCTGTCCACCTCGGGCACCTTCGTCCACGGCAACTACTGGGCCTCGCCCGGGACCTTCGGCTCGGCCAACGTCAGCCACGGCTGCGTCGGTCTGCGCGACGCCCGCGGCGCGGGTGACAGCTCCACCCCCGCCGCCTGGTTCTACGACCGCTCGCTCATCGGCGACGTGGTGATCGTGAAGAACTCCAAGGACAAGCAGATCAAGCCGGACAACGGCCTCAACGGCTGGAACATGGACTGGTCGGAGTGGATCAAGTAGACCCTCTGTGAAGAGGCCCGGTGCTGTGACCAACGGCACCGGGTCTCTCTGCGTTAACGGCCACTAACCTGCCCCTATGACTGTGAACCTCGAAGTCGCCGAAGGCGTCGGCACCATCCGTCTCGACCGCCCCCCGATGAACGCCCTCGACATCGCCACCCAGGACCGGCTGCGCGAGCTGGCCCAGGAGGCGACCGACCGCGACGACGTGCGGGCCGTGATCCTGTACGGCGGTGAGAAGGTGTTCGCGGCGGGCGCGGACATCAAGGAGATGCAGGTCATGGACCACGCGGCCATGGTCAAGCGGTCGCGCGCGCTCCAGGACTCCTTCACCGCGGTCGCCCGCATCCCCAAGCCGGTCGTCGCCGCGATCACCGGCTACGCCCTGGGCGGCGGCTGCGAACTGGCCCTGTGCGCCGACTACCGGATCGCCGCCGACAACGCCAAGCTCGGCCAGCCCGAGATCCTGCTCGGTCTGATCCCGGGAGCCGGCGGCACCCAGCGGCTGTCCCGGCTGGTCGGCCCGTCCAAGGCCAAGGACCTCATCTTCACCGGCCGCATGGTCAAGGCCGACGAGGCCCTGACGCTCGGTCTGGTCGACCGGGTCGTCCCGGCGGCCGAGGTGTACGAGCAGGCGCACGCCTGGGCGGCGAAGCTCGCCCAGGGCCCGGCCCTCGCGCTGCGCGCCGCCAAGGAGGCGGTCGACCAGGGCCTGGAGGCCGACATCGACACCGGTCTCGCGATCGAACGGACCTGGTTCGCGGGCCTGTTCGCGACCGAGGACCGCGAGCGCGGGATGCGCAGCTTCGTCGAGGAGGGCCCGGGCAAGGCGAAGTTCGTCTGACCTGACATACACCGAACGGATCCCCCGGAATTGTCGATTCCGGGGGGCCGATTCCGCCGGAACGGCCCCGCGGCCCGTTCCGTCCGGCCATGATGGTGGGCATGGCGGGCCTGGAGGGTGTGGAACAACCGCGGCAGCACGGCGGTGCGACCGCCGCACGGTGGGTACCGGCAGCCGAGGACGAACAGGCTCTCAAGGCTCTGGAGTTGTACGGAAACCCGGCCGAGGAGGATGTCCGGCTGCCCTCCCGCCCCGAGTCCGCCGCCGTCGCCCGCCGACTCACCCAGTCCGTCGTCCTGCGGCAGTGGGCGCTGTCCCCGCAGATCGCCGAGCACGCCGTCCTCCTCGTCTCCGAACTCGTCGGCAACGCCGTACGGCACACCGGTGCCCGGGTCTTCGGACTGCGCATGCTGCGCCGTCGTGGCTGGATCCGGATCGAGGTCAAGGACCCCTCACGCGGGCTGCCGTGCCTGATGCCCGTCCATGAGCTGGACATCAGCGGTCGCGGGCTCTTCCTCGTCGACAAGCTGTCCGACCGCTGGGGCGTGGACCTGCAGCCGCGCGGCAAGACGACCTGGTTCGAGATGCGCGTCTCGGACCGCTGACGCACAAAAGCCCCCGTGCGGGGGCTTTCGTGGGTGGAGCGTCGTGGATGGAGGGGTGTATCCACGGTGCTCGGACGACCTGGCCCGGGTCAATGGGGGTCGTGTCCCCGACTATGGCAGACAAGGGGCCATCCCGCCAAAAGTCCCTACTGGGACAAAAGCGGGCAGATAGGGATCGATCCCCGGTGAATCGTTGGTGATCTGAAGCACTCGCCTTGCAAATGGTGAATAGGTATCGAGTTCACCGATTGTTTCCTCGCTCGGTCCGTATCGTGGACACTGCCTCCCGGCGCGCAAACGTCCTGGATTGGCCCAATCGCTATTTTTCGGTCATCACCTGCCTTAAATGGTCGAGTGACCCTGACCGACCGTCGTGACGCGCTGCGGACGGGCGCGGCAGCCGTCGTCGCCGGCGTCCTCACCACCGCCTGTGGTGCGGAGCGCCGCCCCGCACCACGCGGCCCGGCCGCCGCGCCCGCCGCCCCGGCCCCCCGCCGCTTCCCCGGCCACCCCGTCGAGATCGCGAGCGGGCCCCGCGGCCGCCCACGGGTCGCCCTCACCTTCCACGGCCAGGGCGACCCCGCCCTCGCCCGCTCCGTGCTCGCCGAGGCCGAGAAGGGCGGCGCCCGGGTCACCGTCCTCGCCGTCGGCGACTGGCTCGACGCCTACCCCGAGCTCGCCCGCCGGATCCTCGACGGCGGCCACGACCTGGGCAACCACACCCAGCGCCACCTCGACATCAACGCGATGGACGACGAGCGGGCGTACGCGGAGATCAGCGCCTGCGCCACCCGGCTGCGCCGGCTCACCGGCTCCATCGGCAGCTGGTTCCGGCCCTCCAGGACCCGGCACGCGACCCCGGCCGTCCAGCGGGCCGCCCGCCGCGCCGGCTACCCGCACGTCCTCTCGTACGACGTCGACTCCCTCGACTTCACCTCACCCGGCGCCGCGGCCGTCGTCCGCAACGTCACCGGGCCGATCCGCAACGGATCGGTGGTGAGCCTCCACTTCGGCTACGCGGACACCCTCGCCGCGCTGCCGCCCCTCCTCGCCGACCTCGACCGCCGCGGACTGCGCGCGGTGACGACCACGGAGCTGCTGACCTGATGCTGCCTCTCACCACGCGCACGAAGAGCCTCCTCGCGGCCGCGCTGCTCGCCGCGCTCGCCGGGTGCGGCACCGCGGACGACACGGCCTCGCCGCGCGCCGGTGCCAAGAAGGAGGCCACGCCCGCCGCCGTACCGAAGAAGGCCGCACCGCCGCCCGGACTGCCCGGCATGCCGCCGGTCCTCGACCCCAAGGACGTCTACGCGGCCGACCGGCCGAACAAGCTGTCACCCGTGGTCAAGGACTTCCCCTCCCGGGTCTACGTGCCCAACACCAACTCCAACACCGTCTCCGTCATCGACCCGGCGACGTACCAGGTCATCGAGACCATCCCGGTCGGCATCCAGCCGCAGCACGTCGTCCCGTCGTGGGACATGAAGACGCTCTGGGTCAACAACAACCGCGGCCACACGCTCACTCCGATCGACCCGGCCACCGGGGTCGCGGGCAAGCCCGTCGAGGTCCACGACCCGTACAACCTCTACTTCACGCCCAACGGCAAGTACGCCGTCGTCATGGCCTCCCTGGACCGCGAGCTGGTCTTCCGCGACCCGCACACCATGGAGCGGAAGAAGACCGTCCCGGTCTCCTGCTACGGCGTCAACCACGCGGACTTCTCCGCCGACGGCCGGTACTTCGTCGTCTCCTGCGAGTTCTCCGGCGAACTGCTCAAGGTCGACACGGAGAAGATGGAGGTCATCGGCCAGCAGAGGCTGCCCTTCGAGGGCGCGATGCCGCAGGACGTGAAGATCTCGCCGGACGGCAAGACCTTCTACATCGCCGACATGATGGCCCACGGCATGTGGGTCCTGGACGGCGAGAAGTTCACCACCCCGACGCTGATGCCGACCGGCAAGGGTTGCCACGGCCTCTACATCTCCCGCGACTCCAAGGAGATGTACGTGCCCAACCGAGGCGAGGGCTCCATCTCGGTCTTCGACTTCGCCAAGAACAAGCTGACCAAGAAGTGGTGGCTCCCGGACGGCGGCTCCCCGGACATGGGCGGGGTGTCGGCCGACGGCAAGGTGCTGTGGCTCTCGGGACGCTACGACTCCGAGGTCTACGCGATCGACACGACGACCGGCAAACAACTCGCCCGCATCCCGGTGGGCGGCGGCCCCCACGGCCTGGCGGTCTACCCCCAGCCCGGCCGCTACTCCCTGGGCCACACCGGCATCTTCAGGTGATCGTCACCCGGCTATGAGCAGGGCCTCCGAGGCCACCGGGCGGTAGCCCGCCGCCTGGAAGGTGCGGACGCTGCGGGCGTTGCCGGGGGACTGCTGGGCCCAGACCACGCCGTCCGGCGTCAGATGCCGGGCGGCGAGGGCCAGCGCCCGGCCGAGCCCGCGGTGCCTGACCTCCTCGTCGACCTCGATCGCCGCCTCCCAGCGGCCCGCCACGCCCCGGCCCAGGATCAGCACACCGCCGTCGGCCGCCCACACCCGTACGTCGTCCCGGAACGTCAGCGCCCGCGCCACCCGGGGGTGCTCCGCGTCCTCGATCTCCCGCAGCGGCAGCTCGGGGGCCCCGGGCAGGGCGGGGGCGACCGTCAGCAGATCGACGGTGTTCATGCGCAGCCCCGTGCGGCGCATGAGGGCGATGAGGAACTCCGGGTTCATGGAGGCGGCCAGCGGATCGCTCGACACCGCCGCCAGCTCCGCCCGTACCCACTCCGGGTCCTGGTCGGTGAAGACGACCGAGTGCGCGGTGAAGGCGAGGACTCCGGCGTCCCGGGGGCTGGGCTGCGGGACCACCGTCGTCGAGCCGTCCGGCGGCGGGAACTGCCCGCGCGCGGCCGCCGCCAGGATCCGTGCCACGTCGTCGCTCATGCCTCCATGATCCTCCCCCTACGCCCTGCGGGCGTGGGGGGGACCCCCGGGCCCGGCGCCCCGGCCCGGCGGGCCGCCCGATAATCTGACCCCCGTCATCGAAGCACCAAGAAGGGGCGGAAGCTGTGGCGGACATCGAGTCGGCGCGCAAGGCATTCGATCGGTACGACGTGGACGGGGACGGGTTCATCACCGCCGCCGAGTACAAGAGCGTCATGGCGCAGCTGGGTGACTTCCACGTCACCGAGACGGTCGCGGAGGCCCTGATCGCCCCGCGCGACGGCAACGCCGACGGCAAGCTCTCCTGGGACGAGTTCTGGGCCGGCCTCAACAAGGCCTGACCAAGCCTGACCAGGCCTGACCCCGCCGGGTGAGGACGGGCGGCGCCGTACCCCGTACGGCCCATCACGTGCGTACGTACGTGAGTTGCCGCCCGTCCGGCCCTCGGTGACGATCGACCGGTGACGCTTCCCGGTCCCGCAGGTACCCCGATCCGTCGGACAGCGGTCGCGCTCGTCGCGCTCGGCGCCCTCGCTCTCGCCCTCCTCGGCGCCGGACTGGCGCAGACGGGCACGGGCGAACTCCCCATTCCCGCGGCCGGGACCACCAGCGTCCTCCGGGTCCTCTTCCTGGCCGCGCTCGCCGTCCACCTCGGCGAACTCGCCGGCGTCCGGCTGGCCCGCGCGGGCCCGCTGCCCCGCCGCTGGTCCGTGCCCGCCGCCCTGCTCGGCGCGGCCGCCTCGGCCGGGCTCCTCCTGCTCCTCGCCGCCGTCAGCGGCCTGAGCCTCACCACCGTGTACGCCATGCGGGAAGGCCGCCTGCTCCTCGTGACGGCCAACGCCTTCGCCCTCGCGGCCCTGTGCGCCGCCTCCCGCCGCCCCGTCCTCGCGCTGCTTCCGCTCACCGCGGTGATCGGCGCCGAGGCGCTGCGCGCGCATCCGGAGACGTACAGCCCGGCGGTCGGCGTCACGCTCACGGTCGTCCACCTGACGGCGGCATCCCTCTGGTTCGGCGCCCTGCTGTACGTCCTGCGGACCATGTGGCTGCGCGGGGGCGGCCGGGACGTCCTCGGCCGCTACGCCCGCGTGGCGGCCTGGATCTTCGCCGCGCTCGTGGTCACGGGCACCTGCTCCACCCTGCGCCGCCTCCCCCTGGAGGCCGTCCTCAGCACGGCGTACGGCAGGGCCCTGCTGGCCAAGCTCGCCCTGGTCGGCGTGGCGAGCCTGCTCGCGCTGACCGCCCGGCACCGGATGCTGCGGGGCGCGGACGCCCAGGCGCCCGCCCGGATCGAGCTGGGCGTCCTCGCGGTGATCGTGGTGATCTCGGCCCTGCTGACGGTGGTGCCCGACCCGCACTGGCTCGTGTGGAGCCGCGGCTGAGCCACCGGCCGTCGCCCGGTGGTCGCCCGGTGGCCACCCCCCGGTGTCAGTGGCGTCTTGTGGTTCGGTACTGAACGTCAAATGTCTCGGTGCCGATACCGGTCCACCCCTGCTGTGCGCGGCCGTGCGGTTGCAGATGCTGGGTCCATTGCACAGGATCCAACGGGAGGGACGATCACGTGCGCAACACGTTCAATGGTGCGGAACCGCCGGTGACCTCCGTACTGACGAATCCCACGAGCCGGACCCGGGCCCGTGTCGAAGTCCCCGTGCGGCTGGCCGACGGAGGCTGGCAGACCGCCGAGATGGTCACCTTCTCCGACCTCGGCGACGGGCAGGAGCACATCGCCGTCACGTTCGCGCCGACCACGGACGTTCCGCTGGTGCGGCTCCACTCGGAGTGCCTGACCGGAGACGTCTTCGGGTCCGCCCGCTGCGACTGCGGACCGCAGCTCGCCGAATCGATGCAGCTGCTCGCCGAGTCCGGCGGCATCCTGCTCTATCTGCGCCAGGAAGGCCGGGGCATCGGGCTGTACAACAAGCTCGACGCCTACCGCGTCCAGGACGAGCTCGGCCTCGACACCTTCGCGGCCAACCGCGAGCTGAACTTCTCCGACGACCTCCGCGACTACCGCCCCGCCGCCGAGATGCTCCGCGCGCTCGACGCCACACGGATCAGACTGCACACCAACAACCCCGACAAGGCCGCGCAACTGACCTCGTACGGCATCGCCATCGACGAGGTGGTCCCGACCGGGATCTTCCAGACCGAGCGCAACCGGCACTACCTGCGCGCCAAGGTCGAACGGAGCGGGCACACCATCCGACTCGCGGGGGAGTCCATATGATCCAGCACCGGGGCCCCATCAGCGGCATCGCCGCCTGGCGGGACACGTACGTCGCCACCGCCGGTTACGACAACCAGGTCATCTGCTGGGACCAGCGCACCGGGCGGGCGCTGGCGCGCTCCTTCCACGACCACCTGGCCAACCAGTGCACGTTCTCGCCCGACGGCCGCCACCTGCTCACGTCGTCCAGCGACTACACGGCCCGCCTGTGGACCGTGCCCGACCTGCGCCTGGTCGCGGTCTTCGCCGAGCAGGAGGACGACGTGGAGATGTCCGTCTTCCACCCGTCGAAGGAACTGGTCGCCACCGCCTCCCGCGACCACAGGGTGCGGGTGTACGACTTCACCGGGCGTCTCGTCGCCCTCTTCGCCGGCCACACCGCCGACGTCATCTCCGTGGAATGGAGCCGCGACGCCGACGAGGTGATCTCCTCCAGCGACGACGGCACCATCAAACGCTGGTCCCTGGAGACCGGCGCCGTGATCGCCAACCTCGACATGGGCGGGGTCGAGACGGACACCATCGCCATCTCGTCCGGTGGCACCATCTTCGCCGGCAACGACGAGGGCCGGATCGTGGTCGTCGGACCGACCGGGCAGAAGGACGTGCCCGCCCACGACGCCGGCATCAAGCGCCTCGTGCTCGACGACTCCCGCCACCTCCTGGTCAGCCTCAGCTACGACCGGACCATGCGGCTGTGGGACGTCTCCTCCGGCCGGCCCGAGCTGCGCGACACCAGCGCCCTGCCCGACGACGTCTGGCCCCGCTCCTGCGCGTTCGCCGGAAGCTCACGCCTGGTCTTCGCCACCTTCGGGGCCGGTTACCGGGGCTACGACTACGAGGAACGGGTCTGGGACACCGCCGAGGTACCGCCCACCGGTGGGGTCAACGCCGTACTTCCCGGCCCCGACGGCCCCCTGACGGTCGGTGACGCCGGAGTGGTGCGCCGGGACGGCGCCCCGGTGGCCGAGACCGGCAGCCTGTGCAACTTCCTCACGCCGCTGGGCGGCGTGGTGCTCTCCGGCGGCCAGCTCGGCAAGGTCTTCGACGCGCTCACGGGGCGCGAGCTGTACCAGCACCGCTCACCCCTCAACTGCGGCGCCACCTTCGAGCGCGACGGCGAGCGGTACGCGGTCGTGGGGGCGTACACCGGCGAGGGGCTGCTGCTGAGGCTTCGGGGCACGGACCGCGTGGAGCACGTCGCGGACCTCCCCCTGCACGTGAACGCGGTCAAAGGCGTCGCCGTCTCCGGAGACTTCGTCTTCTCCGTGGCGGCCGACGCCTCGGCCACCTGGTACCGGATCTCCACCCTGGAGAAGGTCGCCACCGTCGAGGACGCCCACGACAAGATCGCCAACGGCTGCGCGGGCCTGGAGGACGGCTGGTTCGCGAGCGTGAGCCGCGACCTGAAGCTGCGGCTGTGGAACCCCGAGCGGCACGCCGAGGTCCTGCCGACGCCGCACACCCACTCCATCAAGTGCGTCGCGGCGTCCGACGACGGCAGGTTCGTGGCGACGGGCAGCTACAACGGCCGGGTCGCGGTCTACGACCGGGTGGAGCGCGGCTGGACCGAGGTGGTCCGGCCCACCACGGCGGGCATCTCGGCGCTCGCGTACGACGCGGGCCGCAAGGTCTTCGCCGCCGCGTCCTACGACGGTCAGGTGTACACGATCGGGGGCTGAGCCGCCGTCGTGCCGTACGGCGCCGGGGGAGGTGGGAGACCCCGCCTCCCCCGGCGGCGTGCCACGGCCCATCGGCCGCACCCTTCCGGGACTTCTCCCTTCTCCCCCTCCTCTACGAGAGGACTCCGCACCCCATGGACAGCCATCCCATAGCCGACCGCTACACGATCACCCCCGCACGGACACCGCAGCTGGACGAGACGGCGTACGCGGCCGTGCTCCACTCCGACTTCCAGGACCACTACGCCACCGGGCGCGACCTGTGGACCGGCGAGCAGGCGATGCGGGAGGCGCCGCGCCTGCTGTCGAGCGCGCTCGGCGCCACCGAGGACGCGCACATCCTCGACATCGGCACCGGCCATGGCCGCGACGCCGAGATCCTGCTGGCCGACGGACACCGGGTCACCGGTATCGACCTCGTCGCCTCCCCCGAGTGGGAGGCCCTCGCGGCTCGCCGGCCCGGCCGGGCCCGCTTCCTCGTGACTCCCCTGACGGAGCTGGAAGGCACGGCGGAGTACCACGCCGTGCTCGACAACGGCTGCCTGCACCACCAGCACCCGGACAGCTACCCCCGCTATCTGCGCCGCGTCCGTGAACTGCTGGTGCCCGGCGGCCTGTTCACCGTCTCCGTCTTCCAGGCCGCGGGCGACGCGGGCGGCCTCTACGTCAACGCCGGCAAGCGTCTCTACCGCGAGTTCACCCCCGACGAGCTCCACCGCCTCGTCACCGCCCACGGGTTCGAGCCGGTGGAGGTGCGCCGGGTGCCGCGTGGCACGGCGGGGCTCACCTATCTGCTGGGCACCTTCCGACGCACGGCGGACGGCGATCCGCGATGAAGCGGTGCGTCGTCGTACTGGCGGCAGCGGTCTGCGCGGCGGGGCTGCTCGCGGTCTCGCCGGCCTCTGCCGTCTCCGCGGTCTCTGCCGCCTCTCCCGCCGCCGTGTCACCTCGGGCCGAGGGGTCCGGCTGGGTCGGATCCTGGGGTACGGCTCCGGCGCCCGCCGCGCGCGACGGCATCTCCCGGGACGGTCTGGACGACCGGACCGTACGCATGGTCGTGCGCACCTCGATCGGCGGCGACCACCTGCGGCTGCGGCTGTCCCACGCGTACGGCACACGGCCGTTGACCCTGGGCCGGACGACCGTCGCGCTGCCGCTGCCGGGTTCCCCGGCGGCGGTCGTACCCGGCAGCGCCCGGGAGGTCACCTACGACGGCGGCGCGGCACGGACGACCCTGCCCGCGGGGGCGGAGACGTTCAGCGACCCGGTCGACTTCGACGTGCCCGCCGGGGCGGACCTGCTGGTCAGCATCCATCTCCCGGAACCGACCGGACCCACCACCTGGCACTGGCTGGCACAGCAGCGCAGCCATGTCTCCGAACCGGGTGACCACACCGCCGACCCGACCGGGACCGCGTTCCGCCGTACCGAGACCTCGTGGTTCTTCCTCACGGGCGTGGACGTGCGCGGGGCGGACGCGCGCGGAACGCGGGCGCGCGGCGCGGTGGTCGCGATCGGCGACTCGCAGACCGACGGTGTGGGTTCCACCATGGACGGCAACGGCCGCTGGACCGACGCCCTGGCGCGCCGCCTCGCCGCCGATCCGGCGACCGGCGGCCTGGGCGTGCTCAACAAGGGCATCGGCGGCAACCGCGTGCTGCGCGACGGCACCGAGACGGACCGGCCGCAGCGGGGCACCAGCGCCCTGGGGCGGCTCGATCGGGACGCGCTCGCCCAGGCGGGGGTGCGGACCGTGGTGCTGTACGAGGGCGTCAACGACCTCCAGTTGGCGCCGTACGCGAGCGCGGACGAGGTCCTGAACGGGCTGCGTACGATGGCGCAGCGCCTGCGTGAACGGGGCATCCGTGTGCTGGTGGGCACCTTGACGCCGTTCAAGGACTCGCCGTTCTGGACCGAGGACGCCGAGCGCGCCCGCGCGGAACTCAACACGGCGCTGCGCACGGCACCGGGCTTCGACGCGGTCGTGGACTTCGACGCGGCGGTCCGCGACCCCGCCGACCCCCGGCGCGTACGGGCCGCGTACGACAGCGGCGACCACATCCACCTCAACGACGCGGGCTACCGCGCCCTGGCCGAGGCGGTGCCCACGGCGGGACTGGCGGGGACCGGTGAGCGCGCCGGGGCCGCGGATTCCGGCCGAGCCGCGGACCGCACTGGCGCCGGGTGCCGCGCCGCGGCCCCTGCCCGGGCGGCGGTTCGTGGCGGGGCCACGCACCGCGCCGCGACCACAGATCCTGCCCGAGCGGCGGTTCCTGGTGGGGCCACTCACCGCGCCGCCCGAGCCGCAGCCCGTGCTGCGATCACGGACCGCGCTCGCACGACCGACCGGAGGCTTCCATGACCAGCAGTACGTCTCCCGCCGCTCCGGCGGCGGTCATGGCCAACCCCAACACCCTCTCCGACCGGGCGGCGATGGGCCTGCCGGACTCCTTCACCGCCCGCACGGGCCCCTGGGCCCTGCAGGCCCATCCCGACCTGCTCGGCGCCCCCGCCGTGACCCTGGTCTCGATCGCGGAGGACCCCGGCCGGCCCTTCTCCCGGCGGTACGCCGCCGGCACCGTCCTCGGCCTCGTCGGGGACCCGCGCATCCGGCCCGACGATCCCCCGATGGCCGCCGTCCCGGGCGCCCGGGTCCGGCTCGGCCTCGATCCGGAGTCCGTCGGGCCGGTCACCGCCCGCTGGCGGCACGCGGGGGTGGAGGAGGAGTGGATCGCCAAGGAGTGCCCCTCGTACGAGACGGACATCGCGGCCTTCCGAATCGCGCTCCACCCGGTGACCAACGCCGAGTACCGCCGCTTCCTGGAGGACACCGGCAGCATGTGGCTGCCCACGTCCTGGCGGTTCGGGGTCTATCCGGAGACGCTCGGCAACCACCCGGTGTGGACCGTTCCGCCCGAGGCCGCCGACGCGTACGCGGCCTGGCTCGCGCACCGTACGGGCCGGGCGTTCCGGCTGCCCACGGAGGCCGAGTGGGAGTACGCGGCCTCCGGCGGCGACGGCCGGGAGTTCCCCTGGGGGGAGGAGCTCGCCGACGACCGCGCCAACACGGTGGAGCACGGCCCGCTGACCACCACCCCGATCGGGGTGTATCCCGGCGGGTGCTCGCCGTTCGGCGTGCACGACATGGCGGGCAACGTGGAGGAGTACACGGCGGACGACTACCGCCCGTACCCCGGCGGTACGGACGTCGCCGACGACCTCGCGCGCACGCGTGGTGCCTATCGCATCGCCCGGGGCGGCAGTTTCACCCGCTTCGGCGACCTCGCCCGCTGCCGCCGGAGGCACGGCTGGTACGAGCGGGACATCTACGCCATGGGCTTCCGGCTCGCGGAGACCCCGTGACGGCGGGCATCCCGGCGGCACCGGGGGCGAAGGAGGCGCCGGACGCGCCGAAGACGCAGCCTGCACCGACCGCGCAGGGGCCGCAGGCCGCACCGGGCGCGCCGGCGGCGCCGGGCGGGCCGAACACACCGACCGCGCCAGGGACGCAGGCTGCACCGGCTGCACCGGCTGCACCGGCTGCACCGGTGGCACCGGCCGCACCGGACATGCCGGCGGCACCGGTCGCCCTGGCCGCACCGGTCGCACCAGGCACGTCGCAGACGCAGGCCACACCGGCTGCACCGGCCGCACTGGCGGCGCCGGGCACGCCGAGCGCACCGACCGTGTCGGGGGTGCAGGCCGCACCGGCAGCGCAGGACGCGCCGGGCACGCCGGCCGCCCTGGCTGCACCGGCCGCACCGGCTGCACCGGCCGCACCGGCGGCGCCAGCCGCGCCGGGCGCGCCGAACGCACCGACCGCGCCGGGGGCGCATGCCGCCCTGACCGCACCGGCCGTGCCAGCCGCGCCGAGCGCGCCAGCCGCGCCGGCGGCGCAGGCCGCGCCGAACCCACCGGCCTCGTCGGCCGCCCCGGCCCCCTCTGTGCGTCCCGTCGAGGAAGTCGCCATGCTTCGGGCGATCGGGCTCGCCGCCGCCGCGTTGGGCCGGACCAGTCCCAACCCCGTCGTCGGGTGCGTCCTGCTCGGGCCGGACGGGTCCCCGGTGGGTGAGGGGTTCCACCGGGGAGCCGGACAGCCGCACGCGGAGGTCGAAGCCCTCGCCGTCGCGGGAGCCCGGGCGCGGGGGGCGACCGCCGTCGTCACGCTGGAGCCCTGCGCGCACCAGGGCCGTACCGGACCGTGCGCGGACGCGCTGCTGCGCGCGGGCGTCGCCCGGGTCGTCTACGCGGTGCCGGATCCGAACCCGCACGCCGCGGGCGGTGCCCGGCGGCTGCGCGAGGCCGGTGTGGAGGTGGTCCCGGAGGTCCTGCGCGCGGAGGCCGAGCGTGGCAACGAGCTGTGGCTCACCGCCGTTCGCGCCGCCCGGCCGTGTGTGACGTGGAAGTTCGGCGGCAGCCTCGACGGCCGGTCGGCGGCGCCCGACGGGACCTCCCGGTGGATCACCGGACAGCGGGCGCGGGAGGACGTGCACGCCCTGCGCGCCGCGCACGACGCCGTACTGGTCGGCTCGGGGACCCTGCGTGCCGATGACCCGCACCTCGGTCTGCGGCACGCGGTGTCCGGCCGGCCACCGCTGCGCGTGGTGCTGGACCGGGCCGGCGCCGTCCCGTCCCACGCGCGCGTGCTCGACGACGCCGCCCCCACGATGGTCGTCATCGGCCGAGGCGCCCCGCGGCCCCGGCTGCCGCGACGGCACGAGGTGCTGGAAGTGCCCGTCGTGGACGGCGATCTCGACATCCGGGCCCTGACCGGCGAACTGTACGAGCGGGGCGTGCGCTCGGTGCTGCTCGAGGGCGGCGCCCGGCTGGCCGCGGCCTTCGCCGCCGCCGGCCTCCTCGACCGGGTCGTCGCCTATGTGGCGCCGCTGCTGCTCGGCGCCGGAGGCCGCCCGGTCCTGGACGACCTCGGGATCCGGACACTCGATGACGCGCTCCGGCTGCGCCTCGACGAGGTGAGCCGAGTCGGTGAGGACGTACGGCTCGTGCTGCGTGCCCGGCCGCTGCCCGGGGAGCCGGTGTGAGGCCCCGGGTCGCGGTCGTCTACCACAGCCGCCGGGGGACGATGCGCGCCCTCGCGCTGGCGGCGGCCGAGGGCGCGCGGGCCGGCGGAGCCCGCGTACGGGTGCTGAGGGTCGCGGACGAGGGCGCGGACGAGGGCGTGAACGAGAACGGCCGGTGGCCGGAGCCCCTCGCGGGGCCCGACGACGTGCTGTGGGCGGACGGCCTGGTCCTCGCGACGCCCACGTACTTCGGCAACGTGTCCGCCTCCTTCAAGCGGTTCCTGGAGACGACCAGCCCGCTGTGGCGGAAGGGACTGCTCGCGGACCGGCTGGTGACCGGGATGACGGCCTCCACCTGCACGCACGGCGGCCGGGAGGCGACGCTGCTGTCGCTCCATCAGACCGCGTACCACTGGGGCTCCTGGGTGGTCGGGGCCGATCCGGCGGACCCGGTGTTCCGCTCGGCCGGCGGCAATCCGTACGGCGTGTCGGTGGAGCCCCGGCCGCGCGGCACCGACGGGGCCGGGACCGGAACCGGCATCGCGACCGCCGTCGGCGCGGCCGAGCAGGAGGCCGCCCGGGCGCTGGGCCACCGGCTCGCCGAGCTGACGGCGCGGGCGCGTCCGGCGCCCGCCGCGCCCACCGTCCCGGGCCCGGTCAAGGTGACCGTCGTGCACTGCGCCGACAGCGGGCCCGCCCGCCTGCTGGCGCAGGAGTGCGCGGCGGGTGCCCGCTCCGTGGGGGCGCGGGTCCGGTTGCGGCGGGTCGTCGGCACCAGCGGGCCGGCGCGTGCGGAAGCGGCCGGGTGGAACGGGCCCCCGGCGGCGCTCGCCACGCCCGCGGACGTGGCCTGGGCGGACGCGGTGGTGTTCGGCGGGCCGGCGCGCGTGGGCGCCATGGCCCCGCCGTTGCTGGAGTTCCTCCAGTCGCTGGAGCCGGCCGCCGGCCCCGGCCCGCTGTCCGGCAAGCCCGCGAGCGGCTTCGTCGCGACCGCGCGCCCGCACGCCGGCAGCGAGTCGGCGCTGCTCGCCTTCCACCATGTCCTGCTCCACAGCGGGGCGGTGGTGGTGCCACCCGGCTACACCGACCCGGCGGTGTTCACGGCGGGCGGGAATCCGTACGGCACCTCGCACCCGCTGACGGCGGGCGACGTGCCGACGCCGGCCGTCCGCGAGGCCGCCCGGCACCAGGGGCGGCGCGCGGCGCTGAGCGGCGACCTGCTGCGCCGTGCCACGGACGCGAGCACCGAAAGCATCCCAAGCACCGAAAGCATCGAGAACACCAGGGTGATCGCATGACGAGGAGGTCGACGAGGTGAGTGCGCAGCGCGATGCACTGCAGTACGACGAGATCGGGGAGACGTACGAGGGGTTCAAGGCGCTGCCCCTGGCGCGCTACCCCGAGCGGGCCAGTTTTCTGCGGCTGCTCGGTGACGTCCGCGGCAGGTCCGTGCTCGACCTGGCGTGCGGCACGGGCTTCTACACCCGGCAGATCAAGCGCCTCGGCGCCGCGGACGTGCTCGGGGTCGACATCTCGGGCGAGATGGTGGCCGCCGCCCGGCGCATCGAGGAGCACAGTCCGCTGGGCGTGCGCTACACCGTCGGTGACGCCGCCGAACTCCCGGTCCCCGAGCGCCCCTTCGACGTGGCGACCGCGGTATACCTGCTCAACTACGCCGATGACGGGGCCGCCATGGAGCGCATGTGCCGTGGCGTGCACCGGAGCCTGGTGCCGGGCGGCGAGTTCCTCGTCCTGACCCAGGCGCCCGACTTCCGGTTCGACGGGCCGTCCACCGGCAAGTACGGCTTCCTCTACGTGCCGGTGGGGGAGGGGGCGACCGGGCCGCGCGTACGCATCACGGCGCTGCTCGACCCGCCGGTCGAGTTCGTCACGAACTACCCGCGCCGCGAGGTGTACGAAGAGAGCCTTCGGGCCGCGGGTTTCGCCGAGGTGACGTGGGTGCCGCTGGAGGTGCCCGCCGAGGGCGCCCGGGCCCTGGGTGAGCCGTACTGGGCGGACTTTCTCGCCAATCCGCCGCTGGTGATGCTGCGTTGCCGCGCCTGACGGACATCGTCGGCCACGCATGAGGGGGCTCCGCGGATCACCGCGGAGCCCCCTTCGTATGGCCGGCGATCAGGTGACCGACGGTCACTTCACCGCGGCCGTGGGGCGAAGCCGCCGGGAGAGGAGGATGCCGAGCAGCGCGAGGGCGGCGGTGAGGGCGAAGACGCCGAACAGCGCGGTACGGGTGGTGGAGTCGTAGTGCTGCGCGATCGCGATCGCCGCACCGCCGAGCCCGGCGATCAGGGCCGTGGCGAGGGTCTGGGCGAGCTGGAGCGCGCTGCTGACCTCGCCCTGCCGCTCGGCCGGCGTCTGCTCCAGGGTGTCGGTGGTGGCGGCGTTGAACGCGACGCCCATGCCGAGGCCGCCGATCGCCCAGCCCAGTACGGCGATCCAGGCGGGGACCGACTCGGTGAGGATGGCGAGGGCCATGACGGCCACGCCGGCCAGCAGCACGGCGAAGCCGAGCGCGACGCCGGTGGTGCGGCCGCCCTGGCTCCGGCCGTCCCGCTTCGCCTGCCACGCGGACCCCAGCACCCAGGTGATCGCACCCGCGGACAGACCGAGACCCGCCTCGGTGGCGCTCGAACCGCGCAGTTCCTGCAGGCCGAGCGGCAGGAACGCCTCGCTGCCGAAGTAGACACCGCAGAGCAGACCGCGGATCACGACGCCCGCACCGAGGCCGGCCCGGGCGCTCAGGGTGCCCTCGGGCGTCACCTGGCGCAGCGCCGGTACGGCGATGGCCACGCCCACCAGGGCGAGGACGACGAGCAGGGCGATGTTCTCGAGCAGCAGCGCCTGCAGCAGCAGGCCGGTGCCCACGGTGAGCAGGACGGCGCCGGTCAGGGGGCTCTTCCACCAGGGCAGGGCCGCGGCGGCGGGGGCCCCAGGGTCCGGCGTGCCCGCCGCGCCCGCCGTGTCGCGGGAGCGGTCCAGCCGGCGCAGGCCGGGGAGGGTCAGGACCGCCGCGATCACGATGAGCGGGAGCATGAGCAGGAAGACCGCGCGCCAGTCGGTGAGGTCCGACAGCGTGCCGGCGACGACGGGGCCGATCAGCGAGGGGATGGTCCACGCGGAGGACAGCAGGGCGAACATGCGCGCCCGCAGATGCTCCGGGTAGGCCAGGCCGATCACCGTGTACGCCATGGCCATGACGGCGCCCACGCCCAGTCCCTGGGTGAACCGGCCGAGGAGGAACAGGGGCCAGGAGGTGGCCGCGCCCGCCACCGCGCAGCCCACGGCGAAGACGGCCAGGCCCACGGCCATCGGCCGCCAGGGGCCGTTCCGGTCGGCGGACCGGCCGCCGAGCACCGTACCGATGATGTTGGCGAGCATGAGCGCGGACAGGCCCCAGCCGTACGCGCCGAGGCCGTCCAGCTTCCGTGCGATGTCGGGCAGCACGGTGGCCACCCCGAGCGATTCGAACGCGACCATGCTGACCGACAGGATCACGCCCAGCGTGAGCGCCCGGTAGGGCCCCGCGAAGACGCTCTCCGCGGGCTCGGCCCGCGTGGCGGCGGCTGGGCCCGGTGACCCGCCCGATCCGCTCGACCCCTCGGCCACTTCGTCGACACCGTGAGACATGGAGTCACTCCTTGAGCCATTTTCGTTTCGTGCCGGAACGGAACGGTGGTGAGCATACCTATACTGGCGCCATGGTGAACACCCCGAACGCCGCCGAGACCGACGTGCGGACCCCTGGCGGGCAGCGCACCGGGCGGCCCCGCGACAGCCGTATCGACGTCGCCGTGCCCAGCGCGGTGATGGAGATCCTCAACGAGGCGGGCTACGGGAAACTGACCCTGGAAGCGGTCGCCGCGCGGGCCGGTACCAGCAAGCCGGCCCTGCGCCGCCGCTGGCGGTCACGGCAGCACCTCGTGGTGGACACGCTCGCCGCGGCGATCGGCACCACCCCCACCCCGGACACCGGTTGCACGCACTGCGACCTCATCGCCGGCATCGGCACGCTCAGCCAGGCGTTCACCCACACCGTCGGACGGCGGGTCCTGCCCGCCCTGGTCGCGGACCTGGCCGACGACCCGGAGCTGGAGTCGGAGTTCCTGGAGAAGTTCTTCCATGTGCGCCGGGCGTCGACGGCCGAGGCGCTGCGGCGCGGGATCCAGCGCGGGGACATCCGCCGGGACGCGGACATCGACCTGCTCCTGGACATGCTGGCCTCCACCACCTACTACCGGGCGCTGTTCGGGCACCTGCCGGTCACCGCGGCCCTGGCCGAGGACGTGGTCGAGGTCGTGCTCTCCGGAGTGGCCACCGACCGGTGGCGAAGCCGGCACCGGGGGCCGGACGGCGTCTGAATCGCACCTTCACGCACCACGAGCGACAACGAAACCCTGGGGCGAAAAGGGAGTTGCTGTGCTCAGTCGAGATGGCGAAGTGTCCGCCCTGGAAGAGGCGCTGGCCGCGGCGGCCGGCGGAATGGGCGCCAGCCTCCTCATGGAGGGTGGCATCGGCAGCGGAAAGTCCTATCTGGCGCGGGCCGCCCTGAGGACGGCCCGGGCCAGGGGTTTCGAGGTGGTGTCGGCCCGGGCCCGGCAGGCGGAACGAACACTTCCGTACGGGGTGTGGCATCAGGTGCGCGACCAGCTCCTGGGCGCCCACGAGGGCCCCGAGAAAAACCGACCGCCCGAGTCGTCCGCGGTGACCTCGGCCGCCACGCCCGAACCCGCCACGCCCGAGCCCGCCACGCCCGAGGCCGCCGCGGCCCGGCTGCACCGCCTCCTCACCGCACACGCCACCCGTAAGCCCCTGCTGCTCGTCGTCGACGACCTGCAGTGGACGGACGCCCGGTCGCTCCACTGGCTCGGTCACCTCATGGCCCGCCTCGAAGGGCTCCCGGTCGCGCTGCTCGGCACCCTGGCGCGGGACCACACGGAACCGGGCGACGAGGAGCCGCAGGGGCCCGACACGACCTCGGTGGCCGGGGTCGCCGCCGAGTTCCACCGTCGCGTGGTGCTGCGCGGACTGAACGTCGACGCCGTCGGCTACCTGCTGTCGTCCTCCTTCGGCGTACCGATGGACACCGGCCTCGCCCGCGCCTGCCACGCGAGCACGGGCGGCAATCCGCTGCTGGTCCAGGCCCTGCTGCGGGAGTTGCAGCGCAGCGGCGTCGGCCCGGGGGAGCTGTCCGCCGAGCGGATCGCCGAACTGGGGTCGGCGGAGGTGGCGGAGACGTTCGTCGCCCGCTTCGAGAGCTGGTTCCCGGGCATCGGCCGGGCCCTCGGCACCGTCGCGATCCTGAGCCGGGCACACTCCGCCGAACTCGTCGCCGAACTGGCCGGTCTCGACCCCGGGGAGACCGCCGACGCCCTCCACACCCTCGTCCGCTCCGGCGTGCTGGAGGCGACCGAGGAAGGCGTCACCTTCAGCCGTCCCATGGTCCGCACCTCGTTCCTCGCCGCCATGCCGCCCAGCGAACGGGCGCGTCTCCACGCGGAGGCGGCCAAGGCGCTCCATGCCGCGGCCGCCCCGCGCGAGGAGATCACCGCCCACCTCCTGCGCTCCGACCCCGTCTGCGCGCCCTGGGCCTGCCAGATCCTCGTCGACGCGGCCGACGCCGCCCTCGCCGCCGGAGCCCTGAAGGAGGCCCGGGCCTGCCTGGAACGCGGCATGGAGGAGTGCGGGGCGGAACGCGAACCGGAGCTGCTGCGGCGGCTCGGCCATGTCGAGCTCGCCGACGACCTCGACGCGGCCGTGCCCCGGCTGCGCTGCACGCTCGACCTCATACCCCAGGTCGGCGACCGGCGGTCCGCCGCGCTCGCCGACCTCGTCCAGGCCGTCGTGCTGACCGGTGACATCCCCGAAGCCCTGCGCATCATGGAGACCGAGGTCGCCGCCCTCGAACGGCAGGACGCGGAGAAGGAGTTACGTACCGGCACGCGTGCCCTGCTGGAGCTCCTGCGCCTGATGGACGGCCGGAGCACCCGGCCCGGGCCGCCGGCGTCCCGGGCGGCGCTCGCCGAGGTCGCCCGTACCCCCTGGGTCCGGCGAGCCGAGGCGGCGGTGCCCGCCCTGCACGCCCAGTGGCGGGGCAGGCGGCGGGAGGAGGCCGTCTCGCTGGCCCGCCTGGCGCTCAGCGAACCGGTCGGGACCGTCAACGAGGACGCCGCGCTGCGGATCGCCCTCCTCCTCGTCCTGGCACGCGCCGGGGAACACGAGGAAGCGCGGGAGACCTGCCGGGCCCTGCTCGCCCAGGCGACGGCCGAGGGCTCGCACACCGTGGCCGCCCTGGCCCGGGCCGCGCTCGCCGAGTGCGCGTTCCGGATGGGCCGCCTCCAGGAGTCCGCCGAGGCGGCGTACGAGGCGCTGGAACACAACCCGGTCGTGCCCGGCCGCGAGTGGCTGGGGTCCGCCCACGCCCGCTGCTGGCTGGGGGCGGCCCTCCTCGAGTCCGGCGACCTCGAACAGGCCCAGCGGGTCCTCCTCGACGACGGGCTCCCGAGCTGCCCGCCCGGGATCACCCTGCCGGGCCTGCTGTTCCAGCGCGGCCGGCTGCACCTCGCGGTGGGACACGCCAGGGCGGGCCTGGCGGACCTGGAGGAGTGCGGCCGCCAGCTGCGGCTGCGCGGCTGGGCGGACTCCGTCGTGTACCCCTGGCGCTCCGAGGCCGCCCTCGCCCACAGCCGCCTCGGCAACGTTGCCACCGCGGACCGCCTCGCCCGCGAGGAGCTGGACCTGGCCCGCGCCTGGGGCGCCCCGCACGCCGTCGGGGCCGCCCTCCGCGCCCTCGGCCTGCTGGCCGGCGGCGACCGACGGGTCACGCTCCTCGCCGAGGCGGCCGGGATCCTCCGGGAGTCCGGCGCGGCGCTCACGGAGGCCCTGACCCTGGGCGACCTCGGCCGCGCCTCCATGCGCACCCGCAAGGTCCGGAAGGCCCGGGAGCAACTGCGCGCGGCCATGGCCCTGGCCGAGAAGTGCGGGGCGACGGCGCTCGTCCGCGAACTGCGTCAGGATCTGATCGAGACGGGCGCCCGGCCGCGCCGGGACCGCGAGACCGGACCCGCCTCGCTCACCCCGGCCGAACGCCGTACCGCCCTGCTCGCCGCCGGTGGACTGACCAACCAGGAGATCGCGAACCGGTTGTACGTCACGCGTCGCACCGTGGAGATCCACCTGAGCAGGGCGTACCGGAAACTGTCGATCTCGGACCGGCGCGAGCTGAACGGAATGATCCAGGACGACACGCCCGCGCCCCCGCCACCCGCCCAGCGCCGCGCACCGGCCACCGCCTCGACCCGGTCCTGTGCCTGAGCCGGGGCCTCAACCTCAGCACTCGATGATGTTCACCGCGAGCCCGCCGCGCGCGGTCTCCTTGTCCTTCACCTTGGGCTGACGACGGACTCCCCGGCCTCCAGCCGCACGCCGGCGTAGGTGTGCCGCAGACGTGGAACATGACCGAGCGGGACAGCTCGAAGACGGGGTACCTGCGGACCCGCCCGCCGTAGTGCCGGACCTTCTCGCCCACGACCTTGAGCACGCCGGCGGCGAGGGCGGGCTTCCAGGTCCGCTCGTTCAGAGTTCGCCGGGCCAGTCGGCGTCGTCGCGGATCAACGCGCGGGCCAGGGAGCGGTAGAAGAGGAGCACACCGGGTTCCTTGGGGGAGAGGTGGCCCCGCTCGGCGAAGCGCGAGCCGGCTCCGCGCTGGACCGCCTGCAGGCCGCGCCGGTCCTCGCCGTTGATCACGGCGGCGTAGGCTTCGGCCTCCTTGCGGACGGCCTCGCGGTCCTGGCCCTCGATCATGGCCGAGGGCATCAACACCCCGCCCCGGACCAGGGTGCGGTCGATCGCCGACGGGATCAGGCTGAGCCAGATCACCATGTCGCCCGAGGCGGCCAGGCTGCCCGAGGGGAAGACGAAGAAGCCGTACAGATGGGCCCGCTCCTCCTCCGTGAGGTCCAGGATCACCGGCTCCAGCGGCGTCGAGTACCGGACCCGCATGCTGTCGGCCCACGGCGAGTCCGCGCGGACGGTCGTCTCCGCACCGCCCGGTGTGGTCGGCTGGAGGGTCTCCGGGTGGAAGCCCATGACGTGGTAGTTCTCGTGCGCGTTCTCGACGGCGATCTTCCAGTTGCAGTGCCATTCCTCGGTCCACCCGGCGACCTGGGTCAGCTCCGGCAGCCGGTAGTTGGCCAGGTCCTCGTCGATCCGCCGCAGGTGCGGCCCCAGTGGCTCGGCCGAGGCGTCGAGGTTCACGAAGACGAACCCCCGCCACTCCTCCACCGCGAACCGGGGCAGCCGGCACGTGGCCGGATCGAAGGCCGGATTCCGCTTCATGTGGGTGGCGCCGACCAGACGGCCGTCCAGGCCGTACCGCCACAGGTGGTACGGACAGGTGAACACGTCCGTGCGACCCGAACCCTCCTCCACCACCGGCATCAACCGGTGCCGGCACACCGGCGACAGCCCGCGCAGCACCCCGTCCTCGCCCCGGACGACCACGACCGGCTCGCCCGCCACCGAGAGCGCCACGTACGCCCCGGACTCCGCGAGCTCGTCCGCGTGGGCCACGAGCACCCAGGAACGCCCGAACACCCGCTCCCGCTCCGCCTCCCACAACTCCGGTGAGGTGAAGGCCGCCGGCGGCAGGCTCAACGCCTCCGCGTCCGGCCCCAGATAGCGCTCCAGCTCCGCCACGATCTCCCCGACGTCCACGTCGGCCCTCCCTTCGTCCGGGTCCCGCGCAGGTCCGGCTCGGTCCCTCTTCGATCCCGTCCGGCCGACGGTGACCGCGATCCCGTCCGGCCGACGGTGACCGCGCGCGCTGGGGAAACGGTCGCCGCCCGATCGAGCAGGCACCGCACCGCCTCCACCCGTCCTGGGCGGTTTCTCCAGCCGGCCTTCCGACGATCCGTCCATGTACGGCGCTGACCTCACCGAGATCCACGATCTGATCCACGAGAGCCGCGGCAAGGACTACGGAGCCGAGGCACGGGAGTTGACCCGTCGCGTGCGTCGGCTGCGGCCGGACGCGAGCTCCCTGCTCGACGTCGCCTGCGGCACCGGAGCACATCTGCGCCACTTCGCCGAACTCTTCGACCGCGTCGCGGGGCTCGAACTGTCCGAGCCGATGGTCCAGGCCGCGCGCCGCGCGCTGCCGGACGTCCCCGTCCACGTCGGCGACATGCGCGCCTTCGACCTCGACGGCCGGTTCGACGTGGTCACCTGCATGTTCGGCTCCATCGGCTACGCGACCACCGAGGACGAACTCCACGCGGTCCTGGCCGCGTTCGCCCGCCACCTGAACGCGAAGGGGGTGGTGGCGGTGGATCCCTGGTGGTTCCCCGAGACCTACCTCGACGGACATGTGTCGGCGGACGTGACGACCGCGGCGGGCCGGACGGTGGCCCGGGTCTCGCACTCTGCCCGCGAGGGGACCGCGTCCCGGATGGAGGTCCACTACGTGGTGGCCGACGCCCGGGACGGCGCCCGGCACTTCACCGAGACCCACCACATCTCCCTGTTCACCCGCGAAGCCTACGAGACCGCGTTCCGCGCGGCCGGCCTCGCCGTCGAGTACGTCCCCGGCCCGCACTCCGGCCGGGGCCTCTTCCTCGGGGTCGCCCCGTGAGACCCGTACCGCAGGGCCACGGGACGGGGCCGTCGCCGCGGCGCTCCGGACCCCTTGACGACCCGTCCGACGACTCTTGGCTGGGGGCAGCATGCGCGTCCTGTTCGTGACCTCTCCGGGCCTCGGCCACCTCTTCCCGACCATCCCCCTCGCTCAGGCCTTCCGCGCGGCCGGCCACCGCGTCCGGTACGCCACGGGTGGGCTCAGCCTGGCCGCTGCCGAGGCGGGCTTCGACGTCGTGGACGTCACCCCCGGCCTGGACTACCTGCCCGTGTACATGCCGCAGGAGCCCGGGGCGGCCGACGGCACGGCCGACCACCCGATGTTCGCCGAGGACCCAGAGGACGCCGAACTGGCCACGCTCTTCGCCAGGGTGTCCGGCGTCATGGTGGACGGTGCGCTGGCGGCGGCCCGCGACTGGGCCCCCGACCTGGTCGTCGCACCGCCCCTCCAGGGCGCCGGCCGGCTCCTCGCCGCCGCGCTGCGCGTCCCGCTGATCGAGCCCCGTCTCGGCTCGTACGACAGCGGTGCCCGCCTGCGCACCTTGCTACGGGCCGGCATGGAACCCCACTGGGCCCGTCACGGTGTCACCGACGAACCCCCGGCCACCCTGCCCCTCACCACCCTCCCGCCGAGCCTCACCGCCCTGCTCCCCGAGGACCGCCGCACCCCCGAGGCCCGGCCGCTGCGCCACGTGCCCTACAACGGCGGGGCCGTCCTGCCCGACTGGCTGAGGGAACCCGCACGCGGGCCGCGCATCGCCGTCACCCTCGGCACCATCGAGGCCCAATGGGGCGGCATCGCGATCCTCGGTCCGCTCATGGAGGCGGCCAGGGGCCTGGACGCCGAGTTCGTCCTGACCCTCGGCGGTGGCGACCCCGAGCTGCTCAAAGATGTCCCGCCCAACGTCCGCCTGGTCGACTGGGCCCCGCTCGACCTCCTCCTGGACGGCTGCGACGCGATCATCCACCACGGCGGCAGCGGAACCATGCTGACGGCCGCCGCCGCCGGCCTCCCGCAGTGCGTCATCCCGCGCGGCTCCTACCAGCAGACCGGCGCGGACCTGCTGCCCGCCCGCGGCATCGGGATCGTGGCGGAGCCCGGGACTCTCGGCGCCGCCGAGTGCCGGACGCTGCTCGACGACGTGCGGCTGCGCGTGAACGCCCGGCAGGTCAAGGAGGAACTGCTCGCGATGCCCACCCCGGCCGAGACGGTCGGCCGACTCGTCGCATCCATCGGGTGAAAGCCCTCCCACACGAGCGAGGAAGACGATCACATGCTGACATCCGCAGATCTGACCGAGAGCGGCCTGCCCACCGAGGAGACCCTCCGCCGCTACCGCGACCAGGGATTCGTCCACCTCCGGTCGGTGCTCTCCGCCGACGAGGTGGCAGGCTTCCGGGCCGCCGCCGAGGAACTCCTGGCCAAGGAGGGCCCCGCGACCTGGGGTGCCTCCGATGACGAGACCCAGGTCCACTACGTCGAGGCGGCCTGGCGCAAGCATCCCGAGCTGCGCCGCCTCGCCCTGCACCCCGTGGTCACCCGGATCGCCGAAGGACTGGCCGGCGGGCCGCTGCGGCTCTACGGCACCGACGTGCTCAAGAAGGACCCCCATGTCCACCTGCCCACCGTCGTCCACGACGACGAACCGGGACTGCCGCTCGCGGGCCTGACCCGGACGCTGACCGCGTGGATCCCCCTGGTCGACGTGCCCGTCGACCGGGGCTGTCTGATCTACGTCCCCGGTTCGCACCGGCGCGCGCCCGAACACCGTCAGGTCCACCTGGCCGACTTCCAGGACTACCGGCCGATGGAGGAGGTCTGGCCCGCGTACCCGTTCAGCCCCCGGGTCTCCGTCCCGATGCGCGCGGGCGACGTGGTCCTCCACGATTTCCGCACCGTGCACATGGCCGGGGTCAACACCGACGGCGAGCGTCGGCTCGCCTTCGCGTCCGTCTACATGGACTCCGACGCCACCTACCGGCCCGGGGTACAGGACCATCCGGTGGCCCACCTGACACCGGGCGCGCCCGTGGACGGGGACGACTTCCCCCTGATCGCCGCCGACCCCGGCACCACCCCGTGACCACGGCCCTCGCGGAGCTGGGGGAGCGGCTGCAGCGGGAGTACGGGACGCTCTGGCTCCACCGGCTCAAGGGCGACCCGTACGCCGCCCTGCTCTGCGACATCGACGACGACCCGGGCCCGCTGCGCGCCCGCGTTCGGGCCGCCGGGCGGCTGTGGCGCTCGGGGCCGGGCCCCTGGGTCACCGCCGACCCGGCCACCGTCGCGGCCCTGCTCGCCCATCCCGCCGTCGCACACGTCCCGGCGCTGCCGGGGGAGGCCGGTGTCACCGCCGTGGACGCCCCGGACGTCGGCCCCCTGTGCGCCCGGCTGCTCGACGCGGCGGGACCGGAGTTCGATCTCGTCGCCGACTTGGCCGAGCCCCTGGCGACGGGCGCGCTCGCCGAGGTGTGCGCGATCCCCGAGCCCGAGCGCGGCCGGTTCGCCGAGGCCGTCGCGGCCTGCGGGACGGTCCAGGACGCGGTGGTGTGCCCGCAGCGCCTCGACACCGCCCGGCGCCTGGCCCCGGCCCTCGACACGCTGCGCTCCCTCCTCGACGTCGCCCCCGGCGCGACGGGCCCGGCGACGGTCGCGATCGCCGCCCGCACCGGCGCCGACCTCGTCGCCCGCACCGCCCTGGCGGCCCGGTCCCCCCTGCCGGTGCACGAGGTCGGGCCGACGGTCGAGGAGGTCCTGCGCGCGGAACCGCCCACGTGGATCGCCGCCCTTGAGGCGAGCGCCGACCTGGAGCTCGCCGGGGCCCGCGTCGCCTCTGGGGAGCGGATCGCGGTCCTGCTCGACGGCGGGACCGGAGCGGAGGCGGTGCCCGCCCACCGCGCCCTGGCCCCGTTCCACCGCGCCCTGGCCGAGGCCGTGCTCGCGGCACTGCGGGACCGGACCGCCGAACTCCGCCCCACCGCCCCCGCGGTGCGCAGGCCCCGGGCACCGCTGACCCGTGGCCCGGCCCGGATCCCCGTACGGGTGACGGCCGCGCCGACGACGAGGAGAGGAGCAGAGCGATGAGGGTCCTGTTCACGTCGCTGGAAGGCAGCCACTTCCAGCTGCTCGCCCCGCTGGCCTGGGCACTGCGGACCGCCGGCCACGAGGTGCGCGCCGCCTGCGTCCCCGGCGTGGTGGAGACCGTCACCCGGACCGGGATCACCGCCGTCCCGATCGAGAGTCCGCCGTGGTACGAGGGTCTCGGGGAGTTCCACCGGGAGGGCATCGCCCACTTCGGCACCGCCGACCAGGACCGGGACCCGGAGCACGAGGAGACCTGGGAGGAGCAGCTCGGCTACGAGAGCGTCATCGTCCCCGCCCTCAACTCCCGCCTGAACTCGGACACGATGATCGACGAGCTGGTGGCCTTCGCCCGCCACTGGCGGCCCGACCTGGTCATCTGGGAGACGCTCTGTCTGGCCGGTCCGATCACGGCGCTCGCCGTCGGCGCGGCCCACGCCCGCCTGGTCTCCGGACCGGAACTGGCCATGCAGCTCGGTACCCGGCGGACCTTCCTGCGGCTCGCCGCCGAGCAGCCGCCCGAACACCGCGAGGACCCCACGGCGGAATGGCTGGACTGGACCCTGGAACGCCTCGGCGCCGGCGTCCGGTTCGACGAATCCGTGCTCACGGGCCAGTGGACCGTCGACACCCGCCCGGCGAGTCTCCGCGAAGTCGTGGGCGTGCCGACCGTCCCCGCCCGCTACATCCCGTACAACGGGCGGTCGGTCGTGCCGGCCTGGCTCCGTGAGCCGCCGGCCCGGCCCCGGGTCTGCCTCACTCTCGGGGTGAGCATCGACAGCGGCTACGACCTGTGGGACCTCGACACGATCCTCGTCGGCATGCTGGACGCCCTCGCCGGGATGGACGTGGAGGTCGTCGCCGCGCTCTCCGAACGGCAGCGCGCCCATCTGCCGCCGCTCCCGGACACCGTGCGCGTGGTGGACCACGTCCCGATGCACGACCTGCTGCCGACCTGCGCGGCGGTCGTGCACCACGGCGGCTACCAGACCAAGGCCACGGCCGAGTTCCACGGCGTGCCCCAGCTCCTCCTCACGGGATGGGAGTGGGTCACCGAGTCGATGGGCGCGGCGTACGAGAAGCAGGGCAACCTCCTCGCGCTCCCGCTGCGCGAGTTCACCCCCGAGCGCTTCCGCGAGAAGGTCGCGCGCGTGCTGGAGGATCCGTCGTTCGCCGAGCACGCGCGGCGGCTGCGGCGGGAGACCGAGGAGATGCCGACACCCAACGAGGCCGTCGCCGAGATCGAGCGGCTGACGGCCCGGTACGGAAAGGAACGGCGAGGAGCATGAGGCTCGCGGAGATCATGGCGGAGCTGGGGCGGTACCTGGACGACGACGCCCCCGAGCTGAGCGTGCCCCCTGCGGCCTTCACCTCGCCGGAGCTGTGGGAGGCGGAACGGGAACGGGTCTTCGGACGGTCGTGGCTCCTTGCCGCCCATGTCGACGATCTCGCCGCGCCGGGCGCGTCCGTGACCCTCGCGCCGGCCGGCCGGCCCGTCACCGTGACCCGGGCCGAGGACGGGACCCTGCGGGGCCGGTCCGCCCTCGGCCCGCACCGGCCGGCCCCGGCGGTGGAGGAGTGGCGGGGGTTCGTCTTCGTCAACCCCGACGCGTCCGCCGAGCCGTTGGCCCCGCACCTGCGGCGGATCGGCGAGGAACTCGACGCGTACCGGCTGCCGGAGATGACGCGGATCGCCGGCTGGACCGAGGAATGGCACTGCAACTGGAAGATCGCGGTCCAGAACGCCCACGAGAACTACCACGCCATGGGCCTCCACCCCACCACCGTGGCACTCATCACCCCACCGGGCGGAGCAATGGAGGTGCGCGCCGAATCCCGCTGGGTGACCCGGCTCCTGAGCCCCTTCCGCGAACCGCTCGCGGCCACGGCGCTGCCGCTCTCCGACGAACAGCGCGCCACCATGTACAACTGCGCGGTCTTCCCCTGCGGCAGCCTCGCGGCCTTCGGCGACTCGGTCGTCTGGATCACCATGATCCCGCTGACCGTCGACCGGATCGAGGTCCGGGGCGGCGTGCTCATGCACCCCTCGGCGCTCGACGGCCAGGACCGCGACGCGCTCCGCGAGCAGAACGAGGAGGGCGCCGCGGTGGTCAACCGGGAGGACCGGCTCGGCATGGAGGCGGTCCAGCGAGTGGTCGGCTCCCGTTTCGCCGAGCGCGGCCATCTCTCCCCGAAGGAACCCGGGGTGATGGCCTTCTACCGCGGCCTCGCCCGGGCGCTGGTGACCGACTGACGAGCTGCCTCAGGCAGCCGGCTTCTCGAAGGCCCTGGGGTCGAAGCCGCCGAGCTCCGCCAGGGGGATCACCTCGAAACGGAGGTGCGGGCTCAGCGGGTTCCCGTACAGCAGGCTGTTCAACTCCTCGTGCGAGTCGACCTCGTAGATCAGCAGGCCGCCGGAGGCGCCGACCCGGATCCAGTTGTGCCGGATCACTCCCTTGTCGACCAGCCCGGTGATGTACGCGAAGCCTTCGGGCAGCCGGCGCCGGAACTCGTCGGCGGGGATTCCGGTCGGGGACTGGGTCGCAAGGACGGCGAACAGCGCCATCGTTCCTCCAACGCTCGGGGTCTCGACGCGCCCGAGTCTCGGTCGAACCGGTCACCGACGCGTCGACGACGGGTGGAGCGGCCGGCCGGCCGTGACCAGGGGCCCTCGTCGGATGCTCGAACGGGGCGGGGCAGCCTTGACCCCGTGAATCTCCTGGTCACCGGAGCGGCCGGCTTCATCGGCTCGGCCTACGTCCGCAAACTGCTGTCCGACGATCCGGCCGTCCGCGTCACCGTGCTGGACCGGCTCACCTACGCGAGCACCCTCGACAACCTCGACGCGTCCCACCCCCGACTGGAGTTCGTCCACGGGGACATCTGCGACCCCGCGCTGGTCGACCGCCTGATGGCCGAGGCCGACCAGGTGGTGCACTTCGCCGCGGAATCGCACGTGGACCGCTCCATCGAGGGAGCGGAGCCCTTCGTCCGTACCAACGTGCTCGGCACCCAGACACTCCTCGACGCGGCCCTCCGCCACGGCGTCGGCCCCTTCGTCCATGTCTCCACCGACGAGGTCTACGGCTCCGTCGACGAGGGCGCCTGGACCGAGGACAGCCCGCTGAGCCCCAACTCCCCCTACGCGGCCTCCAAGGCCGCCTCCGACGTGCTGGCCCTGGCCCAGCACCGCACCCACGGCCTCGACGTCCGCGTCACCCGCTGCTCCAACAACTACGGGCCCCGCCAGTTCCCTGAGAAACTGATCCCGCTCTTCGTCACCAACCTGCTGGACGGCGAGCCGGTCCCGCTCTACGGCGAAGGCACGAACGTACGTGAGTGGGTGCACGTCGAGGACCACTGTGCCGGAGTCGACCTGGTCCGCACCCGTGGCCGCGCGGGCGAGGTCTACCACCTCGGCGGCGGCACCGAACTGACCAACCGTGAACTGACCGGGCTGCTCCTCGACGCCTGCGGGGCCGACTGGAGCCGGGTCCGGCGCGTGCCCGACCGCAAGGGCCACGACCTGCGCTACGCCCTGGACGACGGCAAGGCCCGCGCCGAACTGGGCTACCGTCCCCGGTACGCCTTCGCCGACGGCCTCGCCGCCACCGTCGCCTGGTACCGCGACAACCGGGACTGGTGGGAGCCGCTCAAACGCCGGCTGCGCGGCCCGGCGGCCACCCCGGACCGGACCCCGCGATGAGGTGGCTGGTCACCGGCGCGGGCGGGCTCCTCGGCCACGAGGTCACGAAGGCCCTGGCGGCCGAGGGCGCGGACGCGGTCGGCCTCGACCGGCGCGCGCTGGACATCACCGACCCGGGTGCGGTCGCCGAGGTCTTCGCCCGGCACCGCCCCGACCTCCTGGTCAACTGCGCCGCCTACACGGCCGTGGAGGCCGCCGAGACCGACGAGGACCGGGCCCTCCGCGTCAACGGGGACGGCCCCCGGCACCTGGCCGCCCTCTGCGCCCGCCACGGCACCCGCCTGCTGCACCTCTCCACCGACTACGTCTTCTCCGGCGATGCCAGGTCCCCGTACGCCGAGGACCACCCCACGGCCCCCCGCAACGCCTACGGGCGGAGCAAGCGGGCGGGCGAGCGGGCCGTCCTCGGCCTGCTGCCGGACCGTGGCGCGGTGGTCCGCACCGCCTGGCTCCACGGGGCACACGGACCCAGCTTCGTCCGCGCCATGACCGAGAGGGCGCGGGCCGGCGGCCCCGTGGACGTCGTGGCCGACCAGGTGGGGCAGCCGACGTGGGCGGCGGACGTGGCGCGGCTCCTGCTCGCCCTCGGACACGCCCCGGGGGCGCGCGGGATCTTCCACGCCACCAACGCGGGCCGGGCCACCTGGTACGAGCTGGCGCGCGAGGTGTTCCGGCTCGTCGGTGCCGACCCCGACCGGGTGCGGCCGGTCCCCGGCGCCTCCTTCGGCGGGCGGGCCCCCCGGCCCACGTACACCGTCCTCGGACACGACCGCTGGCGTGAGGCCGGCATCCCGGCGCCGCGACCCTGGCGCGAGGCCCTGGCCGAAGCCCTGGACCGCCACATCTGACCGCCACATCCGACCGGCGCGCCCGACCGGTACGTCGCCGGTTCAGCCGGCCGACCGGTGACGCGCGGTCAGCTCCTCCAGCACCGGAACCAGCTCGGCGGGCGTGGGCATGGCCCGGACCTCCTCCCGCAACCGCGCCGCGTTCCGCGCGAACGACGGCTCGTCCAGCACCCGCGTCACCAGCTCGCGCAGCTCCTCCGGGGTGAGCGGACCGGCCTCCGAAGGCCGCACTCCCGCCCCCGACCGCTCGATCAGCTCCGCCCGAGGGTGGATGTCCCACAGGTCGTTGGGGACGACGACCTGCGGGACGCCGTGCACCAGCGCGTTCTGCGAGGTACCGAACCCGCCCTGGTGCACGATCGCCGAGCACGACGGCAGCAGCGCGTCCAACGGCACGAAGTCCACCGCCCGTACGTTGTCGGGCACGCGGCCGACCTTGGCCAGCTGCCCGCCGTCCAGGGTCGCCACCACCTCCGCGTCCAGCTCGCCCAGCGCCTCCAGGAGGGCCGGCACGGACGCCTGGTCACCGCCCATCACCTCGCGGAAGGAGAGGCCGAGGGTGAGGCAGACCCGGCGCCGGGCGGGCGGCTCGCGCAGCCACTCCGGCAGCACCGCCCGCCCGTTGTACGGGACGTGCCGGACGGGGACCCACGGCAGCTCCGTGGGCGGACGCAGCGAGGCAGGGGTGGGGTCGACGGTCCACTGGCCGGTCACCAGATCCTCGCTGAACCCGCCGCCGTACCGGGCCGCTGTCCACTCCAGCCACTCGGCGAGTGGGTCCTCGCGCAGCTCCTCGGGCCGCGCGGCGAGCGACACCAGGTGCCGCTCCCGCATGGTGCCCACCAGGTCGAGCCCGTAGAGGAGACGCGCGTGCGCCGCCCCGCAGGCCTGGGCGGCGATCGACCCGCCCATCATGAGCGTGTCCCAGACGACCAGGTCGGGCCGCCACCGACGGGTCAGCGCCACCAGGTCGTCCACGGTCTCCTCGGCCGCGAAGTTCTGGAAGATGGCCGAGGTCATCACCGTGAAGAGGCCGTCCAGGAAGTCGGGGGTCAGCCGCTCGGGCCGGTCCTCCGCCATCCGCATCAGCTCCTGGGCGTCGGGCGGCTCCGTCAGCCGCTCGGCCGCCTTCTCCTGCCGACGCCGCAGCTCCTCCACGGACTCGTCCTGGGCCAGCGGGGGCCCCACCGGGGTCGCGGGCAGCCCGGCCGCGGTGATGGCGTCCAGCAGATCGGGCTGACTGGCGACGCGCACCTCGTGGCCGGCGGCGCGCAGGGCCCAGGCCAGCGGCACCTGGACATAGAAGTGGGGACGGGCGGCCAGGGTCACAAACAGCACACGCATGGCGGCGAGGCTAGGGGCCGGGTCTCGACCGGGCCTCGACTCTCGTTGGTGCCCCGTCGGGGGCGTCGAGCCGCTGTCAGCGGGCGGGCAGCCAGGCCTCGTCGTCGGTGGCGTGCGCCAGGACGCGCTGGAGGAGCCGCCGCAGGGTCTCGGCCTCCTCCGGGCTGAGATCGCCGAGCAGCTCCGCCTCCACCCGCTCCAGCGGCCCGTCGATCCGGGTCAGCAGATACTGCGCCGTGTCGGTGATCTCCAGCCGGCGCGAGCGGTCGTCGGCGCCGGGGCGGCGGCGCACATGGCCCGCCTCCACGAGCTCGTTGACCAGTTGGTGCACCGACTGCCGGGCGATGCCGAGCTGGCGGGCCAGTTCCGCCATCGTCAGCTCGGGCTCCAGCGAGAGCTGGGTGAGCAGGCCGTATTGACGCACCGTCAGGTCGTAGTCGGTCAGCCGCTCGTCGACCCGACGCGTCGCCACCGTGCTCGCCACGGCTAAGAGATAGGGGATGTGTGTCCTCACCAGGGATTCACCTCGACCGTGCGGAGACCGTGATCTTCTCCGTCCGACGGTATGTCATGAGGCGCCGTGCCGCCCGGGAGACCGATGCGCGGCAACCAGCCGTTCCAGGGTCGGGACGATCTCCCCGGGCGTCGGCGTCCCGAGCATCTCGGCGCGGACCCGGGCCGCGTTCCGCGCGAACGACCCGTCATCGAGCACCCGCGTCACCATCGCGCGCAGCCGGCCGGCCGTCAGCTCCTCCGGCGGGCAGGTCAGGGCCACCCCGGCCGCCCGGGCCCGCTCCGCTCGCGGGGTGTTGCACCACATGCGGGCCGGGACCACGACCTGGGGTACGCCGTGGGCCAGGGCGGTCAGGAACGTACCGGCCCCGCCGTGGTGGATGATCGCCGAGCAGCTCGGCAACAGCTCGTTCAGCGGTACGAAGTCGACCGCCCGTACGTTCGGTGGCAGCGGGCCCAACGCGGCGAGCTGTTCGGCGTTGAGCGTGGCCACCACCTCGACGTCCAGATCGGCCACCGCCGCCAGCAGCTCGCCGACCGAGGCCTGGTCCTCGCCGACCACCTCGCGGAAGGAGACGCCGAGGGTCAGACAGATCCGGCGCCTGCCGGGAGTCTCGTCCAGCCAACCGGGCACGACCGCGGTGCCGTTGTACGGCACGTACCGCACCGGGACGCGGGGGACGTGGAGGGGCAGGGCGAGGGAGGTGGGGACCGGGTCGACGGTCCACTGGCCCACCACCAGCTCCTCGTCGAACCCCCGGCCGGGGCCCTCCAGACCGTGCCGCTCCAGGACGTGCCCCAGCCACTCCTCCAGCGGATCGTCCCGCAGCTCCGCGGGCAGCCGGTCGAGGACGTCCCGGTAGCGCTCGCGCAACAGGCCCACCAGGTCGAGCCCGAACATCAGCCGGGCGTGCGCGGCGCCGGAGGCGCGGGCGGCGACCGGACCGGCGTAGCTCATGGTGTCCCAGACGATCAGGTCGGGCCGCCAGTCCCGGGCGTACGCGACCAGGTCGTCGATCATGCGGTCCGGCACCGTGTTCCGATGCACCAGCGGCGTCCACGCGGCGAACACCCCGTGCAGATGCTCCGGAGTCAGCCGCTCGGGGCGCAGCTCGCCCGGATCGAGGACTCGCAGCCAGGCGTCGTCGCGCAGCTCGTCCACCAGGTCCGTGTCGTCCGGGTTCATCTTGGCCGCGACGTGCAGGGGATCGCCGACCGGCACCGCCGTCAGACCGGCCCGGGCGATGTCCTCGGCCACGTCCGGCTGGGTCGCGACGCGGACCTCGTGCCCGGCCGCGCGCAGCGCCCACGCGAGCGGGACCTGAGCGGCCACGTGGGTGGCGGCGGCGAACGGCTGGAACAGGACGCGCATCGGTGCTCCCTCTCGGACGTACGGCGTCGGTCGACGGACGGGATCAGGTGAGGGAGAGCCCGCCGTCCACCGGCACCACCGTCCCGTTGGCGTAGGCGGCCTCCGGCCGGGTGAGCTGGACGATCCACCAGGCCATCTCCTCGGGGCGGCCGACCCGGCCGCTCGGGGTCCGGTGGGCGATCTCCTTCAGGAAGGCCGCGTACTCCGGGTCGGCGCCGCTCCGTTCGGGCCCGCCGGGTCCGGCGATGTCGGTCACGCCGGGGGCGAGTCCCACGACCCGGATGCCGCGCGGGGCCAGCTCGACGGCCCAGGTGCGGGTGAGGAAGTCCAGGGCGGCCTTCGCGGCCCCGTACAGGCCGTTGTCCGGCCAGGACCGCAGGCCGATCGCCCCGGAGGAGCCGATGTTCACCACGGTGCCGGACCGCTGCGCCAGGGGCTCCAGCGCGGCCCGGGTGAGCAGGATCGGGGCCAGGAGGTTGGTGTGGAGCTGCCGTTCGGCCTCCGCCCGGTCCAGGGCGGCCAGCGGGCGGTATCCCATCGCGGCCGCGTTGTTCACCAGGACGTCGAGCCGGCCGAGGACGTCCAGGGCCGTCCCGACGATCCGGTCGGGTGCGTCCGGCGCGGTGACGTCGGCGACCAGAGTCGTGATGCCCGGGTGCCCGCCGGCGGTCTCGGCCAGGGTGGCCTCGGTGCGGCCGACGACGAGCACCCGGTCGCCCCGCTCGGCGAAGGCGCGGGCGGTGGCCCGGCCGATGCCGGTGCCGCCGCCGGTGATGACGATCCCGCGCGCGAAGCCGTCCCCGGACGGCTCCGCGCTGTCGATTCCCTCGGTTCGCGTGGTCATGTCCGGCAGCATCGGCAGCGGCCCTCGCAGGCCCCTCGACGCCCGCGCAGCGAAGCGGACCACCGAGGCCCGGCCGCCGTGGCCGGCGCCGGTCGCCCGGTCGCCGGGCTCAGCCGTCCATCGCCGACGCGACCAGTTCCGTGGCGAGCGCCGCCGGTGACGGGGCCTCCGCGACCTCCTCGCGGAGGCGAACGGCCGCCGCCCGGTGGGCGCCGTCCTCGATCAGCCGCTCGACACCGGCCCGTATCGTCGCCTCGTCCGCCAGGTGCCCGGGCGTGTGCAGCGCCGCACCGGTGGCGGCCACCCGCTCCCCGGTCACCTGCTGCTCCGCCGCGAAGGTCGCGACGAACTGCGGCACCCCCGCCCACAGGGCGGTCAGCGCGCTGCCGCTGCCCCCGTGGTGCACGACGGCGTCACACCCCGGCAACACGGCGGCCAGCGGCAGGTTCTCCACCACCCGGACCGAGGCGGGCACGTCGCCGAGCGCGGCCACGTCCCGCGCGGTCGCGGTCAGCACGACCTCGGCGTCCAGGCCGTCGAGGGCGGCGACGATCCGCGGGAGCAGATAGGAGTCGGGCCCGGAGACCGTGGACAGGGCGGTGGACCAGGTCACACAGACCCGGCGACCCTCCGGCGGCCGGGCGGTCCACGCCGGGGCAGGACCTGCGCCGTTGTACGGGACGTAGCGGACGGGCAGCCGTTCGGCCTCGACCGGCACCTTCAGCGACGGCGGGTTGGGGTCCACCACCCGCTCGATCATGGTCACGTCGAACGTGCCCAGACCGTACCGGGGGAACGCGCCGCTGTGATCGGTGGGGACGATCCGCATGTGGTCGGGGTCGTGTGGGCTCGCCGGGCCCCACAGACACAGCGCCGACGGAACCTCCAGCACCTTCGCCACGAGCAGCCCCTCGAGGCTCCCGGGATCGTGCAGGACCAGCCGCGGCCCCCAGTCCCGGGCGTACGCCACGGCCGCGTCGAAGCTCCGGGCGGCCGAGTCCGCCAGCTCCGGCGCGATCTCCCGCTCGAAGCGAGCGGTGTCGAACGCGTCGAGGTGGTCGACGCGTTCACCGGTCAGCGGGTGCGGAGGCAGCCACGGGTACGGCCAGATCCCCGCCACCGCCTCCGCGTGGTACTGCAGGCGCAGCCGCAGGACCTCCTCCATCCCCCCGAGGACCGGGACGGGCACCAGCCCGGCCCGGCCCACGGCGGCAGCCTGCCCGGGTGCGCACAGCACCCGGACCTCGTGGCCCGCCGCCTGGAGGGCCCAGCCCAGGGGCACCATGGCCGCGTACTGGGTGGGCCACGAGGACACGGTGAACAGAACGCGCACGATCGATTCCCTTCGTCTCGCTCGGCGCCGGGTCACTTGGCGCCGAGGGCGGTCCACACGTCGGCGTCCATCCACGCCGGCAGGGTGTCCTCGCCGTTGGTCCCCTTCTCCACGAAGACGATGTTGTGGTACGCGTGCACGCCGGTGACCGTGCTCTGGGTCGGGGTGGGACGGGTGACCGCGGGATCCCGGTGCTCCCGGTGGTGAAGGTCGTCGATCAGCCCCTTGACCAGCCCGAGCGAGGTGTCGGGGCCGGCGACTCCCCCCGCGCTGCCGCCGAAGTCGGTGAAGTAGGCGGTCTGCAGGTCCTCGATCACGTAGAGGCCGCCGGGGCGCACGTACGGGAACAGGGTCCGGAACGAGGTCCGCACGTGCTCGTTCACATGACTGCCGTCGTCGATGACGATGTCGAACGGTCCGTGGTCCCGCGCCAACGCGGTCAGGTACTCCGGGTCGTTCTGGTCGCCGACGAGCGCCGTGAGCCGGGGCTCGGTCAGCGCGGTCTTGTCGTAGATGTCCAGGCCGAAGACGGTGCCCCGGGGGAAGTACCGCTTCCACATCTTCAGCGAGCCGCCGCCGAGGTCGTCGTCGAAGCCGCCGATCCCGATCTCCAGGACACGCACCGGCCGGTCTCGGTACGGGGCGAAGTGGCGCTCGTAGTGGGCGGTGTACCAGTGGAAACTGGCCCACTTGTCCGAGCCGTAGCGGATGGACAGCTCGCCCAGGTCGGGGCAGCGCCCCGTGCAGCCGGCCATCAGCGTGGCCGTGGCCTGGGACGCCGCGCGCAGCACGATGTTCATCTCGGCGAGGAGTTCGCGCACCTGCTCCGGGTCCTCGGGCGTGGGCACGAAGGAGTTGTGGAAGTCCCCGGTGCGCGGGGAGTCCGCCGGCCCGAAGAGCCGGCGGACCAGCCCCGCGGCGGTGAAGGTCACCCGGGAGCGCACCCGCGCGGAGTCGTCCTCGACGACCCGGATCGGCTCGTCGCGCACCATGCGCAGCGCGACGCCGTGCCGTTCCCCGCCGTGCGTGACGTCCAGGGCCACGTCGACGGAGGCGGTGTTGGCCGGCTCCGGGCAGCGGAAGAGCACCTCCTCGACGAGGACGCGCGCCACCTCGGCCAGACCGACGTCCTTGAGCAGGGCGTCGATCTCGTCGTCGGAGCCGGCTCCGGCTCGGATCAGTCGTCGGATCACTGCGTTCTGTGCGGCATCCACCATGACGGCGTTCCCATCGGTCCACGGAGAGGGTCACGGACACCGTCTGCGGGTCTCCTGGAAACCCGCTCAACCGCCACTGAACGCCGCTACCGGCGAGGCGCCTTCGGACGCGGCCTAGAAGTCCGCGCGGTGGTCGGCCACCCACTGGGCGAAGGTACGGGCGGGCCGTCCCGTGACCTGTTCGGCGGTCGGCCCCACCGGCACGTCCACCGGGTCCTGGAGCAGCCAGTCCACGGCCTCCGCCGGCATGCCCTGCCCGAGCCACAGGGCACGGGCCTCGTCCACCGTCAGCTCGTCGAAGCGGATCGGGCGGCCGAGGACCTCGCCGAGGTCGCGCACCTGCTCGTACTTGGTCAGGGACTGGGGCCCGGCGAAGGAGTACGCCTTGCCCACGTGCCCGTCCTCCAGCAGCGCGGCCAGCGCCACGTCGGCGATGTCGGCCTCGTGGACGGGGGCGCTGCGGGTGCCTCCGAACGGTGCGCGGACCACGTTCTCGGCCCGGATCGAAGGGGCCCACCAGCTCAGCACGTTGGCCATGAACTCGCCGGGCCTGACGTGCGTCCACTCCAGGCCGGACGCCTCCACGGCGCGTTCCACCCCGGTGTGGTGGTCGCCGCTGTAGTCGCCGTCGGCGTACTCGGCCGACACCGAGGAGAGCACGACGATCCGCCGCACGCCCGCCTTCGCCGCCCGCGCGGTGAACTCCTCGGCGGTGCCGGGCACGGGGAAGAGGTACACCCGGTCGACGCCGGCGAGGGCCGCGTCCAGGCTCGCCGGATCGGCCAGATCGCCGCGGACCACCTCCACCCCGGCCGGCAGCGCCGCCTTCTCCGGGGCACGGGTCATCGCCCGCACCCGTACGCCCGCCGCCAGCAGCCCCGTCACCACGTGCCGGCCCACGTTCCCCGTGGCACCCGTCACCAGAACGGTCATCTCGCTTCTCCTTCACTTCTCGTCAGGGCACCGAGCCCTTCGGTGCCGCTGTCCTGTCGTGCGGCGGGCACGGACCCGCCGACGTTTCCGGGCCGTCCTGACGGACGGCTCGAACCGCGGTCGACACGGGCCGTCCAGCGCGTGTCGAGCGCCCGTTGCCACCCTCGGGCCGCGTACGCACACTCGATGTCACGATCCGGGAGGGACCATGACCGGCACCGAAGGACGGGTCGCCGTCGTCACCGGGGCGACCAGCGGTATCGGCCTCGCCGTGGCGCGATCGCTGGGCCGGGACGGGCTGCGGATCTTTCTCTGCGCCCGTGACGCCGACGCGGTCGCGCAGACCGTCAAACTGCTGCGCGAGGAAGGCGTGGACGCCGACGGGCAGGCCTGCGACGTGCGCTCCACCGAGCAGGTGAACGCCTTCGTACGCGCCGCGGTCGACCGGTACGGCTCGGTCGACGTCCTCGTCAACAACGCGGGCCGCAGCGGGGGCGGGCCCACCGCCGAGCTCACGGACGAGCTGTGGCTCGACGTCATCGACACCAACCTCCACAGCGTGCTCCGGGTGACCCGGGCCGCCCTGACCGCCGGAGGCATGCTCGAGCGCGGCCGGGGCCGGATCGTCAACATCGCGTCCACCGGCGGCAAGCAGGGTGTGGTGCTCGGCGCCCCCTACTCGGCCTCCAAGCACGGCGTCGTCGGCTTCACCAAGGCGCTGGGCCTCGAACTGGCCAAGACCGGCGTCACCGTCAACGCGGTCTGCCCGGGGTACGTCGAGACGCCCATGGCCGAGCGGGTCCGCGCCGGGTACGCGGCGGCGTGGGACACCACCCCGGAGGCGGTGCTCGAACGCTTCGAGGCGAAGATCCCGTTGGGCCGGTACACCACCCCCGAGGAGGTGGCGGGCCTGGTCGGCTATCTGATCGGCGACACGGCCGCGTCGATCACCGCCCAGGCCCTCAACGTCTGCGGAGGCCTCGGCAACTACTGATCAAGGCCGGTCACGGGCGCAACCGCGCACCTCGGTCTGCCCGTTCACCGCCGACCCGCCGACCCGCCGACCCGCCGACCCGGTCCCGTCACGTCGGATCGTCTCCTCGGCGCACGTCCGGATCCGGGTCGGCGGGCGTCCCCTTGAGCTCGTGGAAGCCGGGGGTGCCCGCCACCAGCAGCGTCCCGTCCCACAGCCGTCCCGCTTCCTCCCCGCGCGGCACGCGGGACAGGACCGGCCCGAAGAAGGCCAGCGGAGGGAGGCCCGGCTCCGCCGGGTCCGTCACCGCGACGACCGGCGTCCCGGGGCGCGGGCCGAGGAGCCGGACGGCCTCGGCGTGCGAGGACCGCAGCTCCCCGTCGTACGCGGTCGAGCCGCCGGCCGCCGCCAGGTCGGCCGGCAGCCCGGCGTCGGCCAGGGCGACGGCCGGATCGTTGATCCATTTCTTGCTCCTCCCGGCGTTCCCGCCGGTGCCCGAGTCTGCCCAGAGGGCGGCGTGGAAGCGGGCCAGCGCCTCCTGCCCGTGGTGGTGCAGGACGGCCGTGCCGATCCGCACCGGCACCATGAGGAACCCCGTGGGATCTCCCTCGGGATCGTCGTCGGACCCCTCGTTGAGGATGGCCAGGCTCATCAGGTGCCGGCGCAGGTGGAGCGGGCGCACCCGGGCCGCCTCCTGCAACCAGCGGGAGGTGAGCCAGGTGTACGGGCAGGCGGGGTCGAGCCACACGTCCACGGTGCGCGGGCCGGGGGGCCGGACGGCCGGAACGGCTTCGGCGGTCACGGGTGGGGTGCTCCTTCCGGTCGTTCGAGAGGGCCGGGTGCGCGGGCGTCGCGTCACACGGTGGCGTTGCGCATGCCGCGGATGCCCGCGACGACCCCCAGGACTGCGATGGCCGCCGCCGCGACGATCCCGTACAGGACGCCCGCCTCGGCGAACCGGCCGTCGAACAGGGTGCGTTCGGCCTCGACCACGTAGGTCACGGGGTTGACCCGGCTGAGGACGTAGAGCCAGGTCGGCGCGGAGGCCTCGGTGATGGGCAGCAGGACCCCGGAGAGCAGCAGCAGCGGGAAGAAGATCACCTGCTGGACTCCGTAGAACAGGGTCTGCTGCTTGCGGGAGTGGAGCGCGAGGGTGAAGGAGAGGGCCCCGATCCCGACGCCGAAGACGGTCAGCAGCGCCAGCCCGGCCAGGGCGCCGAGCGGGTGCAGCCGGAAGTCGGTCGGCAGCAGCAGGACGAGGATCAGCACGGCCTGTGTCAGCAGGACGACGACTTCCTTCAGGGCCCGGCCGACGAGCATCGAGGCCCGGTTGAGCGGGGTGACGAGCATCCGCTCGAAGGCGCCCGAGGACATCTCGTTGAGGAGCGAGGCGCCGGCCCCCGCGGTGGCGGAGAGGCCGAGCAGGACGAGCATGCCGGGCACGAACCACTGCCAGGGGGAGCCCGTGCCCGTGCCCCCGCCGGCGCCCATGGCCGGGAGCAGGGGCGCGAAGAGGGCGAGGAAGAGGAAGGGCAGCATCATCGTGAAGAGGAGCCCCGCGGGCTGCCGCAGCTCGGGCCCCAGTTCGCGGGCGAACGCGGTCCGGGTGTCGGTGATCACCTTCATGGTCAGGCTCCGTCGCGCGTGGTGGTCGGGGCGGTGGCGTCGGTGCTCTCCCGCAGGGTGCGGCCGGTGAGGGAGAGGAAGACGTCGTCGAGGGTGGGGCGGGTGAGCCGGGCGGTGATCGCCCGTACCCCGGCCGTCTCCAGGTTCCGCAGCAGGAGCGGGAGTTGGGTGTCGCCGTGCGGTGCGCGCACCCGCACCTCGGTTCCTTCGGCGGTCACCTCGTGGACGGTGGGCAGGGCGCGGGCGAGTTCGACGGCCCGGTCCGCGTCGGCGCGGTCGGCGGTTCCCACGGTGATGCGGTCTCCGGCCAGGTCGGCCTTGAGCTGCTCCGGGGAGCCGTCGGCGATCACCCGGCCGTGGTCGACGACCATCACCCGTTCGGCCCAGAGGTCGGCCTCCTCCAGGTAGTGGGTGGTGAAGACGACGGTGGTGCCGAGCTCCTTGTGCAGCCGCAGCACGTGTTCCCAGATGTTGGCGCGGCTGTGCGGGTCGAGTCCGGTGGTGGGCTCGTCGAGGAAGAGCAGTTCCGGCTCGTGGACCAGGGCCATGGCGATGTCCAGGCGGCGGCGCTGGCCGCCCGACAGGGTGCCGACCGTCCGCTGGGCCAGGCCCTCCAGTTCGAGGGCGGTGAGCAGGCGCTCGGCCCGCGCGCGGGACTCGGCGCGGCCGAGACCGTAGGCGCGGCCCTGGATGACGAGTTCGTCGGTGACCCGGAAGTTGCTGCCCGCGCTGTTTCCCTGGCCGAGGTAGCCGATGCGGTGGCGTACGGAGGCGGGGTCGGCCACGACGTCGTGGCCGGCGACGACGGCGGTGCCCGAGGACGGCGGGAGCAGGGTGGTCAGCATCCGCAGACTGGTGGTCTTGCCGGCGCCGTTCGGCCCGAGGAAGGCGACCACGGAGCCGGCTTCGATGTCGATGTCGAGGCCGCGCACGGCTTCGACGGTCTCTCCCTTGGCGCGGAAACTGCGGGTGAGCCCGCGGGTGTGGATCATGGGTTCTCCCGTAGAGGGTTCATGGAGGGGTGTCACGGGGTTACGGGCTGCGCGGGGACCGGCCGGCTCGGTCCCGGGCAGGTTGAGGCAAGGTCAGATGCTCTGGGCCCTTGACTTCTTCGAGCTTAGAAGCGTTAATGACGTCTTTGTCAGCTTCCTTGACGGTTTCGATCCGCCCTTCGATCCGCCCTTCGAACGGGGCGCCGCGGCGCGTACCAGCGCCTCTCCACCGACCTGCCAGCGACCTGCCAGGGACCGCCTCCAGGCTGGCCGCCGACGTGGCGAACGGCCGCGGGCCGGACGGGAAGGTCGGTGTCCTCTTGGTACGACTCACACGCAGACGAATGCTGGGGCTCTCGGCTGCCTCCGGGAGCGCCGCGCTCCTCGGTGGCCCGGCCGCCGCCGCGTCCCCGGCCGGCCCACCCGGTGTCCCACCGGCTGGTCCACCCGCCGTCACGGGCCCGCCGGCCCTGGGCCCGGTGGTGCTGGGGCCGGACGATCCCCGGTACGTCGAGCTCACCACGCGTGGGTACAACGGCCGCTTCACGGGCTCCCCGGACGTGGTGCACCTGGTCGGCTCGGCCGGCCAGGTGGTCCGGGCGGTGGAGGAGGCGGCCCGCGCGGGCAGGCGGGTCGCGGTCCGCAGCGGCGGACACTGCTTCGAGAACTTCGTGGACGACCCCGCCGTACGGGCCCTGATCGACGTCTCCGAGATGGCGGCCGTCTCCTACGACCCGGAGCGTCGGGTCTTCGCCGTCGAGTCCGGCGCCACGCTCGGGCGGGTCTACCGGACCCTCTATCTCGGGTGGGGTGTGACCCTGCCCGGCGGCGGCTGTCCGACGGTCGGAGTCGGGGGCCATGTCGCCGGCGGCGGGTACGGGGCGCTCTCCCGGCGGTACGGGCTGGTCGTCGACCACCTGTACGGGGTCGAGGTGGTCGTCGCCGACCGGTCGGGCAGGGCTCGACAGGTCACCGTCACCCGAGACTCGACCGGCGCCGAGCGCGAGCTGTGGTGGGCCCACACCGGCGGTGGCGGAGGCAACTTCGGCGTCGTCACCCGCTATCTGTTCCGCTCGCCCGGCGCCGCCGGAGCCCCGGGCGACCTGCTGCCCAGGCCGCCCGCCGCCGTGCGCTCGGTCTCCGTCGGCTGGCAGTGGCAGGACCTGGACCGGGAGGCCTTCACCCGGCTCCTGCGCGCCCACGGGGAGTGGCACCGACGGCACGCCGGACTCGACTCGCCCTACGCGGAGCTGTCGAGCGGGCTCACTCTGGGCCACCGGACGAACGGGCGGATCACGGTGGACGCCGCGCTCGACGCCGACCGACCGCGGTCGAAGGAACTCCTGGACGCCTTCGTCGCCGAGCTGACGGCTGCGGCCGGAGTCCCGCACACGACGGCCACGGCCACCACACCGTGGCTGAAGTCGGTCCTCGGAGGCGTGCAATGGCCCGGCGGGGCCCGGTTCAAGTCGAAGTCCACGCTGCTGCGGGAACCCTGGAACGACCGTCAGATCGGTGTGCTCCACGACCATCTCGGCCGGGGCGGCGAGGAGTTCGCCACCGCCGCCGTCTACCTCACCTTCCTCGGTGGACGGATCAACGCGGTCGCCCCGGAGGCCACCGCCATGCCCCACCGGGACTGCCTCTTCAGCGCCGTGCACGAGACCCTCTGGGGCGAGGAGGAGCAGACCGAGCGCCAACTGGCATGGGTCCGGGGCCTCTACCGCGAACTCCATGCCGACACCGGCGGAGTCCCGGTGCCGAACGCGGCCAACGGCGGCGCCTACGTCAACTACCCCGACACCGATCTCGCCGACCCGCGGTGGAACACCTCCGGCGTGCCCTGGAGCACCCTCTACCACCGCGGTCAGTACGAGCGGCTGCGCCGGGTCAAGGAACGCTGGGACCCGCTCGACCTGTTCCACCACGCGCTGGGCGTCCGCCCGCCGGCCCGGCCGCCGGCCGGCTGACCGCCCCACCCTCGGCGGACCGGGCACCCCCCGTGCCGAGTTGTCGTCGAGTCTCCGACGAGAGGCGGCACCGAAGCTGGCTCCGCTCACCCCGAGCGGAGCCGGACGGAGGACCATGTCACAGTCCCGAACCCACCACACCGAGCACACGATCGCGGTGGCCGCGCCGGCGCGCCGCGTCTTCGACCTGATCGTCGACGTCGGCCGCTGGCCCGAGACCTTTCCGCCCACCGTGCACGTCGAACACGTCGAGCGGAGCGAGACCGAGGAGCGCATCCGGATCTGGGCCACCGCCAACGACGAGGTCAAGACCTGGACCTCGCGCCGGCTCATCGACCACGACCGGCTCAGCGTCCGCTTCCGGCAGGAGGTCTCCCAGCCGCCCGTGGCCGCCATGGGCGGTGAGTGGATCGTCGAGGAGATCTCCGCCACCGAGAGCCGGGTACGGCTGCTCCACGACTTCCGGGCCGTCGCCGACGACCCCGAGAAGACGGCCTGGATCGAGCGGGCCGTCGACCGCAACAGCGGCGCCGAGCTGGCCGCGCTGCGCACCGCGGCCGAACAGGCCGAGGCCCGCGCCGACCTGGTCCTGACCTTCGAGGACACGGTCGAACTCACCGGCGGCGGCATCAAGGACGCCTACGCCTTCGTCAACGAGGCGGACCTCTGGCCCGAGCGGCTCCCGCACGTGGCCGGCACCGTCATGACGGAGGACGTCCCCGGGGTGCAGACCCTGGAGATGGAGACCCGGTCACCGGACGGATCCACCCACACCACGGGCTCCGTCCGCATCTGCTTCCCCCACGACCGGATCGTCTACAAGCAGCTGCGCACCCCCGCCCTGATGACGGCCCACACGGGGCGGTGGCTGTTCCAGGAGGACGCGCGGGGCGCACGGATCACCTCCGTCCACACCGTGGTCCTCAACGAGGAGGCCGTCCCGACCGTCCTGGGACCGGACGCCTCCCTCGCCGACGCCCGCGCGTTCGTGCGGAACGCCCTGAGCCGTAACAGCACGACCACCATGGAGCACGCCGTCGCCCACGCCCGTGGTCAGGGCGCCTGACGTAGTTCCGCCGGAAGCCACCGGACGACAAGGGAGGGGGAGGACCGGGTCACCCCGGTCTCCCCCTCCCTTCGGCACGCCCCTCCTCACTCCTTCGCGCCGCCGAGCGTCGCGTGGGAGAGCCAGTCCACCGCGTCGGGGTAGGTGAACGGGTGCATGAACGCGCCCGCCCGGACGTCCCGGTAGAGCCGGGCCAGCGGATGGGATCCCGAGTAGGACGCGCCGCCGATCACCGACAGACAGTCGGAGACGATCTCCGGCGCCAGCCGGTTCACCATCAGCTTGGCGCGCTGGAAGTCGAACATCATGCGTCGGCCGCGTTCCACCGGATCGCCGTCGAACTCGTACGCCAGGTGGTCCGCCACCGACAGCGTGCTCCCCACCGTGGTCCGCAGCGCGTACAACCGGGACTCGATCTCCGCCAGCAGGGTGCGCACGCCCGCCGAGGGCGACCCGCCCCGCCGGGTGAGCTCGGACACCACCAGGTCCCGGGCGGCCTGGGCCACACCCACGTAGATCCCCAGCATCGTGATCGAACTGACCGTCTGCCCGGCCAGCGCCGCGTCGTTCACTTCCCCGACCGGCCCGCGCAGGAACACGTCCTCGACCCCGATCGGGCAGTCCTCGAGCAGGATGTCCACGCTGCCCGAGGCCCGCATGCCGAGCCCGTCCCAGTTGTCGAGGACGGTCAGCCCCGGGGTCCGGCGCGGCAGGACGGCGGCGGCCGACCGCGTCACCCCCGCCACGTCCACGCGGGCCGAGATGACGAAGTCGGTCGCGATCGGTGCCATGCTCGCCAGGGTCTTGCGCCCCGACAGCAGCCAGCCGCCGTCCGGCGCCGGCCGCAGGCGGGTGACCACCCGGCCCCCGCCGGCGTCCTTCACCGTCGTGCACACCACCGCCTCGCCCGAGCCCATGCCCCGCAGCAGCCGCTCGGCCAGCGCCCGCGCCCGGTCGTCCGCGTACAGCCACTCGTGGGTGAGGGTCAGCCCCCGGCTGAGCTGCATGTGCAGGGCGAGCGCGGTGGACGCGTCCGCCTCGGCCACCGTCGTCAGGGCCAGAGCGACGTCGTGCAAGGAGGCGACGCCCAGCCCGCCGAGCTCCGTCGGCACAGTGGCCCCGAGTACCCCGCTCGTGCGCAGCCCCTCGAACACCTCGACCGGGAAGGTCCCGTCCCGGTCGTGCTGCCGGGCCCCGTCCCGCATCCGCGGAAGGTGACCGGTCAGCAGATCGAGCAGCGCTCCGCCCGAGGACGTCCTCGGGTCGCGCAGATCCGCCGTGACCGCCCGGTCCCTGTGGTGCGTCGCCATCGCGTTCCCCGCTTCCTTCACTCGACTCCGGTCGCCCGGTGCGATCGGGACGGTCCCGATGATGTCCGCAGCGGTTCGACGACCGTTGGAAAGCCACTGCCCCCTCTCTCGGAACCGGTCAGTCGCCCGTCTCCCGCAGATAGCGGTCCAGGGCGCGCCGGTGATAACCGGGCCCGAAGACCGCAGCGGCCGGCGCCGGCACCAGGCTCCGCAACTTCGCCACCGACGGACAGTGCGAGAAGGCGCTCTCACCGCCACCCACCACCTCCTCCACGGCCTCAAGCCCCAGCCGCAGCTTGAGATGGGCGACGATCTCCCGGACGTCCACACAGTCGCCGGAGGCCACGTTCACCGTCTCGTCACGGACCCCGGAGGCCAGCAGTCCGTCGACCAGATCGACGAAGTCCGACACGTGCAGCAGATCGCGCCGGGCCCCCGGATGGACCCGGACCCGCCCCGCCCGCACCTGCGACACCAGCGCGGGCACCAGCCGGAACCCCGGCCCGTGCGGCCCCAGCACATAGGACAGGCGCAGGATCAGATGGGCCGCGCCCGACTCCCGGACCACGGACTCCAGAGCGAACTTGTGCCGGCCGTAACGGGTGGTCGGGACGAGCGGATCGTCCTCGCGGCCACGGCAGCCGGGGCCGCCGTACATGCTCACCGTGGAGAAGAAGACCAGGAGTTCGCCCCGGCGCCGGCAGCGCGCGACCGTCTCGCGTACGAGTGCCGCCTCCCGCTCGTGCTCGGAGTCCGGCAGATGCTGGCGCGGAACGCCCGCCGCCAGCACCGTCACCCCGGGATGCGCCTCGCGCAACGGCCACAGATGCCGGGCGATGAAACCCTTGCCGATGATGTCCATGACCGCGTCACCCTAGGGCGCGGGTGCCATGCGCCCCTCGTGGCCGGCTCGACGGCCGGTCCGGTCCGAGCCACGGGAAGTCGAGGGGTGGTCGAGGACGCCTGCCTAGCGTCCTTCCCATGGTGGCGAGCATGACCGACGGGGCGTTGGGGCGCGTACTGCTGACCCTGCGCGGCGTCCAATGGATCCTGGGCACTAAAGGCGACCCGTACGCGCTGCTGCTCCGCGCGGCAGGAGACGACCGGGCCGAACTCGGCCGGAGCGTCCGCGCCCGGGGCTCCCTGTACTGGAGCAGCGCCGAGGCATGGGTGACGGCCGACCGCGCGGTGGTCTCCGCCGCGCTGGCCGACCGGCGCCTCACACCGCGGCCCCCCGGCACCGCGCGCGGAGAGCCGCACGGCGATCCGGCCGGCGAACCCGCGCCCTGGGACGTGCCGACCCTGCGGGAGGCGCTTCCGCTGGCCGAACTCCCGGCCGCGCTGGACCGGGAGGAGTACGAGCGGCTGCGGCGATGGGCCGACCCCGTGCTCGGCGAGCGGGCGCTGCGCCCCTGGCACGCGGCGGCCGTACGGGCCTACCGGAGCCGGGCGTCCGCGGTGGGGGAGCGGTTCGACCTGCTGGACGACCTGGTCCGGCCCGCCACCGTGGAGGCCGCGCGCACCTTGCTCGGTCTCCCGGAGCACCGGGCCGCCCGGTTCGCCGAGCTGTCGGCACAGCTCGGCGGCGTCCTGGACGCGACGCTCTGCCCGCCACGTCTGGAGACGGCCCGCCGGTACCGCGCCGCGCTCCCCGAATTCCACGCCCTGCTCGCCGAGACGATCGCGGCGGCGGACACCCCCAGCGCCCTCGGCACGCGCGGCACCCCCGGCGGGCACGCCCTCGCCGGCCGGCTCACGACCCTCCCGGCCCCCGACGGCCGGGCCGCGCCCGCCGACGCCCTGACCGTGTGCGCCCTGCTGGCCCTGGTCGGCGTCGACGTCGCCACCACGCTGATCGCCGACGCGACCGCCCTCCTCCTCGACCACCCCGACCAGTGGAAGGCGCTCCGGAAGGACCCCGACCTCGCACCCGCCGTCGTCGCGGAGACCCTGCGGTACGCGCCCCCCGTCCGCCTGCACCGCCTGTACGCGCGCCAGGACCTGGAACTCGCCGGGACCCCGGTGGCGGCGGGGGAGGAAGTCGTCCTGCTGATCGAGGCGGCCCACCGCGATCCGCGCCACCACCGCGATCCGGACCGCTTCGACATCCACCGGACCGCCCACGACCGGCACCCCCTCCCGGACGACGGCCACCTCGGCGGCCTCGTCGGCCCGGTGGCGCGCCTGGCCGCCGAGGCCGCCCTACGGGCCCTCGCCGCCGACCTGCCCGAACTGGTCCGGACCGGCGAGATGGTCCGCCGGCTCCGATCCCCGATCACCGGCGGCGTACTCCGGTTCCCCGCCGCCCGCCCAGGCAACGTCCGGTCGTCGTCAGCGACCCGGACCCTATGAACCCCGAGGAAGGCCCCATGTGCCGTGTCTGTGGAGGACCCGTCCGTCAGTTCTTCGACTTCGGGCGCCAACCACTCTCCGACGCGTTTGTGGACCCCGCCCGCGTCGACGAGGAGTACTTCTACCGGCTCGCCATCGGCATCTGCGAGTCCTGCGGCATGACCCAGCTCCTGGACGAGGTGGCCCGGGACCGGATGTTCCACGAGGCCTACCCCTACCACTCGTCCGGCTCGGTCCACATGCGCCGCCACTTCGAGCAGACCGCGGGCCGGCTCTCCCGCGAACACCTGCGAGGCCCCGACCCCTTCGTCGTGGAGATCGGCTGCAACGACGGGGTGATGCTGCGGGCCCTGGCCAAGGAGGGCATCCGCCACCTCGGGGTCGAGCCCTCCGGCGGTGTCGCCGAACTCGCCCGCCAGCAGGGGGTACGGGTCCGCACCGAGTTCTTCGAGGAGGCGACGGCCGCCGAGATCGTGGCGGCCGACGGCCCGGCCGACCTCGTCTACTCGGCCAACACCATCTGCCACATCCCCTACCTCGACTCCGTCTTCCGGGGCCTCGACACCCTGCTGGCCCCGGACGGCGCCTTCGTCTTCGAGGACCCCTACCTCGGCGACATCCTCGAACGCACCTCGTTCGACCAGATCTACGACGAGCACTTCTACTTCTTCACCGTGGGCTCGGTCCAGGCCGCCGCCGCCCGCTTCGGCTTCGAGGTCGTCGACGTCGAGCGGCTCCCGGTGCACGGCGGCGAGCTCCGCTACACCCTGAAGCGGGCCGGCCGGGGCACTCCCAGCCCCGCCGTGGCGGCGCTGCTCGCCGAGGAGGACCGCAGGGGGATCGGCACCCCCGAGGTCTTCCACGCCTTCGCCGCGGGGGTCGAACGCATCCGCACCGATCTGACCGGCCTCCTACGGGAGTTGCGCGCCGACGGCAAGCGGATCGTCGGCTACGGCGCCACCGCCAAGAGCGCCACGGTGACCAACTTCTGCGGCATCGGACCCGAGTTGATCGACTGGGTCTGCGACGTGACCCCGGCCAAGCACGGGAAGCTCATGCCCGGCTCGCACATCCCGGTCCGCCCCACCGAGACCCTCGCCGACCCCTACCCGGACTACGCGCTGCTCTTCGCCTGGAACCACGCCGAGGAGATCATGGCCAAGGAGCGGCTTTTCCGCGAGTCCGGGGGGCGCTGGATCGTGTACGTGCCCGAGGTCCGCATTCTCTGACCACAGAACGCCGCCGGCAACGCCGGCACCACCACCAGCAACGAGGACGGTGTCATGCAGTCGCGACAGCTCGCCGTGGACGGCGCGTTCGAGTTCCGCCCGAAGGTCTTCACCGACGAACGGGGGCTCTTCGTCTCCCCCTTCCAGGAGACCGCCGCCCGACAGACCCTCGGCCACCCCCTGTTCCCCGTGGCCCAGACCAACCACAGCCGCTCCCGGCGCGGATCGATCCGGGGCGCCCACTACACCCTCACGCCCCCGGGCATCGCCAAGTACGTCTACTGCGCGCGTGGCCGTGCCCTGGACATCGTCATCGACGTCCGGGTCGGCTCGCCCACCTACGGCCGCTCGGAGGCCGTCCTGCTCGACCAGGAGGACTTCCGGGCGGTCTACTTCCCGGTGGGCGTGGCCCACGCCTTCGTGGCGCTGGAGGACGACACCGTGATGTCGTACATGCTCTCCGGCGAGTACGTACCGGAGAACGAGCTGGCCCTCTCCGTCTTCGACCCGGCCCTCGACCTGCCGCTGCCGACGGACATCGACCCGGTCATGTCCGAACGCGACCGGGCCGCGCCCACCCTGGAGACGGCCGAGAAGTCCGGCACGCTCCCCGAGTACCGCAGGTGCCTGGAGATCGAGCGGGCGTTGTGCGGCGGCCCGGCCCGGTGACCGCCGAACGCGAGCCCGCCGTCGCCGTGTTCGGCGCGACGGGCTGCGTGGGCCGCGCGGTGACCGCCGCGTTCGCCCGGGCCGGCCGGCCGGTCGTCGAGGTGGCGCGCCGCCGGCCCCCCGGCCGGGCCGGCGGCCGGTTCCTCGCCCTCGACGCGGCCGCCGCCGACCCCGCCGTACTCGCCGGCCTGCTCGCCGAGGCGGGTGTGGACACCGTGGTCAACGCGGCCGGCGGCTGGGTCACCGGGGAGACGGAGAACGAGCGCGCCCACGTCCTCCTCGTCGAGAACCTGCTCGCCGCGCTCGCCCGGGCACCGAGGCCGCTCCGCCTGGTGCAGATCGGGTCCGTCCACGAGTACGGCCCGCTCCCCGCCGGCACCGCCGCCGAGGAGACGCGCGTGCCACGCCCCGTCTCCGCCTACGCGCGCACCAAACTCGCCGGCGGCGAGGCCGTGCTCCGGGCCACCCGCGACGGACTCGTGGACGGGGTGGTGCTGCGCGCCGTCAACCTCTGCGGCCCGGACGCGATGGACGTCGGCTTCCTCGGCGCGGCCGTCCGCCGGCTGCGCGCCGCCACGCCCGACCGGCCGGCCGAGCTGACCGTCGCCGACGCCCGCCGTGACTTCCTCGACGTACGGGACCTGGCCGCGGCCGTCCTCGCGGCCGCCACCGCCCCCGTGGCCGGGCAGATCATCAACGTGGGTCGCGGCGAGGCCGTCCCCATGTCCCACCTGCTCGACCTGCTCATCGCGGCGGCCGGCCCGCCGCCCGGAGCGGTCCGGCTGAGCACCGCGCCCGTCGACTCCCGGGGCGGCGACTGGACCCTGGCCGACATCGGCCGCGCGGCCCGGCTGCTGGGCTGGCGACCGACGGTGGACCTGCCCGAATCGATCAAGGACATGTGGGACGCCTCCGGCGCGGACCACTCCGTGGAGCAGCCATGACCGAAGCCACCACGCACCCCGCGCGCCGGCCGCGCGGCTCCGCCCCGCCGCGCGCCGCCACACCCCTCCGCGTCGCCGCCTCGGCGTACGCCCGGGAGGGCGGCCTCACCGCGCACTCCACGTTCCACGACTGGTACGCCGAGGCCGGTGAACGCGCTTTCACCCGGGTGGAACGGGTCCCGCTCGACGAGCTGGACGGCTGGGAGACCGACCCGGGCACCGGCAACCTGCGCCACCACACCGGCGGCTTCTTCACCGTGGAGGGCCTGGAGGTGCGGATGCCGGCCGGGGCCGTCCCGGCCTGGAGCCAGCCCATCATCAACCAGCCCGAGGTCGGCGTCCTGGGCATCCTCGTCAAGGAGTTCGACGGGGTCCTGCACTGCTTGATGCAGGCCAAGGTCGAACCCGGCAACGCCAACGGCGTGCAGATCTCCCCGACCGTGCAGGCCACCCGCAGCAACTACACCCGCGTCCACGGCGGCCGTCCCGTGCCCTACCTGGACCGGTTCCGGGACCCGGGCCCGCGCGGCCCGCTCGTCGACGTACGCCAGTCCGAACAGGGATCGGCCTTCCACCACAAACGCAACCGGAACATGGTCGTCGAGGCCGACGGAGACGTGGAGGTCCACGACGGCTTCCGCTGGCTGACCCTCGGCCAGCTCCACCGCCTCCTCGCCGAGGACGACCTGGTCAACATGGACGCCCGTACGGTCCTGTCCTGCCTGCCGTTCGCCCACGAGGAGCTGGCCCGGGAGTTCGGGCCGCCCGCCGACGCCTTCCGGGCGGCCCTCTTCCGCTCCTGCGACCCGTACGCCGAGGCCCGGCACCCCATGGGCGCCGTCCTCAGCTGGATCACCGAGGCCCGCACCCGCACCGAGGTCCGCGCCCGCCGCGTCCCGCTGGCCGGCCTGCCCGGCTGGCACCGCACCCCGGAGCGGATCTCCCACACCACCGGGGCCTTCTTCGACGTGATCGGCGTACGTGTGGAGGCCGGCGGCCGGGAGGTGGCCCGCTGGTCCCAGCCGATGATCGAACCGCACGGCACCGGCGTCGTCGCCTTCCTGACCCGGTCCATCGACGGGGTCCTGCACGTCCTGATGAACGCCCGGGTCGAGGCGGGCTACATGGACGTCGTCGAACTGGCGCCCACCGTCCAGTGCACCCCCGCCTCCTACGCACACCTGCCGAGGAGCGCCCGGCCGCGTTTCCTCGACGAGGTGGAGCATCCGGACCCCGCGCGGGTCCGGTTCCACTCCGTCCTCTCGGAGGAGGGCGGACGCTTCCACCACGCGCGCAACCGCTATCTGATCGTCGACACCGACCTCGACGTCCCGCCCGACGATCCCGACTACCGGTGGATGACCGCGCACCAGCTCGTCGAGCTGCTGCGCCACAGTCACTACCTCAACATCCAGGCCCGCAGCCTGGTGGCCTGCCTGCAGAGCCTGCTGATGCCGGGAGAACCGGCGCCGACCGCGGAGAGGAAGGTCCGGACATGAACGCCGCCGCCGACCACGAGGAGAACGTACGACCGGTCACCGGCTGCCGGGTGTGCGGCGCCTCCGACTGGCAGGAGATCGTCTCCTTCGGCGAGGTGCCGCTGGCCAACGCCTTCCTGACACCGGCCGCCTCCTACGAGGACGAACCCGCCTACCCGCTGGGCGTGATCTCCTGCCGCTCCTGCCGGCTGATGAGCGTCACCCACGTCGTCGACCCCGAGGTCCTGTACCGGAGTTACAGCTACGTCACCTCGGACTCCGAGACCATCACCCGCCACATGGAGTCCGTCGCCGCCACCTGCCGGGAACGCGGCGGGCTCGCCCCCGGCGACCTCGTGGTGGAGCTCGGCAGCAACACCGGCCAGCAGCTGGCCGCCTTCGCCCGGGAGGGCGCCCGGGTGCTCGGCGTCGACCCCGCCCGGAACCTGGCGGCCGTCGCCAACGAGCGCGGGACACCGACGCTCCCCGAGTTCTTCACTGCCGCCACCGCTGAGATGGTCCGCCGCTCCCACGGCCCCGCGCGCCTCATTCTCGGCCGGCACGTCTTCGCCCACATCGACGACCTGGCCGGGGTGCTCGCCGGCGTGCACGCCCTGCTCGCCCCCGACGGGGTCTTCGCCATCGAAGTCCCCTACGCGGTGGACCTTCTGGAGAAGCTCGCCTTCGACACCATCTACCACGAGCACCTGTCGTACTTCCTGGTGCGCACCCTGGACACGCTCTTCACCCGCCACGGCCTGAGCCTCTTCGACGTGGAACGGCTGCCGGTCCACGGCGGCTCGCTCCTGGTCCTGGTCGGCAGGCCCGAGGCGGGGCGCCCCGTCACCGACGCCGTCTCCACCCTGATCGAGGCGGAGGAGCGGGCCGAGCTCGGGAGCGACGCCGGCTACCGGGAGTTCGCCCGGGGCGTGCGGACCATCCGCGAGGAGCTTCCGGCCCTGGTCCGCTCCCTGGTCGCGGAGGGCAACCGGGTGGCCGGCTACGGAGCCTCGGCCAAGGGCACCACGATCCTCAACATCTGCGGCCTGGGGCCGGCCGAGGTGGCCTACTGCACCGACACCACCTCGCTGAAGCAGGGCAAGGTGCTGCCCGGGACGCACATCCCGGTGCGCAGCCCCGAGGACGCCCAGGCCGATCCGCCCGACGTCTACCTGATGCTGGCGTGGAACTACGCGGAGGAGATCCTCCGCAAGGAGGCGGACTTCCTGCGCGCGGGCGGCCGGTTCGTCCTCCCCTTCCCCAAACCGGTGATCGTCTCGGCCGACTCCGTCCGCTGAACGCTCGGAGCAGGCAGGGGGAGCGGGGACGCTGTACGCGCGAGGCCCGGCGGACGTCACGGAGACGTCCGCCGGGCCTCGCGCCGTCGTCAGGGCCGGTCGTCGCGGGTCACGTACCGCTCGCGCACCCGCCACTCCCCGTCCTCGACGACCAGGACGTCCTCGCACACGCACATGAGCAGCAGCTTCGGCGCCTCGTCCCGGCGCGTCGCCACCACCTGTACGTACGAGCGCACCCGCACCGAGCCGTCCGGCTCCGGGTCGTCCACCGCCGCCGTGGTCAGCAGGTGCCGGCGCGCCTCGCCCTCGGCGGCCAGCGCCTCGTGCGCCTTGCGGACCCCGGCCGCGAGGGCGGCGCGTCCGCGGATCGGCTCGGGCAGGGAGGGCGGCGCGAACAGGCCGTCCTCGGTGAAGGTGGCGGCCCACGCCTCGGCCTCACCCGAGTCCAGCAGCTGCATCTGCCGGGCGTGGAACCGCTGGATGCCGGCGCTGAGCGACGCGTCCGGGCCGAGCGACGCGTACGGGGGGCCGACGGTCTCCATCAGGGATCTCCCTCCTCGCCCGCGGGGTCGCGGGTCGCTGCCGCAGATGCTCGCGTGCCCCCTTGGAGCCGGGCTCGTACCCGAACCGGTCCCCGACTCCAGTACGGCTCCACCGTTGTTCCGGCCCCGGTCGGGAGGATGCCCACCCTGACGGCCGCCCCGAGCCCCTGGAGGTGCGATGTGAGGATCGTCGACCTGTCCTCGCCGGTGGACGCGGCGCTCTGGGAACCCGACCCCGTGGAGCACCACGTCCTCACGCCCCGCGAGGGCGCCCTGCACATGAGCGAGGAGATGCGCACCCACTTCGGCATCGACTTCGACCCCGACGAGCTGCCCGACGGCGAGTTCCTCTCCCTCGACCGCCTCACCCTCACCACCCACACCGGCACCCATGTGGACGCGCCCTCCCACTACGGGTCCCGGGCCGGCTACGGCGACGGCGTGCCACGGCACATCGACGCCATGCCGCTGGACTGGTTCCTGCGCCCCGGCATGGTGCTCGACCTCACCGACGCTCCGACGGGCGTGATCGGCGCGGACCGGCTGGAGAAGGAGTTCGCCCGGGTCGGCCGCACCCCGGACCCGCTGGACATCGTCCTGCTGCACACCGGCGCACAGCGCCACCGGGGCACTCAGCGGTACTTCACCGACTTCGCCGGCCTCGACGGACCCGCCGTCCACCTGCTGCTCGACCTGGGCGTCCGGGTCATCGGCACGGACGCGTTCAGCCTGGACGCCCCCTTCGGCGACATCATCGCCCGCTACCGGGCCACCGGGGACCGCTCGGTGCTCTGGCCCGCGCACATGATCGGCAGGGACCGCGAATACTGCCAGATCGAACGGCTGGCCAACCTGGAGGCGTTGCCCGGCGCGGACGGCTTCCAGGTCTCCTGTTTCCCCGTGAAGATCGCCGGCGCGGGCGCGGGCTGGACCCGCGCGGTCGCACTCGTCGACGCATGAGCCCCACCGGCCCGCGCGTCCGTCGCGGGTCCCTGCCGCCCGATCCCGGGCCCGCACCCGAAGGAGGCCGATGTTCGGTCACGACCTGGCGGACGTCTACGAGTTGGTCTACCGCTCCCGCGGCAAGGACTGGGCCGAGGAAGCCGCCGAGACCAGCCGGCTGATCAGGGAACGCCTGCCCGCTGCGGACTCCCTGCTCGACGTCGCCTGCGGCACCGGCGCCCATCTGGAGACCTTCGACGGTCTCTTCGGGCACACCGAGGGCCTGGAACTCTCCGCGGCGATGCTGGAGCGCGCCACGGGCAGGCTCCCCGGCGTGCCCCTGCACCAGGGCGACATGCGCGCGTTCGACCTCGGGCGGAGCTTCGACGCCGTGGTCTGCCTCTTCACCGCCATCGGCTACCTGCGGAGCCTCGCGGACATGCGGGCGGCGGTCGCCACCATGGCCCGCCATCTGCGGCCCGGCGGGGTGCTCGTCGTCGAACCGTGGTGGTTCCCCGAGCGGTTCCTCGACGGCTACGTGGCCGGCGACCTGGCGAGCGACGAGCACCGGACGGTCGCCCGGATCTCGCACTCGACCCGCGAGGGCCGGACCACGCGCATGGAGGTCCGGTTCGTGATCGGCGAGGCAGGGGGCATCAGGGAGTTCACCGAGGTCGACCTCCTCACCCTCTTCACGCGCGAGGAGTACTTGGCCGCCTTCGCGGACGCCGGCTGCCCGGCGGAGTACCTCAGGCCGGAGTGGACGGCGCGCGGGCTCTTCGTCGCGCGCCGCGGCTGAGACGCCGGGAGCCGCGAGGCTCCGGCCCCGCGGTTCCCGGGCGCACGCCGCCCGGGAACCGCTCACACGGCCGTGGCGAGCTCGTCGGCGATTGTCATCACATAGCGGCCGTACGCCGAGTTGCCCAGCCGCGCGCCCAGCCGGTGACCGTCCTCCGGAGCGATGAACCCCTTCCGCAGCGCCACCTCCTCGACACACGCGATCCGCACCCCCTGCCGCTCCTCCAGGGTCTGGACGTACTGCGCCGCCTGGAGCAGGGACTCGGGGGTCCCGGTGTCCAGCCAGGCGAAGCCCCGGCCGAGTTCCCGCAGCCGGGCCCTTCCGCGCTCCATGTACAGGCGGTTCAGGTCGGTGATCTCCAACTCGCCACGCGCCGAAGGACGCAGTTCAGCGGCCCGCGCGACGACGTCGTTGTCGTAGAAGTAGAGGCCGGTGATCGCGCGGTTGGAGCGGGGCCGCGACGGTTTCTCCTCGATCGAGATCAGCATTCCGTTCGCGTCGGTCTCGCCCACTCCGTACCGTTCGGGATCATGTACCTCGTAACCGAACAGAAGGCAGCCCTGTAAATTCTCCCGCTCCTGCCGGAGCACCTCGGAGAAGGAATGCCCATGAAATATGTTGTCGCCGAGCACCAGCGCCACGGAATCGTCGCCGATGTGGTCGGCGCCGATGACGAAGGCCTCCGCGATCCCGTTCGGCTTGGGCTGCTCCGCGTAGTCGATCCGGAGTCCCAACTGGCTTCCGTCGCCCAGTAGTCGGCGGAACTGAGGGAGGTCGTGCGGGGTGGAGATGATCAGGATGTCCCGGATGTCGGCCAGCATCAGCACCGACAGCGGATAGTAGATCATCGGCTTGTCGCCGACCGGTAAGAGCTGTTTGGAAACGGCCAGCGTGATCGGATACAACCGGCTTCCCGTGCCCCCGGCCAGAATGATTCCTTTCATGGTGGCGATGCTATCCACGTGATATCCGGAGCCACAAGGACGAGAATCCGGCGTCGAGGTGCAATCGAGGTGGATACGAGCGGTATCCGCTGAACTCGGTGCCCATCCGAGCGGAAATGGAGAACGCCTGTGACCATTCGTGTCTGGGGATATCTGGACGAGTACGCGGCAGAACGCGAGGAGATTCTCGACGCGGTCGACACCGTCTTCGGCTCCGGTCGCCTCGTCCTCGCCGACAGCGTCCGGTCGTTCGAGGAGGAGTTCGCCGCCCGGCACGGAGTCCCGCACTGTGTCGGCGTGGACAACGGCACCAACGCCGTCAAACTCGGCCTGGAGGCGCTCGGCGTGGGACCGGGCGACGAGGTGATCACCGTCTCCAACACCGCGGCCCCGACCGTGGTCGCGATCGCCGGCACCGGCGCGACTCCGGTCTTCGTGGACGTCCGCGAGGACTACCTCATGGACGTCTCCCAGGTGGCGGCCGCCATCACCCCGCGCACCCGCTGCCTGCTCCCCGTCCACCTCTACGGCCAGTGCGTCGACATGGCCCCGCTGGAGGAACTGGCCGCGAGGCACGGCCTTGCCGTCCTCGAGGACTGCGCCCAGGCGCACGGCGCCCGCCACCACGGCCGGATCGCCGGGACCATGGGCAAGGCCGCCGCCTTCTCCTTCTACCCGACGAAGGTCCTCGGGGCCTACGGCGACGGCGGCGCCGTCGTCACATCCGACGCGGAGGTGGACGGCGCGCTGCGACGGCTGCGCTACTACGGCATGGAGGAGCGGTACTACGTCACCGCCCTGCCCGGCCACAACAGCCGGCTGGACGAGGTGCAGGCCGAGATCCTCCGCCGCAAACTCCGACGGCTCGACGACTACGTGGCGGCCCGCCGCGAGGTGGCCCGGCGCTACGCCGAGGGGCTCGCCGACACCGACCTGGTCCTCCCCGAGACCGCCCCGGGCAACGAGCACGTCTACTACGTGCATGTCGTGCGCCACCCACGCCGGGACGAGATCATCGAGGCCCTCCGGGAGCGCGACATCGAGCTCAACATCAGCTACCCCTGGCCGATCCACACGATGACCGGCTTCGCGCACCTGGGCTACCGGGAGGGCTCCCTGCCCGTCACCGAACGGCTGGCCCGCGAGATCTTCTCGCTGCCCATGTACCCCTCCCTGACCACGGACGCGCAGGACAGGGTCATCGAGGCTCTGCGCGACGTCCTCAAGACCCTGTCCTGACCGCACGCCCCGGGGCGCGCCGCCGTCAGTGCCCCGCGTCGGCGGCCGTCACCGACAGCCGGGCCGTGAACAGCCCGTTCACGCTCCGGCTGAGGGCCCGCAGCGCGGCGGCGTGCGGGGCGAACTCCGGGTGACGCACGGCCCGTTGGAACGACGCCTGGTCCGTCCACACGGCCAGGTTCACATAGCCGGCCGGATCGTCCACCTCCCGCAAGAGGCTGTGCCGGACGAAGCCGGGCTGCCGCGCCATGAAGGCGGAGGTCCGGGCGAACACCTCCTCGAACTCCTCGGCCGCCCCGTGCACGGTGAACCTGTTCACGAAGGTCACCTCGGGATCGTGCCCGGAGGCGCCGGCCGTACCGGCTTCGTCGACAGCGTCGGAACTCTGTTCCTCGTTCGGCATGGGCAGGACCACCCTCGTCTCGTCGTGTCCGTCCGGCGGCCGCGGACGCGTGGCGGCGAGCCTGTCAGCCGTCCGTGGAGGACGTCTCGACACCGGCTGGGCCGTGCCGCGCTCACCTGGCGCACACCTCCTCGATCACGGGCGCCGGGGCGAGCGTCTCCTCCAGCCGCTCCTTGGCGTACGCCCGGGTCAGGCGGTCGAAGACGTAGCGGCCGACTCCCTCGGCACAACGGTCCGTGGCCAGCAGGTGGTTGTCCGCGAGGACCTCCAGGACGGCCTCCAGTTCCCGCACCGGCCGGCTCAGCAGCTCCGCGGCCTGGGCCGCGGAGAAGGGCGTCTCGCCCATCATGCTGAGCAGCCGGAAGACCCCCTGCTCGGCATGGGTGAGCCCGGCGTAGCTCGCGTCGAACCGGGACCGTACGTCCAGCTCGCCCAGCCGGGCCACGTCGAGGATCCGCGGCGTCGCGTCGAGCCGGTCGGCCAGCGCCGTCAGCGAGAGGCCCGGCCGGGCCGCCAGCCGGCCGCCGACGCAGCGCAGGGCCAGCGGATGGCGGCCCAGCACCTCGACGATCCGCTGCGCGGCCTCCGGTTCCCGCTCAACGCGCTGCCTGCCCGCGAGGACCGCGAGGATCTCCAGGGCCTCCTCCAGGGGCGGCGGGCACAGTTCGACGCGCTCGGCCTCGACCAGCGCGGTCATCCTCCGGCGGCCGGTGACCAGCAGCGCGCAGCGGGGATCGGCGGGCAGCAGGTGCCGAATCTGGGCCGAGTTCGCCACGTCGTCCAGCAGGACCAGCACGCGGCGGCCTGCCGTACGGGACCGGAACAGCGCCCCGCACTCCTCCAGACTCTCCGGCATCCGCGAGGTCGGAACCTCCAGGGCCCGCAGGAAGCCGCGGAGCACCTCGGCGGGGTCGCGCGGATCGGGACAGGAACCGCGCAGGTCCGCGTAGAGCTGGCCGTCGGTGAAGCGCGGGCGGAGCATGTGCGCCAGATGGACGGCCACCGCGCTCTTGCCGACCCCCGGAGGTCCGGTCACCACGCCGATGCGCGCCGCCGTGCCGTCGGCGCCCGGTCCGTCGGGGTCGCGCAGCGCCGCCTCCAGCTCCTTCAGTACGTCGTGCCGGCCGACCAGTCCCGCGAGTCCGGCGGGCAGCTGGGCCGGCGTCCCGATCGACTCCCGGAGTTCGGGGCCGTCGGCGGCGCCGGGAACGGGCGGGGCCCGGTGGGGGGCCAGCGGGCCGGGCCCGAAGGTGAGGGAGGGCATGGGCTCGGGTACGGGGACCGGAACCGGGGGCGGCGGCGGGGAGCCGACCGCCGGGGCCGGGGCCGGGTCCGGGGCCATGTCCGGGACGGGCGAAGGCGCGTGGGCAGGGGCGCGGGAAGGGGCGTGGGACGGGGCGGGTTCGGGCCGTGGCCGCCGCGGGGGCTCCAGGGGTTCGGCGGGGGAGTCGGAGAGCAGGGTGTGCTGCAGGCGCGCGAGTTCCTTGCCCGGTTCCAGGCCCAGCTCGTCGATCATCTTCTGGCGCAGGCTCTGGTACACCTCCAGCGCCTCGTGCCGACGGCCGGACCGGTGCAGGGCCAGCATCAGCAGCCCGTGCAGGTGCTCGTGGAGCGGGTGAGTCAGTACCAACGACTTGAGCTCGCTGATGAGTTCGCGGTGCCGGCCGGTCTCCAGGTCGACCTCGATCCGCAGTTCGAGGATGCGGAAGCGCAGCTCCTCCAGGCGGGTCACGTACGAGAAGAGCCGTCCCCCGGTCTCTACGTCGGCGAGCGCGGGCCCGCGCCAGAGGGCCAGGGCGCGACCGAAGCTCTCCGACGCGCCGGCGGAGTCGCCCTGTTGGAGAAGCTTCTGCCCTTCCTCGGCCTGCTCCTCGAACTTGCTGACGTCCAGGCTCGACGCCGGGATGGTCAGGCTGTACCCACCCGGCTGGGTCTGGAGCAGGCTTCCGAGCCCCTGCTTCAGCAGGAGTTTGCGGAACTTGTAGATGTATGTCTGCAGGGTGGTCACCGCGCTCGGGGGCGGGAGTTCGGGCCATAACTCGTCGATCAGCTCCGAGGCCTGCACCACGGTGTTGTGCCGCAGCATGAGCAGCGAGATGACCTGGCGCGGCTTGGGCGCGGTCGGCATGATGTTGCGACCCTGCCAGAGAATTTCGACGGGACCCAAAAGCCGGAACTCCAAGATGTTTCCTCCCGTTTCAGTAATTCCTGCGTAGCCTGTCGTGCTCTCACGTCTGCCCGCGGTGCTTCGGTCTGGGGCGCGCCGGCGTGGGGATGGGATGGGGATGAAGGGAAGGGGCTCTTAATCGCGTCAATGTGGGTGGGAGGCGCGCGGTAATCGCGCTCCTGCTGTCTCTTTCGCATCGCCTCCCGCAACGGTGCCGTGCTCCGCGTGCGGTAGTGCGCGCACTTCGCCGTCGGCTGTGATCACCTCGACTTCACGGTAGATCCTTGAAATCGACTGGTCAATGTCCTCCTGTGGGCGCCCGGGGCCCGGGAGCATCACCGATATCCCGGCCGGAATGTCCATTTTGCGAAACCCGGACTCGCGGCCTCTGGGAAAAGTTCCCGAAAGCCGTGTTCGTCTCCGAGTGGCGGATACTCGACCCCCCCATCGATCGCGCGTTCGACTGGTATTCACCCTTCCAACTGGCGTGTCGAGGCCCGGGGCGTATGCCGGAGGCCGATGCGCCCGGGTACCTCTTCCCGCCACGCGCCGCGCGTCGTTGCCCCACCCAAGGTGCTCGCGGGCTGGTCGAGGTACGTCCCGTCGCACGCCGGAGCCGGGGCAGAGTGCCCGGTCGGAGGGGTGGCCGAGGCCGGCCGAGTCCTCGGTTCGAGCGTTCCTCCAGCGGGATTCGAACGGAGGCGCGTCGCACCGGCCCCCTCGCCCGGCCCGTCCGACACCCTTCCGGCGCCCGTGTCAAGGCTCTCCGCACCCCTCCACGCGCCATTGAGCTGAATGCGAGGCATTCCGCGCACCCTCGCTCCGTGGACATTTCTGTTGAAGCCGACACGGGGCCGTGCTCCGTCATGTGCGGGGCCAAAGGCTCCGGTGGAGGGGGAGGCGGATGAAAACGGCAATGAATCGCCGTGCGGTCATCACGGGAATAGGGATCGTGGCCCCGGGTGCCATCGGGGTGAAGCCGTTCTGGGACCTTCTGACGTCCGGCCGCACCGCCACCCGCACCATCACCGCGTTCGACGCCACCGCCTACCGTTCCCGAATAGCCGCGGAATGTGATTTCGACCCCTCGGCGGAAGGGCTCACACCCCGGCAGATTCGCCGTATGGACCGCGCCGCGCAATTCGCGGTCGTCGCCGCACGGGAAAGCATCGAGGACAGCGGGATCGACCGCGAGGCCCTGGACGGCTCCCGGATCGGAGTGGTCATCGGCAGTGCCGTCGGCTGCACCACGAGTCTCGAGAACGAGTACGCGGTCGTCAGCGACAGCGGCGGCAACTGGCTGGTCGACCACACCTACGCCGTACCGCACCTCTTCGACTACTTCGTACCCAGCTCCATCGCCGCCGAGGTCGCCCACGACCGCATCGCGGCGGAAGGACCCGTCTCGCTCGTCTCCACGGGGTGCACCTCCGGCCTGGACGCGGTGGGCCGGGCCGCCGATCTGATCGTGGAGGGGGCGGCCGACGTGATGGTGGCCGGCGCCACCGAGGCGCCCATCTCGCCCATCACCGTGGCCTGTTTCGACGCCATCAAGGCCACGAGCCCCGACAACGACCGCCCGGCCGAGGCCTCCCGGCCCTTCGACCGCACCCGCCGGGGCTTCGTCCTCGGCGAGGGGGCCGCGGTCTTCGTCCTGGAGGAAAGGGAGCACGCCCTCCGCCGGGGTGCCGAGGTGTACGCCGAGATCACCGGATTCGCCAGCCGCAGCAACGCCTTCCACATGACCGGTCTGCGGCCCGACGGGCTGGAGATGGCGGAGGCGATCCGGGTCGCGCTCACCGAGGCCCGTACGGAACCGTCCGCGATCGACTACGTCAACGCCCACGGCTCGGGCACCAAGCAGAACGACCGCCACGAGACCGCGGCCTTCAAGCGCAGCCTCGGCGAGCACGCCCGCCGGACCCCGGTCAGCAGCATCAAGTCGATGATCGGCCACTCCCTGGGTGCCATCGGCTCCCTGGAGATCGCCGCCTGCGCCCTCGCGATCCGCCACGACGTGGTCCCGCCGACGGCCAACCTGCGCGAGCCCGACCCGGAGTGCGACCTCGACTACGTACCCCTGGAAGCCCGTCCCCTGCCGGTGGAGAACGTCCTCACGGTCGGCAGCGGATTCGGCGGCTTCCAGAGCGCCATGGTGCTGTCCGGGCCCGACGCGCGCGGACGGTCGGCCGCGTGAGCGCGGACACGGTCGTCACCGGGATGGGGGTGCTGGCCCCGACCGGCCTGGGCCACGCCGAGCACTGGACCAACACCCTGCGCGGCGCCTCGGCGATCGGCCCCGTCACACGCTTCGACGCCGAGCGCTACCCCAGCCGACTGGCCGGCGAGGTGGCGGGCTTCGTCCCGGAGGACCATCTGCCCAGCCGCCTCCTGCCCCAGACCGACGACATGACCCGGATGGCCCTGGTCGCCTCCGACTGGGCCCTGGCCGACGCCGAGGTCGACCCCGCCCGGCTGCCGGAGTTCGGAGCGGGAGTCGTCACCGCGGCCTCGGCGGGCGGCTTCGAATTCGGCCACCGGGAGCTGCAGAAGCTCTGGGGCAGCGGCCCCGAACACGTCAGCGCCTACCAGTCCTTCGCCTGGTTCTACGCCGTCAACACCGGCCAGATCTCCATCCGGCACGGGCTGCGCGGCCCGGCGGGCGCCCTGGTCACCGAACAGGCCGGCGGACTCGACGCCCTCGGGCAGGCCCGCCGCCAGCTCCGCCGGGGACAGCCGATGGTCCTCGCCGGGGCCGTGGACGGATCACCCTGCCCCTGGGGCTGGGTGGCCCACGTCAGCACCGACAGGATGAGCGAGGAGTCCGATCCCACCCGTGCCTACCGTCCCTTCGCCGCCGACGCGGGCGGGTACGTGCCGGGGCAGGGCGGCGCCCTGTTCGTCCTGGAGGACGAGGAGTCCGCCCGGGACCGCGGGGCCGGCCGCCACTACGGGCGGCTGACGGGCTACGCGGCCACCTTCGACCCGCCGCCCGGTTCGGGACGCCCCTCGAACCTGGTGCGGGCGGCGCGGGCCGCCCTCGACGACGCGGAGCTCCGCCCCGAGGAGGTCGACGTCGTCTTCGCCGACGCGGCGGGCACCCCGGAGGAGGACGCCATCGAGGCCGACGCGCTGCGCGAGCTCTTCGGCCCCCACGGGGTCCCGGTGACCGCGCCCAAGACCATGACCGGCCGCCTCAGCGCCGGCGGCCCCGCACTCGACGTGGCCACGGCCCTGCTGGCGCTGCGCGAGGGCGTCATCCCCCCGACCGTCAACGTCGCGCGACCGCTGCCCGCGTACACCCTCGACCTGGTGACGACGGCGCGCCGGGCTCCGCTCGCCACGGCGCTGATCCTCGCCCGAGGCCAGGGCGGATTCAACTCGGCCCTCGTCGTGACGGGCCCGCGCCGGTCCGGCCGGGCCGCCTCCCACAAGTGACAGGAGAACAGGCGATCATGAAGCAGCTGACGACCGACGGGCTCATGGAGATCATCCGGGACTGCGCCGGCGAGGGCGACCCGGTCGAGGCCACCGACCGTCCCGAGGACCTCGAATTCGCCGTCCTGGGCTACGACTCCCTGGCTCTGCTGGAGACGCTGAGCAGGCTGGAGCGCGTGTTCGGGGTGGCCATCGAGGATGACGAGTTCGCCCGGGCCAAGACCCCGGCCCAGCTCACCACTCTGGTCAACCGCCTTCTTGCCGAATCCTCCTGACCTGGACCGAGCGGTTGGCCTGGCGAGATGCTCACCGAAGTCACAGCGACCCGCCATGTCACGCCCTTGCGTGAGGGCGGCTCGCTTCCGGGCATCGTCGAGGCCGATGATCTCGGTACCTACGTCGTGCAGGCCCCGAGTCCGGGGCTCTGAGCTGAGCTGTCGACTCATCGTGTGGCGCTGACCGGCGGCGTTGCCTCTTTCGAGGTCTTTCACGGGCTTTCTGGCTTGCGCGGCCAGAACCTCCCCGGGAACTTCCCGAACGGCCTCGAAACTCCCCAGCGGGGCGGCCTGGGGAGTGGCGTCGCTCAGACCTCAGCCGCACCACGGGGTACGACCTCACCTCAGCACTCGATGATGTTCACCGCGAGCCCGCCGCGCGCGGTCTCCTTGTACTTGACCGACATGTCCGCGCCGGTCTCCTTCATGGTCTTGATGACCTTGTCGAGGGAGACGAGGTGGCTGCCGTCGCCGCGCATCGCCATCTTCGCCGCCGTGACCGCCTTGACCGCCGCCATGCCGTTGCGCTCGATGCACGGGATCTGCACCAGGCCGCCGACCGGGTCGCAGGTCAGGCCCAGGTTGTGCTCCATGCCGATCTCGGCCGCGTTCTCGACCTGCTCCGGGGTGCCGCCCAGGACCTCCGCGAGGGCGCCGGCCGCCATCGAGCAGGCCGAGCCGACCTCGCCCTGGCAGCCGACCTCGGCGCCGGAGATGGAGGCGTTCTCCTTGAAGAGCATGCCGACCGCGCCGGCCGCCAGCATGAAGCGGACCACGCCGTCCTCGTCCGCGCCGGGCACGAAGTTCATGTAGTAGTGCAGCACCGCCGGGATGATGCCGGCCGCGCCGTTCGTCGGGGCGGTGACCACCCGGCCGCCCGCCGCGTTCTCCTCGTTCACGGCCATCGCGTAGAGGGTGATCCACTCCATCGCGAGCGCCTGCGGGTCGCCCTCGGAGCGCAGCTTGCGCGCGGTGTTCGCGGCGCGGCGGCGGACCTTCAGACCGCCCGGCAGGATGCCCTCGCGGGACATGCCGCGCGCGACGCAGGTCTGCATGACCCGCCAGATCTCCAGGAGGCCCTCGCGGATCTCCTCCTCGGTGCGCCAGGCCTTCTCGTTCTCCAGCATCATCGCGGAGATCGACAGGCCGGTCTCCTTCGCCAGACGCAGCAGCTCGTCACCGGTACGGAAGGGGTACTTCAGGACCGTGTCGTCCGGGACGATCGGGTTCTCGCCCTGGACGGCGTCCTCGTCGACGACGAAACCGCCGCCCACCGAGTAGTACGTCTTCTCCAGGACGAGGCCGCCCTCGGCGTCGTACGCGAAGATCGTCATGCCGTTGGCGTGGTACGGGAGCGCCTTGCGGCGGTGCAGGATCAGGTCCTCGTCGAAGTCGAAGGGGATCTCGTGCGCGCCGACCAGGTTGATCCGGCCGCTCGCCTTGATCCGCTCGAACTCCTCGTCCGCCGTCTCGACGTCGACCGTGCGCGGAGAGTTGCCCTCAAGGCCGAGGAGGACGGCCTTCGGGGTGCCATGGCCGTGCCCCGTCGCGCCGAGCGAGCCGTACAGCTCGGCCCGTATCGAGGCGGTGTGGGCCAGCAGGCCCTCGTTCTTCAGCCGGCGGGCGAACATCCGGGCCGCCCGCATGGGGCCCACCGTGTGGGAGCTCGACGGACCGATACCGATCGAGAACAGGTCGAAGACCGAGATGGCCACGGGAGACTCCTTGTGGGGGGTGGTAGACGCCGTTGTCTGCCGGGGTGGAGCAGAAAAGCGCTGGAACACGGGGTGGGGCACCGCGCTCACTGTCCAGTGTGCGCGGTGCCCCGGAGCTTCGTACGAACTAAACCGGAACTAAAGCGTACGAAATTACTTCAGGCCGGGGTACAGCGGGTGCTTGTCGGCCAGCGCGGTCACGCGTGCCTTCAGGGCCTCCGCGTCGAAGCCGGGCTTCAGGGTCTCCGCGATGACGTCGGCGACCTCGGCGAAGTCCTCGGTGGTGAAACCGCGGGTCGCGAGCGCCGGCGTGCCGATGCGCAGACCCGAGGTGACCATCGGCGGACGCGGGTCGTTCGGGATCGCGTTCCGGTTGACCGTGATGCCGACCTCGTGGAGACGGTCCTCGGCCTGCTGGCCGTCCAGCTCGGAGTTGCGCAGGTCGACGAGGACCAGGTGCACGTCCGTGCCGCCGGACAGGACCGAGACACCGTGCGCGGTGACGTCGTCCTGGACCAGGCGCTCGGCGAGGATGCGGGCGCCGTCCAGGGTGCGCTGCTGGCGCTCCTTGAACTCCTCCGAGGCCGCGATCTTGAAGGAGACGGCCTTGGCCGCGATCACGTGCTCCAGCGGGCCGCCCTGGAAACCGGGGAAGACCGAGGAGTTCAGCTTCTTCGCGAACTCCTTCTTGGCGAGGATGATGCCGCCGCGCGGGCCGCCGAGGGTCTTGTGCGTGGTGGAGGTCACCACGTCCGCGTACTCGACCGGGTTCGGGTGCAGACCGGCCGCGACGAGCCCGGCGAAGTGGGCCATGTCGACCCACAGCTTGGCCTCGACCTCGTCGGCGATCCGGCGGAACTCGGCGAAGTCCAGCTGACGCGGGTAGGCGGACCAGCCCGCGATGATCACCTTGGGGCGGTGCTCCTTGGCGAGGCGCTCGACCTCGGCCATGTCGACCAGACCGGCGTCGTCGACGTGGTACGCGACCACGTTGAACTGCTTGCCCGAGAAGTTCAGGCGCATGCCGTGGGTCAGGTGGCCGCCGTGGGCCAGGTCCAGACCGAGGATCGTGTCGCCGGGCTGGGCGATCGCGAACAGCGCGGCCTGGTTCGCGGAGGCGCCGGAGTGCGGCTGGACGTTGGCGTACTCGGCGCCGAACAGGTCCTTGATCCGGTCGATGGCGATCTGCTCGGCCACGTCGACGTGCTCGCAGCCGCCGTAGTAGCGGCGGCCCGGGTAGCCCTCGGCGTACTTGTTGGTGAGGACCGAGCCCTGGGCCTCCATGACCGCGACCGGAGCGAAGTTCTCCGAGGCGATCATCTCGAGGGTGGACTGCTGGCGGTGGAGCTCGGCGTCGACAGCGGCGGCGACGTCGGGGTCCAGCTCGTGGAGAGGGGTGTTCAGAAGCGACATGAATCGATCCCTAGGGGGTCTCGGTTAGCCGGCGGTGAATGCGGTGTACTCGTCGGCGGTGAGCAGGTCCTCCGGCTCGCCCTCGAGGCGCACCTTGAACAGCCAGCCACCCTCGAACGGTGCGGTGTTCACCAGGGAGGGGTCGTCCACGACGTCCTGGTTGGCGGCGACGATCTCGCCGGTCACCGGCGCGTACAGATCGCTGACGGACTTGGTGGACTCCAGCTCGCCACAGGACTCGCCCGCGGTCACCGTGTCACCGACCTCCGGGAGCTGCACGAACACGACGTCGCCGAGGGCGTTCGCCGCGTGCTCCGTGATGCCGACCGTCGCGACGCCGTCGACGACGTCCGACAGCCACTCGTGCTCCTTGCTGTAGCGAAGCTGCTGGGGGTTGCTCATGGCGTGATTCTCCTGGATCGGGGGAGTGCTGGTGTACGCGGGTCTTACGGGATGAGACGAGGGGTGAGACGAAAGGCGGGGCGAGACGTGAGGCGGCGTGAGACGCGTCACTTCTGGCGCTTGTAGAAGGGCAGCGCCACGACCTCGTACGGCTCGTGGGTGCCGCGGATGTCCACACCTACACCCTGCGTGCCGGGCTCGGCGTGCGCCGCGTCCACGTACGCCATGGCGATCGGCTTTCCGAGGGTCGGGGACGGGGCGCCGGAGGTGACCTCGCCGATGACCTGGCCGTCCGCGACGACCGCCATGCCGGCGCGCGGGACCCGGCGGCCCTCGGCGATCAGGCCGACGAGCTTGCGCGGCGGGTTCGAGGCGGCGCGCTCGGCGGCGGCCTCCAGGGCCTTGCGGCCGACGAAGTCGCCGTCGTTCGTCGTCTTCTCGAACTTCACGACCCGGCCGAGGCCCGCGTCGAACGGGGTGAGGGAGGTGGTCAGCTCGTGGCCGTACAGCGGCATGCCCGCCTCCAGGCGGAGCGTGTCACGGCAGGACAGGCCGCACGGGATCAGGCCGACCGGCGCGCCCGCCTCGGTCAGCGCCGTCCAGACGCCCTCGGCGTGCTCGGGCTTCAGGAAGAGCTCGAAGCCGTCCTCACCGGTGTAGCCGGTACGGGCGATCAGCGCGGGGACCCCCGCGACCGTGCCGGGCAGGCCGGCGTAGTACTTCAGCCCGTCCAGATCGGCGTCGGTGAGCGACTTCAGGATGCCGGGGGACTCCGGGCCCTGGACGGCGATCAGGGCGTACGCGTCACGGTCGTCGCGTACCTCGGCGTCGAAGCCGGCCGCGCGCTCGGTCAGCGCGTCGAGGACGATCTGCGCGTTGGAGGCGTTGGCGACCACCATGTACTCGATGTCACCGAGCCGGTACACGATCAGGTCGTCGAGGATGCCGCCGTCCTCCTGGCAGATCATCGTGTAGCGCGCGCGGCCGAGGCCCACCGTGGAGATGTTGCCGACAAGGGCGAAGTCGAGGAGCTCGACGGCCTGCGGACCGGTGACCGTGATCTCGCCCATGTGGGAGAGGTCGAAGAGGCCCGCCTTGGTGCGGACGGCGGTGTGCTCGTCGCGCTCGCTGCCGTAGCGCAGCGGCATGTCCCAGCCGGCGAAGTCGGTCATGGTCGCGCCCAGGGAGCGATGCAGCGCATCGAGGGCAGTCAGACGGGGGGCAGTGCTCATGGGTGTGGCTCCCGGGTCCCAGGGCAGAAAAATCATGACGGACGAGGACGATCCTCCCCATCTGTCATGGAACCTGAGAGGTTCACCGAGAGCATCTCGTCACCGAGAGATCGGCTTGCACCTTGGGTGGAGCCGCGCCGGGCACGCCGGGGCGGTTCACTTTTCAGATCTGCCTCATCCACGCGGTACGGGGCCTGAGAGATTCAAGGGAGGGTCTTGCTCCTTCGGCGCCCGGGGCCCACCGTGGTGGTCCCGGGACTCTCCCGCGCGGATTCGAGCGGCCGGTATGAGGTTGTGTGCGCTTGGCGCGCACATCATTGCATGGCGGGTCTGATCGGCAAATCGCTTGTGCCTTATTACCGCTTCTTTACACTTCATGGGCAAGGGGTCCTCGGAACCCGACTGGGGGAGAAGCGATGACGTTCCAGCACACCGGCGCCTACGCCACGGGCACGGGCATAGCGGCCCAGCGCGCTCGGGCCAGGACCAGGAAGCGCCGCTCCGCGACCCCCCTGCTGCGTGATCTGCGCGAGCGCGGCGGCCGCGGCCCTCGCGCGCTCTCCTTCGCCGCCGGTGACCTCGTCGTCGTCTCCGGGCTGCCCGGCAGCGGCAAGTCCACGCTCATGCGGCGCGCGGCCGCGGGTCTGGGCATCGATTCGCAGGACGCCCGCGAGCGCTGGGAAGCACGTCTGCCCCGCTTCCTGCCGTACGCCGTCTACCGTCCGCTGGCCCGCATCGCCCACTACGCCGGGCTGCGCCGGGCGCTGCGCTCCGGCCGGAGCGTGGTCGTCCACGACTGCGGCACCCAGTCCTGGGTCCGCAACTGGCTCGCCCGCGAGGCCCGCCGCCGGGGCGGCGCCCTGCACCTGATCCTGCTCGACGTATCCCCGGACGCCGCCCGCGAGGGCCAGCGCGAGCGCGGCCGCGGGGTGTCCGGCTACGCCTTCGCCCGGCACCGTCGGGCGGTCGGCCGGTTGCTGCGCTCCGTCGAGTCCGGCCGCCTGCCGCGCGGCTGTGCCTCGGCGACCCTGCTCGACCGGGAGGCGGCCGGCGCCCTGCGGACGATCGGATTCCGTGCACCGGAGTGAACCTGGAGTGACCCGAGCGACCGGAGTGACCCCGAGTGATCCCGAGTGACCGGAGTGACCCCGTGGGACGCGAGGCGACCCAGAGTGACCCCGTGTGACGCGAAGTGACGCGAAGTGACGCCGAGCGGTGACCGGAACGCGTCCGCGTGCCGCCGGACGCTGATGCGGACCGGCATGCTCCGTAGGCTTTTGGCCACGATGGCACCGGGGCGGCGTTAGGGTTCTGCCCCGAGGGCGCCGTGACCAGGGCGTGCAGGACGCGACCAGGGCGCGTGAGAAGGGGAACCGAGAACCGTGGACGTCACATGGCCGGGCAATGAGCTCGAAGAGGTGCTGGCCGCCTCGCTCGGCAACCCCGCCGCCGGGGGCCGGCTCGTCGAGGTGCTCGGACGGAGCTCCGTCTGGGTGCCCCTGCCCAACGGCGGCAGCCCCGAGAGCCGGGACCTCGACCTCCCCACGCTGGAGATCGACGGCCTGCCCTACGTCCCCGTCTTCAGCTCCGAGCAGCAGTTCCTGGCCTGTGTCGGCGCCCATATGTCCTTCACCGTCGCCCCCGCCCGCGACTTCGCCCGCGGTCTGCCCCCGCAGCTCGGCATCGCCGTGAACCCCGGCGGCACGGTCGGCGCCCCGCTGCCCCCGCCCGCCGTCGCCGAGCTGTGCCGGGTCGGCCGCACTCCGCTGGACGGCCCCGCGAGCGGCGGCCGGGTCCGGCTGTTCGAGCCCGACTGGCAGGACGACCCCGTCGACTTCCTCGCCGCCGCGTCCGCCGAGTTCGAGGCCACCGGAGTCGTCGTCAGCGCGCGCCGCGTCCTGGCCAGCGTCGAGGGCACGGAACCCGCGCTCTTCGTCGGCGTCCAGCTCGCCGCCTGGGACGGTGTCGACCGCAACGCGCCGCTCGACGCGCTCGGCCGCGCACTGGGCCGGGTCGAGGTGGCCTGGCCGGTCAATCTCATCCTGCTGGACGTTGCGCAGGACCCGGTCGGCGACTGGATGCTGGAGCAGGTGCGCCCCTTCTATCAACGGGCCTCCGCGTGATGAAGCTGGATCGGTGGACGGAAGAGGGGCGGGACCAAGGGTGAGCGCGTCAGGCACCGCTGCGGCCGGACAGGTCGAGCACATGCTGCGGCAGGTGGCACCCGGACGCTACGACGCGTACGAACAGCTGCTGCACGCCCTCGCCGACGGCACGGTGTGGATGCTGCTCTGGCAGGGCGCACCCGGCTCGCCGGACGCCCAGTACGGGAACATGGAGGTCGACGGCTTCGGGTACGCCCCCTGCGTCACCTCCGCCCAGGAGCTCTCCGCCTCCGGCTGGAACCGTGCCCACGAGGTGGTCACCGGCGGCGACATCGCCCGCACGCTCTACCCCGAACGCTGGGGCATCTGGCTGAACCCGCACGACCCGGGCGGCGGCGTCGGCATCCCCTGGGCCGATCTCCGACGGATCGCCACCGGTCTCGACCGGATGCCCGCCGGGCCCCTGCGGCTGTCCGAACCCGCCCTGGAGATCCCGCAGTTCTACGCGCTGCTGACCCAGAACGCCCATCGGACCCCGGCCGTACGGGCGTTGCGCCGCACCTGGGTGCAACCCGCGCTGGGATCCCCGTACCTCGCCATCGGTCTCGAGCTGTACGACACCTCCGCCGCCTCGGTCGAGGCGGTGCGGGCCATGATGCGTCAGTCCCTCTCCGCGGTCCCCGACGGGCTGCCCGTGTCGACGGTCGCGATGTCCGACGAGTACGACCCGGTGGCGATGTGGCTGCGCGCCAACGCCCGCCCGTTCTACGACCGCGACGCGCACGTCCCGGTCTATCGCTGACACCCGCCGACGAGACCGGGCCGAGATCTGACAGCGCGTCCGCATCGCGAGACGTCTGTCCAAAAGGGCCGCGCCGAGAACCCTCGGCGCGGCCTTCGTCGTCCCCGGCGAATCCGCCCAAAAAGCGGTCGCGAACGCCGGGTTGGCCGTGATGTCCGTTCCGTACCGAACGGACGGTGTTGCTTCGCTCAGCAGATCTCCCGGTCCGGATAACGGAAGGCTTCGGGCCACATCACGGTTGCGCATCACATCCCCGGCAGGTCTGGCGGGTGATCGTGAGCCCGATGAAGACTCCCCCCAACCGAGAGCCGGACGGCCCGCGACCACGGGCTCTTCACGCACACTTCAGACGCTCTTCGCACCATCAGCGACACCGATGTGAGACAAGCCGCTACAGCGGCGGGCATGGGCCGGCCACCGTCGGCCGAGAGGGGTCCCCACCACGATGACGGCACCACTGCACGACACAGCCGCGGACGAGATCGCTGCTGTCGCCGCCAAAGTCCCTGCCAAGGCCATCGAGGGCCGTTCCCCCGGCCGTATCGCATGGACGCGCCTCAAGCGCGACAAGGTCGCACTGACGGGCGCGTTCCTCGTGCTCTTCCTCATCCTCGTCGCGATCTTCGCGCCGCAGATCGTCAGCGTCTTCGGCCACCCGCCGAACGAGTTCCACGAGGACATGCTCGACCCCGACCTGGGCATCCCCAAGGGTGCCTTCGGCGGCATGAGTTCGGACTTCCTGCTGGGCGTGGAGCCGACCAACGGACGCGATGTCTTCAGCCGCATCGTCTACGGCGCGCGCATCTCGCTCCTCGTCGCCTTCCTGGCCGCCTTCGTCTCCGTCGTCATCGGCAGCGTCCTGGGCGCCGTCGCCGGCTTCTTCGGCGGCTGGGTCGACGCGATCATCAGCCGGGTGATGGACCTGCTGCTCGCCTTCCCGCAGCTGCTCTTCACCATCGCGCTGGTCTCCGTGGTCCCCAACTCGCTCTGGGGTCTCACCGGTACCGGCGTCCGCATGGGCGTCCTGATCGTCGTCATCGGCTTCTTCGGCTGGCCGTACATCGGCCGCATCGTCCGCGGCCAGACGATGTCGCTGCGCGAGCGGGAGTACGTGGAGGCCGCCCGGTCCCTGGGCGCCGGCCGCGGCTACATCCTGCGCAAGGAGCTCCTGCCCAACCTGGTCGCCCCGATCCTCGTCTACACGACGCTGATCATCCCGACCAACATCCTGACCGAGGCGGCCCTCAGCTTCCTGGGCGCCGGCGTCAAGCCGCCCACCGCGTCCTGGGGAAAGATGCTCTCCGACGCCGTCCCGATCTACCAGGCGGACCCGACGTTCATGGTGGTCCCCGGTCTCGCGATCTTCATCACCGTCCTGGCGTTCAACCTCTTCGGGGACGGGCTGCGTGACGCACTCGACCCCAAGGGCAGCTGAACCGATTCACCTGATTCACCTGAATCCATTCCTGGGAGGTTGGAACACAGTGATCCGCAGAAAGAAGGCAGCAGCGCTGACCGCGCTGGTCGCCGCTCTCTCCCTGACCGCGGCGTGCGGCGGAGGCGGCAGCGACGACAGCGGCAAGGGCAACGGTGCCGCCGGAGCAGGCTTTAACGCGGCGACCAAGGGCGTCGTCAACGTCTCCGACAAGAAGGGCGGCGAGCTCAAGCTCTGGTCGCCCCAGGACGTCGACTACCTGGACCCGGCGCGCGCCTACTACGGCTTCGTCTGGAACATGCAGCGCCTGTACATCCGTCAGCTGCTCGCGTACGACAGCAAGCCGGGCGAGGCGGGCACCAAGCTGGTCCCGGACCTCGCCGAGGCCCTGCCGGTCCTCAGCAACGGCGGCAAGACGTACACGCTGAAGCTGAAGGACGGCGTCAAGTTCGAGGACGGCACGCCCGTCACCTCCAAGGACATCAAGTACGGCATCGAGCGCGTCTTCGCGCAGGACGTGCTGTCCGGCGGTCCGACGTACCTGATCGACATCCTCGACCAGGGCCAGAAGTACCCCGGCCCGTACAAGGACAAGGCCGCCGACAAGCTCGGCCTGAAGTCGGTCCAGACCCCCGACGACAAGACCATCGTCTTCAACCTGGCGAAGCCGAACTCGGACTTCTCCTACCTGCTGGCGATGCCGTCCTCCTCGCCGGTCCCGATGGCCAAGGACACGGGCGCCAAGTACACCAACAAGCCGCTGGCCACCGGCCCGTACAAGGTCACCAGCTTCACCGCCGGCAAGGGCGCGACCTTCGAGCGCAACCCGCACTGGGACCCGAAGACCGACACGATCCGCAAGGGTCTGCCGGACAAGGTCTCCTTCACGGTGACCACCAACGCCGAAGACATGGACCAGCGTCTGCTGTCGGGTGACATCGACCTCGCGGTCGACGGCACGGGTGTCCAGGACGCCGCGAAGATCAAGATCCTGCAGAACCCGAAGCTGAAGGCCAACGCGGACAACCCGTTCACGGGCTACATCCGCTACATGGTCTTCCCGCAGACGGTGGCGCCGTTCGACAACGTCGAGTGCCGCAAGGCCGTCATCTACGCGGCCGACCCGAAGTCCCTGCAGACCGCCCGTGGCGGCCCGACCTCCGGTGACCTCGGCGCCAACATGCTGCCGCCCGGCATCCCCGGCTCCGACAAGGCGTACGACCCGTACGGCCTGACCGGCGGCAAGCCGCAGGTCGACAAGGCCAAGGCCGCCCTCGCCGCCTGTGGCAAGCCGAACGGCTTCAAGACCACGATCGCGGTCCGCAACAACCGCAAGGCCGAGGTCAAGACCGCCGAGTCCCTGCAGGCCGCGCTGAAGACCGTGGGCATCGAGGCCTCGATCGACCAGTACGACGGCAAGCTCTCCTCCTCCACGATCGGTTCGCCCGAGAACGTGAAGAAGAAGGGCTACGGCATCATCGTCATGGGCTGGGGTGCCGACTACAACTCCGGCGCCGGCTTCCTGCAGCCGCTGGTGGACGGCTCGTTCATCCTGCCGAACGGCAACAACAACTACTCGATGCTGAACGACCCCGAGGTGAACGGCCTGTTCGACAAGGCCGCCGACGCCCCGACGCCGGCCGAGGCCGCGCCGTTCTACACCGAGATCAACAAGAAGATCATGGAGAAGGCGCTCTACCTGCCGATCAACTTCGACAAGGCGCTCGTCTACCACAACCCCCGCCTGACGAACGTCTACTTCAACGACTCGCTGGGCAAGATCGACCTCGCCACCGTGGGCGTCGTCAAGTAGTCACGTAGTCAAGTAACAGCAGGACATGTGCCTTCACCCCACATGCGCTAGTTCGAAGGGCAGGTGAAGGCCGCAGGCGGCGGCTGTCGTCCCCACAAGGGGCGGCAGCCGCCCGCCCCGAGCGGCCGACTGCAGTGCTCGTCTACCTCATCCGGCGGCTTTTCAACGTCGTCGCAACGCTGCTGGTGGTCTCCGCGGTCACCTTCGGCATCTTCTTCGCGGTGCCGAAAATAACCGGCAGCGACCCGGCGCTCATGTACGCGGGCCGCGAGACCAACGAAACCGCTCTTGCGGGCATCCGCGTGAAGATGGGCTTCGACAAGTCCATCCCCGAGCAGTACGGACTGTTCCTCAAGGGCATAGTCGCCGGCCGCGACTACAACCAGGGCACGGAGGTGACGCACTGCCCCGCGCCGTGCTTCGGCTACTCCTTCAAGGCGGAGCAGCCGGTGTGGGAGCTCCTGCTCGACCGCATCCCGGTCACGCTCTCCCTCGCCAGTGGCGCGGTGATCCTCTGGGTGATCGGTGGTGTCCTGACGGGCGTGATCTCGGCCTTGCGCAGAGGCACGATCTGGGACAGGGCGACGATGGTGACGGCTCTGGCCGGCGTCTCGCTGCCCATCTACTTCACCGGAATGCTGGCGGGCGCGGTCTTCGTCTACTCACTGGGGTGGCTGGACGAGAGCAACTACAAACCCCTGGCGGAGGATCCGGGGGAGTGGCTCAACAGCATGATCCTCCCCTGGGTGACGCTGGCGTTCCTCTTCGCCGCCACATATGCCCGCATCACGCGCGCCACCATGCTGGAGGTCCTCGGTGAGGACTACATCCGCACGGCCCGCGCGAAGGGGCTCAAGGAGAACGTGGTCATCGGCAAGCACGCCCTGCGTTCGACGCTGACCCCGGTCATCACCCTCGTCGGTCTCGACCTCGGCGCCCTCATGGGCGGCGCCGTGCTCACCGAGACGACCTTCAACTTCCAGGGCCTCGGCACCGCCGCGGTCGGCGCCATCGGCGCCGGTGACCTGCCCGTCATCATGGGCGTCACCCTCATCGCGGCCTTCTTCGTCGTCATGGCGAACCTGATCGTGGACATCATGTACTCCGTCGTCGACCCGCGCGTGAGGCTGACGTGACCGAGACCCCGCTGAACAACGACAGCCTTGCGGGCGCCACCACCGGTCCGGTCGGCGTCCCCGTCCAGGCCGGCCCGCCGAGCGACGCGTACCTCTCGGTGCGCGACCTCAAGGTCCACTTCCCGACCGACGACGGCCTGGTCAAGTCCGTCGACGGGCTCTCCTTCGACCTGGCCCGCGGCAAGACCCTCGGCATCGTGGGCGAGTCCGGCTCCGGCAAGTCGGTCAGCTCGCTCGCCATCATGGGCCTGCACCGCACCGGCCACAGCCGCAACCGCCCCGTGATCGAGGGTGAGATCTGGCTCGACGGCGAGGAGCTGATCGGCGCGGACGCCGACGACGTACGGCGCCTGCGCGGCCGGAAGATGGCGATGGTCTTCCAGGACCCGCTGTCCGCGATGCACCCGTACTACACGGTCGGCAAGCAGATCGTGGAGGCGTACCGCACCCACAACAGCGTCGACAAGAAGGCCGCCCGCAGGCGCGCGGTCGAGATGCTCGACCGGGTCGGCATCCCTGAGCCCGACAAGCGCTTCGACGCCTACCCGCACGAGTTCTCGGGCGGTATGCGCCAGCGCGCGATGATCGCGATGTCGCTGGTCAACAACCCCGAACTGCTGATCGCGGACGAGCCGACCACCGCGCTCGACGTGACCGTGCAGGCGCAGATCCTGGACCTGATCCGGGACCTGCAGAAGGAGTTCGGCTCCGCCGTCATCATGATCACGCACGACCTCGGCGTCGTCGCCGAGCTCGCCGACGACATCCTCGTGATGTACGGCGGGCGGTGCATCGAGCGCGGTCCGGCCGAGGCGGTCTTCTACGAGCCGCAGCACCCCTACACCTGGGGCCTGCTGGGCTCGATGCCGCGGATCGACCGGGAGCAGACCGACCGGCTCATCCCGGTCAAGGGCTCGCCGCCCAGCCTCATCAACATCCCGAGCGGCTGCGCGTTCCACCCGCGCTGCCCGTACGCGGACGTGCCCAAGGGCGGCATCACGCGCACCGAGCGCCCCGAGCTGCGGCTCGCGCCGAGCGGTGAGGCCCCCGGCCGTCACTACTCCGCCTGCCACATGTCGGCGGAGGAGCGGACCCGGATCTGGACCGAAGAGATTGCGCCGAAGCTGTGAGCGACAACATGGAACCTCTGCTCAAGGTCAGCGGCCTGGTGAAGCACTTCCCGATCAAGAAGGGTCTGCTGCAGCGCCAGGTCGGAGCGGTCAAGGCGGTCGACGGCATCGACTTCGAGGTGCTGCCGGGCGAGACCCTCGGTGTCGTCGGCGAGTCCGGCTGCGGCAAGTCGACGATGGGCCGGCTGATCACCCGGCTCCTCGAACCGACGGGCGGAACCATCGAGTTCGAGGGCGTGGACGTCTCCCACCTGGGTGTGGCGAAGATGCGTCCGCTGCGCCGCGACATCCAGATGATCTTCCAGGACCCGTACGGCTCGCTGAACCCGCGCCACACGGTCGGCTCGATCATCTCCGCGCCGTTCAAGCTCCAGGGCGTGGAGCCCGAGGGCGGCGTCAAGAAGGAGGTCCAGCGCCTGCTGGGCCTGGTCGGCCTGAACCCGGAGCACTACAACCGCTACCCGCACGAGTTCTCCGGCGGTCAGCGCCAGCGCATCGGCATCGCGCGGGCGCTCGCCCTGAAGCCGAAGCTGGTCGTGGCCGACGAGCCGGTCTCCGCGCTGGACGTCTCCATCCAGGCGCAGGTGGTGAACCTCCTGGACGACCTCCAGGAGGAGCTGGGCCTCACGTACGTGATCATCGCCCATGACCTGTCGGTCATCCGGCACGTCTCGGACCGGATCGCGGTGATGTACCTCGGCAAGATCGTGGAGCTGGCGGACCGCACGTCCCTGTACCAGTCGCCGATGCACCCGTACACGAAGGCCCTGATGTCGGCGGTCCCGGTGCCGGACCCGCGGCGCCGGGGCGCGAAGAGCGAGCGGATCCTGCTGCAGGGTGACGTCCCCTCGCCGATCTCGCCGCCGTCGGGCTGCCGCTTCCACACCCGCTGCTGGAAGGCGACGGACGTCTGCAAGACGCAGGAGCCCCCGCTCCTGGAACTCCGCCCGGGCCAGCGGGTGGCCTGCCACCACCCGGAGAACGCGGAGGGGCTGACGGTGCCGTCGGCGCGGGAGTCGGTGGAGGTGTCCATCACGAAGCGGGACGCTCCGGAGTCCCTCTCCGAGAAAACCCCCGAGGCCCCCGAGGGCGACACGCCCAAGGCGTAGCACCCGCATAGGCGAGGCCCCCGCTGCCACACGGCACGGGGGCCTCGCGCTGCGCACGCGCCCCCGGGGCGTCCCGCCCGACCTGCGGCGCGCGGGGTGCCGCCTTCGTGGGTGCGTGCGGCGCGGCGCGCGGGGTGCCGCCTTCGTGGGGTTACGGTTCGGCGCGTGCGGCCCGCGGCGCGCGGGGTGCCGGCTCGTGGGGTTACGGTTCGGCGCGCCCGGCCCGGGCCGCGGCCCCCGGGAACGCGACGGTTCGCCTCGCCCGGCCCGCGGCGCGCGGGGTGCCGGCTCGTGGGGTTACGGTTCGGCGCGCCCGGCCCGGGCCGCGGCCCCCGGGAACGCGACGGTTCGCCGCGCCCGGCCTGCGGCGCGAAGCTGCCGCGTGACCGGGGGTTCGGCGTAGAGCTCCCCGTACGGCACGGGGGTCTCGCGCTCCGCGCGTGAGCCCGGGGGCTGCGCCCGCACGCACTACGGCCCGCCCCGCCCGGCCCGTGGCGCGAAGCCGCCGCGCGCCCCCGGTCCCGTCAGGGTTTCGGGGAGGGGCGGGGTGGGGTGGGGGAGTCCCCTCGCCCACAGCGCGACGCCCCCGCCCCCGCGAGGACCCGGCACAATTGGGCGGTGCTCCACGACCTGTTCAGCCCCTCCGTACAACACGCCCTCGATCTCGTCGGCATCTTCGTCTTCGCCATCTCCGGCGCCCTCCTCGCCGTGCGCAAGAACTTCGACGTCTTCGGCATCGCCGTCCTCGCCGAGGTCACCGCCCTCGGCGGCGGCCTCCTCCGCGACCTGATCATCGGCGCCGTACCCCCCGCCGCCTTCACCGATCTCGGCTACTTCCTCATGCCGCTCGTCGCCACGGTCCTCGTCTTCTTCCTCCACCCCCAGGTGGAGCGCACCCAGACCGCCGTCAACGTCTTCGACGCCGCCGGCCTCGGCCTCTTCTGCGTCACGGGCACCACCAAGGCGTACGACTACGGCCTCGGCCTCACCTCCTCCGCCGCGCTCGGGCTCGCGACCGCCGTCGGCGGCGGTGTCCTGCGCGACGTCCTCGCCAACGAGGTGCCCTCCCTCCTCCGCTGGGACCGGGACCTCTACGCCGTGCCCGCGATGGTGGGCGCCGCGATGGTCGCGCTCTGCATCCGCTTCGACATCCTCAACGCGTACACCAGCGGCGCCGCCGTCGTGACGGCCTTCGTGCTCCGCCTCCTCGCGATGCGTTACCACTGGCGCGCGCCGCGCGCCTGGAACCGGCGCTCGTCCGCGCAGGAGGAGCCCGAAAAAGCTACCGCTTAGTATTTACCTGCGGTACGGTCGTTCCCATGAGCACGAGCATCGAGACGACCGCGGGGACGAGCGAGTTCGACCGCGACACCGCCGTCACCCTCCGCGCCCCCGGTGTCTACGACGCCGAACTCTCCGCGGGCTGGACGATCATCAACGCCGTCAACGGCGGCTATCTCCTCGCCCTGCTCGGGCGTGCCCTGGGGGACCACCTCCCGCACCCGGACCCGTTCACGATCTCGGCGCACTACCTCACGCCCTCCGTGCCCGGTCCCGCCGTGATCCGCACCGAGACGGTCCGCACCGGCCGCACGCTCTCCACCGGCCAGGCCTCCCTCTTCCAGTACGCCGAGGACGGCACCGAGGTCGAGCGCATCCGGGTCCTCGCCTCGTACGGAGACCTCGACGCGCTCCCCGACGACGTCCGCACCTCCGCCACACCCCCGGCCATCGCCCCCATCGATCACTGCTTCGGCGCTTCCGACGGCCCCGCGCCCCCGATCCCCGGGTCCAACGCCATCACCGAGCGGCTCGCCCTCAAGCTCGACCCGGCCACCGTCGGCTGGGCGATCGGCGCGCCCTCGGGACGGGGCGAGATGCGCGGCTGGTTCGGCCTCGCCGACGGCCGTGATCCCGACGCGCTCTCCCTGCTCCTCACCGTCGACGCGCTGCCGCCGACCTCCTTCGAGCTGGGACTGAAGGGCTGGACCCCGACCGTCGAGCTCACCACCCACATCCGTTGCCGCCCGGCCCCCGGCCCGTTGCGCGTCTCCATCACCACCCGTAACCTCGCCGGCGGCTTCCTGGAGGAGGACGCCGAGGTCTGGGACAGCGCGGACCGGCTCGTCGCCCAGTCCCGCCAGCTGGCCCGCGCCCCGCGCGGCTGACACGACGCGGCTGACCCCGCGCCCAGGGCCGATACCGCGCGGTTACGGTGGACCCCCGCGGCTACCGTGAGCCGGTGAAGTCCGACCGGCTCCTCTCCCTCCTCCTGCTCCTCCAGACCCGGGGCCTGGTCCCCGCCACGGAGCTCGCCGAGCGCCTCGAAGTCTCCGTACGCACCATCTACCGGGACGTCGAGGCGCTCTCCGCGTCCGGCGTGCCCGTGTACGCCGAGCGCGGCCGCCACGGCGGCATCACCCTCCTGCCCGGCTTCCGTACGGACGTCACGGGGCTGACGGCCGACGAGTCCCGCGCCCTGTTCGTCCTCGCCGCCCAGGGCGCCCACGCGGCCCTCGGCCTCGACCGGGCCCTCGGCTCCGCCCTGCGCAAGGTGATGGCCGCCCTCCCCGCACCCCACCGGCCCGCCGCCGAACTGACCAGCCGCCGCATCCTCGTCGACCCGGACCGCTGGATGCGCACCCCCCTTCCGGCCGTGGACCTGGACGTCCTCAACCGGGCCGTCTTCGCCGACCGGCGCCTGCGGCTGCGGTACCGGAGCAGCGGGGCACCGGCCCCGAAGACGTACACGGTCGACCCGTACGGGCTCGTCGTGAAGGCGGGCGTCTGGTACCTGGTCGCCGACCATCGGGGCGAGCCGCGGCTCTTCCGCGCCGACCGGGTCCACCGGGCCGAACTCCTCGACGACCCGGTCCGGCGCCGGGCGGGCGTCGAACTGGCCGAGGTGTGGGAGCGCCTGCGCCGCCGCGTCGAAGAGCGCCCCGCCGGCATCCTGGTGCGCGCCCGCGTCCACCGCGACCGCTACGACCGCTTCCTGCGCCTGCACGGCGACCGCCTGACCGCCGCGCCCGAGCGGGGGGAGGAGGAGTGGACCGAGGTCGAACTGGCCCTCGGCGAACCGGGCGAGGCCCGCCCCCTCCTGGCCCTCGGCGGCAGCATCGAGGTCCTGGAACCGGAGGAGGTGCGGACGTTGCTGGCGCAGGCGGCAGCGGAGGTCGTCGCCCTGTATCGAGGCACAACCTCCGGCCTCGGTGCGCGTACCGGTCCGCCCACCCCGGGGGCGTGAACCGGCCACCCCCCTACGCCCTCGTAGAATCAGAACACCATGGCTTACCTCGACCACGCCGCGACCACGCCCATGCTCCCCGAGGCGATCGAGGCGCTGACCGCCCAGCTCGCCGTCACCGGCAACGCCTCCTCGCTCCACGCGGCCGGGCGGTACGCCCGGCGGACCGTCGAGGAGGCGCGCGAGACCCTCGCCGCCGCCCTGGGCGCCCGGCCCAGCGAGGTCGTCTTCACCTCCGGTGGCACCGAGGCCGACAACCTCGCCGTCAAGGGCCTGTACTGGGCCCGCCGCGACGCCGACCCCGCCCGCACCCGCGTCCTGGCCAGCCCCGTCGAGCACCACGCCGTGCTCGACGCCGTGGACTGGCTCGCCACGCACGAGGGCGCCGCCGTCGAGTACCTGCCCGTCGACCGGTACGGCCGCGTGCACCCCGACGCCCTGCGCGAGGCGATCGCGCGCGAGCCGGAGACCGTCGCGCTCGCCACCGTCATGTGGGCGAACAACGAGATCGGCACGATCATGCCGGTACGCGAACTCGCCGACGCCGCCCGCGAGTTCGACATCCCCCTGCACGCCGACGCGGTCCAGGCGTTCGGCCAGATCCCGGTCGACTTCGCCGCCTCCGGCCTCGCCGCTCTCACCGTCTCCGGTCACAAGATCGGCGGCCCCTACGGCATCGGAGCGCTGCTCCTGGGCCGTGAGTACAGCCCCGTACCCGTGCTGCACGGCGGCGGACAGGAGCGCCACGTCCGCTCCGGCACCCTGGACGTCCCCGCCATCGCCGCGTTCGCCGTCGCCGGGCGGCTCGCCGCCGAGCGGCGCGAGGAGTTCGCCCGGGAGATCGGCGCCCTGCGCGACGACCTCGTCGCCGCCGTCCGTACCGCCGTCCCCGACGCCGTCCTCGGCGGCGACCCGGTCGGCCGGCTCCCCGCCAACGCCCACTTCACCTTCCCCGGCTGCGAGGGCGACTCCCTGCTCCTGCTGCTCGACGCCCAGGGCATCGAGTGCTCCACCGGCTCCGCCTGCACCGCAGGCGTCGCCCAGCCCAGCCACGTGCTGCTCGCCACCGGCACCGACCCGGACCTCGCCCGGGGCACCCTGCGCTTCACCCTGGGCCACACCTCCACGGAGGAGGACGTGGCGGCGGTCGCCGGCGCCATCGGCCCGGCCGTCGAGCGGGCGCGGACCGCGGGCCTCATGTGACCTTCCGCGAAGCCTCCCGTACGAGCGTCATGTAGCCGTCCCAGTTCCAGTGCGGCCCGGGGTCCGTGTGGTCGGTCCCGGGCACCTCGACGTGCCCGATGATGTGCTTCCGGTCGACGGGGATGCCGTACCGGGCGCATATCCCGGCGGTCAGCCGCGCCGAGGAGGCGTACATCGCCGGGGTGAAGTCCTGCGGCCGGTCGACGAAGCCCTCGTGCTCGATCCCCACGCTCCGCTCGTTCATGTCCCGGTTCCCGGCGTGGAAGGCCACGTCGAGCTCCCGGATCATCTGCGCGACCTGCCCGTCCTTTCGGACGACGTAGTGGGTGGCGGCGCCGTGCCGGGGGTTCCTGAAGACCTTCAGCGCGGTCGCGTAGCTGCCCTGGACGACATGGATCACCACCCGGTCGATGGTGAAGTCCTCGGGCCGGTCCGCCCGCCGCCAGTTCGCCCGGGACGCGGCGGTCCAGGCGGCACCCTTGTGGTCGAGCTCGCCCTCGACCCTCGCCTTCTCCGTGCCGGGCAGCCGCCACCAGGCGCGCGCCAGCTCGTCGCGGGCCAGCGCCGCCGTACCCAGCACGGCGACGCCGCCGCCCAGCAGGACGGCTCGCCGTCCCACCCCCCGCTTCTTCTCGGTCCCCATGTCAGCGAGAACGCTCACGCACACGACCACGGTTCCCGAGGCCCGTACCCTGGTAGGGCTATGACTCAGACTTCCGAGCCCCGCAGCTCTCACCCCCGCCGCCTCCGGGTGCTTGCCGCCATGTCGGGCGGCGTGGACTCCGCCGTCGCCGCCGCCCGCGCCGCCGAGGCCGGACACGACGTCACCGGCGTGCATCTGGCGCTCTCCGCGAACCCGCAGTCCTTCCGCACCGGCGCGCGCGGCTGCTGCACCATCGAGGACTCCCGCGACGCCCGCCGGGCGGCGGACGTCATCGGCATCCCCTTCTACGTCTGGGACCTCGCCGAGCGCTTCCGCGAGGACGTCGTCGACGACTTCGTCGCGGAGTACGAGGCGGGCCGCACGCCCAACCCGTGCCTGCGCTGCAACGAGAAGATCAAGTTCGCGGCGCTGCTCGACAAGGCGCTCGCGCTCGGCTTCGACGCCGTCTGCACCGGGCACTACGCCACGGTCGTGCTGAAGGAGGACGGCACGCGCGAGCTGCACCGCGCCTCCGACATGGCCAAGGACCAGTCGTACGTGCTCGGTGTCCTGGACGAGAAGCAGCTGGCCCACGCGATGTTCCCGCTGGGCGACACCCTCACCACCAAGGACGAGATCCGGGCGGAGGCGGAGCGGCGCGGGCTCGCGGTGGCGAAGAAGCCCGACAGCCACGACATCTGCTTCATCGCCGACGGCGACACCCAGGGCTTCCTGGCCTCCCGGCTCGGCCGGGCGGAGGGCGACATCGTCGACGAGTCCGGTACGAAGGTGGGCACCCACGAGGGGGCGTTCGGCTTCACCATCGGCCAGCGCAAGGGCCTGCGGATCGGCCACCCGGCACCGGACGGCAAGCCACGCTACGTCCTCGACATCTCACCCGTGAACAACACGGTCACGGTGGGCCCGGCCGAGGCGCTCGACGTCACCGGCCTCACGGCGATCAAGCCCCGCTGGTGCGGCACGGCCCCGGAGGGCTCCGGCCGCTACACCGCCCAGCTGCGCGCCCACGGCGGCGAGACGGAGGTGACGGCCTCGCTGGAGGACGGCGAACTGAAGGTCTCCTTCGACGCCCCGGTCCGCGGCGTCGCGCCCGGCCAGGCGATCGTGCTGTACGACGGCACGCGCGTGGTGGGCTCGGCGACGATCGCGACGACGACCCGGCGCGCGGCGACGGCGACGGTCTGACGACGAGCACGCGGCGCAGACGAGCGTCTGGCAACGGCGCACGGCGGCGGGCGGTCCGGCAACGGCGCGTGGCGCCGGGCGTCCGGCGGTACGGCGTACGGCGGCAGGCGGTCTCGCAGCGACGCGTGACCACGGCGCGCGCGACGGTACGGCGAACGCAGGGGGCGGTCCGACAATGGCGCACGGCGGCGGGCGGTCCGGCAGCGGCGCGTGACGCAGGTGCGCGGCAGTACGGCGCGCGGCGGCGGCGGTCTGACGACGGGCGCGCGGCGGGTCGGCGTACGGCCCTGGTGGCGCCCGGCCGTGACGAGGTCGCGGTCGATGGGCCGCCCGGCGGCCTTGGGCGGCCGGGCCCGCGCGCGGCGGCGGGCGCCTTGCGCTTCGGCCGAGAACGCCCGGCTCACTCCTCCTCGTAGAACTCCTCAAGCACCGGCGCGAGCACGTGCGGCGCCACCATGTGGGTCTGGCCCGTCAGCGTGCGGTGTCGGCCGCGGGGGAGGGCCGTCGACACACCCCGGGCCGCGCGGCGCATCCAGGCGGGGCTCGAACCGCCGTCGACCACCAGTACGCACGCGTGGATCCGCCCCAGGCGCTCGGTCGGCACCCCGCCGTCGCCCAGGACCGCGTGGTCGTACGCCAAGGTGTGCGCCACCGCCTCCAGCCGTGGCCACATCTCCGAGCGCCGCATCCCGGCCAGCGCCTCCGGCGCCATCGCGTCCGCCAGGAACAACTCCAGGGCCGCCGCCCGCCGCCCCCGGTCAAGCAGCCCCGTCAGCCGGCGCCGGTGGTCCCCGAACGTCTCACGGCCTCCGGCCTCGGCCGAGAACGGCGGCTCGTAGACCGACAGCCGGTCGATCGGCAGCCCGGCGGCCGCCGCGGCGAGCGCCAGCGCCCCGCCCGAGGACGTGCCGTGCACCGCCACAGGGCCGCCCACCTCGTCGATCAGCGCCGCCAGATCGTCGATCTCCCGCTCCACGGTGTACGGCCCGGTGTCACCGCTCCCGCCGCGCCCGCGCCGGTCGTAGGTCACGACCGAGAAGCGCGGCGCGAGCAGCTCGGCCAGCGGCCGCTCCGTCTCGCCGGTGCACAGCGCCCCGCCCACCAGGATCACCGGCGCCCCCTCCCCGCGCCGCTCGTACGCGATCGGCGTCCCGTCCCCCGACGTGACCCGCCCCCGGGACCTGCTCAGCGTGCCGTTCATCTCGTCCATGCCAGTGATGACCGAGGGCGCTCCCGGAACTCATCGGCGCGCGACGGGAATTCCCGAAGAAATCTCGAAAGCCGAGGTCATGGATACGGTGGGCCCATGAACATCTGCGTCTTCCTCTCCGCCGCCGATCTCGACGAGCGCTACACCGGCCCCGCCCGCGAGTTCGCCGAACGCCTCGGCAAGGCCGGCCACACCCTCGTCTGGGGCGGCTCCGACGTCGGTCTGATGAAGGTCGTCGCCGACGGCGTGCAGGAGGCGGGAGGTCGGCTCGTCGGCGTCTCCGTCGACTTCCTCGCCGCCAAGGCCCGGCCGGACGCCGACGAGATGGTCTTCGCCAAGGACCTCGCCGAGAGGAAGGCGCTGCTCCTCGCCAAGTCCGACGCGATCGTGATCATGGTCGGCGGCACCGGCACGCTCGACGAGGCCACCGACGTCCTGGAGCTGAGGAAGCACGGCAGGCACACCAAGCCGGTGGTCCTGCTGAACACGGCCGGGTTCTACGACGGTCTGAAGACCCAGTTCCACCGCATGGAGGCCGAGGGCTTCCTCCCCCTGCCGCTGACGGACCTCGTCTTCTTCGCCGACGACGCCGTGTCCGCGCTCGCCTACCTGGAAGAGTCGGCCGGCGCGCGGTGATGCGAGCATGGTGTCCATGCCTACACATGTGATCACCGGGGCGGGTTCCGGCATCGGCGCGGCCGTCGCGCGCCGTCTCCACGCGCGCGGGGACGAACTCGTGCTCCACGCGCGCGACGCGGGCCGGGCCAAGGAGCTCGCCGCCGAGTTCCCCGGCTCCAGGACCCTCGTCGGAGACCTCGACGACCCCGACCGGCTCTCCTGGGCGTTCTCGCACCAGAGCCTCCCCGAGCGGGTCGACACCCTCCTGCACATCGCGGGCGTGGTCGACCTCGGGCCGGTCGGCGAGCTCACCCCGAAGACCTGGCGCCACCAGCTGAACGTCAACCTCGTCTCCCCCGCCGAGCTGACCCGGCACCTCCTGCCCCAGCTGCGGGTCTCCCAGGGCCACGTGGTGTTCGTCAACTCCGGCGCCGGGCTCAACGCCCACGCCGAGTGGGGCGCCTACGCCGCCTCCAAGCACGGCCTGAAGGCGCTCGCCGACTCCCTGCGCCACGAGGAGCACGGCAACGGGGTGCGGGTCACCTCGGTCTACCCGGGCCGGACCGCGAGCCCGATGCAGGCGAAGGTGCACGCGCAGGAGGGCAAGGAGTACGACCCCTCCCGCTGGATCGACCCCGAGTCGGTCGCGACGACGATCATCACGGCCATCGACCTGCCGCGCGACGCCGAGATCAACGACCTGACGGTCCGTCCGGGGCGTTAGCACCGTCGCCACCCGCGAAACCCCGGAGCGAACGGGACGTACGCTTCCGGGGTGACTGACAAGAACCTGTGGGGCCCCGCCACCGGCGTCGGGTCCATGCCCGGCGGGGACGCCCGGGAGGCGGCCAGGACCGTCGCCGGCTCCTTCGAGGACTTCCCCTTCCTGGCGGAGCTCCCGGCCCGTGGCCCCGGCGCCGACATGATCGGGCGGACCATCGGGATGCTCGTCGAGATGTACGCGCACGTGGAGCCGAGCGGATGGCGGGTCAGCGACCGGCCCGGCCGGGACACCCGGCGCGCCCGCTCCTGGCTCGGCGAGGACCTCGACGCCCTGGAGGAGTTCACCCAGGGTTACGAGGGCGCGCTCAAGGTCCAGGCCGTCGGGCCCTGGACGCTCGCCGCCGCCCTGGAACTGCGCGGCGGTGAGGCGGCGCTCGGCGACCTCGGCGCCTGCCGGGACCTCGCGGGCTCCCTCGCCGAGGGGCTCCGCGCGCATCTCGCCGAGCTCCGCAGGCGGGTCCCCGGCGCCCGGCTCGTGCTCCAGCTCGACGAGCCCTCGCTGACGGCCGTGCTGCGCGGTCACGTCCGTACCGCCAGCGGCTACCGCACGTACCGCGCCGTCGACCGCCAGGTCGTCGAGACGGCCCTGCGCGAGGTGATCGCGGTCCACGACGGCCCGGTCGTCGTGCACTCCTGCGCTCCTGACGTCCCGTTCGGACTGCTGCGCCGGGCGGGCGCCGAGGGGGTCTCGTTCGACTTCGGGCTGCTCACCGAACGTGACGAGGAGACGATCGGCGAGGCCGTGGAGTCCGGCACGAAGCTCTTCGCGGGCGTGGTGCCCTCGACCGACGCCCCATTGTCGGACCCGGGCGGTAGCGTCATGGGTGTCAGGACGCTGTGGCGCAGGCTGGGGCTGAATCCGGGGACTCTCGCCGAGTCCGTCGTGCTCACCCCGACATGCGGTCTCGCGGGAGCTTCACCGGCATATGCCAGGGCGGCTCTCGCGCACTGCGCCAAGGCGGCGAGATCGCTCGCGGACAACCCTGAGTGACGGGTCCGATGCAACGGGAGGACGGATAACGGTGGCAGTCGAACAGGGGGCCCTGCCCGCCGAGGCACGGGAGAAGCACGCCGAGCTGGCCGAGCAGGTGGAGGAGCACCGCTTCCGGTACTACGTGAAGGACCAGCCGGTCATCAGCGATGCCGAGTTCGACCGGCTCCTGCGCGCCCTGGAGGCGCTGGAGGAGGAGCATCCCGAGCTGCGCACGCCGGACTCGCCGACCCAGAAGGTCGCGGGTCAGTACGAGACCGAGTTCACCTCCGTCGAGCACCGCGAGCGGATGCTCTCCCTCGACAACGCCTTCGACGACCTGGAACTGGCCGCCTGGGCCGAGCGGGTCGCCCGTGACGTGGGCACGCCCGACCACCACTTCCTCTGCGAGCTCAAGGTCGACGGCCTCGCCGTGAACCTCACGTACGAGCACGGCAGGCTGACCCGGGCCGCCACTCGTGGCGACGGACGCGCGGGTGAGGACATCACGCCCAACGTGCGGACGATCGCGGACATCCCGGACCGGCTGCGCGGGGACCGCATCCCGGACCTCGTCGAGATCCGCGGTGAGGTCTACTTCCCGATGGAGGCCTTCGAGGGCCTCAACGCCCGCCTGGTCGAGGCGGGTGACAAGCCCTTCGCCAATCCGCGCAACGCGGCGGCCGGTTCGCTCCGTCAGAAGGACCCCAAGGTCACCGCCACCCGTCCGCTGCACATGGTCGTGCACGGCATCGGCGCCCGTGAGGGTTTCGACATCTCCCGGCTCTCCGAGGCGTACGAGCTGCTGCGCGAGTGGGGCCTGCCGACCGCCCAGCACAACAAGGTGGTCGGTTCGCTCGACGAGGTACGGGAGTTCATCGCGTACTTCGGCGAGCACCGGCACTCCGTGGAGCACGAGATCGACGGCGTCGTCGTCAAGCTGAACGAGATCCCGCTCCAGGGCCGGCTCGGCTCCACCGCGCGCGCCCCGCGCTGGGCGATCGCCTGGAAGTACGCGCCGGAGGAGGTCAACACCAAGCTCGTCGACATCAAGGTCGGCGTCGGCCGGACCGGCCGCGTCACTCCGTACGCGCAGGTGGAGCCGGTCACGGTCGCGGGCTCCGAGGTCGAGTTCGCCACCCTCCACAACCAGGAGGTGGTGAAGGCCAAGGGCGTGCTGATCGGGGACACGGTCGTGCTGCGCAAGGCCGGTGACGTCATCCCGGAGATCCTTGGGCCGGTCGTCGACCTGCGGGACGGCACCGAGCGGGAGTTCGTGATGCCCGCCGAGTGCCCTGAGTGCGGGACGCCGCTGCGGGCCATGAAGGAGGGCGACATCGATCTGCGCTGCCCCAACGCGCGGACCTGCCCCGCCCAGCTGCGTGAACGTCTCTTCTATCTCGCCGGGCGCGCGTGCCTGGACATCGAGAACTTCGGCTCGGTGGCCGCCGCGGCGCTGACCCGCCCGCTGGAGCCGGCCGAGCCGCCGCTGGTCGACGAGGGCGATCTCTTCGACCTCACCATCGAGCAGCTGCTGCCCATCAAGGCGTACGTCCTGGACCCGGACAGCGGTCTTCCCAAGCGGGACCCGAAGACGGGGGAGGAGAAGGTCGTCACGGTCTTCGCCAACCAGAAGGGCGAGCCGAAGAAGAACGCCCTGGCGATGCTGGCGAACATCGAGGCGGCCAAGGCCCGGCCACTGGACCGGTTTATCAACGGTCTGTCGATCCGCCATGTGGGGCCGGTCGCCGCGCAGGCGCTGGCCCGCGAGTTCCGGTCCCTGGAGCGGATCGAGCAGGCATCCGAGGAGGAGCTGGCGGCCGTCGACGGGGTCGGCGGGATCATCGCGGCCGCGGTGAAGGACTGGTTCTCCGAGGAGTGGCACCGCGAGATCGTGCGCAAGTGGCGCGCGGCCGGCATCCGGTTCGAGGACGAGGGCGCCGGTGAGGAGCGGGGACCGCGTCCGCTGGAGGGGCTGACCGTCGTCGTGACCGGCACCCTGCAGAACTTCACCAGGGATGGCGCAAAAGAGTCGCTCCAGAACCTCGGAGCGAAGGTGACCGGTTCCGTTTCGAAGAAGACCGACTTCGTGGTCGTCGGCGACAACCCAGGTTCCAAGTACGACAAGGCGATGCAGCTGAAGGTTCCGGTTCTGGACGAGGAGGGCTTCGCGGTGCTGCTCGCAGAGGGTCCCGACGCCGCTCGGGAGGCGGCTGTGCCGGCCGAGGGATAGCCGCGGAACGTCACCCGTTCGGCGCATACCAGATCGTTACGGGTGGCCGGGCCGCATTCGGGCAAGACATGGAGAGCGCTGCCCGTCGGAGTCCTCCGCGGCCTAGTGTTGTGACCGTGCGTCTGTCGTGCACGGCCGTGTGAGGGCTCTGCCGGTCGTGCAGGCATGACAACGCCCATCGCGTGACAACGGCACCGCCGGCTGTGAGAGGGACGGAATGAAACCGACCGAGAGTGCCGCCCCGGTCTCACGGCCGCTCGGCCGGGCGGCCTTCGTGGGCATCACCTCCGGGCTGCCCGGAGCCGTGGTGGGCGTCGCCGCCGTCGTGCTCGCCACCGGGCTCTACCGGGCGCTGACCAGCGGCCACGGCCTCTTCCCGGGCGGCACCGCGGGCTGGTCCCTCGCCGTCCTCACCGGCTTCATCGTCGGACACCTGGTCGCCCTCGGCCGCGACCGCTGGTGGGGCGGCACCGGCTCCGGCGCCGCCCTCACCCTCGCGGTCCTGCTCCTGTACGGCTGGGTCCCCGCCGGCCTCGTCTCCATGGCCGTCGTCGTCCTGGTCGGCGCGGCCCGCCGCCACCGCTGGCGCCAGGGGCTGCTGCACGGCGCCGTGGACGTCCTCGGCATCGGCGCGGCCGCCCTGGTCCTCGCCGCGTTCGGAGACGTACCCACCGTCGAGACCCCCTGGCGACCCCTCGACTGGGGGATCGCCGACGTACCGGAAGTGGCGCTCGCCGCGGGCGCCTATCTCGTGGTGACCCGGCTGCTCCTGTGGTACGCCCTCTCGCCCCAGGGCGGCGGCCTGCCGACCGTCGCCCGCACGGCCCTGATCCGGCAGGGACTCGTCGCCGTCGCGCTGCTCGGCATCGCCCCGCTGATCTGCGTCGTCGCCGTCTCCCAGCCGGTGCTGCTGCCGCTCTTCGCCGTCCCGCTCATCGCCCTCGACTCCACCCTCTGGATCGCCCGCGCCCGCGCCGAGGAGCAGCTCAAGGACCCGCTCACCGGGCTGCCGAACCGCCAGTGGCTCCTGGAGCGGGCCTGGACCGCCCTGGAGCAGGCCGAGGGGGAGGGCGCACGCTCCGCCCTCGTCCTGATCGACCTCGACCGTTTCCGATCGGTCAACGACACCCTGGGGCACCTCGCCGGCGACCGGCTGCTGCTCCAGATCGCCGAGCGGCTCAAGCTGGCCCTGCCGCGCGGAGCGGAGGCCGCGCGGCTCGGCGGCGACGAGTTCGCCGTCCTGCTCCCGACGGCCGACTCCACCACCAGCGCCCAGCGGGTCGCCCGCCACCTCGTCGCCGCACTCTCCTCGCCGCTCGACCTCGACGGGCTCACCCTCGTCCTGGAGGCGAGCGCCGGCGTCGCCGTCTTCCCCGACCACGCGCTCGACGCCGAGGGGCTGCTGCGCCGGGCCGACGTCGCGATGTACCAGGCGAAGCGGGACCGTACGGGCGTGGAGGTGTACGAGTCGAAGCGCGACTCCAACACCCCCGACCGGCTCGGCCTCCTCGGCGACCTGCGCCGCGCCCTGGACGCCGGCGAGGTGGAGCTCCACTACCAGCCCAAGGTCCGCTTCGACGGGCAGGTCGCCGGCCTGGAGGCTCTGGTGCGCTGGGTGCACCCGGAGCGCGGCCGGGTCCCCCCGGACGAGTTCATCGCGATCGCCGAGTCCTCGGGCCTGATGCCGCACCTCACCGAATACGTCCTCGAGACCGCGCTCGCGCAGGTCGCCCGGTGGCGCGCGCAGGGCTTGAACGTTCCTGTGGCGGTCAACGTGTCGCCCCGGGACGTCCACACCCCCGGCTTCGCCGGTGCGGTCGCCGCCCGCCTCGCCCGTCACGGGGTGCCGGCCGGCGCGCTCCAGCTGGAGATAACGGAACACGTGCTCCTGGAGGACCCCCAGCGGGCCGCCGACACCATGGCCGGCCTGACCGGCCACGGCGTCAAGATGTCCCTGGACGACTTCGGTACCGGCTACTCCTCCCTGGTGCACCTGCGGCGCCTCCCGGTGAGCGAGCTGAAGATCGACCGCTCCTTCGTGGCCCGGCTCGCCGTCGACGCGGAGGACGCCGAGATCGTCCGCTGCACCCTCGACCTCGCCCACTCGCTCGGCCTGCTCGTGGTCGCGGAGGGCGTCGAGGACGACGAGACCTGGGAGCGCCTGCGCGACCTGGGCTGCGACGCGGTCCAGGGCTGGCTGGTCGCCGCCGCGATGCCGCCCGGTGAGACCACGGCCTGGCTCCTCGCCCGCGGCGAGCACGGCTGGCGCCGCCCGGCGGACCTGGCGGCCGAGCTGCGCAGGGACCAGGCCGCGCTGCACACGAACCAGGTCGCCGCGCCGCACACGAACCAGGCGGCCGCACTGCACACGAACCAGGTCGCGCTGGACACGAACCACGTCGCGATGCATCCGACCCAGGTCCCGCTGGACACGAACCAGGCCGAGCTGAACCCGGACCAGGTGGTGCAGTGAGGGACCGGGAGGCCCGGGGCGAGCCCGCCCCGGGCGCCCCGAGGCAAACCGTTTCACGGGTAGCGGTGCGAGCCCCATAGGATTGGGCCAACACCATCAAACCCACCCCGTGAGGAACGCATGCCTGGCATCACGCGCGAGGAGGTCGCTCACCTCGCACGGCTGGCGCGTCTGGAGCTGAAGGCCGAAGAGCTCGATCACTTCGCCGAACAGCTCGACGACATCATCGGCGCGGTCGCCCGCGTCTCCGAGGTCGCCGACCAAGACGTACCGCCGACCTCCCACCCGCTGCCGCTGACCAACGTCATGCGCGCGGACGAGGTCCGTCCGTCGCTCACCCCCGAGCAGGCGCTCTCCGGCGCCCCGGCCCAGGAGCAGCAGCGTTTCAAGGTGCCGCAGATCCTGGGGGAGGACTAATCACCATGACGGACAGCACCATCATCAAGCTCACGGCCGCCGAGATCGCCGGAAAGATCGCCGCCGGCGAGCTCACCGCGGTCGAGGTGACCGAGGCCCACCTCGCCCGTATCGAGGCCGTCGACGAGAAGGTCCACGCCTTCCTGCACGTCGACCGCGAGGGCGCCCTCGCCCAGGCCCGCGCCGTGGACGAGAAGCACGCCAAGGGCGAGAAGCTCGGCCCCCTGGCCGGCGTCCCCCTCGCGCTGAAGGACATCTTCACCACCCTCGGCGTCCCGACGACCGTCGGTTCGAAGATCCTCGAAGGCTGGATCCCGCCGTACGACGCGACCGTGGTCAAGAAGCTCAAGGCCGCCGACGTCGTCATCCTCGGCAAGACCAACATGGACGAGTTCGCCATGGGGTCCTCCACCGAGAACAGCGCCTACGGCCCCACCGGCAACCCCTGGGACCTCACCCGGATCCCCGGCGGCTCCGGCGGTGGCTCCTCCGCCGCCCTCGCCTCGTACGAGGCCCCGCTCGCCATCGGCACGGACACCGGCGGCTCGATCCGCCAGCCCGCCGCCGTCACCGGCACCGTCGGCGTCAAGCCGACCTACGGCGCGGTCTCCCGCTACGGCATGGTGGCGTTCTCCTCCTCCCTCGACCAGGGCGGCCCCTGCGCCCGTACGGTCCTGGACGCGGCGCTGCTCCACGAGGCCATCGCCGGGCACGACCCGCTGGACTCGACCTCCATCGACGCCCCGGTCCCGCCGGTCGTCGAGGCCGCCCGCAACGGCTCCGTCGCCGGCATGCGCGTCGGTGTCGTCAAGCAGTTCCGCGGCGAGGGCTACCAGGCCGGTGTCGTCCAGCGCTTCGACGAGTCCGTCGAGCTGCTGAAGTCGCTGGGCGCCGAGATCGTCGAGCTGGACTGCCCGACCTTCGACCTCGCCCTCTCGGCGTACTACCTCATCGCGCCGTCCGAGTGCTCCTCGAACCTGGCCCGCTTCGACGCCATGCGCTACGGCCTGCGGGTCGGCGACGACGGCACCAAGTCGGCCGAGGACGTCACCGCCCTCACCCGTGAGGCCGGCTTCGGCCCCGAGGTCAAGCGCCGCATCATCCTGGGCACGTACGCGCTGAGCTCCGGCTACTACGACGCCTGGTTCGGCTCGGCCCAGAAGGTCCGCACCCTCATCACCCGCGAGTTCGAGACGGCCTTCGAGCAGGTGGATGTGATCGTCTCCCCGACGACCCCCACCACCGCCTTCCCGATCGGCGAGCGCGCCGACGACCCGATGGCGATGTACCTCGCGGACCTGTGCACCATCCCGACCAACCTGGCGGGCAACGCCGCCATGTCGCTGCCCTGCGGTCTCGCGCCGGAGGACGGCCTGCCGGTCGGACTGCAGATCATCGCCCCCGCCCTGAAGGACGACCGGCTGTACAAGGTCGGCGCCGCCGTCGAGGCCGCCTTCGTGGAAAAGTGGGGACACCCGCTCCTTGAGGAGGCACCGTCGCTGTGAGCCCCATGCCCATCAAGGCCAAGGGATTCAAGAATTCCAAGGCCGGTACATACCTGTCGATCGGCACCACCGCCTTCGGCGCGATCAGCGTCGTCAAGCAGGCCCGTATGGCCCGCAGGGACAATGACACGCTCCGTCTCGTCGATGCCGCTGTCTCCGCCGCCGCCATCGTCACCGGCCTCGCTCTGCTCTACCGCGAGCTGAAGAAGCTCGGCGACGACGACGTCCTGCTGGGCTGAGAGGGAAAGTCTCACCGTGACCGTCACTGAACTGCTGTCGTACGACGCGGCTCTCGCTGCGTACGACCCCGTCATGGGCCTGGAGGTCCATGTCGAACTCGGTACGAAGACCAAGATGTTCTGCGGCTGTTCGACCGAGCTGGGCGCCGAGCCCAACTCGCAGACCTGCCCCACCTGTCTCGGTCTGCCCGGCTCGCTCCCGGTCGTCAACGCGATCGGCGTCGAGTCGGCCGTGAAGATCGGTCTCGCGCTGAACTGCGAGATCGCCGAGTGGTGCCGTTTCGCCCGGAAGAACTACTTCTATCCGGACATGCCGAAGAACTTCCAGACCTCGCAGTACGACGAGCCGATCGCCTTCAACGGCTATCTGGACGTCCAGCTGGAGGACGGCGAGATCTTCCGCGTGGAGATCGAGCGCGCCCACATGGAGGAGGACACCGGCAAGTCGACGCACATCGGCGGTGCCACGGGCCGTATCCACGGCGCCTCGCACTCGCTGCTCGACTACAACCGTGCCGGTATCCCGCTCATCGAGATCGTCACCAAGCCCATCGAGGGCGCGGGCGAGCGGGCCCCCGAGGTCGCCAAGGCGTACGTCGCCGAGCTGCGCGAGCTGATCCGCGCGCTGGGCGTCTCCGAGGCGCGGATGGACAAGGGCCAGATGCGCTGCGACGTGAACCTGTCGCTGCGCCCGCACGGCACGTCCGTGTTCGGCACCCGCTCGGAGACGAAGAACGTCAACTCGCTCCGTTCGGTGGAGCGGGCGGCGCGCTTCGAGATCCAGCGCCACGCGGCCGTGCTCACCGCCGGCGGCACGATCGTGCAGGAGACCCGTCACTTCCACGAGGACGACGGCTCCACCACCTCCGGCCGGATCAAGGACAACGCCGAGGACTACCGGTACTTCCCGGAGCCCGACCTCGTCCCCGTGGCCCCCGCCCGTGAGTGGGTCGAGGAGCTGCGTGCCGGCCTGCCCGAGCTGCCGCGCGTGCGCCGCAACCGGCTCCGCGAGGAGTGGGGCGTGTCCGAGCACGACATGCAGTCGATCCTCAACGCGGGCGCGGTCGACCTGATCGTCGCGACCACGGACGAGGGTGCTCCGGCGGACCAGGCCCGCAAGTGGTGGATGGGCGAACTGGCCCGCTCCGCCAACGAGTCGGGCGTCACCCTGGACGAGCTCGCCATCACCCCGGCCCAGGTGGCCCGGGTCTCGGCGCTCGTCGCCTCCGGCGACCTGAACGACAAGCTGGCCCGCCAGGTCATCGAGGGCGTCCTCGCCGGCGAGGGCGGCCCGGACGAGGTCGTCGAGAAGCGCGGCCTGAAGGTCGTCTCCGACGAGGGTGCGCTCGGCACGGCCGTCGACGAGGCCATCGCGGGCAACGCGGCCATCGCCGACAAGATCCGCGGCGGCAAGGTCGCGGCGGTCGGCGCCCTGGTCGGCGCGGTCATGAAGGCCACCCGCGGCCAGGCGGACGCGGCGCGTGTGAAGGAACTCATCCTGGAGCGCCTGGGCGTCTCCGAGGGCTGATCCTCTGGATCGTGTGCGTGTACGAGGGCGGTGCCCCGGGTCTCACGACTCGGGGCGCCGCCTTCGTCGTAGCGACGTGAGGCAGTCGGCCCGGGTCCGGCGCAGCTCCCCGAGGAGCGATCCGTAGACGGGCGGATTGGCGCTCACGGACCCCTCCGCGAGCGCGATGGCCTCGTCGAGCGGGCCCAGCGCCTCTTCCGTCCGCCCGCCGAGGGCGAGGAAGTGGCCGAGGTTGTGGAGCGTGCGGGCGAGGTCGAAGGTGTACGCGGCGGGGCTGCCGACAAAGGCCGTACGGTACAGCTCCACGGCGCACAGGGTCGCGGCGAGACCTTCGGGTCGCCGCCCGGTGGCTTCCAGGCACAAGGCGAGGTACGAGAGCGACTGGGCGAGTCCGGCCCGGTGGAGGTCCGGATACTCGCCGTACAGGCGCTCACGGATCGAGACGGACTCGTCGGCGGCGGCGAGGGCCTCGGCCGGGCGGTCGACCCCCAGCAGATGGTTGGCCAGAGTGGACAGCGCCTGCGCGAGGCCGGGGGAGTGGGCGGCGAGGTTGCCCGCCGCGAGTCGGCGGAGGACCGCGACGGCCTCGGCCGACGCGTCCACGGCCTCGGGCAGGCGGCCGACCTGCGCGAGGTCGATGCCCAGATTCGTCAGGGCGTTGCCGAGAGTCGGCTCGTGCGCGGCGGCGTTGACCTCGGCAAGGCCGCGCAGCAGGGTCACCGCCATCGCGGAGAGCATCAGGGCATCGGCCTGCCGCCCCTGAGCGCCCCATTGGTTCGCGAGGTTGATGAGCAAGCCCGCGAGGTCGGGTTCGTGGGCCGCGGGGTCCCGCTCCGCGAGCCGCAGGGAGATCACGAGCGCCTCTTGGGTGGCCTCGGCGGCCTCGGGCCAACGGCCCACCTCGGCAAGGTAATTGCCGAAATTCTGCAGGGCCTGGGCCAGGTGTTCCTCGTGTACGGGATCGGAGGCGACGATCCTGCGCCAGGCGGCCACGGCCCGCTCGCCCACGGCCAGGGCCTCGCGGTGCCGGCCGGTCATGGACAGCCAGATGCCCTGGTCGACGAGGAGTGCGGCGTGGTCTCCCGCCCACCGCGCGTCCTCTTCGGCGAGCCGCTCGAACACGGCGACGCACGTCTCCGTCACCTCCACGGCCTTCGTGGGCTGCCCGGAGAGGGCCAGGCACTTGACGAGGCGCGCGAGAGCGACGGCGGCTGCCGGAATGTCGTCGGGGATTTCCCGCTGTGCGAGGACCGCCCGTTCGGCCGCGACCAGGGCCTCGTCGACCTGGCCGGCGTTGAGGAGACGGGTGCTGAGGTGGTAGTAGCCCGTCGCGCGGGCGGCGGGGGAGTCGTCATGGGCGAGCACCGTGTCGACGGTCCGGCGCATGAGGGCGGCCATCCCGGCGTCGAGATCCGGATGACGGGCGGGCAGACGTTCCTCGATGGCGGCGAGGAGCCGCAGGGGTATGTCGTCGAGGGCGGCGAGCGCGCTCAGGGCGGCGCCTCCGGCGGCGACCGCGAGGCCGGGAGCGCGGGTGAGAAGCGGATAGAGGTGCTCGGGCCCGACGTGCGGCCAGCGCTGGGCGGCGGAGGCGAGAAAGGTGATCGCGCGCCCGGCGTGCGCACCGGCCAGGCTCGCGGCGGTGGGCACGGCCCAGTCCATGGCCGGGTAGTCGGCGTCGTGTCCCGGGAGCGTGAGGGCGAGGAAGTCCTCGGCGAGCCGGTCGGGGTAGAGCGGCTCCAGGACCGTGCCGCGCTCCGGTTCGGCGGCCGGATAGCAGAAGGCGTGGTCGTCGAGGACCCGGCCGGGGGACAGCCCGGTCTCGAGGCCGGCCACGACGGCCGAGCCCGCGGGCCGGTCGAGCGTCCCGGTGAGCGCGGCGGCGAAGACGGCCCGGTTCATGACCGGGGGAGGGGTCGCGTAGCGCCCGCCCCGGGCGTGCAGGGTGGCCCAGTGCAGATGCTCCCGGTCGAGCAGGTAGACGGTGAGCCCGGCGAGATCGGTGGGCGGGCGGCGCCCGTGCGCGTGGGCGTCGACGGAGACGAGGGCGGCCATGTGGAGGGCGAGGGCCAGCCCGTACGCGGGTGGCGGACCGGGCGCGGGCGGGACTCCGTACCGTACGGCGAAGGCGTCGCGGGCGGCCGTGTACATCGCGGAGCCGTCGGGGGGTTCGCTCAGGAGGTGGCTGGAGGTCCCGGCCTGGAGGTTGGCGAGCGAGGCGCGGACGGCGGGCCAGGCGTCGGCGGTACGGGCGAGCAGGAGCACCCGGGCGCGTACCCCCGGCCGGTGGAGCAGGGCGTTGCTGAAGAGCCAGGCGAGATGGGTGAGGGGCCAGCGGTCGGCGTAGTCCACGATCAGGAGGACGCCGTCGCGCTCTTCGAGCGTCAGGTCCTGGCTTCCGGGCGGCGGCTGGACGGATCCGGGGCCGTTCGTCGCGGCGACGACCCGCCAGCCGCCGTCCTGCGTCTCGTCGGCGAACCGGGCCGCGAGACGCGTCTTGCCCTGCCCGCCGGGCGCGTGCATCCAGCGGACGGCGAGCCGGGGCCCCTGGTCGCGCCAGGCGCGCAGGTCGGCGAGCTCGGCCTCCCGCCCGGTGAACGGCACCACTTCGAAGCGGGAGTTGAGCATCCGGCTCGGTAACTCGCGCAGCCACTCTGGGTCGGCTTCGGGCGGGCGGCGCCAGTTCTGGAGCAGATAGACGGGCGAACCGTCGCCGAACACATGGATGTCCGCGCCGATCACGCCGTACGCGTAGCCGGAGTGCGCGGTGACGTGCTGCTCGACGCTCACGGATCGCGGTGGAAGACGATGTTCCCGTGCTGGACTCCGAAGACCCGCGCGTTGTCGTGGGCGGTGTTGTGCTGCTCCGAGTGCGTCCGGGGCGCGGCCCCGATCAGCTGACGCAGTTCGTCCGCGTACTCGGGGTGCTCGGCCAGCAGCGCACCGAGCCGTACCCCCCAGGCGGGCAGGAGTGCCTGGCGCACCCCGTCCGGGTCCTCCGAGCCCTCGACGAGGGCGGCGTCCTCCTCAAGCCGCCCCTCGACTTCCGCCCGCCCCCGGAACAGCCGCACCACCCCGTCCCGGGTGACCTGCCAGGCGTCCGTGGCCATGGCGGCGACGACAGCCCCGCCGCCGGCGGCGGCCAAGGCGGTCAGGGACTCCTCTAACACGCGGCCTCCGCGACGAACGCGCTCCAAGCGGCGGGGGAGACGGTGAAGACGGGGCTGCTGTCGGCGAGCTTGGAGTCGCGAACGTGGACGGCGGCGGGGTGGGCGGCCACCTCGACGCAGTCGCCGCCTTCGTCACCGCTGTAGCTGGACTTGCGCCAGTCGTAGGCGACTTCGAGGCAGTCGCCACCTTCACTGCCGCTGTAGCTGGATTTGAACCACGAAAGTGCTGAGCTCATGTCTCTCCTGCCAGGCGTTCCAGCAGGCCCATGGTCTCCTGAGGTGTCAGGGCCTGTGCTCGCAGCATTCCATATTTCCGCTGGAGGATGCCGACCTCGTCGGGGTCGTCCAGGAGGAAGCTGACGCGCTGCCCTTCGATGTAGGCGAGGTGTGCATGCTCGGGCGTTTCGATGAGCACCATGGGCCCGTCGAGCCCCGCGTGTTCCGTCAGCTTCTTCGGCAGAACCTGGATGGAGAGGAAGGGCAGTTCGGCCATCTCTCGGAGATGACGGATCTGGCCGCGTAAAACGTCGGCCCCTCCGATCGGCTGCTCCAGGATGGACTCGTTCAGGAGGAACGACATCATCGGCGGCCAGGGCTTCTGCTCGAAGATCCGCTGCCGGTCGATCCGCGCGAGGAGCCGCTCCTCGGCCTCCTGATGTGTGATGGGCGGGAAGAGGCAGTCGAAGACGGCGCGGGCGTACTCGGGGGTCTGGAGCAGACCCGGCACGACCTGGTTCTGGTACGAGTACAGGCTGAGCGCCTTCGCCTCCTCCTCGACAAAGTCCTGAACGAACTCCGGATACCGCTCCCGATCCGGCACCTTCCCCACAGCCGCCGTCAACGCCCCCTTCGTATCGAGCAGTTCGTCAAGCTCCGCCGCGAGCTTGAGCCTCAGCGGCCGCCGCCCCTGCTCGATCGAGCCCAGCGTCTCAAGCCCCACGCACACCAGCGAGGCGAGCTGCGGCTGCGTCATCCCCGCGTGTTTCCGGTACAGCCCGACCAGGGCTCCGACGACCTCCCACGAGGGGACCTTCTTCCTTGGCTTCTTTCCCTGCTGCATGAGCGCTGCCTTCCCCGCCCCGCGCGTACCCGACGCATTTCGGAGCCGTACAAAAAATCTGTACGGCTTCCCCACCTGGGGCGTGTGAGGCGCAAGTCGTCATCGTGCCTCCATGACCGATCAACTCACCCTCCTCCACCAGGCGTTCTTCCGTCGCGAGCGTCGATCCGTCCCCCTCGCCAGGGACTTCACGCGCAAGATCCTCGCCGAATGGGGTATGGACACCCGTGCGGACGACGTACTTCTGTGCGTGAGCGAACTCGCCACCAACGCCCTCCTCCACGGCGTCCCACCCGGCCGCGGCTACGCCCTCCACCTCGCCCTGAAGGACCCCGGGCCCCTGCTCCGTATCGAGGTCCACGACAGCGGGGACGGCACCCCGACCCTCCGTGAACCCTCCGACGAGTCCGGCCGCGGTCTCCTCCTCGTCGAGGCGCTGGCCGACCGCTGGGGCGTGGGGGAGCGCAGCCCCGGCAAGATCGTCTGGTGCGAGTTCGCGCGGGTGGCTCCGTCGAGCGGGTGAACCTGGCGGGCGGCGGCTTCCCCGCCGCGACCCCGCCCCCGAGCATGAGCGGCATGCACGCCCTCAGTCAGGTCTTCGCCCTGATCGCCGCCGCCGTCCACCTCTTCGTCTGGCCGCTGGAGAGCTTCCTCTACTCCCGTCACGCCTGGGTACGCGAATTCCTCACCGGCAGTTCCGCCGACGCCCCCGAGGTCCGCCTCTGGCGGTTCAACGTCGGCTTCTACAACCTCTTCCTGGCCCTCGGCATGATCGCCGGCTTCGTCGCCCTCCACCTCGACCACGAGACCGTGGGCAGGACGCTGATCCTCTACCTCTCCGCCTTCATGATCGGCGGCGGCATCATGCTCGCCGTCTCCGACCCCAGGCTCTGGCGGGGCGCCGTGGGCCAGGCGGCGCCGGGCGTGGTCATCCTCCTGACCGAACTCCTCTGACGGCAGAACCCAGGTCCTGTCCGGAAAGTCTCGCCCGGTCAGGCGGCTTCCCACGCCTCTGTGCGGCACCCCGTCTCCCAGTGCCACCACCCCTCCTCCTCGCCTCGGTCGAGCAGCGCCTTGATCTCGGTGAACGGGGCGTCCGCCGGGACGTTCAGGGCCACGAGAGGGAAGTCGTCACTGAAGGACTCGCCGCCGAGGCCGAACGGGGCGAGTCGCCCATGGACCGCTGCCGCGCTGGGGCCCAGCGGGCCGGAAGGGACCGGGAGGACGCGCAGCGTGCAGTTCTCGGACGCCGTCACGCGTTCCGCCGCCCAGTGCCTGCCGTCGGCGTCCGTCGTGTAGCGGACGACATCGCCCTGGGCGACACCGTCCTGAAGGAACGGCACGTTGTCCACGCGCGCCGTGTCGGGGCCGACCGGGGTCGCCCAGAGGCCCTCGGTGTCCTGGGGGAGCCAGCCCTCGCGCGGGACGAAGCGGAACCAGACCTTGATGCGTCCTTCACTCATCCCGCCAGCATCGCCCACCCGCGCACCGCGCACCCGCCCACCGCCCATCGCACACCCGCGCACCCGGCCACCGACTTGGACTCTTCGCACCCAGGTGTTGGACGTTCGCCGCCCGGTCGGCGCGAGGTCTTCTCTCCGTCACCCGGTCTCACTACCGTCCGGTCGAACCACCCAATGGCTCGAAGGCGAACCATTGGCCGTCGACTGGAGGTCGGTCTTGTCACCCGAGAAGTCCCGGATGTCCCGCAGAAGGCTCCTCGCCCTGGGCGGAGGCGCCCTCGGCGCCGCCGCGGCCGGTTCGCTGCTCCCGCCGTCGTTGCAGGCCGCGATGGCCGCCGGGCCGGCGCCCGGCGGGATGTCGGCGGTCAAGCACGTCGTGATCCTGATGCAGGAGAACCGATCCTTCGACCACTACTTCGGCACCCTGCGCGGCGTCCGCGGATTCGGTGACCGCAACGCCATCGAGCTCCCCTCCGGCAAGCCGGTCTTCGAACAACCGGCCGCCCTCGGCCGGACCGTGCTGCCGTTCCCGATCCGGGGCGCCGCCGAGACCCAGAAGAAGGACCTCCAGTACATCGGCGACCTCGACCACTCCTGGAGCGGCGGCGGCAAGGCCTGGCACGACGGCTGGATGGACGGCTGGGTCTCCGCCAAGACCGCGGCGACGATGGCGTACTACGACCGGCAGGACCTGCCGCTCCACTACGAGCTCGCCGACACCTTCACCATCTGCGACGCCTACCACTCCTCCGTCCACACCTCGACGAGCCCGAACCGCAACCACCTGTGGTCCGGCTGGACCGGTTTCGAGGCCGACGGCAGCCGCGCCGTCACCAACGCTGCGTACGCCGAGGGCACCCACCCCGGCTACGGCTGGTCCACCTACGCCGAGCGCCTCGAAGCGGCCGGGCGGAGCTGGAAGACGTACACCGAGTGGGAGAACTTCACCGACAACAACATCGAGTTCTTCACCAGCTTCAAGAAGATCGCCCGCAAGGCGCTCGCCGGCACCGGTGGGCACACCTTCATGGAGTCCTTCTACGCCGCCGTCCGCGACACGGAGGACACCGCCGAGCGGGCCAGACTGCTCGCCGCCCTCGAGGACGGGGTGGCCGGCCTCACCGACGCCGAGCGCTCGCTCTTCGAGCGCGGACTGCGCCGCGTGGAGACCGGGAAGCTCGCCGACGCCTTCCGTGCCGACGTGGCCGCAGGGACGCTGCCGGAGGTCTCGTACCTCGTCCCCTCCGCGATCGACTCCGAGCACCCCGGCTCCTCCTCGCCGATCGCCTCCGCCACCCTCGTCTACAAGGTGCTCGACGCCCTCGGCTCGCACCCCGACGTCTGGCGCCACACCGTCGTGCTGATCAACTACGACGAGAACGACGGCTTCTTCGACCACGTGCCGCCGCCCGTCCCTCCCGCCGACAACACGGACGAGCGGTGGAAGGGCCTGCCCACCGGCCTCGGCATCCGCGTCCCGCTGCTCGTCGTCTCCCCCTGGTCGGTCGGCGGCTACGTCTGCTCCGAGACCTTCGACCACACCTCCGTGGTCCGCTTCCTGGAGACGCTCACCGGCATCCAGGAGCCCAACATCACCCCGTGGCGCCGCGCCGTCACCGGTGACCTGACCTCCGCCTTCGACTTCCGCCGCGGTCACCGGCAGCCCGAGGTCGAGCAGCCCGGCCCGATCCCGCCCTTCAGCGGGCGCTGGCGGCCGCAGCCGCCGCTCGTCCAGCGGATGCCGGTCCAGGAGCCCGGCAGCCGCCCCGCCCGGCCCCTGCCGTACCAGCCGGACGCCGCCGCGCGGGTGGGGGAGAAGGAGATCACCGTCGCCCTGAAGAACAGCGGGAAGGCGAGCGCCCACTTCGCGCTCTATCCGTACGCCGGAGAGTTCGCCGTCCCCCAGCACCAGGACGTCAAGGGCACGGCGCGGTGGACGGTCCCCCTCACGCGTGATCATTACCGGTTCACGATCACCGGTCCGAACGGCTTCCGCCGCGAGTTCGAGGGCCCGGCCGCGGGCGGCGCCGAGGTCGCCTCGCACATCGACCACCACGACCGCGACCTGCACCTCACCGTCCGTAACAGCGGCGACGCCCCGCTGTCCTTCACCGTCCGGCCGCTCGGCTACGTGGACGCCGACGACCTCGACGGCTGGACCCGCTCCGTCACCGTGAAGCCCGGCCGGAGCCGTACCCTCGTCCACTCGGCCGCCGACGCGCACGGCTGGTACGACCTCGAGGTGACAGCCCCCGGTGGCTTCCGCCGACGGCTGATGGGGCACATCGAGAACGGCCGTGCGAGCGTCTCCGGCTGAACCGTCCCGTATCCGGTGCGTGCGCGGGGCTCGGGTCCGATGGCGTGAGCTTCCGCGCACCACTGTGAGTATCACCACGAAAGGGGCAAAGGATCTTTTAAGGCTGCAACAGTGGCCTCACTAGGTCATGCGTTCTTTGCGGGCTGTTCCCCGGTAAAGATCCACGAACCACCCACCAGGGAGCACCTCCTTTGGCAGCAATCGCACGGTGGTGCGTCAAGCACCGCCTCGTCGCCGTTCTGCTCTGGCTCATCGCCCTCGGCGGAGCCGTCGCCGGGGCATCGGTGGCCGGCAACGCCTACTCGAACGACTACGAGGTACCGGGCACCGAGTCCGGCCGTGCCACCGCACTCCTCGACAAGGGCTTCCCCGGCGCCGGCGGCGACAGCGACACCATCGTCTGGCACACCGACACCGGAAGCGTCCGCGCCACCGGCGTCGAGCAGCGCATGACCGAGATGCTCGACGAGGTGGCCGAGCTCCCCGGCATCGCCGCGGTGACCTCCCCGTACGGCGATCACCCGGCCGCCCGGGCACAGATCAGCGAGGACGGGCACACCGCCTACGCCGTGGTCGTCTTCCACGAGCAGGCCGACGACATCCCGAAGGCCCAGGCGCAGGCCCTCGTCGACACGGCCCGCACGGCCGACGGTGACGGCGTCCAGGTCGAGCTCGGCGGCAGCGCCGTCGCCCTGACCGAGGCCCCCGGCGGGCACTTGGCCGAGGCCGTCGGCGTCGTCGTCGCGGCCGTCGTCCTCTTCCTCGCCTTCGGCTCGCTCGCCGCCTCCGCGCTCCCCATCGCCACCGCCCTCGTCAGCGTCGGCATCGCCTACTCCGGGATCGCCCTCCTCGGCCACGTCATGACGGTCGCCGACTTCGCCCCGATGCTGGGCCTGCTCATCGGCCTCGGCGTCGGGATCGACTACGCGCTGTTCATCGTCACGCGCCACCGCAAGGGCCTCAAACGGGGATTGCCGGTCGCCGAATCCGCCGAGATCGCCGTCGCGACCACCGGCCGTGCCGTGGTCTTCGCGGGCGCGACCGTCTGCATCGCGCTGCTCGGCATGCTGATCCTCCGGCTCAGCTTCCTGAACGGTGTCGCCATCGCCGCCTCCCTGACCGTGGTGCTCACCGTCGCCGCCTCCGTCACCCTGCTGCCCGCGCTGCTCTCCCTCATCGGCATGCGGGCGCTCAGCCGGCGCGAGCGGCGGCAGCTCGCCGAGCACGGCCCGCAGCCCGAGCTGCCGACCGGCTTCGCCGCCCGCTGGTCCGCCTTCGTCGAGCGCCACCCCAAGCTGCTCGGCGCGGTGGCCGCCGTCGTCATGCTGGTCCTGGCCCTGCCGACCCTCTCGCTCCACCTCGGCACCTCCGACCAGGGCAACGGCCCGGGCACGGCGACGACACGTCAGGCGTACGACCTCCTCGCCGACGGATTCGGGCCCGGCGTCAACGGGCCGCTCACCCTCGTCGCCCAGATCGACGGCGCCGACGACCGGGTCGCGCTCGGCGAGCTGCCGGCCGAGCTCGCGAACACCCGAGGCGTCGAGTCCGTCTCGCCGATCGCGTACAACGGCGCCGGGGACACGGCCGTCCTGACCGTCGTACCGGACTCCGCACCCCAGTCCAAGGCCACCAGCGAGCTCGTCGACCGGCTGCGCCAGGACGTCCTGCCCGCGGCCGAGCAGGGCACATCGCTGGACGTGCACGTCGGCGGCGTCACCGCCTCGTACGACGACTTCGCCGAGATCATCGTCGGCAAGCTGCCGCTCTTCGTGGGCGTCGTCATCGCGCTCGGCTGTCTGCTGCTCCTGGTCGCCTTCCGGTCGATCGGCATCCCGCTGAAGGCCGCGCTGATGAACGTGGCCGCCGTCGCCTCCTCCTTCGGGATCGTCGTCGCGATCTTCCAGTGGGGCTGGGGGAGCGAGCTGCTCGGGCTCGGCAGCGCCGGCCCCATCGAACCCTTCCTCCCCGTGATCATGGTGTCCGTGCTCTTCGGACTCTCGATGGACTACCAGGTCTTCCTGGTCAGCCGGATGTACGAGGAGTGGCTGGAGACCGGCGACAACCGGCGGGCGGTCCGGGTCGGACTCGCCGAGACCAGCCGGGTGATCAACTCCGCGGCGGTCATCATGATCTCCGTCTTCCTCGCCTTCGTGCTCTCCGGCGACCGGGTGATCGCGATGTTCGGCATCGCGCTCGCGGCCGCCGTGGCGCTCGACGCCTTCGTCCTCCGTACGCTGCTCGTCCCCGCGCTCATGCACATGCTCGGCGGGGCGAACTGGTGGCTGCCGCGCTGGCTCGACCGCCGGATGCCCCGGATCAGCATCGAACCCGCCGAGTGCCGCGCCGCCGCCGACGCCCGTGCGAAGATCCCCACGCAGCGTGTGACGATTTCGACGGCGGAGGACAACGAGGATGTTCGCGATATCGCTGGGTGACGACGGCGCCGAACTGAGGGCGCTGGAGCCCTGGTACGCCGAGGAGTTCCTCACGCACATGGACCGCGGACGGGAGTTCGTCGGCCAGTACATCGCCCTCGCCGACGTCGTGACCGACCTCGCCTCGGCCCGCTCCTTCCTCCAGGCGTACGCCGAGAAGGCCGCGCACGACACCGGCCGCATCTACGGCATCTGGACCGAGGGCACCCTCGTCGGCGGCGTGCTCTTCCGCACCATGGACGTGAACCTCGGCACGGCCGAGGCCGGCTGCTGGCTGGAGCCGTCGGCCGTCGGCAAGGGCCTGATCACCCGGGCCGCGCGGACGGTCATCGACTGGGCGATCGGGGAACGCTCCATCCACCGCGTCGAGTGGCTGGTCTCCTCGAAGAACGAGGCCAGCATCGCGGTGGCGCGGCGGCTCGGTATGACGAAGGACGGCGTGCTGCGGGAGAGCTACCCGTACCGGGGCGAGCGCCACGACATGGAGGTCTGGTCGGTGCTCGCGCCGGAGTGGAAGGCGCTCCGGGCGGCTGGGCAGGCGCGGGCGCAGGCGTAGGCGTAGGCGTCTTAAGGCGACTCTCATGCGGGGCACCTAGCGTGCGGTTCATGACTGCCAAGACTGACGAGACCACGGAACCCGTAAAGACCGCGGAGGCCGTCGACGACGTCGATGCCCTCGACGCCGTCGACGAGCTGGACGAGCCGGACGAGCTGGACGAGCTGGACGAGGCGGTCGGCGACGCGTCGGACGACTCCGTGGAGGTGGCCGGTGAGGCCCCCGCGGTCTCCTCCGGCGTCGGCGCCGGCGCCGCGGCCGTCGTCTCCGCCGCCCTCGGGCTCGCCGCCCTTTCCGGCACCTGGGTCGGAAGGGTCGCGACCGAGCGCGAGACGCTCATCGGCCAGATCAAGGCCCAGGGCGGCACGGCGGCCCAGCAGATCTCCGAGATCTACGCCGACGCCTGGCACACCACCGCACTCGTCAACGGCGTCTTCGCGCTCCTCGCCCTGATCACCGCGGTGGTCGTCCTCACCCGCCCCCAGCGACCCGTGTGGGTCCGCGCCGTGGCCCTCGCCGGCGCCGTCCTGGGCGCCATCGGCCTGTTCCTGTCGGCGGGCATGTACCTCGACCTGTTCCTGAGTCTCCCGACCGCGCCCTAGGTACCCCTCAGGACCCGCCTAAGGCCCCCCGTACCCCGAACATGCGGCACTCTCCCGATGTGGCCGTACCCCCTGGGCGACGAAGGTGGAGGCATCGCAAGGAGCGATACCGACACCAGGGAGAACCAGATGTTCGCGTACGAACTGCACCGCATGCACCACGCCGAGCTCGTCCGGGAGGCCGCCGCCCAGCGCCTGACCCGCCAGGCCGTCAGGGCGCGGCGGGCCGCGAAGGCCGCCGCGCGGTCCGGCGGCCACGACGCCGAAGGGCGGGTGGGATCCGCGCGCGGCCGTTTCGTCCGGGCGGCGTGACCCCGTATGGGCACCACCCCGGACGGCTGTGCGATGCTCGGCGCCGTGGAGACCAGGTCAGTCAGCCCCGTGTTCGTCGGCCGGGCCGGCGAGCTCACCGCCCTCACCGACGCGCTCGCCCGCGCCGGTGAGGGAGAGCCGCAGGCCCTGCTCGTCGGCGGCGAGGCCGGCGTCGGCAAGACCCGCCTCATCGAGGAGTTCGTCGCCGTCGCCTGCGACCGCGGCGCCTATGTCGCGGTCGGCGGCTGCGTCGAAGTCGGCGCGGACGGCCTGCCGTTCGCGCCCTTCTCCACCGCCCTGCGCTCGCTGAGCCGCCGTCTCCCCGGCGAACTGGCGGCGGCCGCCGCCGGGCAGGAGGGCGAGCTCGCCCGGCTCCTCCCCGAACTCGGCGACGTCGGCAGCCACGAGCCCTCCAACGAGGACTCCACCGCCCGCCTCTTCGAACTGACCGTACGGCTCCTGGAACGGCTCGCCGCCGACCGCACGATCGTGCTCGTCCTGGAGGACCTGCACTGGGCCGACGCATCGACCCGGCACCTCCTCGCCTACCTCTTCCGGACGCTGCGCCGCGGCCGGATCGTGGTCGTCGCCACCTACCGCGCCGACGACATCCACCGCCGCCACCCGCTGCGCCCGCTGCTGGCCGAACTGGACCGGCTGCGGACCATCCGGCGCATCGAACTCGCCCGTTTCACCCGCACCGAGGTGCGCCGCCAGCTCACCGGCATCCTCGCCGCCGAACCCGACGCCGCCCTCGTCGACGAGGTCTTCGACCGCTCCGACGGCAACGCCTTCTTCGTCGAGGAACTCGTCGTCTCCCACGAGTCCGGCTGCGCACCCGGCGCCCTCAGCGACTCCCTGCGCGATCTGCTGCTCGTGCGGGTCGAGACGCTTCCCGAGGACGCCCAGCGGGTCGCCCGGATCGTCGCCGAGGGCGGCTCCACCGTCGAGTACGCGCTGCTCGCCGCCGTCGCCCGGCTCTCCGAGGACGACCTCATCGAGGCGCTGCGCGCCGCCGTCGGCGCCAACATCCTGCAAGCCGTCCCGGACGGCGACGGTTACCGGTTCCGTCACTCCCTGGTCCGCGAGGCCGTCAGCGACGACCTGCTGCCCGGCGAGCGTTCCCGCCTCAACCGCCGCTACGCCGAGGCCCTGGAGGCCGACCCCTCGCTCGTCCGGAGCGAGGAACGGGCGACCAGGACCGCCACCTACTGGTACCGCGCGCACGACCCCGCCAGGGCGCTGCCCGCCGTGCTCCGCGCCTCCGTCGAGACCCGTAAGCGCTCCGCGTACGCCGAGCAACTGCGGCTCCTGGAGCGGGCCATGGAACTCTGGGACGAGGTCCCCGCCGAGGTGCGCGGCTCCCTGCGTCCGATGGACTACGCCGAGGCATACCCTCCCTGCGGCTGCGACCCCGAGACCACCCCGCTGGACTATCTCGACCTGCTCGCCGAGGCCGCGTACGCCGCCCGGCTGTGCGGGGAACGCGAACGCGCCCTGAAGATCGGCAAGATGGCGCTGCGGATCCTCGAAGGGGAGGAGGGCGGGAGCCGTGACCCGCTGCGGGCCGCCTGGTTCTGGACCGAACGCTCCCGCATCGTCTCCGGCCTCGGCCGCTCCGACGGCTGGGCCGAGATCGCCACCGCCCAGGAACTCGTCAAGGGCCTGCCCCCGTCGAGCGTGCACGCCCGCATCCTCGCCGTGGCCGCGGGCTGGGGCATGCTCCACAAGCCCGGCCCGGAGAGCCTCGCCGCCGCCGAACGGGCCGTCGAGTACGCCCGGCTCGTCAAGGACGAGTCCGTCGAGCTCAGCGCCCGCCTGACCCTCGGCACCCTCCAGGTCTCCGCAGGCGACCGCGAGGCCGGGCTCGCCGCCATGTACGAGGCCCGCGATCGCACCCGCGCCCTCGGCCTCCACCACGAGTCCTCCCGCGCCCACGTCAACCTCTCCCACGTGCTGGAGAACCTCGGCCGCTCCCAGGAGGCCGTGGCCGTCGCGGAGGACGGCGTACGGCTCACCCGCGACCACGGACTCCTCGACAGCCAGGGCTGGATCCGCGCCAATATGGCGGAGTCGCAGCTCTCCCTCGGGCTCTGGGACGAGGCCCAGCGCAACTGCGAATGGCTCGAGCACACCGGGAACCGCTCCAAGCCGCGCGGTTCCGCGACGCTGCGCCTCGCCCAACTGGCCCTCGCCCGCGGCGAGACGGCCACGGCCGCCGCCCATCTGGCCGCCGCCCGCGAGCACTTCGGCGAGGCCGACCCGATGCCGCAGTACACCGTCCCGATGCGCCAGGTCGAGCTGAGCGTCGCCGCCGCCGGCGGACGGATCCAGGACGTACGGACCGTGCTCGCCGCCGCCGTGGAGACCGGCTTCCCACCCGGCACCCACCGGGAGGGCTGGCCGCTGCTCCTCGCCGCGGCCACCGCCGAGGCCGACGCGTTCGGCCTGCCCGCCGCCGAGGAGGGCCGCGCGGAGGCGATCGCCCTGATCCGTCGCTGCGCACGGGGGATGGCGACCCCGGCGCCGGTCTGGGAGGCGTACTCCCTGCACACCTCGGCGGAGCTGGACCGCGCCGAGGACCGCCGACCCGTCGAGCGCTGGGCCGAGACCGTCGCCGCCTACGAACGGGTGGAGCGCCCCTACCCGCTCGCCCTCGCCCGGCACCGCCTCGCCGACGCCCTCCTCGCCGAGGGCGGCCGGCGCGACGAGGCCGCGGCGCTGCTGCGCGAGGCCCACGCCACCGCCGTCCGCCTCGGCGCGCACCCGCTCCGCGAGGACGTCCAACTCCTGGCCGCCCGCGCCCGCCTCCCGCTCACCACCCCGGACCGCGCCCCCTCGCCGGGACCCGGGCCGGGAGACGACGGCTTCGGCCTGACCCCCCGGGAGCAGGACGTCCTGCGCCTGGTCGCCGCCGGACGCACCAACCGCCAGATCGCCGAGGAGCTCTTCATCTCCCCGAAGACGGCGAGCGTCCACGTCTCCAACATCCTGGCCAAGCTGAGCGTCTCCGGCCGCGGCGAGGCAGCAGCCCTCGCCCACCGCCTCCGCCTCCTGGAACCGACACCCTAGGAGCCGACGTCAGGGGAGTCGGCGTTCTCGGATCGGGTGTCGGGGGCGTCGGCGTCCTCGGGAGCCTCGTCCGCGGTGTCGGGGGTGCCCGGGACGCGTATCGTCACGCGGCCCGAGACGAGGTCTATCGGACCCCGGCCGGGGTCCCCGTCTCCCTGGTCCTCCCTGGTCAGGGCCAGGCGCTGCCGTTCGTCGTCGGTGTGCTTGCGGCCCGGTGCGAAGAGCTCCTCCGCCAGGTTGAACATCGTGTCCGCCCCCTACCTCACCTCCAGCCGGAGGATCTTGTCGTCGCCGGGCCCGGGCGTGCCCCGGGTGTCGGTCTCGCTCGTCGTCAGCCAGAGCCGGCCGTCACCCGCCGCCAGGACCGTGCGCAGACGGCCGTGCTCCTCCACGAGGAACGCCTGGGGGTCCCCCGCGCGTTCCGCCCCCGAGAGCGGGATCCGCCACAGCCGCTCGCCCCTGAGCCCGGCCATCCAGATCGCGCCCTCGGCGTACGCGATGCCGCTCGGCGAGGCCTCGGAGGTCTTCCACTGGGCCACCGGGTTCACGAAGTCGGAGACGTCCGACGAGCCCTCCACCTTCGGCCATCCGTAGTTCTTCCCGGGCTGGATCAGATTCAGCTCGTCCCAGGTGTTCTGGCCGAACTCGGCCGCCCACAGCCGCCCGTCCGCGTCCCAGGCCAGGCCCTGCACATTGCGGTGACCGTACGAGTACACCACCGAGCCCGGGAACGGATTGCCGGGCGCAGGCTTCCCCTCCGGCGTCATCCGCAGGATCTTGCCGCCCAGCGACTCCACACTCTGCGCGAGGCCCGTCTCGCCCCGCTCGCCGGTCCCCGCGTACAGCATCCCGTCCGGGCCGAACGCGATCCGCCCGCCGTTGTGCACATTCCCCTTCGGGATGCCCGAGAGGACCACCTCGGGTGCGCCCAGCCGGTCCGCGTCCCCGCCTCCGTACGCCATCCGGACGATGCGGTTGTCCGACTCCGCCGTGAAATACGCGTACACCCGGCCGTCCCGCACGGCCAGGCCGAGGAGCCCGCCCTCACCGCCGGGAACCACCCCCGGCACCTCTCCGAGCGGCGTCTTCCTCCCCGTCCGCGCGTCGACGCGGGTGATCGTCCGCTCGTCGCGCGAGGCGACGAGGAGATCCCCGCCGGGCAGTGCGGCCAGGCCCCACGGCGATTCCAGATCCTCGGTGAGCGTGCCGGCGACCCGCACGGCGGCCGGTGCGCTCCGCGACGGCGCCGCCGCCGTCCCCGACTCCGTCGCGGGCGGGGACGGCGATCCGCTCCCACCCGACGAGCACCCCGTCACGAGCACCAGCACGACGGCGGCCCACACAGCTCCCACACACGCTCGGCCCACGGTCCCGATCCCTTCCGACGGCGATCACTACCCTTGATACACCGCTCAGCCCGATCAGGTTCCCGCGCTCGCCTCCCGTCCTCAGTCCCACGACCCCCGGGGCGCCGGCAGCCTCCCGATCTCCGCCAGATCCGCGGCCGTCAGCACCAGCTCCGCCGCCCGTGCGTTCTCCACCGCCCAGCACTCCCGCTTCGCCCCCGGGATCGGCACCACGTGCGGCCCCTGCGCCAGCGTCCACGCCAGCGCCACCTGGGCCGGCGTGACCTTCTCGCCGTGGCGCGCCGCCACCCGCCGCAGACCGGCCACCAGCGGCTGGTTGGCCGCCATCATCTCGGCCGTGAAACGGGGATGCCGGGCCCGCGGGTCGTCCGGCTCGAAGCCGCCGCCGGGCGTCAGCGTCCCGGTCAGGAACCCGTTCCCCAGCGGCATCGCGGCCAGGAACCCCACGCCCCGCGCCTCGCACCACGGCAGCAGCCGCTCCAGCGCCTCGGGCGACCACACCGACAATTCGGCCTCGATCGCGCTCACCGGGAAGACCTGCTGGATCCGCTCCAGCTGCCGGATCGTTCCCTCGTACATATGCGCCGCACCGGCCAGGTGGGCCGCCCCGCCGCGCCGGGTCGCCCCGGCCCCCACCGCGCACAGCCCGAGCGCCCGCACCTTCCCCGCGGACACCAGCTCGGCCATCGCGCCCCAGGTCTCCTCGACCGGCACCTCGGGGTCCGCCCGGTGCAGCTGGTAGAGATCGATCACCTCCGTCTGCAGCCGCCGCAGGGAGGCGTCGCAGGCCCGCCGTACGTACCCGGGACGGCCGTTGGCCACCACGTGCTGGTCGCCCACGAGCAGACCGCACTTCGTCGACACGAACGCCTCGGCCCGGCGTTCCTTCAGCGCCCGTCCGACCAGCAGCTCGTTGGTGAAGGGTCCGTACATGTCCGCCGTGTCGAGCAGACTCACCCCGGCGTCGAGCGCCGCGTGCACCGTGCGCACCGACCGGTCGCCGCGCTGCTGCGAGCCGCTGTAGGCCCAGTTCATCGGCATACAGCCCAGGCCGACCGCGCCCACGTCGAGCGCCGCCGCCCCGATAGTCCTGCGCTCCACCTGCCGGTACCCCTCCCTGTGCCGTCCCCCAAACTAACCAATGGCGGGCGGGATTCTTCGCATAGCCTCCCGGTCATGACACTCGATGACACGACCGCCGACGTGTGGCTTCCGATGGCCGCGGACGAGATCGACGGGCTTCCCGAGCCCGGCGCGTCGGGGCTGAACTACCGCTTCTGGGACGGCGGTCCGGACTTCCCCGCCGACCCGGCGCGCTGCGCCTTCTACGTGGTGCCGTACATGAAGGGTTCGGAGATCGCCGTCCGGCCGCTCGCCGCGATGACCTCGGTACGCGCCGTGCAGACGCTCTCGGCGGGTACGGACCATGTGACCCCCGGACTCGGCGCGCTGGGCCCCGGGGTCGAGCTCTGCAACGCCAAGGGCGTCCACGAGGCCAGCACCGCCGAGCTGACGCTCGCCCTGATCCTCGCCTCGCTGCGCGGCATCCCCGGCTTTGTGCGCGGCCAGGACGCGGAGGAGTGGCGGGACGGCTTCTATCCGGCCCTCGCCGACAAGTCCGTGCTGATCGTGGGGTACGGGTCGATCGGCGCCGCCATCGAGGACCGGCTCGCACCCTTCGAGTGCGCGCGGGTGGCGCGCGTCGCGCGCTCGGCACGCACCACGGAGCGCGGGCCGGTGCGGCCCATATCCGATCTGCCCGCCCTGCTGCCGCAGGCGGACGTCGTCGTGCTCTCCACTCCGCTCACGCCCGAGACCCGGCACCTCGTCGACGCGGGCTTTCTCGCGCGGATGCGGGACGGGGCGCTTCTGGTGAACGTCGCCCGCGGCCCCGTGGTGGACACCGCGGCCTTGCTCAAGGAGGTCGAGAGCGGCCGGATCACCGCCGCGCTCGATGTCACCGACCCCGAACCGCTGCCGCCCGGTCACCCGTTGTGGCACGCTCCCGGTGTCCTGGTGAGTCCCCATGTCGGCGGATCCACTTCGGCGTTCATGCCGCGTGCCAAGCGGCTGATCGCCGCCCAGCTGACCCGGTTCGCGGCGGGGGAGCGACTGGCGAACGTGGTCCTGACCACCTGAGTCGCCGGCTCGCGGCGCGCGCCCCCTCGGTGCGCCCGCCGCGAGCCCCCGAGCCGTCACGGAGAGTACAGCACCCCTGTCCCTGAGTGACGGTCCTGGTGTATCGTCCCGGAGCGGGGGGCCGCGTCGAGCACGGGATGGCGCTGGGGAGCAACGTGACGGGTCATCAGTTTCCGAGGGGGGCGACGGGTGGAGTACGACCGACGGACCGGCGATCCGACGTGGCGGGGCAGTCGGCGACGACCCTCGCGCGCCCCATTCCGGCACAGGAGGCGCCCGGCGTCGACGGCGCGCACAGGGGAGCCCCGGTGACCGCCCCCGGAGCGCTCATCGGCCGCAACGCGATCGCCGCCGGTTCCGTACCGGTCGGCACGGCGACAGGCGGCCCGGCATCATCCGCCGCGGCACCGGGCGGTACGGCATCTGCAGCCACCGGACCGGGCGCAACCGCACCGGCCGCCACCACGGCCCCCGGCCAGACGGCGGGCGGCATCCCGGCGAAGGGCCCGGGTGGCGGCGCGGGTGACGGTGCGGGAGGCGCTCGCGGCCCGGACCCGGCGCGGTCCGACGCCGGTCCGGCCCTCGCCCAGGTCGTCCTCGGCCTGATCTGCGCGGGCTACGCGACAGGAGCCGCCCTCGGCTGGGGGTCCGAGCGACTGGCGCTCGTCATGGGCGACTTCGGGCTGAGCGCGGCCGCCCTCGCCGCCGGCGTCTCCTGCTTCCTCTACTCCCGCCTCGGCGGGAGCCGCTTCCGGCCCGCCTGGCTGCTCTTCGCCTTCTCCTCCACCATGGCCGCCGCCGGAAACGGGGTCTGGGGATGGTACGAGGTCGTGCTCGGCCGGGACGTACCCAGCCCCTCCCTCGCCGATCTCTTCTTCCTGCTCTTCGCCCCGCCCGCCATCGTCGGCCTGCTCGTCCTCGCCAAGAAGCCCGTCACACGGGCCGGCTGGGTCTGCCTCGGGCTCGACGCCTGGCTGATCGGCGGCTCGCTGCTCACCCTCTCCTGGAGCCTCGCCCTCGCGCACACCACGCACTTCCAGGGCGAGAGCGTCGCCCAGGCCGCCCTCTCGCTGGCGTACCCGCTGCTCGACATCGTTCTCGTCAGCATGGTCCTGGCGCTCCACTTCCGCCGCTCCCACGCGAACCGCTCGGCGACCAACACCGCCATCGCCGCCCTCGCCCTCACCGTGCTGTGCGACGCCCTGTTCACCTCGCCGCTGCTGCGGGAGAACTACACCTCCGGGCAGCTGCTGGACGCCGGCTGGTTCGCCGGGTCCCTGCTCCTCGCGTACGCCCCCTGGGGAGTGCGCCGGACCCCCGAGGGCATCCCCTCCCCGCGTGGCCAGCGCCTCCCGAGCCGCCCCGTGGCCGGCTCGCTGGCAGCCCTCACCCCGTATCTGGCCGCGGCGGTCTGCACCCTCGGCATCCTGTACAACGTCATCGAGGGACGCAGCGTGGACCGCGTCGTCGTCCTCACCGGCTGTACGGTCGTCCTCGCCCTGGTCGTGCGGCAGGGCATCATGCTCCTCGACAACATCGCCCTCACCCATGAACTGGCCCAGAAGGAGAACCACTTCAGGTCCCTGGTGCAGGGCTCCAGCGATGTCATCATGATCGCCGCGCCCACCGGCATACTCCGTTATGTGAGCCCGGCCGCCTCCGGGGTCTACGGACGCGAGGCCGAGGATCTCATCGGCCAGGAGCTGGCCTCCCTCATCCATCCCGAGGACCTCGGAGGCGTGGTCCACGAGGTGCGCCGGTTCCTGGCCGCCTCTCCCGCGGAGGAGCCGACGACCCGGATCGAGTGCCGCTTCCGCTCCGGCCGCGGCGACTGGCTCAACGTCGAGTCCACCGTCAACCGCCACCAGGGCGGGCTGATCTTCAACAGCCGGGACGTCACCGAACGGGTACGCCTCCAGGCGCAGTTGCAGCACAACGCCGAGCACGACCCGCTCACCGACCTGCCCAACCGGGCCCTGTTCACCCAGCGCGTCCGCAACGCCCTCACCGGCCGGCGCTCCTCCGACCCCGGCACCGCCGTGCTCTTCATCGACCTCGACGGCTTCAAGGGGGTCAACGACCGGCTCGGCCACCAGGCGGGCGACGAGCTCCTCGTCCAGGCCGCCCGCCGCCTCCAGGACTCCGTCCGGGCCGGGGACACCGCCGCCCGCCTCGGCGGCGACGAGTTCGCCGCACTCATCCTCGGCGACGGCTCCCGGGACAGATCGGCCCGCGAGCGCCAGGTCCACGAGATCGCCGACCGGCTGCGCCTCACGCTCTCCCAGCCGTACCGCCTCGAAGGCGGGAACGAGGTACGGGTCGCCGCCTCCATCGGCGTCGCCTTCGCCGAGCCCGGCATCGGCGTGGGGGACCTGCTGCGCAACGCCGACCTGGCCATGTACCGGGCCAAGGCCGCCGGCAAGGACCGCGTGGAGATGTACGCCCCGCAGATGCAGGCCGAGGTCGTCCGCAGGACGGAGCTGGCCAGCCGGCTGCGCAGCGCCCTCGACGACGGTGAGTTCGCCCTCCTCCACCAGCCGGTGGTGGACCTCACCACCGGCCGCATCACCGCCGTCGCCGCCCAGGCCCGCTGGCGCTCCGCCCAGGGCATCCTCTTCACCCCGGCCGAGTTCCTGCGGGTCGGGGACGACAGCGAGCGCGTCGCCGAGCTCGGCCGCTGGCTCCTCGAGCAGGCCGTGGAGCAGGCCGCCGAACGGGCGAGCCTCGGCCACCGCACACCGGTCTCCATCCGGCTCTCCGCCCGCACGCTGCTCGACCGCTCCCTGCCGCTCGGCTCCGTCGAGGCGCTGCTGACCCGCCACGGGCTGCCCTCGGGGTCGCTGATGGTCGAGCTCGCCGACAGCGACCCCCGGGTCTCCTTCGACGACCTGGAGCAGCGCCTGGTCGCCCTGCGCCGCCTCGGCGTACGGATCGCCCTGGACGGCTTCGGCAGCGGCCACGCGGCCATCGACGCGCTGCGGCGCCTCCCCGTCGACGTACTGAAACTGGACAGAGGTCTGGTCGAGGGCGTGGTCGAGTCCGCCCGGCTGCGCAAGATCACCAGCGGGCTGCTCCGTATCGCCTGCGACCTCGGGCTGCAGTCCGTCGCCGACGGCGTGGACGTCCCCGAGCAGGTGCTCGCCCTGCGTGCCATGGGCTGCACACACGGCCAGGGCATGGCCTTCTCGGGCCCGCTCGACGAGTACCGGCTGCGCCGCGCGCTCGTCCGGGACGAGTACCCGGTCCCCGGCGGGGTGGCGGTTCCCGCCGGAAACCGTCCCCCGTTCGGCTCACATACTGAGACGCCTGTCCCACCCACTTGACACTGATAGTGCGTCGGGGGGAGGGTCAGTGCCATGCGCACCCGAATTCTCGTACTTGGAAAGCGCGTCGGCTGAAGCAGGGCCATGAAGGCCCGGCTTGAACGCTCCCGACGCGCTCCCCTCGCTTGCCTCCCGGCACGAGGGGTTTTTTGTTGCACCGGCTCATCCTGAAGTCGTACCAAACCCTCGCAAAAACCTCTGCCTCGAGAAGAGAATGCTGATGACCGAGCAGGCCACCGGGCACCATCCGCAGCCGCGGGCCCGTAGCGGCGGACAGTCCGCCACCACCGTCGAGCACGTCACGGGTGCGCAGTCCCTCATCCGTTCTCTCGAGGAAGTGGGGGCCGACACCGTCTTCGGTATTCCGGGCGGCGCCATCCTCCCCGCGTACGACCCGATGATGGACTCCACGAAGGTCCGCCACATCCTGGTCCGCCACGAGCAGGGCGCGGGCCACGCCGCCACGGGCTACGCCCAGGCCACCGGCAAGGTCGGCGTCTGCATGGCGACCTCCGGGCCCGGCGCCACGAACCTGGTCACCCCGATCGCCGACGCCCACATGGACTCCGTCCCGCTGGTCGCGATCACCGGCCAGGTCGCCTCGAAGGCCATCGGCACGGACGCCTTCCAGGAGGCGGACATCTGCGGCATCACGATGCCGATCACCAAGCACAACTTCCTGGTCACCAAGGCCGAGGACATCCCGCGGACGATCGCCGAGGCCTTCCACATCGCCTCCACCGGCCGCCCCGGCCCGGTCCTGGTCGACATCGCCAAGGACGCCCTGCAGGCGAAGACCACCTTCAGCTGGCCGCCGCAGACCGACCTGCCCGGCTACCGCCCGGTGACCAAGCCGCACGCCAAGCAGATCCGTGAGGCCGCCAAGCTCATCACCGCGGCCAAGCGCCCCGTCCTGTACGTCGGCGGCGGCGTCCTGAAGGCCGGCGCCACCACCGAGCTGAAGGTCCTCGCCGAGCTCACCGGCGCCCCCGTCACCACCACCCTGATGGCGCTGGGCGCGTTCCCCGACAGCCACCCGCTGCACGTGGGAATGCCGGGCATGCACGGTGCGGTCACCGCCGTCACCGCGCTGCAGAAGGCCGACCTGATCGTCGCCCTCGGAGCCCGCTTCGACGACCGCGTCACCGGCAAGCTGGACAGCTTCGCCCCCTTCGCCAAGATCGTCCACGCCGACATCGACCCGGCCGAGATCGGCAAGAACCGCGTCGCAGACGTCCCGATCGTCGGTGACGCCCGCGAGGTCATCGCCGACCTGGTCCAGGCCGTCCAGGCCGAGTACAGCGAGGGCAACAAGGGCGACTACACCGCCTGGTGGAGCGACCTGAACCGCTGGCGCGAGACCTACCCGCTCGGCTACGACCTGCCGGAGGACGGCAGCCTCTCGCCGCAGCAGGTCATCCAGCGCATCGGCCAGCTCGCGCCCGCCGACACCATCTACGCGGCCGGCGTCGGCCAGCACCAGATGTGGGCCGCCCACTTCATCGACTACGAGAAGCCGGCCACCTGGCTGAACTCCGGCGGCGCCGGAACGATGGGCTACGCGGTCCCGGCCGCCATGGGCGCCAAGGCCGGCATGCCGGACCGCCCGGTCTGGGCGATCGACGGCGACGGCTGCTTCCAGATGACGAACCAGGAGCTCGTCACCTGCGCGCTCAACAACATCCCGATCAAGGTCGCCATCATCAACAACGGCGCCCTCGGGATGGTCCGCCAGTGGCAGACCCTCTTCTACAACCAGCGCTACTCCAACACGGTGCTGCACTCCGGCCCGGAGGCCACCGGCCTGGAGCCCTCCAAGGGCACCCGCATCCCGGACTTCGTCAAGCTGTCCGAGGCCATGGGCTGTGTCGCCCTGCGCTGTGAGGACCCGGCCGACCTCGACAAGGTCATCGCCGAGGCCAACGCCATCAACGACCGCCCGGTCGTGATCGACTTCATCGTCCACGAGGACGCCCAGGTCTGGCCCATGGTGGCCGCCGGCACCTCCAACGACGAGGTCATGGCCGCCCGGGGCGTCCGCCCCGACTTCGGCGACAACGAAGACGACTGAGACCGAGAGCCGTAGGAAGAGGAACGACGCACATGACTAGGCACACGCTCTCCGTCCTGGTGGAGAACACCCCCGGCATCCTGGCCCGGATCGCCGCCCTGTTCTCCCGCCGCGGCTTCAACATCGACTCGCTCGCCGTCGGTGTCACCGAGCACCCCGACATCTCCCGCATCACCATCGTGGTCAATGTCGAGGACCTGCCGCTGGAGCAGGTGACCAAGCAGCTCAACAAGCTGGTCAACGTCCTGAAGATCGTCGAACTCGAGCCCAGCGCCGCGATCCAGCGCGAGCTCGTCCTGGTGAAGGTCCGCGCCGACAACGAGACCCGCTCCCAGATCGTCGAGATCGTCCAGCTGTTCCGCGCCAAGACCGTGGACGTCTCGCCCGAGGCGGTCACCATCGAAGCCACCGGTTCGAGTGACAAGCTGGAAGCGATGCTCAAGATGCTGGAGCAGTTCGGCATCAAGGAGCTCGTGCAGTCCGGCACGATCGCCATAGGGCGTGGTGCCCGGTCCATCACGGACCGGTCCCTGCGGGCCCTCGACCGCAGCGCCTGACGTCAAGCACGCGTGACCGCCGGTCCGACCGGCGGTCCGCCTGGCGAGACCCGAAAACTTCCCTCCCGCTCCCCGCCGTACGGTGGGACGCAACACCAGCACATCAAGGAGATTCCCAGTGGCCGAGCTGTTCTACGACGACGACGCCGACCTGTCCATCATCCAGGGCCGCAAGGTCGCGGTGATCGGTTACGGCAGCCAGGGCCACGCCCACGCGCTGTCGCTCCGTGACTCGGGTGTCGACGTCCGCGTCGGTCTGCACGAGGGCTCCAAGTCCAAGGCCAAGGCCGAGGAGCAGGGCCTGCGCGTGGTGACGCCCGCCGAGGCCGCCGCCGAGGCCGACGTCATCATGATCCTCATCCCGGACCCGATCCAGGCCAAGGTCTACGAGGAGTCCATCGCCCCGAACCTGAAGGACGGCAAGGCGCTCTTCTTCGCGCACGGCTTCAACGTCCGCTTCGGGTTCATCAAGCCCCCGGCCGGCGTCGACGTCGCGCTCGTCGCCCCGAAGGGCCCGGGCCACCTGGTCCGCCGTCAGTACGAGGAGGGCCGCGGCGTCCCCGCGATCGCCGCCGTCGAGCAGGACGCGACCGGCAACGCCTTCGCCCTGGCGCTCTCGTACGCCAAGGCCATCGGCGGCACCCGCGCCGGCGTCATCAAGACGACCTTCACCGAGGAGACCGAGACCGACCTGTTCGGTGAGCAGGCCGTCCTCTGCGGTGGCGCGTCCGCGCTGGTGAAGGCGGGCTTCGAGACCCTGGTCGAGGCCGGCTACCAGCCGGAGATCGCCTACTTCGAGTGCCTGCACGAGCTGAAGCTCATCGTCGACCTCATGTACGAGGGTGGCCTGGAGAAGATGCGCTGGTCGGTCTCCGAGACCGCCGAGTGGGGCGACTACGTCACCGGCCCGCGGATCATCACCGACGCCACCAAGGCCGAGATGAAGAAGGTCCTCACGGAGATCCAGGACGGCACCTTCGCCAAGAACTGGATGGACGAGTACCACGGCGGCCTGAAGAAGTACAACGAGTACAAGACCCAGGACGAGAAGCACCTCCTGGAGACCACCGGCAAGGAGCTGCGCAAGCTCATGAGCTGGGTGAACGACGAGGAGGCGTAAGCCTCCGGGGCCGGGCCGGACGGAGTGTCCGGCCCGGCCCCCCATCGTTGGACACGCCGTCCAACCACGGACGGGTGATCCTTCCAACGAGGCGCAGGAAGTGCGCCGACGCACCACTACACTCTCAACAACATTCGCGTTCAGGCCCACAGCGTCGTGCGCTTTCACGCGGCAAGCCCCCTCCACCGCCTGCGGCCGTCGGGACGGCCGTCCGCACTGGATCTGTGAGGACTCACGTGAGCTCGAAACCTGTCGTACTCATCGCTGAAGAGCTGTCGCCCGCCACCGTCGACGCGCTGGGCCCGGACTTCGAGATCCGGCACTGCAACGGCGCCGACCGCGCCGAGCTGCTCCCCGCCATCGCCGATGTGGACGCGATCCTGGTCCGCTCCGCGACCAAGGTCGACGCGGAGGCCATCGCCGCCGCCCGCAAGCTCCGGGTCGTCGCCCGTGCCGGTGTCGGTCTGGACAACGTCGACGTCTCCGCCGCCACCAAGGCCGGCGTGATGGTCGTCAACGCCCCGACCTCCAACATCGTCACCGCCGCCGAGCTCGCGTGCGGTCTGCTCGTCGCCACCGCGCGCAACATCCCGCAGGCCAACACCGCGCTGAAGAACGGCGAGTGGAAGCGCTCGAAGTACACGGGCGTCGAGCTCAGCGAGAAGACCCTCGGCGTCGTCGGCCTCGGCCGCATCGGCGTCCTGGTCGCCCAGCGGATGTCCGCGTTCGGCATGAAGATCGTCGCGTACGACCCCTACGTGCAGCCGGCCCGCGCCGCCCAGATGGGGGTGAAGCTGCTGGCCCTGGACGAGCTCCTGGAGGTCGCCGACTTCATCACCGTCCACCTGCCGAAGACCCCGGAGACCCTCGGTCTCATCGGCGACGAGGCGCTGCACAAGGTCAAGCCGAGCGTCCGCATCGTCAACGCCGCGCGCGGCGGGATCGTCGACGAGGCCGCGCTGTTCTCCGCCCTCAAGGAGGGCCGGGTCGCCGGCGCCGGTCTCGACGTGTACGCGAAGGAGCCCTGCACGGACTCCCCGCTCTTCGAGCTCGACCAGGTCGTCTGCACCCCGCACCTCGGCGCGTCCACGGACGAGGCCCAGGAGAAGGCCGGTGTCGCGGTCGCCCGCTCGGTGCGCCTCGCGCTCGCCGGTGAGCTGGTCCCGGACGCGGTCAACGTCCAGGGCGGTGTCATCGCCGAGGACGTCAAGCCCGGTCTGCCGCTCGCCGAGAAGCTCGGCCGGATCTTCACCGCGCTGGCGGGCGAGGTCGCCGCGCGTCTCGACGTCGAGGTGTACGGCGAGATCACCCAGCACGACGTGAAGGTGCTCGAACTCTCCGCGCTCAAGGGCGTGTTCGAGGACGTGGTCGACGAGACCGTGTCGTTCGTCAACGCCCCGCTGTTCGCGCAGGAGCGCGGTGTCGAGGTCCGTCTCACGACCTCCAGCGAGTCCCCGGACCACCGCAACGTGGTCACCGTGCGCGGCACGCTCTCGAGCGGCGAGGAGGTCGCGGTCTCCGGCACCCTGGCCGGCCCCAAGCACCTCCAGAAGATCGTCGCGGTCGGCGACTACGACGTGGACGTCGCGCTCGCCGACCACATGGTCGTCCTGCGCTACGAGGACCGCCCGGGTGTCGTCGGCACGGTCGGCCGGATCCTCGGCGAGGCCGGTCTGAACATCGCCGGGATGCAGGTGGCGCGCGCGGAGGAGGGCGGCGAGGCGCTCGTCGTGCTCACCGTGGACGACACCGTCCCTGCGGCGGTGCTCGCGGAGATCTCGGCGGAGATCGGCGCGACGTCGGCCCGCTCGGTCAACCTGGTCTGAGCCGTTCAGCACTCGTACCCGGCATCTAGACGTCCGTCTTACACGGATGTCTAGCCGCCGGGTACAGTGCTGTCATGGGACATCGGGAAGATCTGCTCGAAGGCGCCAAGGCCTGCCTCCTGGAGAAGGGCTACGCCCGCACGACGGCCCGCGACATCGTCACCGCCTCGGGCACCAACCTCGCCTCCATCGGCTACCACTACGGCTCTAAGGAGGCCCTGCTCCAGCAGGCGTTCCTCGCGCTCACGGAGGAGTGGGGCAACGAGGTGGGCCCGGCGGGCAGCGGCGAGGGCAAGAAGGCGCTCCCGGCCGACCCGTACGAGCGCTTCCACACGGTCTGGGAACAGGTGATCGCGGCCGCGGACGCCAGCCGGCCGGTCTGGAAGCTCCAGACGGAGGTCGTCACCCGCCTCGACGACGACGAGAAGCTCCGCGAAGCCATCAAGGAACCCCAGCGCGAGGGCCGGCTGGGCATGGCCGAGGTCTTCCTGGGTCTCGACCCGGAGGCGGACCCGGAGAAGGCCCGGGTCGCGGGGCTGCTCTGCCAGGCGCTCGCCACCGGCGTGATGATCCAGTGGATGGTGGACCCGGAGACGGCCCCGACGGCGGACGACCTGACCGAGGGGCTCAAGGTGCTGATGGGGGAGCGGGACTGAGGGGCGAGCGGGACTGAGGGGCGAGCGAGACCCAGGGTCCTACAGCTTGGCCGACTTCAGGGACATGTGGAGCAGCAGACGGTCCTCGCCGTCGTCCAGGTCCAGGCCGGTGAGCTGTTCGACCCGGGACAGCCGGTAGTAGAGGGTCTGACGGTGGACGCCGAGAGCGGCCGCCGTGCGGCCCGCCTGGCCCGCGTTGTCGAGGAACACCTCGGCCGTACGCGCCAGTTCGGCGTGGGCGGGGGCGAGCAGCGGCGCCACGACGGGGTCGATCTCCGGGTGGTAGAGCGCCGCGAGGAGACGGTACGGGCCGATCCCGGCCCACTCCGCGACCGGGCCGAGCTTCGGCTGCGCCGTGGCCGCGCGGGCCGCCGTGCTCGCCTCGCGCCAGGCCGCCGGGAGCTCCGCGAGTCCCCGGCGGGGGGTCGCGACACCGGCGGGGGAGGCGGCGCGCAGCCGGTCCGCCGCCGCGTGGGCGGGGGTGAGGTCCTCGGGCGAGCGCAGCCGTACGAGGACCGCCAGGGACTCGCTCTCCGGGAGCGCGGCGATCGCCGCCGCGCTCGCGACCGTGCCCGCCGAGGGGGCGTCGCCCCGCCAGGGGGTCACGCAGACGACGGTGTGCAGCCCTTCCGCGTTGGGGCCCAGGGCCGTCCGCAGGGCCGCGAGGGCCATGTCGCTCTGCCAGCCGCGCTCGGCGGTCAGTACGGCGGCGAACGCGCGGGAGAGGTCCGCACCCGCCCGTTCCTCGTCCGCGAGGAGATCGCCGATCCGGGCCGCGACCTCCATCGCCGCCGCCAGCCGGCCCTGCGAGGGACCGGGCTCGGCGTCGAGCAGCCAGACGTACCCGAGGACGACGCCCCCGTGGCGTACCGGAAGACAGATCCGGTCTCGGAAGACGCCCGCGTCCGGTGCCGCCGGGATCCGCACCGGGCCCGTCGCCCGGGTGATGCCGAAGCCCTCGAACCAGGCGCGGACGGCCGGCGTCGACTTCCTGGTCAGGATCGAGCGGGTGCGGACCGGGTCCATCGCGCTGTCGTCGTCGCTGTCGTGGGCCCCGAACGCGATCAGCCCGAAATCCCGGTTCTCCAGCGTCGCCGGGGCGCCGAGCAGCGCCGAGATCTCGTCCACCAGTTCTTGGTAATCGCCCTTCACGGCGCCATTCTCGCACCCCCTTCATACATTTGTCTGAGATGCCGGCCACGGATGCGTGACAGCTGTCGATGGCACAGGATCGGAGCGATCCTTAGGTTTCACGGTGGTTCTCCGTGCTGTTCCCGATTCCTTACGAAAAACCGGGTATGGCACTCTTCGTCACCCTGTCCTTCTGGAGGTCCCCGTGCTGGGTCCCGTGATCCTCGCCGCGTCGCGCAGCGACACCATGCGCCGCTTCGTGTCGGCCGCCCCTGGGACCAAGCAGGTCGTCGACCGGTTCATCGCCGGCGAGACGGTCGAGCACGTCATCCCGATCGTCGAGGACATCACCGGCCGCGGCCTGGAGGTCACCCTCGACGTCGTCGGCGAGGACATCACCACCGTCGAGCAGTCCTACGCCGCCCGTGACGCCTACCTGGAGCTGATCGGCCGCCTCGAGGAGCTGGGCCTGGGCGCCCGCGCCGAGATGTCGGTCAAGCTGTCGATGTTCGGCCAGGCGCTGGAGGAGGGACACGAGCTGGCCCTCGCGAACGTCCGCCCGGTCGTCGAGGCCGCCGCCGCGATCGGCACCACGGTCACCCTGGACGCCGAGGACCACACCACCCTCGACTCGATGTTCGCCATCCACGAGGAGCTGCGGAAGGACTTCCCGCAGACCGGCTGCGTCATCCAGGCGTACCTCTTCCGCACCGAGGAGGACGCCCGCCGCCTCGCCGCGAACGGCTCCCGCGTGCGGATCGTGAAGGGCGCCTACAAGGAGCCCGCCTCCGTCGCGATCCAGGACAAGCCCGAGATCGACAAGGCGTACGTCCGGATCATGAAGATCCTGATGGAGGGCGAGGGCTACCCGATGATCGGCTCCCACGACCCGCGCCTCATCTCCATCGGACAGGAGCTCGCCCGCCGTGCGGGGCGCAAGCTGGACGAGTACGAGTTCCAGATGCTCTACGGCATCCGCAGCGAGGAGCAGAACCGGCTCGCCGCCGAAGGACACCGCATGCGCGTCTACACCGCCTACGGCACCGACTGGTACGGCTACTTCATGCGTCGCCTCGCCGAGAAGCCGGCCAACCTGCTCTTCTTCGCCCGCTCCATCCTCACCAAGGGCTGAGCCCACCTCTCACAAGGAGTTACGAGACTCATGGACGCTGTGACCCAGGTCCCCGCTCCGGTCAACGAGCCGGTGCACAGCTACGCCCCCGGTTCCGCCGAGCGCGCCCGTCTGGAGGCCAGGCTCAAGGAGCTGGCCGAGAACCCGCGCGACCTCCCGATGACCATCGGCGGCGTGAAGCGCATGGGCGGCGGCGAGCGCTTCGACGTCGTGCAGCCGCACAACCACAAGGCCGTCATCGGCACCTTCGCCGCCGCCACGCAGCAGGACGCCCAGGACGCGATCGACGCGGCCCTGGCCGCGGCCCCGGCCTGGCGCGCGATGTCCTTCGACGACCGCGCCGCGATCATCCTGCGCGCCGCCGAGCTGCTGGCCGGCCCCTGGCGCGAGACGCTGGCCGCCTCCACGATGCTGGGCCAGTCGAAGACCGCCCAGCAGGCCGAGATCGACACCCCCTGCGAGCTCGTCGACTTCTGGCGCTTCAACGTGGCCTACGCCCGCCAGATCCTGGCCGAGCAGCCGCCGGCGAACTCCCCGGGCGTGTGGAACCGACTGGACCACCGCCCGCTGGAGGGCTTCGTCTACGCGATCACGCCGTTCAACTTCACGGCCATCGCGGGCAACCTGCCCACCGCCCCCGCCCTCATGGGCAACGTGGTGATCTGGAAGCCGTCCCCGACGCAGACCCACTCCGCCGTGCTCCTCATGGAGCTCCTGGAGGAGGCCGGACTGCCCAAGGGCGTCATCAACCTGGTGACGGGCGACGGCATCGCCGTCTCCGAGGTGGCCCTGAACCACCGCGACCTCGCCGGCATCCACTTCACCGGCTCGACCAAGACCTTCCAGCACCTGTGGAAGACGGTCGGCAACAACATCGAGAAGTACCGCTCGTACCCGCGGATCGTGGGCGAGACCGGCGGCAAGGACTTCGTCGTCGCCCACCCGAGCGCCGACCGCGCCGTCCTGAAGACCGCGCTGACCCGCGGCTCCTTCGAGTTCCAGGGCCAGAAGTGCTCCGCGTCCTCGCGCGCGTACGTCCCGGCCTCCATCTGGAACGACGGCTTCAAGGAGGAGTTCGCGACCGAGGTCGACGGCATCAGGATGGGTGACGTCACCGACCTGACGAACTTCATCGGCGCCGTGATCGACGAGCGTTCCTTCGCCAAGAACAAGGCCGCGATCGACCGCGCGAAGGCCGACCCGACCTGCACGATCATCGCCGGTGGCACGTACGACGACTCGGAGGGCTACTTCGTCCGCCCGACCGTCATCGAGTGCTCGGACCCTTCGAACGAGGTCTTCACGACCGAGTACTTCGGCCCGATCCTCGCCGTCCACGTCTACGAGGACGACCGGTACGACGAGATGCTGACCCAGATGGAGTCGGTCTCGGACTACGCGCTGACCGGCTCGGTCATCTCGGGCGACCGCGCCGCCACGGCGTACACGATGGACAAGCTCCGCTACGCGGCGGGCAACTTCTACATCAACGACAAGTCGACCGGCGCCGTCGTCGGCCAGCAGCCCTTCGGCGGCGGCCGCGCGTCCGGCACGAACGACAAGGCCGGCGCGCCGCAGAACCTGATGCGCTGGACGCTGACCCGCGCGATCAAGGAGACGCTGGTCCCGCCGACCGAGTACGGCTACCCCCACATGGGCTGACGCCCCGCCTCCTCCCCGAGGCCCCCGACACCGCCCCCCTCCTGGGTCCCCCAACCAAGGACGGGGGCGGTTCTCATGCCGGGCGGCGGATCACCAGGCCCGCAGGTAGACCCGGGTGCGGTCGGCGTCCAGCTTCTGGAGGTAGATCTCGATCCACTCGATGTGCTTGCGCTGCTTGTCCTCGACACAGGGAGGGCAGACGCCGGCCCAGCGCACCCCCTGCAAGGTGTCCGGTTCGGGCAGCCCGAGGTGGGCGAAGGATGTGCCGGCTGGGATCGGCGTCTTCAGGGGAACGTTCTCCTCCAGTGGCCCCTGCCCTTCGAACTGCTTCCCGAGGGCCTCGGCCGCCTTCGGAGTGGTGACGAACGACAGAAGATGAATCGCGTCCTGGGGTACGAGCTTCACTGCCCCCTTCACCTCGGTGGCTCCGGGAGGTACGTCGACCTTCATGTAGGCGGCTGCCTCGGGCGCGCCCGCCTTCTTGTCCCACTCCCAGTGACGACCCTCGCCGGACCCGGACGAGCAGGCGCCGAGCAGCCCGACGACCACGGCCGCGACCACGGCACGCACGAGTCCCACCTTGGTCATCGGTTCTCCTCCCGGCCGCGCTCCGGGTCCTTGCGCGTGTGGTCCCGACCCGGGTCGGCATCGGGCAGCGCATGGGGTCCGGGCTCGTCGGTCAGGTCCTGGTGGCGCACCGAACTGGAACCCCTCATGTCGTACTCCTGGGCCAGCCCTGTGGTGTGCAGCCGCTGCATATCGGTGTCAGGGATATGGATGGGACCGATGTCGACCCACTTCCCCTCGTCCCAGTTGTACCGGTCCCAGACGTTGACCTGGTAGTCGAGGGACACCTTGGGCTTGCCGTCCGCACCGGGCGTCACGGTGACCAAGCCGGAGACGTTCTGCTGGTGCCCGTTCACCGCGTAGTACCAGTCGGATTCGTGCAGGAACTCCTGGCCGCGGGCCCTGCTCTCCACCGGGATGGCCACCGGCTTGCCGCCGGACTCCTCGTAGGCATCCAGGGCCTGCTGACGCCAGGCAGCCTGGTTGGCGCCGATGTGCTTGCCCTCGATGGAAGCCTTGAACTGCGGTTCGTCCTGGAGGAATCGGTCCACGTCCAGGATCAATGGGTCCCCGGTCGCTCCGAGATAGTGGGCCATGTTGCGACTCGCCATGCTGTGCCCATAGCCATCACCACCGCCCTGGACCATCTTGGCCTGGGCGAGAACCCAGTAGTCGCGCGCTGTTGGTTCCTCCACGCCGAACGGTCCGGCACCCACGTCCGGCCGCTTCCACTTGTAGTGGAAGGCGTCCAGAATCCCCGCCTTCTTCAGCTCGTCCCCCCGCTCCTCCAGCAGAATCCCCCGTGTCACCGGATCCAGCTTGCTCCACCACTCCGCGACCTTCGCCCGGTCCTGGGGCATGTTCTCCGCGGCCGCCGCCTCCTTGAGGGAGGTGTACGGGCGGCTGCCGTTGAAGCCGCCGAACGTGCCGTCCCGGAAATCGGTGTCCGTCACCGCGTCGATCAGGGCGAGCTTCACCCCGTTGTCGGCCTCCTCGAACGCGTCCACCGCCTGCTGGATCCGCCGCGTCCAGGAACGCTCCACCTCCACGAGGTCCGGGTCGTGGCGGATCGCGCGGGCCTCCTGCGCGTCGACCTTGGAGAAGTCGTACGAGGCGTTGCCACCTTCGCTGACCTTCATGCCCGCCGCCACGGCCTCGTCGACCGCTGCCTTCACCTTGCCCTTCAGCTCGGTGAAGAGCGTGCTCGCCTCACGCAGCAGCATGGCCACCGCCCGTGCCTGGATCTGCGCGCTGTTGTACTCGTTGCGCGTGACGGCGAAGTTGGGGGCGGCCACCTGCTGGGCCTGACCGAGCCATATGCCGCTCGTAGTGGTCGACTGGACCTTCTTCTCGTACGTCGTCTCCAGCGTCTCGAACTTGTCGGCCATGCCGTCCCAGGCCGTGGCCGCGGTGGCGAGCTTGTCGAAGTCGGTCGTCATGACGTCGTGATACGTGAGCATGACGGGCTACTCCTTTGGGCCAGGCGCCAGCGGTCGGTAACCGTCGCGGGTTCTCAACTCCTGTGCCAGGAAGGAGACTCCGGAACCGCCGAGCGCGGCCTTCTCACCGCCGAGCCGGCCGAGCAGCATCTTCACCTGGCCGGCCCAGGTCTCCTCGACAGTCGTCAGGGCGGACGCCGTCTGCCAGCCCGCGAACTCCGTCTTCGCCGCCGTGGTCGACGCGTCCGCGTGGTCCCCGGCCGTCCTCGTGTCCGGTTCCAGGATGTCGTGGATGGCCTTGGCCGCAGCCTTCTTCTCGGCCGGCGCGGTCTTCAGATCGGGCGCGCCCGTACCCCCACCGCTCCCGCCGCCTCCGTCGAGCTGGTTGAGGCGCATGCTCGTCGTATCGGTCTTGATCTGCGACCACTCGTCGTCGAACGCCATGTCCACCCCCGTTGATTGGCGTCGTCCTGTTTCACCCTACACAGCGGGTCCGACAGCCCGTCCGAGGAAATCGGCGATGAGCTCGGCGATCGCCGGGGTATGGGTCTCCAGGGCGAAGTGGCCCGTCGGGAGAAGGTGGATCTCCGCGTCGGGGAGGTCCCGGCCGAACGCCTTCGCGCCCGCCGGGACGAAGACCTCGTCGCCCTCGCCCCAGACCGCGAGCAGGGGGACGCGGCTGGTGCGGAAGTAGTCCTGGAACGCGGGGTAGAGCGCGAAGTTGGAGCCGTAGTCGGCGATCAGGCCGAGTTGGATCTCGTCCTGGCCCTCGCGGGCCATCAGGGCCGCGTCGTGGTGCCAGGCATCCGGGCTGAGGAGGTCGCGGAACTCGGCGGGGACACCCGTCTCGTACTGCCAGCGGATGCCGTCGAGGGAGCGGATCGCGCGGACCGGCTCCTCGGTCTCGGGGGTGCGGTCGGCGATCAGGGCGAGGACGGGGGCCCAGGCGTCGGCCCCGAGGCCCTCCTCGTACGCGTTGCCGTTCTGGGTGACGATCGCCGTGACGCGCTCGGGGTGGGCGAGGGCCAGGCGGAGGCCGATCGGGGCGCCGTAGTCCTGGATGTAGAGCGCGAAGCGGTCGAGGCCCAGGGCTTCGGTGAACTCGAAGGTCAGCGCCGCCAGTTCGGCGAAGCTGTAGTCGAACTCCGTGGCCGAGGGCGCGGCGCTGCGGCCGAAGCCGAGGTGGTCCGGGGCGATCAGGCGGTAGCCGTCGGCGAGGAGCGGGATCAGGTCGCGGAACATGTGCGAGCTCGTGGGGAAGCCGTGCAGCAGAAGCAGGACGGGCGCGTCGGCGGGGCCGGCCTCGCGGTAGAAGATCTCGTGGCCGCGGACGGTGGTGGTGCGGTGGTGGACCTGCTGCACAGGAAACATGCCTAACCCCTCACGGTGCTTTGACTGGTGATAGGGGTGAGTCAACCAGCGCGCGCCTAACCAGTCAATAATTTTTTGAGGGTTAGTTGAAGGAAGGGGGAGACTGGAGACATGACCGTGACGACCGCAGCCACCCACCAACTCGGGGCCGAACGCCTGCGCGCGACGAGGCGGATGCTCGACGCCGCCTTCGACGGCGAGTTCGCTGACGAGGACTGGGACCATGCCCTCGGCGGCATCCATGCCTGGATCGAGGACGAGCACGGCATCGCCGCCCACGGCAGCGTGATCATGCGCCGCGTGCTCCACAACGGCCGTTCGCACCGCGTCGGTTACGTCGAAGGCGTCGGCGTCCGCGCCGACAGGCGGCGCCAAGGGCTCGCGGGGCTCGTCATGGCCGAGCTGGAGCGGGTGATCGACGGAGCGTACGCCTTCGGGGCCCTGTCCGCGTCGGACGAGGGGGCCGCGCTCTACCGGGCGCGCGGTTGGCAGACGTGGAAGGGGCGGATCGAGGCGCTGAGCCCCGAGGGGATCCTGCATCTGCCCGAGGAGGAGGGCTCGACCTTCCTCCGGCCGGCGGCCGGCCGGCCGCTGCCCGACCCCGCCGTCGCGCTCGTCTTCGACTGGCGCGACGGCGACGTCCTCTGACTCAGCGCCGGCGGCCCTTGGCCGTCTCCAGCTTCGCCGTGACCAGGGCCGACGCCGCACCGGCCACGCCCATGAGGACGATGGTGTACCCGGGCAGCCCGAGGGTCAGAGAGGCCCCGCCCACCATCAGCACCCAGGCGCCGAGCAGCACCTTGCCGCGGCGGCTCAGGAAGAGCCACTTCGCCGGGGTCGCCGGCAGTGTGCCCAGGGCGCCCGCCCGTCCCGCGCTCGCCGCCTTCGGGCGCTTGAAGTACCCGTACACCAGCCACTCGCCGCACAACTCCCAGCCCTCCGGCGAGAGCTCGGCGAGCACCTGCTCGCGCCTGTGGCCCCTGATCACCTCTCGCCGGTACTCCCACCGGAGCGCCACGCCCGGCGCGCGGCGGCAGACGAACCGGCCGAGGGAGTCCAGGGACTCCACCTCCCAGCCCTGGTCGCCGTGGACCGCCAGCATCCGCCGGTCGTTGAAGAGGTCCGCCGTCCACGTCCAGCTCTCCGCCTCCTCGGCGGGCTCGCCGGGCGACGGCGCGAGACCGCCGAGTTGCGCCGCGAAGGCGGCGGCGGGGCCGAACTCCTCCTCCGCCCCCGACCCGGTCTCGGCGAGATGCGCGCGCAGATCCGCGACGGTCGAGGCGATCTGCTCCTCCGTCACGCCCGCCGTGCGCAGCGCCGCGGCGAGCTCCTCGAAGTAGGTGTCCGTCGTCATGGTCTCGTCCCCCCTGGGTGCAGCATGGTCTGTACGGCCCCGTGGAAGTCCCTCCACGCCCCGCTCTCGGCCGCGAGATGCGCGCGGCCCCGCTCGGTGAGCCGGTAGTAACGGCGCCCCGGCCCGCGCTCGGCCGCGCGGAACTCGGCTTCCACCAGGTCCGCTTCCTCCAGCCGGTTCAGTACGGGATAGAGCGTCCCGCCCTTGATCTCGCCGAGCCCCGCCCGGTCGAGCGCCTTGGCGATCTCGTACCCGTAACTCTCGCCGTCGGTCAGGCAGGAGAGGACGAGCAGGTCGAGGACTCCCTTGAGCCAGCTGGATCTGCGGTCTGCGGCCATGCGTGTATTCCAGCACTAGCTAGGTAGGAATGCAACCTAGCTAGTGCGGCTAGCTGGATCGGGCCACCAACATCTTGCCGGCGTTCTCCCCGCGCAGCATCCCCAGGAAGGCGTCCACGATGTGCTCGAAGCCGTCGGCGACCGTCACGTCCAGCGGCAGCCGCCCGCTCCGCAGATGCGGCACGGCGAACTCGTACAACTCCGTCTGCGCGTCCGCGTGATTGCTGACCAGGAACCCTTCGAGCCGGATGCTCTTCTCCACCAGGTCGAACAGATTGCGCGGGGCGGGCGGGGGAGCGGAGAGCGAGTGGTACTGCGCGACGGCGCCGACCCAGGCGATCCGGCCGTGCTCGCGCAGCGCGGCGATCGACGCCTCCAGATGGTCACCGCCCACCCCGTCGAGGACGACGTCCAGGCCGCCCGGTGCCGCCTTCGCGAGCAGTTCGGAGACCGGCCCGTCGTGGTAGTCGAAGGCGGCGTCGAAGCCGACCCGTTCGGTGAGGTACGCGACCTTGCGCGCCGAGCCCGCGCTGCCGACGAGCCGTCCGGCGTCCAGAAGGCGGGCGAACCGGCCCGCCGCCGTGCCGACCCCGCCGGCCGCGGCTGAGACGAACAGATCCTCGCCCGGCTGGAGCCGCGCGATCCGGGTCAGGCCGACGTACGCCGACAGGCCCGTCCCGCCGAGCACGCTCAGGTGAGCGGCGAGGGGAACGCCGTCGAAGTCCGGGACAGGGCGCACCTCGTCCGGGCCGACGACGGAGTGCGTGCGCCAGCCCCGGCGGTGCTGGACCAGGTCGCCCGGGGAGAGTTCCGGGGTACGGGAGTCCGCGACCCGGCCGATGGTGCGGCCCTCCATGGGGGAGTTCAGGGTCCACAGGAAGTCCCCGTCCATCGCCTCGCGGTGGTACGGGTCCACGGACCACAGGAGGTTCTCGACGAGCGCGGTGCCGGGCGTGGGGTCCGGGACCGGGGCCTCGACGAAGGCGAAGTGGGCGGGGGAGGGGAAGCCGTCGGGGCGGGACGTCTGCTGGACGGTGATCATGGTCTCGTGCGTCATGGGGAGACCGTAGGAAGCGGGGCGCGAGGTGGGCAGTAGGTTGCTTCGATGGATCGCGCCGATCCATCGACATCGCTCATAGCCCGAGGTGAGAGCCGCCATGACCGACCTTGCTCCGCACGAACTGCGCGTTCTCCTCGCCGTCGGGAGCGAGCGCGGCTTCTCCGCCGCGGCCATGGCGCTCGGCATGACGCAGTCCGCCGTGTCCCACTCCGTGCGGACCAGCGAGCGCAAGCTGGGGGCGGTCCTCTTCGACCGGGGGCGGACGGGGGCCACGCCCACCGCCGCGGGGGAGCGGGCGCTCGGACACGCGCGGCGCGTGCTGCGGCTCCTGGAGGTGATGGGTGCGGAGGTGCGGAGCGCCGGGACGGTGGGCGAGGTCGCCGGGCCCCTGCGGATCGCCGCCTTCCGCAGCGCCGCCCTGCATCTGCTGCCGCGCGCCCTGGAGCGGCTGGCCGCTCGCCATCCGGAGGTCGTCCCGGAGGTGCGGATCGTCCGGGAGGTGGGGCGCGGGACCGCGGGCGAGGTCCTGGACGGGCGGGCCGACCTCGGCATCGCGACCATCGGGACGACCTCGCCCGTACCGCCGCAGCTCGTCGGGGGTGTGCTGGTCGAGGAGGGGTACGCGCTGGTGCACCCGGCCGGGCATGCGGCGCCGCGCTCGCTGCCGCTCGTGGACTGGACGGAGAACTGCACCTCGTACACCCGGGAGTGGTGGGCGGAGCAGGACTGGCTGCCGGCGGCGACCGTCCAGGCCGAGGACGACGGAGCAGTGCTCTCGATGGTGAGCAGTGGTTTCGGTATGGCCGTGATGCCGGAACTCTCCCTTGTCGGAGCACCGCCCTCGGTCCAGATCACCGATCTCGGTCCGGCCCGCCCGACGCGCTCCGTCGGCTATGTCACCACCCCTGAGCTGGCGAAATCCCTCGCCGTGCGGGCGCTGATCCGCGAACTGCGCGCCGGTGTGAGCCGACCGCCGTCTCAGATAGTAGGAAGTCCGAGTAATTGTGGAGACAGATGCGACGGCCTGTCCTAGCTTTGTAGAAGCCGAACGTCCCGCTTCATCAAGCGAAGGGCGGTCGAGAGCGCGACGCCCTGTGCAGGCAACCCCTGCGGCGGCGCTCCCCGCCCCCTCCGGCGCCTTCGATCACCACTGATCTCAAGGAGTCGATCCCTCATGGCCGCTCAGACCGCCCGTCGCGTCCGCCACTCCGCCACCCGCCCCAGCAGCGACGACGTTCGCAAGAACGCCGCCGCCGCCCTCCAGCGCGCCCTCGACCGCCGTGACAACGGTGGAGCATGGGGGCACCTCCCGCGCTGAAAGCTGCGGGGGAGGGTCACTGGCCGCGTCTGACCTCGAAGTGGTCGATGCGCTCGCCGCTCTCGGCGAGCGCGGAGACCTTCAGTACGGGCGACGCCCCCGCCACCGCCTCCACCGCGAGGAACGAGAAGCCGGTGTAGCGGACCCGCGACCACTCCACGGTGTCCGGGTCCGGCAGCCGCAGCTTCGTCCAGTGGTACGTCACGATGTGCTCGTGGTCGTGGACGTGCCCCTCGTAGCTGTCCCGGACGCCGAGCCCGAACCCGTACAGCTCCTTGCCCGCGCCGCCGGCCGTGACGTACACGATGCCGTCGCGCGTCGGGTCGGTCGTGCCACCGATCGGCACCGGCCTGCCCACCTCGCCGCCCTTGACGGCGTCCGTGCGCTCGTAGACGTGGTTGTGCCCGTTGATCACCAGGTCCACCTGGTGCTTGGTGAACAGTGGCAGCCACGCGTCGCGCACTCCGCCGTCCGAGGCGTGCGTCGACGTCGAGTACGTGCAGTGGTGGAAGAAGACCACCACGAAGTCGATCTCCGGCCGGGCGCGCAGCTCGCCGAGCCGACGGTCGAGCCAGGCCGTCTGACGGCCCTCCGTGTACCCCTTGTTGGCCGGTATCTCGTACGAGACGTCGTTCGCGTCGAGTGCGAGGACGCCGACGTTGCCGTACGTGAAGGAGTAGACCCCGGGCGCGAGCGCCGGGTCCGGGCCGTTCTCGGGGAGCGCCCAGCGGGCCGACTGGCCGCCGTAGCCGTTCGGCGAGTACCAGGCCTCCATGTCGTGGTTGCCGGTCGTCACCATCCACGGGACCCGCGACGCCACGCTCTCCGTCTGGGCGAGGAACTGGTCCCAGACACGGGCGTCGTACGTGTCCGACTCCTTGCCCTGCCCCGTGGAGTCGGCGTAACAGATGTCGCCGGCGTGCAGGTGGAAGGCCGGGTCCTGGCCGAGGATCAGCTGGTCGTTGGCGAGCGCGTGGTAGCTGACGCCCTGGTCGCCGAAGGCCGTGAAGACGAAGGACTCGGGCGCCGCCGGAGCCGTACGGAAGGAGCCGACGGTGCCCAGCCGCTCCGCGGAGGCCGGGTCGAAGCCCTCGTGGCCGACGCCGTAGTAGTACGTCGTGCCGGGCCGCAGCCCGTCCAGGCCGACGTGCAGATAGAACTGGTCGACCGCCGGCAGCTTCCGGGAGAGGGAGGGCGTGTGCAGCGGGCGCACCTCGGCCTCGATCCGCGTCCCCAGCTCCCAGGGGCGCAGGCCGACCCGGACGTACGGGCGGCTGACGGCGAAGGGCACCTGCCAGGAGATCCGCATCTGGGTCCTCGGGTCCGCGCCGAAGGCCAGATGGCGGCCGAACGGGGCGACCAGCCCGCCGTCCACGGCGGTGGTGGCGGGGGCCGTGATCAGGGTGGGCGAGGCAGCGGCGGCGGGGCCTCCGGCGAGCAGTCCCGCGCCGGCCGCGGCGGCGCCCGCCGCCGACCCGGCGAGCACCCGGCGGCGCGTCAACTTCGCCCGCAGGTACTCGTGTTGCTCCGGCATGGACAGACGACGGGCGAGGGCTTCGGGGATGCCGAAGCGTGGGGTGTCCTCAGTCATGGCGGGCAACTTGCCAGTAACTTACGGCCTCGCGCCAGACGTGGGATGAACGAAATTCAAAGAATGCGGGGCGTCCGCATGATGGACAACGCGTGTCAAGCGCTGGGACGAGGAGTAGGGTGCCGACATGTCTCACAGCATCGATCTCGCAGTCATTCCCGGCGACGGCATCGGCCAGGAGGTCGTGGCCGAGGGCCTCAAGGTCCTCTCTGCCGCGCTTCCGCAGGATGTGAAGCTGGAGACGAAGGAGTACGACTTCGGCGCCAAGCGCTACCACGCGACCGGTGAGACCCTCACCGACGCGGACGTCGAGGCTCTCAAGCAGCACGACGCCATCCTGCTCGGCGCGATCGGCGACCCGTCGGTCCCCTCGGGCGTGCTGGAGCGCGGCTTCCTGCTGAAGCTCCGCTTCCTCTTCGACCACCACGTCAACCTGCGTCCGTCGAAGCTGCTCCCCGGCGTGTCGACCCCGCTCAAGGGCCAGCCCGAGATCGACTTCATCGTGGTCCGCGAGGGCACCGAAGGCCCGTACACCGGCAACGGCGGCTCGATCCGTACCGGCACCCCGCACGAGGTCGCCACCGAGGTCTCCGTCAACACGGCGTTCGGTGTCGAGCGTGTCGTCCGCGACGCCTTCGCCCGCGCCCAGGCCCGCCCGCGCAAGAAGCTGACGCTGGTCCACAAGAACAACGTCCTGGCGTACGCGGGTCACCTCTGGACCAACATCTTCAACAAGGTGGCCGAGGAGTTCCCCGAGGTCACCACCGACTACCTGCACGTGGACGCGGCGACGATCTTCCTCGTCACGCAGCCCGAGCGGTTCGACGTGATCGTCACCGACAACCTCTTCGGTGACATCATCACCGACCTCGCCGCGGCCGTCTCCGGCGGCATCGGTGTCGCCGCCTCCGGCAACATCAACCCGAGCGGCGAGTTCCCGTCCATGTTCGAGCCCGTCCACGGTTCCGCGCCGGACATCGCGGGCCAGGGCAAGGCCGACCCGACGGCCACCGTTCTCTCCGTCGCCCTCCTGCTGCGCCACCTCGGCCACGAGACCGAGGCCGCACGCGTCGAGGCCGCCGTCGCCGCCGATCTGACCGAGCGCGGCGACTCCGTCCGTACGACGGCGGAGATCGGCGACGCGCTCGCGGTACGCGTAGCGAGCTGACCCGCCGACTGACGTCACACACAGCCGCCGGGTCGCATCAGACACCCGGCGGCTGTACCTATGCGGTCGTGGGGTGCCACCATCAACTCATGGACCGCATGCACGACGTTTCCGTGCACCGTCCCTCACGGGCGATAATCGAACGTGGGGCCGCGGCATGCGGGAAAGCTCGGACGTCCTAGCAGAGCACTGATAGCGGCGTGAGCGCGGTCCATCACACACAACCGGTGAAGGACAAGCACTCATGACGACGCCCACGATCGAGCTCAAGCCCTCCTCCAGCCCGCTGTCCGACGCGGAGCGCGAGGCGATCCTGGCCAACCCGGGATTCGGCCGCCACTTCACCGATCACATGGTGACCATCCGGTGGACCGAGGGCCGCGGCTGGCACGACGGTCAGCTCGTGCCGTACGGCCCGCTCTCCCTCGACCCGGCCACGAACGTCCTGCACTACGCGCAGGAGATCTTCGAGGGCCTCAAGGCGTACCGCCGTCCCGACGGCTCCGTCGCCACTTTCCGCCCCGACGCCAACGCCCGGCGCTTCCAGGCCTCCGCGCGCCGGCTGGCCATGCCGGAGCTGCCGGTCGAGACGTTCATCGAGGCCTGTGACGTCCTCGTCCAGCAGGACAAGGCATGGGTTCCGGCGCACGGCGGCGAGGACTCGCTCTACCTGCGCCCGTTCATGATCGCGACGGAGGTCGGCCTGGGCGTGCGCCCGGCGAACGAGTACCTCTTCGTCGTCATCGCCTCGCCCGCCGGCCCGTACTTCCCCGGTGGTGTGAAGCCCGTCTCCATCTGGCTCTCCGAGGACCGCGTCCGCGCCGTTCCCGGCGGCATGGGCGACGCCAAGACCGGCGGCAACTACGCGGCCTCCCTGCTCGCCCAGGCCGAGGCCGCGGCCCGGGGCTGCGACCAGGTCGCCTACCTCGACGCCGTGGAGCACAAGTGGGTCGAGGAGCTCGGCGGCATGAACCTGTACTTCGTGTACGGCGACAGGATCGTCACGCCGACGCTGACCGGCTCCCTGCTCGCCGGCATCACCCGTGACTCGCTCCTCCAGCTGGCCAAGGACCTCGGGTACGCGTCCGAGGAGGGCCGCGTCTCCATCGACCAGTGGAAGGCCGACAGCGAGAACGGCACCCTCACCGAGGTCTTCGCCTGTGGCACGGCCGCGGTCATCACCCCGGTCGGCTTCGTGAAGTCGACCCGCGGCGAGTGGCAGCAGTCCGGCGGACAGCCGGGCGAGGTCACGATGAAGCTCCGCGAGGCGCTCCTCGCCATCCAGACCGGCAAGGCCGAGGACGTCCACGGCTGGACCCACCAGCTGGGCTAGGCGACCCGTCCGACCCGTCCGAGCCGGTCGACACGAAGGCCCCCGGGACCGTGGCACGCGCCACACCCCGGGGGCCTTCGTCCGTGTTCAGGACACGGCGACGCCTCAGGACACGGCGACTTCCGGTTCGAGCTCCTGCTCCCGCGCGGGCGCCGGGGCCGCGGCCGGCGTCAGCAGGGCGTACAGCGCGCCGCCGACGAGGCCGGACAGCACGAAGCTGCAGTCGATCCCGCCCGTCAGGGCGAGCAGCGGCCCCTCGTACAGCGGGGTGGACACCGAGGCGAGGCCCACGCCCGCCCCCAGGGCCCAGCACGCCGTCGCCCGCGGGTGCCAGCCGGCGGCGAACCAGTACGCCCCACCCCGGGCCCGGCGGTTGTAGACCTGGAGCGCCTCCGGGTCGTACGCGCCCTTGCAGCGCGCGTGCCCGATCAGGGTGATCACCGCCCACGGCGTACCGATCGCCGTCAGCAGCAGCACGAACGACGTCATCGCGGACTGCGCGTCCGAGGCGAAGTGGCCGAGGAAGACGAAGGCCGTCGCCACCACCGCGACCACCAGCGTCGCCCGCGCCCGGGTCGCGCGCGGCAGGATCGCGTCCAGGTCGAGGCCCATCGAGTACAGCATCAGACCCGCGTTGCCGACGGAGCCGGCGGTCGCCGCGAGCAGCAGCGGCACCACGTACCAGGCGGGGGAGGCCTCGACGAGCGGGCCCGCGTAGTCCAGCGCGCCGCGCGCCGCCAACGCCGTGTACGTACCGAAGAGCTGAGGGATCAGCAGACCGGCGGCGAGGCCGATACAGGTGGTGATCAGGACCTTCTTCGAGCTGTGCCGCCGCGGGGATATGTAGCGGGTGTAGTCGCCGAGCAGGGTGATGAAGGCGACCGGGCCGCTGAGTCCGGCCGCGACCGCCGAGAGCACCCACGTCGGCCAGAACGAGCCCAGCAGGTACGGGGTTTCGGGCACCGGGGCCGCGGTGAAGTCGCCCGCGTACGCGACCAGGCCCAGCGCGAGCAGCAGGGTCATGCCGATCGCGAGGCCCTTGCTGAGCTGGAGCAACAGCCGGTAGCCGTAGACCGCGAAGACGACCGTGCAGGCGGCGAGTACCGCGTACACCACCGCGTGCGTGGAGTCACCGGTGGGCAGTCCGGTCAGCCGGGCGAGCGTGCCGACCACCACGTCCCCGCCGATCCACAGGGTGAGCGCGGTGTAGCCGAGGGAGAGCAGCAGCCCGACCACCGAACCGACGAGCCGGCCGCGGACGCCGAAGAAGGCGCCGCTGGACGTCGAGAGGTTCGTCGCGGTGCGCAGCGAGACGAGGGCGAGCGGGGCGGTCACGGCGACGCCGACGAGCGTGCCGGTGACGACGGAGGTCACCGACGCCCACAGCCCGAGGCCGAAGGAGACCGGCAGCCAGCCGAAGACGATCACTCCGAGGCAGAGGTTCGAGCCGAGGAGGATCGCCAAGAGGTCGCGTGGACCGCTGGTGCGTTCCACTTCGGGGATGGTGTCGACTCCGCGCTGTTCGATCGGCATGGGGGCTCCCTGCGGGGCAAGCGGGCGGACAAGGTTTTGAGTGACGCTCAATGTGACCCACTACCGCTGCGTACGTCAATGCTTGGATACGAGCTCGAAAAGGTTTAGAGTGGCGCTCAAACAGGAGGTGTGTGGACGTGCGACTGACCCCCACGGAACGCGACCGGCTGCTGATCTTCGGCGCCGCGGAGCTCGCCCGGGCCCGCCGGGCCCGGGGCCTCCGGCTCAATGTGCCGGAGGCGACCGCCCTCATCGCGGACACGGTCTGCGAGGCGGCCCGGGACGGCAGACGGCTCGCCGAGGCGATCGCCGCCGCCCGGTCCGTGCTCGGCCCGGACGACGTGCTGCCGGGTGTGGCCGATGTCGTCACCGAAGTGCATGTCGAGGCCGTTTTCGACGACGGCTCGCGGCTGGCGGTCGTCTCCGACCCGATCGGCGGCGGAAACCTCGGCGACGGCGCCCCCGGAGCCCTGCTTCCCGCCCCCCTGGAGGCGGAGGAGCCCCCCGCGCTGCTGCTGATGGTCCGCAACACCGCGGCCGTCCCCGTCAGCGTCACCTCCCACTTCCACTTCTTCGAGGCCAACCCGCGTCTCGACTTCGACCGCGCCGCCGCCTACGGCATGCGGCTGGCCGTCCCCGCCGGGTCCTCCTTCCGCTTCGACCCGGGCGGCGAGGCCGAGGTCGGGCTCGTGCCGATCGGTGGCGCCCGTATCGCCATCGGCTTCGCCGGACTCGTCGACGGCCCACTGGACGCGCCCGGCGCGAAGGACGAGGCCCTGCGCAGGGCGGCGGCCTGCGGCTACCTGGGGGCGGGCGACACCCCCGACTACCTGTCGTCGTCCCCGGCCGCGTCCCAGGACGCACGCCCGAAGGAGGGCAACTGATGGACCCGTACGAGTACGCATCGGTGCACGGTCCCCGCGCGGGCGACCGGGTCGTCCTCGGCGACTCCGGACTCGTCGTCCGGGTGGAGTCGGACTCCCAGAAGGCCGGTGACGAGTTCCTCGCCGGCTTCGGCAAGACCGCCCGTGACGGGCTTCACCTCAAGGCCGCGGCCGTCCGCGAGACCTGCGACGTCGTGGTGAGCAACGTCCTGGTGATCGACGCCGTCCAGGGCATCCGCAAGGTGTCCATCGGTATTCGCGAGGGCCGGATCCACGCCATCGGGCGCGCCGGGAACCCGGACACCCTCGACGGTGTCGACGTGGTCGTCGGCACCGGTACGTCGATCGTCTCCGGCGAGGGCCTCATCGCCACCGCCGGTGCCGTGGACACCCATGTCCACCTGCTGTCCCCGCGCATCATGGAGGCCTCCCTCGCCTCTGGTGTCACGACCATCATCGGACAGGAGTTCGGTCCTGTCTGGGGGGTTGGCGTCAACTCGCCATGGGCCCTCAAGCACGCCTTCAACGCCTTCGACGCCTGGCCCGTCAACATCGGCTTCCTCGGCCGCGGCTCCTCCTCGGACGCCGCCCCGCTGGTCGAGGCGCTCGCCGAGGGCGGCGCCTCCGGCTTCAAGGTCCACGAGGACATGGGCGCGCACACCCGCGCCCTCGACACCGCCCTGCGGGTCGCCGAGGAGCACGACGTCCAGGTCGCCCTGCACAGCGACGGCCTGAACGAATGCCTCTCCGTCGAGGACACCCTCCGGGTCCTCGACGGCCGGACGATCCACGCCTTCCACATCGAGGGCTGCGGCGGCGGACACGTACCCAACGTCCTCAAGATGGCGGGCGTGCCGAACGTCATCGGCTCCTCCACCAACCCCACGCTGCCCTTCGGCCGCGACGCGGTCGCCGAGCACTACGGGATGATCGTCTCCGTCCACGACCTGAAGACCGACCTGCCCGGCGACGCCGCCATGGCGCGCGACCGGATCCGGGCCGGGACGATGGGCGCGGAGGACGTCCTGCACGACCTCGGCGCGATCGGGATCACCTCCTCGGACGCGCAGGGGATGGGAAGGGCCGGCGAGACCGTACGCCGGACCTTCGCCATGGCCGGGAAGATGAAGGCCGAGCTGGGGCCCCTGGAGGGCGACGGCGCGCACGACGACAACGCGCGCGTGCTGCGCTACATGGCCAAGCTGACCATCAACCCGGCGATCGCCCACGGCCTCGCGCACGAGATCGGCTCGATCGAGGTCGGCAAGATGGCCGACATCGTGCTGTGGCGGCCGGAGTTCTTCGGCGCCAAGCCGCAGCTGGTGCTCAAGTCCGGCTTCCCCGCGTGGGGGGTCGTGGGCGATCCGAACGCCGCCACCGACACCTGCGAACCGCTGGTCCTCGGACCGCTGTTCGGAGCGCACGGCGCGACCCCGGCCGACATCTCCGTCGCCTTCGTCGCCCAGGCCGCCGTCGACCTCGGCTCCGACGCGCTGCCGACCCGGCGCCGCCGGGTGGCCGTCCGCGGCACGCGCGGCATCGGACCCGGCGACCTGCTCCTGAACTCCCGTATCGGTCAGGTGGGGGTGGACGGCCGGACCGGACTGGTGTCGCTGGACGGCGAACCGATCCGCTCCGAACCGGCCGAGTCCATCTCCCTCAACCGTCTCTACTTCCTCTGAGGACGCATCTGATGAGCTTCCGTATGCCGCCCGAGTGGGCGCCCCACGAGCGCACGTGGATGGCCTGGCCCGGCCCGAACCCCACCTTCACGAACGACGAGGAGCTGGCCGAGGCCCGCACCGCGTGGGCCTCCGTGGCCCGCGCCGTACGCCGCTTCGAGCCGGTGACCATGGTGGTCGGACCCGGTCAGCTCGACTCGGCGCGCGCTCTCCTCGGGCCGGACGTCGAGCTGGTGGAGCGCGAGCTGGACGACGCCTGGATGCGGGACATCGGCCCGACGTTCGTCACGAACGGCACCGAACTCGCCGCCGTCGACTGGGTGTTCAACGGCTGGGGCGGCCAGGACTGGGCCCGCTGGGAGCACGACTCCAAGATCGCCCGCCATGTGGCGGACCTGGCGGAGGTTCCGGTGCTGGCCTCGTCCCTCGTGAACGAGGGCGGCGCGATCCACGTCGACGGCGAGGGCACGGTCCTGCTGACCGACACCGTCCAGCTCGGCGCGGGCCGCAACCCGGAGTGGACGCGCGAGCAGGTCGAGGCGGAGATCCACGCCAAGCTCGGCACGACGAAGGCGATCTGGCTCCCGCACGGCCTCACCGGTGACTACGGCCTCTACGGCACCCAGGGCCATGTCGACATCGTGGCGGCCTTCGCCAAGCCCGGCGTCGTGGTCGTCCACAGCCAGCAGGACCCGGCCCACCCCGACCACGAGCGCTCCCGGATGTACATCGACATCCTGAGCCGCCAGACGGACGCGAAGGGCCGCACGCTCCAGGTCGTGGAGATCCCGGCCCCCACCGTCCTGAAGGACGAGGAGGGCGACTGGGTCGACTACTCGTACATCAACCACTACCTGTGCAACGGCGGCGTGGTGCTCTGCGGCTTCGACGACCCGAACGACGAGATAGCGGCGGGCATCTTCCGCCGGCTGTTCCCGGAGCGGATCGTGACGCTGGTGGACGCGCGGGCGATCTTCGCGGGCGGCGGCGGCATCCACTGCATCACGCAGCAGCAGCCGAAGGTCTGAAACCCGGTGGGCGGGCCGCGGGCTGTGTGACAGCCTGCGGCCATGCCGCTGATCACCCACGAGGACGGGGCGTACGCGCTCCAGATCCTGTACGCCGTACCGGACGACGCCTGGTACCTGGAGCTGGACGACGCCGCCGACAACCGGACGCTCGTGATCGCGATCGTCCCGGACGAGGACCCGGCGCGCGAGCCGACGGTCTACTTCGACCCACAGGCGGGGCACCGGCACATCCCGTACGACGTCATGCGCTGGTTCATGGAGCACGTGGAGGCGGAGATCCGCACGTCCCGGGCCTGGATGGAGCTGCGCCCCGAGCTGGTGGAGATCATTCGTGAGCTGCGCGAGGAGTACCTCGGCCTCATCGACGACGAGCGGTTCGGGCCCGTCCTGGCGGAGCTGCGGGCGACCGTGCCCGCCGAGGACCTTCCCGCCGTCCTGGACGCCGCATTCGGTCGGAACCTCGACGACAGCGTGAGGTAGAACATACGAGTGACCCGCATCAACCCCGCCGGCCCCCGGCGCCGCAATCACCCCGCCCCGCCCCGTGAGGAGCTCCTCGCCGCCGCCATGGACACCATCGCCGAGCGTGGGCTCGACGGGCTGACCATGGCCGGGCTCGGGCGTGAGGTCGGGATGAGCAGCGGGCACCTGCTCTACTACTTCCGCACCAAGGACGAGCTCCTGCTGCAGACCCTGGAGTGGAGCGAGGGGCGGCTCGGCGCCGAGCGCAGTGCGTTGCTCTCGCGGCCGGGGACCGTCCGCGAACGGCTCGACGGGTACATCGACGTGTACGTCCCCGACGGCCCGCGCGACCCCCACTGGACCCTCTGGCTTGAGGTCTGGAACCGGTCCCAGAACGCCGACGACGACGCCCGCGGCCGGCAGGCCGCCATCGAGGGCGCCTGGCACCGGGATCTCGTCGCGCTGATCGCCGAGGGCGTCTCGCGCGGCGAGTTCCGTGCCGTCGACCCCGACCGGTACGCGGCCCGGATGCGGGCCCTGCTCGACGGGTTCAGCGTCCATGTCGCGGTCGGCATCCCCGGCACCGGGCGCGAGCAGGTCCTCGCACACGTACGGGAGTTCGTCACGGACACGCTGCTCCTGCGGCCGTCATCCGGACCGTGAGCCGGACCTGGGCCCCGCCGGTGCCCGCATCCTGAGACCGTCGTCCCGCGGGGCGCAGCGGTGTGGCAGACTGCCGACGTGCTTGCTACCACCATGATTATCGGCAGCAGCGCGCCGGTCCGCAGTGACCGCTGAACCGCGACTCGACCCCCGCGGCAGTGGACACCGTGCCCCAGACCCGCGCGCAGACCTCTCGCACCCGCGAGAGGTTTTTTCGTTTTCCGGCCCCACCACCGCCGGAAACGGACGACGCGTGAGAATGGGGGCAAGTGGATCCAGACCTTCCGGAGCCACATCCGACAGGAGCCATCACAGTCATGACCACGGAGACCGACGAGAGCCCGCGCCCGCGTCTCGACGACAGCTTCCACGTCTTCGACACGACGCTGCGCGACGGAGCGCAGCGCGAAGGCATCAACCTCACCGTCGCGGACAAGCTGACCATCGCGCGGCACCTCGACGACTTCGGCGTGGGCTTCATCGAGGGCGGCTGGCCCGGTGCCAACCCGCGTGACACGGAGTTCTTCGCCCGCGCCCGGCAGGAGATCGCCTTCAAGAACGCGCAGCTCGTCGCGTTCGGCGCCACCCGCAGGGCGGGCGGCAGCGCTGCCGACGACCCGCAGGTCAAGGCGCTGCTCGACTCCGGCGCGCCGGTGATCACGCTGGTCGCCAAGTCGCACGACCGGCACGTGGAGCTCGCGCTGCGCACCACCCTGGACGAGAACCTGGAGATGGTCCGCGACACCGTCTCCTACCTGTGCTCCCAGGGCCGTCGGGTCTTCGTCGACTGCGAGCACTTCTTCGACGGCTACAAGGCCAACCCGCAGTACGCCAAGGACGTCGTCCGTGCCGCCTCCGAGGCCGGCGCCGATGTCGTGATCCTCTGCGACACCAACGGCGGCATGCTCCCCGCCCAGGTCCAGGCCGTCGTCGCCACCGTCATCGCCGACACCGGCGCCCGGCTCGGCATCCATGCCCAGGACGACACCGGCTGCGCCGTCGCCAACACCCTGGCCGCCGTCGACGCGGGCGCCACGCACGTCCAGTGCACCGCCAACGGCTACGGCGAGCGGGTCGGCAACGCCAACCTCTTCCCCGTCGTCGCCGCCCTGGAACTGAAGTACGACAAGAGGGTGCTCCCCGAGGGCGCGCTCGCCGAGATGACCCGGATCTCGCACGCCATCGCCGAGGTCGTCAACCTCACGCCCTCCACCCATCAGCCGTACGTAGGAGTCTCCGCCTTCGCCCACAAGGCCGGACTCCACGCCTCCGCGATCAAGGTCGACCCCGACCTGTACCAGCACATCGACCCCGAGCTCGTCGGCAACACCATGCGGATGCTCGTCTCCGACATGGCGGGCCGCGCCTCCATCGAGCTGAAGGGCAAGGAGCTCGGCGTCGACCTCGGCGACGACCGCGCGCTGGTCGGCCGCGTCGTCGAGCGGGTCAAGGAGCGCGAGCTCCAGGGCTACACCTACGAGGCCGCCGACGCCTCCTTCGAGCTGCTGCTGCGCGAGGAGGCGGAGGGGCGGCCGCGCCGCTACTTCCGTACGGAGTCCTGGCGCGCGATCGTCGAGGACCGGCCCGACGGCACGCACGCCAACGAGGCGACCGTGAAGCTCTGGGCCAAGGGCGAGCGGATCGTCGCGACCGCCGAGGGCAACGGCCCCGTCAACGCCCTGGACCGGGCGATGCGGGTGGCCCTGGAGCGGATCTACCCGCAGCTCGCGAAGTTCGAGCTGGTCGACTACAAGGTCCGCATCCTGGAGGGGCGCCACGGCACGGAGTCCACGACCCGCGTCCTGATCACCACCAGCGACGGCAACGCCGAGTGGTCGACCGTCGGCGTGGGGGAGAACGTGATCGCCGCCTCCTGGCAGGCGCTGGAGGACGCGTTCACCTACGGACTGCTGCGGGTGGGCATCGACCCGGCCGAGTAGGCCGAATCTTGGCTCCTCTATGTCTCTTAATCACCCATTAGGGGTAGTTTCGATGGTATGAGGACCAGGCCGTTCCACCTTCTGTCGGCCCTCGCCGGGCTGGCACTGCTGCTGCTCCTGGTCCTGGCCCCCTCCGCGGGGGCCGGGATCACCGGGATACCGGACGCCGCCCGGGCTCTGAAGCAGGGTCCGGTGTACGTCGATCCGGGCGCCGCCGACCTGCTGTCGACGGCCGACGCGGATGCCCTCGCCCAGAAGATCGAGGACGCGGACAAGCCGCTCTTCATCGCCGTGCTGCCCGCGACCAGCGAGTATCCGCCCGAGAACCTCCTGCAGAATCTGCGCACCCAGACCGGGGTGACGGGGCTGTACGCCGTCCGGCTCGGTGACGGGTTCGACGCCGCCGCCGACCGCTCGGTGATGTCCAGGGACGCCGTGGACAACCTGGTCACCTCCGTACGCCAGCCCGGCGTCGACACCAGGACCGAGCTGAACAACTTCGTCGACCAGGCCCTGCCCACCCTGTCCGGCTCCGCCCCCTCCACCTGGGGGAGCGTGGGCACGGACGACGGCGTCCCGGTCGGCGGGCTGATCACCCTCGGCGCGGTCGCCGCCGCCGGCGGCGCGGGCGCGTACGCGGTCGTCCGCCGCAACCGGCTCCGCAAGGAGGCCGAGGAGCGCGCGGCCCTGGACCGGCTCCGGGTCGTCGTGGACGAGGACATCACCGCCTTCGGCGAGGAGCTCGAACGCCTCGACTTCCATCCGGCCGAGCCCGGTGCCGACGACGCCATGCGCGGCGACTACGAGCGTGCGCTGGACTCGTACGACAAGGCGAAGTCGCTGATGGGCTCCGCCACGCATCCGCACGACGTCAAGGGCGTGACCCAGCAGCTGGAGGACGGCCGCTTCTCGCTCGCCCTGCTGGCCGCCCGCCGCGAGTCCAGGCGGCTGCCCGAGCGCCGTGCCCCCTGCTTCTTCGACCCGCGCCACGGCCCCTCGACCGAGGACCGGACCTGGACACCCGCCGGCGGAGCCACCCGCCAGGTCCCCGTCTGCGCCGCGGACGCCGCCCGCCTCGACGACGGCCAGGACCCCCTGGCCCGTACCGTCGAGACCGACGGCGGCCGCCGCCCGTACTGGGAGGCGGGGCCGGCGTACGGCCCCTGGGCCGGCGGCTACTTCGGCGGCGGAATGCTCCCCGGCCTCCTCGTCGGCACCATGCTCGGCTCGATGCTCGCCACCCCGGCGTACGCCTCCGAGTACGGCGGCGGCGAGTTCGAGGGCGGCGACTTCTCCGGCGCCGACTTCAGCTCCAGTGATTTCGGGTCGAGCGACTTCGGCGGTGGAGGTGGCGGGTTCGGGGACTTCGGCGGTGGCGGAGACTTCGGCGGCGGCGGGTTCTGACCCCCCGTGTCCGTCCGGTCCGCATCCGGAGTCAGACCAGAGGCTTCACCGACATCAGCAGGTGCTGGTGGACGCCGCCCGCCCGGTCGGTGATCAGGGCGCGCTGCCCCGGGCCGAGCAGATGGAAGCGGACGGAGTCGCTGTCGAAGGAACCGAGCGCGTCCAGAAGGTAACCCGGGTTGAACGCCACCGTCAGGGACTCCGCGCCCTCCAGGAGAGCCGGGAGGCGCTGGGACGCCACGTTGTCCTCGTATCCGGCCTGCAGCTGGACGCTCTCCCCGGCGAAGGCGAGCTGGACCGGACTGTCCCCCTCCGCGACCACCGCCACCCGCTTCACGGCCTCCAGCAGCGGAGCCCGGTCCGTCACGGCGACCGCGTGCTCGCCCAGGGTGAAGAGCTTGTCGTGGCGGGGGAGCCGGCCGTCGAGCAGGCGGGTCGTCGTTCTCGTCCCCTCGCTCTCGAAGCCGATCGAACCGCCGTCCAGGGCCAGGCGGACCGGCCCCGCCGAGGTCAGGGAGCGGGCGATCACCGGCACGGGTGACCGGGCGGGCAGGACGCGGGCGGCCCAGGCGACGGCGTCGGTCAACACACCGCTGTCGATACGGAATTCCATGGGACCGAAGCTAGCGGCCCCCACTGACAACGCCCCGGGAAGGATTCGGTGCCCTTGATCGTTCTCACCGGCGAACACAGCTGAACGATCAGCGTGGAACGCACAGGGGGAGACAGCACATGAGTGACGTGCACGGCACCGTGGCGCCCGGATTCGAGGCCGTACGCGAGGAGTTCGCGACCGTCGTCGCGAACGAGGCGAGCGACGGCGGGGCCCAGCTCGCCGTCTACCACCAGGGACGGCAGGTCGTGGACCTGTGGGGCGGTGACGGTGTCGACGGGGACTCCCTGCTCGCCCTCTACTCCTCCGCCAAGGGGGCGATGGCGCTGGTCGCCGCGCTGCTCGTGCAGGACGGCGTGCTCGACCTGGACCGCGAAGTGGCGTCCTGGTGGCCGGAGTTCGCCGCCGAGGGCAAGGAGAGGATCACCCTCCGCCAGCTTCTGGCCCACCGCGCGGGCGTGATCGGTGCCGACGGCGGCCTGACGTTCGACGAGCTCGCCGACGACCAGGTGATCGCCGCGCGGCTCGCGGGACAGCGCCCCTTCTGGGAGCCGGACTCCGGCCACGGCTACCACGCCCTCGTCATCGGCGCGCTCGTCGGCGAGGTGGTCCGCCGGGCCACCGGCCGCACGGCCCAGCAGCACTTCGAGGAGCGGGTCCGCGCCCCGTACGCCGTGGACTACTACCTCGGTCTGCCCGAGGAGCTGGAGCCCCGCTTCCGCCCCGTGCTGCCGATGAAGCCCACCTCCGCGCAGCAGGCCCTGCTGGAGGCGAACCCGATCGCCCCGGACAGCCTCATGGGGATCGCCTTCGGCATCCACCCCGACCACCCGCTGGACCTGGTCGCGTACGCCAACTCCCGTACGGTACGGGCCAAGGCGCCGCTCTCCTCCGGTGGCATCGGCTCCGCGCGGGGCCTGGCGCGGATGTACGCGGCGGTCGCCGGCGAGCTCGACGGGCGGCCCCCGCTCCTGAAGCCGGACATCCTCGCCGAGGTGGCCCGGATCCATTCCGCGGGCACCGACCTGGTGACGGGCGAGGAGAGCGCCTTCGGCCTCGGCTTCGTGCCGCTGGCCACCCGCCACCCCGTGCTGACCCCCGCCGCGATCGGCCACAGCGGCGCCCCCGGCTCCCAGGCCTTCGCGGACCCGTCCACCGGCCTGGCGTACAGCTACGCCCGCCGCCGTTTCGGCTTCCTGTGCGGTGCCGGCGCCCCGGAGAACGACCGCCTGATCCCGGCGGTGGTGCGGGCGGCCGTCGCGACCGTCTGATCCCGCCCGGAGAACGCCGAGCGCCCGCCCTCCGTCGTCACGGTGACGGAGAGGCGGGCGCGCTCGTGTGTGCCGGACGGGGCCCGGGCTCAGGAGGCGTTCTTGATCGCGGAGATGTCGAAGGTCAGCTTCACCTTGTCGCTGACCATGACGCCGCCGGTCTCCAGGGCCGCGTTCCAGGTCAGACCCCAGTCGGAGCGCAGGATCTGGGCCGAGCCCTCGAAGCCGACGCGCTCGTTGCCGTAGACGTCCGTGGCCGTGCCGTTGAACTCCAGGTCGATGGAGAGCGGCTTCGTCACGTCCTTGATCGTGAGGTCTCCGGTCACGCGGTACGTGTCGCCGCCCAGCCGCTCGGCCTCCGTGGAGCGGAAGGTCATCAGCGGGAACCGCTCGGCGTCGAAGAAGTCGCCGCTGCGCAGGTGGCCGTCGCGGTCGGCGATGCCCGTGTCGATCGAGGCGATCGTGACGTCGATGACGGCGGAGGATGCGCCCGGGTTCGAACCGTCCAGCGTCAGCGTGCCCTCGTGTTCGGCGAAGGTGCCGCGCACGTTGGTGACCATCGCGTGACGGACGGTGAAGCCGATGCTGCTGTGGGCCGGGTCGATGGTGTACTCGCCGGTCAACGCGGCGAGGGCCGGGTCGACGGGGAGGGTGGCGACGGCGGTGGCGGTGTCGCTCTTGCGGGTGAAGATGCCCATGACGTGCTCCTTGGGGGACGAGGCGCGAGGTTTGTTGAATGTTCAACGAGAATGACGATAGACCTATTCCGTTCAACTTTCAACATCTAGGGAGAAGGTTCACCCGGACGAGGCCGAGGCCCTCTGGCGGACGCGCGTAGAACTACGGCACCATCTCCTGTGCTCACCCAGCACGGTCTGCTCCACCTGCACCGCCGTCCCATCCGTCACGGTCACCAGCAGGAGGCAACCCCCGATGAAGCTCCGCTCCGTCCTCACCGCGCTCGCCCTGGTCCTCGGCGCCCTCTTCGCGCCCGGCGTGGGCGTCCTCGGCTCCGCCACCGACGCCCACGCCGTCACCAAGATCAGCCACGCCACCGCGACCTCGATGTTCCGCGACTCCGGAATCACCTGGTCCTCGTCCGGCGGCTGCTCCGACCGCAACAACCCGACCTGTACGTCGTTCGAGCAGCTCAACCTCGCCACCGCGAAGGGCGCCCAGACCCTCAAGAGCGCCAGCGGCTGCGCCCTGAACATCACCGGCGGCACGGAGACCGGCCACGCCGGCGGCACGTACTCGCACTGGAACGGCTACAAGCTCGACTACAGCAAGTACACCTGCGTCGGGAACTACATCAAGAACACCTTCACCTACATCGGCGTGCGCGGCGACGGCGCCCCGCAGTGGAAGTCCGGCTCCGGCAACATCTATGCCGACGAGGGCAACCACTGGGACGTGACCTACTACAACTGCGGCGGCTGCTGACCGCCGTACCCGCACCAAGAAGCCGCAAGAAGCCCCCTTCGGTGGTCACTTGGACTAACCGAAGGGGTTCTTGGACTGGCGGGGCCGCCGGGGCGCGATCTCGTTGACGGTGCCCGACGGGCAGGGGCCAACTAGTGCGCATGTCCCTCCCCAAGTCCCGAAGAATCCGTGCGGCCTGCGCGCTCGCGGTCGCCTCCTCGGCCGTGTTCGCCCTGTCCGGGCCTGCCCTCGCCGAAACGCCCGCCGAAGCCTCCGCGTCACCCACCCGTACGGTCGAGGCCGTCATCGGCTCCGACCAGCTCGCCGTCGCCGTCGCCGAGGACTTCCCGCGCGTCGTCTCGTACACCGACCGCGCCACCGGCGCCCGCGTCCTCGGGAGTACGGCCCCGGTCACCCAGATCGTCCTCAACGGCACCGCGTACGCCGTCCAGGCCAAGGCCGCCCCCGTCCTGACCGCCACCAGCGCGGCGTACACCCTGACCTTCCCCACCCTGAGCGGCGTCGAGATCGACGCGACCCTGAGCGTCAGCGGCCGGGCCACCACCTTCAAGGTCACCGCCGTCCGCGACACCGAGGCCTTCCGGGTCGGCACTCTCGACATACCCGGCCACGACCTCGTCTCCGTCGGCTCGGCGGACACCGGCGCACAGACCGCCTTCACCCGGCTCGACCCCGACTCCACCCGTACCGCCGACGTCTTCGCCGACATCACCGACGCCACACCGGCCGAGGCCGCCCCCACGGGCGCGAGCTACGCGATCGTCAACACCGGCCGGCTCGCCGCCGCCGTCGAGTCCAACTCCAGCTACGACAAGCCCTCAGGGCCGAGCGCCCGCGACGGCGCCCGCTTCTGGCACCAGGCGCGCAGGACCGCGACCGAGACCCGCGTCGGCGTCTGGTCCGGCCAGTGGACCTACCGCGGCGCCGGAGCCCCGCGGCCCGAGAGCGGCGACAACCTCCCCTGGGCCAAGGTCGTCGTCACCCCCGACGCCAACGCCGACGGGAAGACCGACTGGCAGGACGGAGCGCTCGCCTTCCGCACCATCGGGATCAAGGCCCCGGGCTCCGACCAGACCCCGGGCCGGGTGATCGCGCACATTCCGTTCAACTTCGCCAGCAACGCCACCCACCCCTTCCTGCGCACCCTCGACGACGTCAAGCGGATCTCGCTCGCCACCGACGGACTCGGCCAGTTCGCTCTGCTCAAGGGGTACGGCTCCGAGGGCCACGACTCGGCCCACCCCGACTACGGCGGCAACTACAACAAGCGGGCCGGCGGCCTCGACGACCTCAACAAGCTGCTGAGGGAGGGCAAGAAGTGGGGCGCCGGCTTCGGCGTCCACGTCAACGCCACCGAGGCGTACCCCGAGGCGAAGAACTTCAGCGAGACCCTCGTCGACAAGACCAGGCCCGGGTGGAACTGGCTCAACCAGAGCTACTACATCGACCAGCGCCGGGACATCAACAGCGGCGACCTCGCCCGCCGCTTCAAGCAGCTGCGCGACGAGACCGACCCGAACCTGTCGATGCTCTACATCGACGTCTACTACACGCACGGCTGGATCGCCGACAAGACCGTCCAGGCCGTGCAGGCCCAGGGCTGGAACGTCGCCACCGAGTGGTCCGAGAAGTTCGAGCGCGCCTCCCTCTGGTCCCACTGGGCCAACGACCTGAACTACGGCGGCGCCACCAACAAGGGCCTCAACTCCCGGATCATCCGCTTCATCCGCAACGGCGAGAAGGACATCTGGAACAACCACCCGGTCCTCGGCCAGACGGCCCTCGAGGACTTCGAGGGCTGGACCGGCGAGACCGACTGGAACCACTTCTACGCCAACATCTGGCAGAAGAACCTCCCCGCCAAGTACCTCCAGCAGCAGCGGATCACCCGCTGGAACGGCAACGACCTCACCTTCACGGGCGGTGTGCGCGGCACCGTCGAGGACGGCCGCCGCACCTTCTACGAGAACGGCCGCAAGGTCCTCGACGGCGAGACCTATCTGCTCCCCTGGGACGGCGGCACGAAGCTCTACCACTACAACAAGGCGGGCGGCCGCAGCACCTGGGCGGTCCCGGGCACCGGCCCGTACACCGTCCACAAGCTCACCGACAACGGCCGCGTGCAGACCGCGACCGTACGCCCCGTGGACGGGCGGATCACCCTCGACGCCACCGCCGGGCAGCCCTACGTCCTCTACCCGAGCGTCGCCCCCGCGCCCATCGATCCCCGCTGGGGCGAAGGCACCCCGGTCAAGGACCCCGGCTTCAACGACGCGCGGCTCGGCGCCTGGGCCAAGGCCGGTACCGTCGCCCGTGACACCGACGGCCAGGGCCGCAACAGCGCGAAGCTCACCGGTTCCGCGACCGCGTCCGTACGGCAGCAGATCACCGGACTCACCCCGGGCGCGCGCCACACCGCCTCCGCCCTGATCGAGGTCGAGCCCGGAAAGACCCGCCCGACCACCCTGTCCATCGGAGGCAAGTCCGTCACCGTCGAGCGCTCGGCCGTCGAGGACCGGGTCGCCGCCTCCGACTGGAACGGCACCCGTCTCCAGCGCGCCAAGGTCACCTTCACCGCCCCCGGCAGCGGCTCCACCACCCTCAGGATCGAGGCCGCGAGCGGCAGCCCGGCGGCCGTCCGGATCGACGACGTCCGGATCGTCGCGAACGATCCCGCCACCAAGGCCGGCACGCTCGTGTACGAGGACTTCGAAGCCGTCGACCAGGGCTGGGGCCCCTTCCTCAAGGGCGACTCCGGCGGCACCACCGACCCCCGCACCCACATCGCCCAGCTGCACGCCCCCTACACCCAGGCCGGCTGGAACGGGAAACTCATCGACGACGTCATCGGCGGCTCCGAGTCGCTGAAGTCCCACGACGAGAACAGCGGCCTGGTCTACCGGACCGCGCCCTGGACCGTCCCGATGAAGGACGGCCACCGCTACCGCGTCGCGTACGACTACCAGTCGAGCCACGCGGGCGCCTACGAGTGGGTCACCGGCTACGACCGGACGAACGGGGCGGCGGTCGAGACGCGCAGGACCCCGATCGGGGCGCAGCGGACGACGGGGCGCTTCTCCGAGACCGTGACCGCCGGCTGCGGCGACACCTGGACCGGACTGCGCAAGCGCGGCGACGCCCCCGACGGCGCCGACTTCGTCCTCGACGGCTTCACCGTCACCGACCTCGGTCCGGCGCCGGAGAAGGCGGCCTGCGGCACACTCGCGCTGGCCGCCCCGGAGACCCTGGAGCCGGGCCGTCCGAACCAGGTCTCGGCCACCTTCGCCAACGACGAGGCGAGCGCCGTCGCCGGGGCCACGGCCGCCCTGGAACTCCCCGCGGGCTGGACCGCCGAGCCCGCCGGACCCGTCACCCTCGGCACGGTCGCGGCGGGCGCCCGGGCCACCGCCGGCTGGAAGGTGACGCCCCCGCTGGACGCGACGTACTGGACGTACCCGCTCGGTTCGACGGTGACGTACACGGTCGGGGGAGAGGCGCGGAGGCTGAGCGCCACGACCTCCGTGCGCACGCTGCCCCCGCCGCCCACCACGGACAGCTGGGCGAGCGACCTGGACTGGACCTCGGCCACCAGTGGCTGGGGCCCGGTCGAACGCGACCTCTCCAACGGCGGGACGGCGGCCGGTGACGGCACCCCGCTGAAGATCGGGGGAGTGGCGTACGCGAAGGGCCTGGGCACCCATGCCCCGGCCACGGTCCGCTACTACCTGGGCGGGTCGTGCACCTCGCTGACCGCCGAGGTCGGTGTGGACGACGCCCAGGCCACCCGTGGCACGGTCCAGTTCAGCGTCGTCGCCGACGGTACGGAGAAGGTGAAGTCGCCGGTCCTCAAGGCGACGGATCCGGCCTGGTCGCTGACCGCCGACGTCACCGGGGCGTCCTATGTCGACCTGGTGGTCGGGGACGGCGGCGACGGGAACGGCAACGACCACGCGGACTGGGGGAACGCGCGGTTCCACTGCGGCGGTTAGCGGCAGAAAGCGCTTCCTCGCGACGGTGTCGTGCTCATTGATTGCGTCGGAGAACGGGTGTTACACCGGGCGTCAACCGGTCTACACCACTTCCCCCGGGAGGCTCCCGTGCCCGTTCCCGTCTGGTCCCGCCGCACCTTCCTGACCACCGCGGCCGCAGGAGGCGCGGCCGTGGCCCTCGGACGTCCCTCTCCCGCCCACGCGCAGGAGGGGGAGTTCGAGGCGCTGCGGCTGCGCTGGCTCGACATCCAGCTCGGCGCCGGCTTCGACGCCGGCGCCGAGCCCTACGCCTCCCGCCTCGCCGAGACCGGCGCCCTCGCCCGCACCTTCCGGGCGTCCATGGCCCCCGGCGACTCCTCCCTCTGGCCGGGCGTCACCTTCGACCCGCCCGCCGGCATCAGCCAGAGCTACAGCCGCCTGTGGACGATGACGCAGGCCTATCTGCAGCCCGGCACCGGGCTCACCGGCGACGCGACCCTGCTCGCCGACGTCCTCCGCGGCCTCGACCACCTCTCCACGCGGGTGTACAAGGCAGGCACTCAGCGGTACGGCAACTGGTGGGAGTGGCAGATAGGCAGTCCCCGCCTGCTCATGGACATCGTCGCCGCGCTCCACCCGCACCTCGGACCCGAACGGATCGCCGCCGCCTGCGCCGCCGTCGACCACTTCGTCCCCGACGCGATGCTCGCGACCTACAGCGGCACCTCCACCGGCGCCAACCGTGTCGACCTCTGCCGTTCCGTCGCCCTGGGCGGCATCCTCGGCGCGAACCCCGCGAAGATCGCCCTCGCCCGCGACGCCCTCTCGCCCGTCTTCCCGTACGTGACCAAGGGCGACGGCCTCTACGCCGACGGCTCGTTCGTCCAGCACACCTGGGTCGCCTACTCGGGCACGTACGGACAGGTCATGCTCGACGGCCTCGGCCGCCTCTTCACCCTCCTCGCCGGCTCGAGCTGGGAGGTCGTCGACCCGAACCGGCAGATCATCCTCGACAGCGTGGAGAAGGCCTACGCGCCCCTCGTCTACGACGGGTTGATGATGGACAGCGTCAACGGACGTGCCATCAGCCGCGGTTACCTCAAGAACGACGAGCGCCGCGTCATGCGCTCCGACCACTTCCACGGCCAGGGGATCATCGCCGCCATCGCCCTGCTCGCCGGCGGCGCGAGCGCCGCCGAGCGCGAGCGGTGGCACGCGCGCGTGAAGGGCTGGATCGAGCGGGACACCGTCTCCCCGATCCTCTCCGCCCGCCAGTTCGGCGTCGCCGACCTCGCCCGGCTGCACGCCGTCGCCGACGCGCCCGTCCCCGCCGCTCCCGAGCCGACCGGGCACCGGCTCTTCGCCTCCATGGACCGGGCCGTCCACCGGCGCCCCGGCTGGGCCGTCAACATCGCCATGGCCTCGGAGCGGATCTCGTACTACGAGTGCGGCAACGGGGAGAACCCGCGCGGCTGGCACACCGGCGCCGGCATGCTCTCCTGGTGGACCGCGGGCCAGGGCGGCCAGTACACCGACTGGTTCTGGCCCACCGTCGATCCCTACCGCCTGCCCGGCACCACCGTCTCCACCAAGCGTCTTGCCGACCGCGCCGGCGGCGAGTGGGGCGCCCCGAAGCCGGCCGTGAAGTGGGTCGGGGGAGCCACCGACGGCGAGTTCGCCGCCGTCGGACAGCACCTCAAGGGCCTCGGCTCCACCCTGGAGGCCCGGAAGTCCTGGTTCTGCGCCGCCGACGCCGTGATCTGCCTCGGGGCCGGAATCACCGCCGCCGACGGCGTCCCCGTCGAGACGGTCGTCGACAACCGCAACCTCGGCGAGAACGGCGGCCACGCGTTCACCACCGGCCGGGGCTGGGCCCACCTCGAAGGACACGGCGGCTGGGTCTTCCCCCAGGGCACGGCGAACCTGCGCACCCTGCGCGAGGACAGGACCGGCGCCTGGAGCGACATCAACACCACCAGCTCCACCGAGACCCGCACCCGCACCTACCAGACCCTGTGGCTGAACCACGGCACGGACCCGGCCGGCGCCTCGTACGCCTACCTGCTCATGCCGGGCGCCTCCCCGCGCACCCTGGCCGCCCGCGCCGCTGACCAGGACTGGCTCACGATCCTGGACAACAGCGCCGAACGGCAGGCCGTCGCCGTCCCCTCCCTCGGGCTCACGGCCGCCAACCTGTGGCGGGCCGGTACGGTGGGGCGCCTGACGGTCACGGCCCCGGCCAGTGTCCTGGTCCGCCGCCGGCGCGCGGTCCTCGACCTCCGGATCAGCGAGCCGCAGCGCACCGGGCAGCCGCTGGAGCTCGTCTGGGACCAGCCGGTCCGCCGTGTGACCGGTCACGACCCCTCGGTGGAGGTGCTCGCCACGGGCCGCTCCCTGCGGCTGCGGATCACTCCCGGTACGGCGGGGGCCACCCACCGCTGCGAGGTGGCCCTGTAACGGGCCCGCGCGAAGCCTCGCCGAGAGGCTTATGTGGAAAACCTACAAACGCCAGGGGTGTCTCGCTGTCGACTCGGCACTCACCGCCGACGGTTCTGTCCTACTCCACCAGGAATCGACGCGGGAGACTGTACGGAGTCGACGGCGGGATTTGCTTGGTCGGCTTCGTAGGGTCAGTACATGACCGTTGTGGACCAGATCCCGAGCGAGCCGACTGACGCCCGTGGCCGTGTGGCCGAGCTGCACGCCCTGCGCGAGGAGGCCCGGCGCGGACCGAGCGACCGTGCGACCGAGGCCCAGCATGCCAAGGGCAAGCTGACCGCTCGCGAGCGGATCGAGCTGCTGCTCGACCCTGGTTCCTTCAACGAGGTCGAGCAGCTGCGCCGACACCGCGCCACCGGCTTCGGCCTGGAGGCCAAGAAGCCGTACACCGACGGTGTCATCACCGGCTGGGGCACGGTCGAGGGCCGCACGGTCTTCGTCTACGCGCACGACTTCCGGATCTTCGGCGGCGCGCTGGGCGAGGCCCACGCCACGAAGATCCACAAGATCATGGACATGGCCATCGCGTCCGGTGCCCCGCTGGTCTCCCTGAACGACGGCGCCGGCGCCCGTATCCAGGAGGGCGTCTCCGCCCTCGCCGGCTACGGCGGCATCTTCCAGCGCAACACCCGCGCCTCGGGCGTCATCCCGCAGATCTCGGTGATGCTCGGCCCGTGCGCCGGTGGCGCGGCCTACAGCCCCGCCCTGACCGACTTCGTCTTCATGGTCCGTGAGACCTCGCAGATGTTCATCACCGGCCCGGACGTCGTCAAGGCGGTCACCGGCGAGGAGATCACGCAGAACGGCCTCGGTGGCGCCGATGTGCACGCCGAGACCAGCGGCGTGGCGCACTTCGCGTACGACGACGAGGAGACGTGCATCGCGGAGGTGCGCTACCTCCTGTCGATGCTCCCGCAGAACAACCGCGAGAACCCGCCGACCGTCGCCTCCGAGGACCCGGCGGACCGCCGCTCGGACGTCCTGCTCGACCTCGTCCCGGCCGACGGCAACCGTCCGTACGACATGCACAAGGTGATCGAGGAGCTCGTCGACGACGGCGACTTCCTGGAGATCCACGAGCGCTGGGCCCGCAACATCATCTGCGCGCTGGCCCGCCTGAACGGCCAGGTCGTCGGCATCGTGGCCAACCAGCCGCAGTCGCTGGCGGGCGTCCTGGACATCGAGGCCTCGGAGAAGGCCGCCCGTTTCGTCCAGATGTGCGATGCTTTCAATATTCCGATCGTCACTCTTCTGGACGTACCCGGCTTCCTTCCGGGCGTCGACCAGGAGCACGGTGGAATCATCCGGCACGGCGCGAAGCTGCTGTACGCGTACTGCAACGCGACCGTGCCCCGGATCAGCCTGATCCTGCGCAAGGCGTACGGCGGCGCGTACATCGTCATGGACTCCCAGTCCATCGGCGCCGACCTGACGTACGCCTGGCCCACGAACGAGATCGCGGTGATGGGCGCCGAAGGTGCCGCCAACGTCATCTTCCGCAAGCAGATCGCCGAGGCCGAGGACTCCGAGGCCATGCGAGCCCGCATGGTCAAGGAGTACAAGTCCGAGCTGATGCACCCCTACTACGCGGCGGAGCGCGGACTGGTCGACGACGTGATCGACCCCGCAGAGACGCGGGAGGTCCTCATCAGGTCCCTCGCCATGCTCCGCACCAAGCACGCCGACCTGCCGTCCCGCAAGCACGGCAACCCGCCTCAGTAAGAGGAGCCCACAGAAGTGACCACGCCTGCCACAGCCAACCTTCTCCGTGTCGAGAAGGGCCACGCCGACCCCGAGGAGCTGGCCGCGATCACCGCGGTGCTGCTCGCCCGCGCGGCCGCCCAGCCGGCGGACGACGCGGCGACGTCCCGCCACGGCCGCTCGACGGCCGGCTGGCGCCGCCTGGAGCGCCAGTCCGGCTTCCGCCCCTCCCACTCCTGGCAGGGCTGACCCCCACGCCGTACCGAAGGCCCCCGGCTCGCACCGAGCCGGGGGCCTTCGGCTTGCCGTACGACGCCACGCTCCGCACACGAAAGGGCCCGCCGCACCGGAACGGTGCGGCGGGCCCTTTCGCACGGGCGGTCCGTCGGGGACTTACCGCAGGCGGGCCATGAGCGCGTGCTCGACCAGGGTGATGAGCGCGCTCTTGGCGTCCGCGCGGTGGCGGGCGTCCGTGGTGATGATCGGTGTGTCCGGGCCGATCTGGAGGGCCTCACGGACCTCCTCCGGCTGGTACGGCTGGTGACCGTCGAACCCGTTCAGCGCGATGACGAACGGCAGGCCGCTGTTCTCGAAGTAGTCGACGGCCGGGAAGCAGTCGGCGAGACGGCGCGTGTCGACCAGGACCACGGCGCCGATGGCACCGCGGACCAGGTCGTCCCACATGAACCAGAAGCGGTCCTGACCGGGCGTACCGAAGAGGTACAGGATCAGGTCCTGGTCCAGGGTGATACGGCCGAAGTCCATCGCGACAGTCGTCGTCGTCTTGTCGCCGGTGTGCGTGAGGTCGTCGATGCCCGCGGACGCAGACGTCATGACGGCCTCGGTACGCAGCGGGTTGATCTCCGAGACGGCGCCGACGAACGTGGTCTTGCCCACGCCGAAGCCACCCGCCACCACGATCTTCGCGCTGGTGGTTGAACGGGCCGCGCCGCCGCTAGAGCTTGCGAAGTCCACTGAGCACCCTTTCGAGCAGTGTCACGTCTGGCTGACCGCCGGCGGCCTCGTCGCCGCCGGGCTGGTGGATGGCGACAAGTCCGGCCTCGGCCAGGTCGGCGACGAGAATCCGGGCAACGCCGAGGGGGATGGAGAGAAGTGCCGAGATCTCGGCCACCGACTTGATCTCGAAGCACAGTCGGCAGATCCGCTGGTGCTCGGGCAACTGCCCCTGCAGCCGGGACGGATCGGCCGTCGTACTGACCAGCGCCTCGATGGCGAGCTGGTAACGCGGCCGGGTCCGGCCGCCGGTCATCGCGTACGGGCGTACGAGCGGGTTGTGCACGCCCGAACCACCCGCGGCGCGCTGCGCACGGGGGGCGCTCGGCGCGGCCACGGGCGAAGGCTGGGCCTGCGGCTGCTGATAGGGCTGCTGCGTGCCCTGTCTGCTCGGGGCGGAGGGAAAGTTGAACCGGTTCTGCGTGGTGTCGCCGTGCGGCTGCGAACCGTCAAAACCGTTGTATGGGCGTCCGCCCGGGGGTGTACCCACGTCTCCTCCTCCGACTGCCTCGCGGCCCATGTCCCTGTGGAACCGCGCCACCGCACCTTACGGGGCGGCGGCGCGAAACGCACTGTCTGTCTGTTAGTTGAGAAGACTTCCCTGAAGCTCCGCCCGGAGGTCGGGGGTCAGGACGCTGCCCGCGCGGTCGACGAGCAGAGCCATCTCGTAGCCCACCAGACCGATGTCGGCCTCCGGGTGCGAGAGCACGGCCAGCGAGGAGCCGTCGGAGATCGACATGATGAAGAGGAAGCCGCGCTCCATCTCCACGACGGTCTGGTTGACCGCACCGCCCTCGAAGATCCGGGACGCGCCCGCGGTCAGCGAGGTCAGCCCGGAGGCGACGGCCGCCAGCTGGTCGGCTCGGTCCCGGGGGAAACCCTCGGACATCGCCAGCAGGAGTCCGTCGGCGGAGACCACCACCGTGTGGGACACCCCAGGGGTGTTGTCCACGAAGTTGGTGATCAACCAGTTCAGATTCTGCGCCGCCTGGCTCATGCTCACACTAACGCTCCTGGTTGTAGGTACTGCCCGGGCCGAGGCCCGATCCGTTCGTGTCCGTTCCCGCGGTGCGTCCCTGCTGGACACCGCGACGCAGGTTGCTCAACCTGCCCCGCACGTCCTCAGGAGCGCGGGAGACCTGGGGGCCGCCCTGCGGGGTCTGCTCCGCCGTGCCCTCGACCAGATTGGCCTTCGGGACCCGTCGCGGAAGGCCGGAGGAGGTGACCCCGCCCGCCTTCGGCTCGCGGAGCTTCTCGGCCCGCTGCCAGCGCTCGTCGTTCGTCGAGCGCCATTCTTCGGAACCGTCGGCTTCGTTCTGCTGCGCCGGCGCCGGCGCGGACTGGCGGCCCGGCTGCGGCGCCTGAGCGGCGGTGCTGCCGCGGCGCGGCAGACCGGCATCGGTCAGCGCGTGGCCGGCGTCCGGGGTGGGGTTCGGCGTCGGACCCGGACGGTCGAAGCCTACGCGGTCAGAAGCCGGTTCGGGAGCGGCCGGAGCAGATTCCGCTTGCACTCCGTACTGCTGCTCGTAGCCACCCTGGTACGCGCCCTGATCCGCCCACTCACCCTGGTGGTCCTGGGGCTGGTACGCGTTGTCGTACTGCGCCTGGCCGTTGTCCTGGCCCTGGTAGGCGGCTTCCGCATAGCTCGGCTCGGCGTACCCGTCGGCGGGCTGGACGTAGCCGTCGTAGCTCTGCTGGGGGTAGTCGTACCCGTCGTTCCGCGGGGCCTGCCCGCCGAAGTCGGACGCGTACTCCTGGCCGTACTCCTGCTCCTGGCCGTACCCCTGGTCCTGCGCGTACTCCTGCTCCTGGCCGTACTCCTGCCCGTGCTCCTGCTGCCCGTACGGCTGCTGCGAGGAGTCGACCTCGTCCCGGAACATCGGACGCTCGCCGCCCTGCGCCTGCGCCTCCAGGGCCGCCCGGCGCTCCTCGCGCAACAGCGAACGGTTCACCGGGTCGAGCTGGCGGTCCTCCCCCTGCTGCTCGTAGCGGGAGTCGTCGAAGCCGAGCTCGGCCGCGGTCCGCATCGGCTGCTGAACCGGCTCGAAGGCGTGCTGCTGCTGTTGCGGGATGATCTGCGAGACCGTGAAGTCGTTCTCCGGCAGGTTCTCGCCACCACCACCGTGGGTGATCGCGTCCGGCAGCATGACCAGCGAGGTCGTACCGGCCTGCTCGCCCGAGGGGCGGAGCTGGACACGGATGCCGTGCCGGTCGGCCAGCCGGCCGACCACGAACAGGCCCATACGCTGCGAGACGGCGGCGTCCACGGTCGGCGGGTTGGCCAGCTTGTGGTTGATGTCCGCGAAGTCCTCGGCGGTCAGGCCGATGCCCTTGTCGTGGATCTCGACCATCACACGGCCGTCGGGCAGCCGGGTCGCGGTGACGCGGACCTTGGTCTGCGGCGAGGAGAACGTGGTGGCGTTCTCCAGCAGCTCGGCGAGGAGGTGCACGAGGTCGGTCACGGCCTGGCCGTGGATCTCGGCCTCCGGGACACCGGCGAGCTCGATGCGCTCGTACTGCTCCACCTCGGAGGAGGCGGCGCGCATGACGTCGACCAGCGGCACCGGCTGGTCCCAGCGGCGGCCCGGCTCCTCGCCGGCGAGGACGAGGAGGTTCTCGCCGTTGCGGCGCATACGGGTGGCCAGGTGGTCCAGCTTGAAGAGGTTCTCCAGCTGGTCCGGGTCCGCCTCGTTGTTCTCCAGGTCGGTGATGAGGGTCAGCTGGCCCTCGATGAGCGACTGGTTACGGCGCGAGAGGTTCGTGAAGATCGCGTTGACGTTGCCCCGGAGCATGGCCTGCTCGGCGGCGAGCCGGACGGCCTCGCGGTGGACCTGGTCGAAGGCGCGGGCGACCTCGCCGATCTCGTCCTGGGAGTCGATCGGGATCGGCTGGACCCGGGTGTCGACCCGGCCCGGCTCGGTACGGGAGAGCTGGTCGACGAGCATCGGCAGACGCTGCTCGGCGATACCGAAGGCGGCGGTGCGCAGCTGCTGCATCGCGCGGCTCATCTGGCGGGCCATCATCCCGGCGAGGATGAAGGCGGCGAGCAGGGCGACGACGGTGATGCCACCGATGACGAAGGCGTCGGTCTTGGCCTCGTCGGAGACGCGGACGGCCTCCGCCACGGCCTTGTCGACGAGCTCCTTCTCGACCGTCGTGTAGCCGTCGAACTTGCCGGTGGCCACGGCCATCCAGGTCTGGGCCGTGATGTCCTTCCCCTTCAGGGCGGCGATCGCCTCGGCGTCCTGGGCCGAGCCGATCTCCTTGACCACGCCGGTGAAGACGGAGCCGTCGGCTCCCTTGGGCAGCGTGACACCCGCCGCCTGCATCTTCTCCTCGCCGTCCTTGGCCTTCTCCGTCATGACCTGCTTCAGCCGGTCGACGTCGGCCTGGGTACCACCGGAGTTGTACTCGCCGAGGGCGATCTGCTCCAGGTAGTTGTACGAGTTGAACGCCACCGACTGCTGGGCGAAGACCTCGTCCTTCTGGCTGGGCCGGACGAGGAGCTGGGTGCCGATCGAGCGCTGGAGCGACTCGGCCGCCTTGGCGAGCTGGACGGCGTAGAGCGTACGGCCGTAGGCGGTGACGTTGCCCGTGCCGAGCCCGAGCTCGTTGGAGAACTCCATCAGGAAGTGCTGGACGCCCGTGTAACCGAGCTGGGTGTTCACCGGGTCGAGGGCCCGGGCGTACGCGCTCTGGCGGAGCTTCTCGAGCTTGGGCTCCTCGTCCCTGAACAGCTTCAGGCGGCGCTCGAGGCCCTCGCCCTCCGGCATGTTCGTGACGGCCTCGTCGAACTCCACCTTGGCGGCGTCGGTGGCGGCGTACGCCCTCGTCACCTCGTCGCTCTTGCGGTCCGCGCCGGACAGCAGCGGACCTGCGGTGAGGTCACGCTCGTTGAGCAGCGCCTGGCTGTACTCCGAGGCGGCGCGCACGATCAGCGCCGTCTTCTCGGCGTTCTGCGCCTCCTGCCAGGTGTCGATGGCCCCCTTCACCTGGAAGCCGCCCATGACGAGGCCGACCAGCACGGGTATGAGGAGGATCGCGTTCAGCCTGGTGGGCACCCGCCAGTTGCGCGGGGACAGCTTGCTCGAGCTGCCCTTGCCGTCGCCGGCCCGGGGCGTCACCTGCGGTTCAGCGGGCGACGCCACCATGCGTGCCGGCGGCGTGAAGTTGCCTCGCGCCTGCTGTTCCGCGGAGCTTTCCTTGCTTCGCCTCACTCGACCAACAACCTCTCGGCGTCGGCACCTACGTTGTGCCGGTGTTTCTGTCAGGGCCGTACTACTCGGGAGTTCATGAATTGCAGCACGTGAAGGGGGTCCCCTCCAAACAGCGCTGAGCGGGCGCTTTTCCGTTCCACGCCCCAGATAAAACGGGCATAAAGCATGAGCCCCGCCAAATAGCGGGGCTCATGTGAGCACAGCGGCACCGATCGGATGCGTCGGGTGTCCGTGGAGCCCCAATTCTCTTTCGAAACGTTATGAACACGGGGGCGGGCCGTGTCGAACGACACAGGCCGCCCCTCCAGGAGGCGTACGACAACGTCCGTACGCATCTGCCTACTTGAGTCGTGCCATCAGCGCATGCTCCACGAGCGTGATCAGAGCGCTCTTGGCGTCCGCGCGATGACGGGCGTCGGTGGTGATGATCGGGGTGCCGGGACCGATCTGGAGGGCCTCACGGACCTCGTCGGGGGAGTACGGCTGGTGCCCCTCGAAGCCGTTCAGCGCGATGACGAACGGCAGGCCGCTGTTCTCGAAGTAGTCGACGGCCGGGAAGCAGTCGGCGAGACGGCGGGTGTCCACGAGCACGACGGCGCCGATGGCACCACGGACCAGGTCGTCCCACATGAACCAGAAACGGTCCTGACCGGGCGTACCGAAGAGGTACAGGATCAGGTCCTGGTCCAGGGTGATACGGCCGAAGTCCATCGCCACCGTCGTGGTGGTCTTGCCACCGGTGTGCGTCAGATCGTCGATACCCGCCGAGGCCGAGGTCATGACGGCCTCGGTACGCAGCGGGTCGATCTCCGAGACGGCGCCGACGAACGTGGTCTTGCCCACGCCGAAGCCACCCGCCACCACGATCTTGGCGCTGGTGGTCGACCGGTTCTGGGAACCGGAGCCGCCGTCAGATCTTGCGAAGTCCACTGAGCACCCTTTCGAGCAGTGTCACGTCCGGCGTACCGCCGGCCTCTCCGTTGCCCGGCTGGTGGATCGCCACCATGCCCGCCTCCGCCAGGTCGGCGACGAGGATCCGGGCGACGCCGAGCGGCAACGACAACAGGGCCGAGACCTCGGCCACCGACTTGACCTCTCGGCAGAGGTGGCAGATCCGCTGGTGCTCGGGGAGCAGCGTCGCGAGGTGCGCCGGGTCGGCCGTGGTGCTGACCAGTGCCTCGATGGCGAGCTGGTAGCGCGGCCGGGTCCGGCCGCCGGTCATCGCGTACGGACGCACCAGCGGCTGGTCGCCTTCATATCCGTACGACTCGTCGAGTGAGGCGCCGTACGGATCGTGAGAGGCGGGGGGCGGGGTCATGAATCCTCCGGGCGTGACGGCAGAGAGTCGCCTGCCGTCTGATGGGGCCGGTGGGGGGCCGGATGGGGCGGCCGGACGGTGTGTGATCCCAGGGTGACACGGAGGGGCGCGTCACCCTGTCGGTGCGTCTAGTGCAGCAGGCTTCCCTGGAGCTCGGCACGGAGATCCGGGGTGAGGACGCTGCCGGCCCGCTCGACCAGCAGCGTCATCTCGTAGCCCACGAGGCCGATGTCGCACTCCGGGTGTGCGAGCACGGCCAGTGAGGAACCGTCGGAGACGGACATCAGGAAGAGGAAGCCGCGCTCCATCTCCACGACCGTCTGGGCGACCGGGCCGCCCTCGAAGATCCGGGACGCGCCCGCGGTCAGCGAGGTCAGTCCGGAGGCGACCGCCGCCAGCTGGTCGGCGCGGTCGCGGGGGAATCCTTCCGACATGGCCAACAGCAGGCCATCGGCGGAGACCACCACTGTGTGGGACACCCCGGGGGTGTTGTCCACGAAGTTGGTGATCAACCAGTTCAGATTCTGCGCCGCCTGGCTCATCGCGCTCAACTAACGCTCCTGCTGGTGGGTCGGGCCGAGGTGGTGGTTACCCGTGGTCGAGTTACCTGCCTGGCGGCCCTGTTGGATACCGCGGCGCAGATTGGTGAGCCGGCCGCGGACGTCGTCGGGTGCACGCGAGACCTGCGGGCCGGCCGTATGGGCCTGCTCCTGCGCGGTCCCGGGTACGAGATTGGCCTTCGGGACCCGTCGCGGCAGCCCGGAAGTGGTGACACCGCCGGCGGCGGGCTTGCGGACCCGCTCGGCCTGGCGCACCAGCTCGTCGTTGGGCGAGGTCCGCCAGGAGGCCGGCCCGCCCGCCTGCTGGCCGCCGTCGCCGCCGCCCTGCGCGCCGGGGCGCCGCGGGGCGGGGGACGCGGGCTGCTGAGGCAGGGCCGGGGTCTGCATCGTCTGGTCGACGGCGCCCCGCCCGTTGTCCTGCCGGCCCTGGCCCTGCTGCTCCTGGCCCTGGCCGTGGAACCAGTTGGTCTCCAGCGTGTCGTACAGCGGGGTACGGCCGTCACCGGAACCGCTCGCCGGAGGCAGGGCCTCGGGCTGACGGGGCTGCTGCAACTGGGGCTGCTGCGGCGCCTGGGGCAGGTTGCCGGCCGGACGGGGCGCGCCGTAGTCGCCGCCGCCGCGCTGGCGCGGGGCCGGGGGCTGCGGGGTCTGCGGCTGGTACGCCTGCGGGGCCTGGGCCTGCTGGGGCTGTCCGAAATCCGGGCGCGGGAACTGGGCGGTGGACGCCGGGTCCTGCGGGTTCTGCGGCTGGTGCGCCTGCGGAGCCTGCTGCGGCGTCTGCTGCACCCGTCCGAACTCCGGGCGGGGGAACGGGCTGGGGGGCGTGGGGCTCTGGGGCGCCGTCGGGCGGGCGTACTGGCCCGTGGTCTCCGGCTCCTCGTGACCGCGCGGCGCGTCCAGCGGCGACATCTCCTGCTGCGGGCGGCGGACCGGCTGCGCCTGGTCGTTGCCCCAGCTGGTGGCCTGCGGACGCTGCTGCGGGGTGCCCCCGGGCAGCTCGGCGCGCGGGAAGCCGCTCTGGCCGGGGCGACCGCCCTGCGGGGCCTGGTTGCCCTGGCCCTGCTGACCCTGGTCCTGGCTCTGCTGACGCTGACCCTGGCTCTGGCCCTGCTGACCCTGGTTGTTCTGGCCGCCCCAGACGTCCGTACGGGACGGAATGGCGCTCTGCGCACCGCCGAACCCACCGGCGCCGAGCCCCGGACGCTGCGGCTCCTGGGAGACCTGCGGCAGCTGCGAGGTCTGCTGACCCTGCTGCTGCGACTGCTGCGAAGCCTGACCCGGCGCCTGGCCCTGCGGACCGTTCGGGCGCGGCGCGCCCTCACGGCCGGGCAGCGCGGCACGCGGGCCGCTGCCGGCCCCGACCTGGCCACGAGCGGCACCCGCACCGGCGGCGAGCCGTCCGGCCGCCCCTGACGGGGCGCCACCGACGCCCGGACGGGAACCGCCGCCGAGACCACCGGCCGCACCCGGGCCACCGGTCAGGCGGCCACCGGGAGCGGAGGGACCCTGCGGCATCGCGCCCTGGCCGCCGCCCGGACCCTGCTTGGGCGCGGGCTTCTTGCCGCCCTGGGCGACGTCGACGGGGAGCATGACGAGCGCGGTGGTGCCGCCGGAGTCCGACGGGCGCAGCTGGATTCGGATGCCGTGTCGCAGGGACAGGCGGCCGACCACGAACAGACCCATGCGGCGGGAGACGGAGACGTCCACGGTGGGCGGCGAGGCGAGCCGCTCGTTGATCGCGGCGAGGTCTTCGGGGGAGAGGCCGATGCCGGTGTCGTGGATCTCGACGAGGACACGGCCGTCGGGCAGCGCGTGACCGGTGACGCGGACCTTGGTCTGCGGCGAGGAGAACGACGTGGCGTTCTCGAGCAGCTCGGCGAGGAGGTGCACGAGGTCGTTGACGACGCGGCCGGCGACCTCGGTCGCCGGGACGGCGGCCAGTTCGATGCGCTCGTACTGCTCCACCTCGGAGGCGGCGGCGCGCAGGACGTCGACCAGCGGGACCGGACGGGTCCAGCGACGGCCCGGCTCCTCACCGGCGAGGACGAGGAGGTTCTCACCGTTACGCCGCATGCGGGTGGCGAGGTGGTCGAGCTTGAAGAGCGAGGAGAGCTGGTCCGGGTCGGCCTCGCGGGACTCCAGCTCGGAGATGAGCGAGAGCTGACGCTGGATAAGACCCTGGGAGCGGCGCGAGAGGTTGGTGAACATCGCGTTGACGTTGCCCCGCAGCAGGGCCTGCTCGGCGGCGAGGCGGACCGCCTCGCGGTGCACGTCGTCGAAGGCCGCGGCCACCTGGCCGATCTCGTCCCGGGAGTGCACACCGACGGACTCGACGGAGGTGTCGACGTCCTGCGGGTCGGCCTCGGAGAGCTGCTTGACGAGCTCGGGCAGACGGTCCTGGGCGACCTTGGTCGCGGTGTCCTGGAGCCGGCGCAGCGAGCGGATCATGGACCGGGCCACGACGAAGGCGCCGACGAGCGAGACGCCGAGGACGAGCAGGATCAGCGCACCGTTGATGATGGCCTCGCGCTGCGACTCCGCGCGCAGCTCACGGGCCTTGGTCTCCATCTGGCCGAGGAGGCTCTCCTCGATGACGTTCATGGCGTTGAGCTTGGTGCCGTACTCGTCGGTGAAGTTCAGATGACCGCGGGGCGTGCGGTCGGCCATGCCGGAGTCGATGCTCAGCACCCGGTCCGCGTACTTGTCGGCGGCCTCGATGGTGGGGTTGCCCGCGGAGAGCGAGGAGGTCAGCTCGGCGGCGTCGCCGCCGGCCGACTCGTAGATGGTCTCGAAGGCCTTGAGCTCGGACTTCTCGCCCTGCTGGGCGGCGTAACCGTAAAGGCGGTCACCCGGCTCCAGCTTGCCGGGCCGGCTGTCGCCCGGGGGCAGTCCGGCGGCGATGATCGCCTGCTGGACGGAGGCGTACTCCTTGGCGGAGGAGAACGCGGCGAGCGCCCGGGTCCGCTTGATCATCTCGGGGTTGCTCGTCGCCTGCGCCATGTCCTGGGAGAGGCTGAGCAGCGAGCGGATCAGACGGCTGTACGCCTCGACCGTCACCGAGTGGGAGACGCCCTTCTTGTACGCCTCCTGGCGGATGCCGCCGATCTGGACGACCTGGGACGCGATCTGGCTGACGTTCTGGCGGATGCTCTGCAGCGCCTCGTCGCCCTCGGTGGCGGGGATGTCCCCGGTGGCGTCCATGAACGCCTTCTGGGCCCGGTCCGTCGCCTTGCGCTTGCTGGAGACCTGGTAGTCGCCGGCCGACTTGCCGTTGGCCAGCGGACCGGCGGAGAGGTCACGCTCGGCCTGCAGGGCCTGGGCGAGGTCCGTCGCCTCCTGGGTCAGCTTGGTCAGCAGCTGCATGTGGTCGAGCTGCTCCATGTCCTGGAGCGACTCGCTGATGCGGATGCCGCCGAGGCTGGTGGCCGCGACCACGGGGAGGGTCAGCAGGGCGACCAGACGCGTCGAGATGCGCCAGTTGCGCAGGGCTATTCGCGGTCCGACCTCGTGCTCGGTCCGGGGCTTCTGCGCGGTGGCGGTGGACTCCTTGGCAGAGGTCGTGGCGCCGGAGCGCGCGGAGCCGTCACCGCCCTCGCCCGCAGGGCCCTGGCCCGGCTTCTGGGCGTGCTGGGCCGAGGAACCGCGGTCGGTCCCGGCGCGAGGCTCCTGCTCCGCGGCAGCCGCGCTGCCATCCCTCTTGAATCGTCCCTGCACTAGCGTCGCAACCTCTGGACCAGGCGCCCTTCCGCGTGAACGGAGGACGGTGTCGGCGTCTCGGGACGCGAATGCGCCCCATGGTGGTCGTCGATGACCGGCGCAGTTCCCCCTTCCCCGCCGCTCACCCGGCGCTGCGTTGCGCCCCCTGCGCGCCGGCTTCAAACCCGCGGCGGTGCGTGGAATTCCAGCACAGTGCCGGATCTCCAACAAGAGCGGCGTGCCGGGTGTCCGACGGCATAACAACCCGTGAACATCGTGTCACCCCACGTAGAAGATGATCACGGAGGAATCGGACTTATTAATCCCAAAGAGTCACGTGGGGGGAGTGTCCCAGTCGCGATGATCAGGAGCGGAATGAAGCGTTCAGTGGGGCAATGTCCGTTTCAGGGACCCCTTGCCGCGGTCCGGAATGCCAGATTTATCCGCCTGGTGGTGAGCAAACTCACACCTAGATCGTTGTCTATCCCATGCATTCGAAGGGAATTGCACGTTTAGCCTGACGCTTTACAAGACACCCCGCTCTGTAGAGGCTCCCGTGACGATGAAGACGACCATGCTGCTCCGCTCCACGGCCAACCCCCGCCGCACCACGCTCGCCCACCTCGAGGACGCCGAGCAGCTCGGCCGGGGCGTACAGCCGGAGCACGGACTCGACCTCCCCACGCAGACGGCCAACCCGCGCCGCACGGTCCTCATGACCGCCCCCGAGGTCCCGCAGCCCGCACAGTAATACGCCGGCTGCCGCCCCTCACCGCGTTAGCCTGGAGCGTCAGACTCCAGCAAGTACCAAGTGAGGGGCGACAGCACTCGTGCGCATCGCCAGATTCTCCATCGACGGCAATGTCGCCTTCGGCGCCGTCGAGGGCGAGGGAACCGTCGAGTCCGGCGGTCTGGTCCTCGACATCATCAAGGGCATCCCGTACACCGACTTCGAGCTCAGCGGCACCAAGGTCCCGCTGAACAAGGTCCGGCTCCTGCCGCCCGTGCTCCCCAACAAGGTCGTGGCCATCGGCCGAAACTACGCGGAGCACGCCGCCGAACTGGGCAACGAGGTCCCCGAGGTGCCCGTCGCCTTCTTCAAGCCGACCACCTCCGTGATCGGCCCGGGCGACGCCATCGAGTACCCCTCCTTCTCGAACGAGCTGCACCACGAGGCCGAACTGGCCGTGGTCATCGGCCGCATGTGCCGCGAGGTCCCGCGCGAGCGCGTCAAGGACGTCATCTTCGGCTTCACCTGCGCCAACGACGTCACCGCCCGCGACGCCCAGCAGCGCGAGAAGCAGTGGGCCCGGGCCAAGGGCTTCGACACCAGCTGCCCGCTCGGTCCCTGGGTGGAGACGGGCCTGGACCTGGCCGCCGCGAGCGACCTCACCATCCAGGCGACCGTCAACGGCGAACAGCGCCAGCTCGGTCGTACGAGCGACATGGTCCGCTCGATCGAGGACCTGGTCGTCCACATCACCGAGGCCATGACGCTGCTCCCGGGCGACGTCATCCTCACCGGCACCCCCGCCGGGGTCGGACCGCTCAACGTCGGCGACGAGGTCGCCGTCACCATCGAAGGCATCGGCACTCTCACCAACAAGGTGATCAAGCGTGGCTAACGCGAACGTCCGCGTACGTTTCTGTCCCTCCCCGACCGGCAACCCCCACGTGGGCCTGGTCCGTACCGCCCTGTTCAACTGGGCCTTCGCCCGGCACCACGGCGGTACGTTCGTCTTCCGCATCGAGGACACCGACGCGGCGCGCGACTCCGAGGAGTCGTACCAGCAGCTGCTCGACTCCCTGCGCTGGCTCGGCTTCACCTGGGACGAGGGCCCCGACGAGGTCGGCGGCCCGCACGCCCCGTACCGCCAGTCCCAGCGGATGGACATCTACCGGGACGTCGCCGAGAAGCTGCTCGCGGGCGGGTACGCCTACCACTGCTTCTGCACCGCCGTGGAGCTGGAGGCCCGCCGTGACGCGGCCCGCCTGGCCGGCAAGCCCTCCGGCTACGACGGCACCTGCCGCAACCTGAGCGCCGAGCGCATCGAGCGCTACCGCGCCGAGGGCCGCGAGTCGATCGTCCGCTTCAAGATGCCCGACGAGCCGATCACCTTCACCGACCTGGTCCGCGGCGAGCTCACCTTCACCCCGGACAACGTCCCGGACTACGGCATCGTGCGCGCCAACGGCGCCCCGCTGTACACCCTGGTCAACCCGGTCGACGACGCGCTCATGGAGATCACCCACGTCCTGCGCGGCGAGGACCTGCTCTCCTCCACCCCGCGCCAGATCGCGCTCTACAAGGCGCTGATCGAGCTGGGCGTCGCCAAGGAGATCCCCGCCTTCGGTCACCTGCCGTACGTGATGGGCGAGGGCAACAAGAAGCTCTCGAAGCGGGACCCGCAGGCCTCCCTGAACCTCTACCGGGAGCGCGGCTTCCTCCCCGAGGGCCTCCTGAACTACCTGTCCCTCCTGGGCTGGTCGTTCTCGGCGGACCAGGACATCTTCACCATCGAGCAGATGGTCGAGAAGTTCGACATCGCCGACGTCAACGCCAACCCGGCACGCTTCGACCTCAAGAAGGCCGAGTCGATCAACGCCGACCACATCCGCATGCTGGACGTGAAGGCGTTCGCCGCGGCCTGCGAGCCCTGGCTCCAGGCCCCGCACGCCAACTGGGCGCCCGAGGACTTCGACCGCGCCGCCTGGGAGGCCATCGCGCCGCACGCCCAGACGCGCGTCACGGTCCTCTCGGACATCACGGCCAACGTGGACTTCCTCTTCCTGCCCGAGCCGGTCTTCGACCAGCCCTCGTGGGACAAGGCCATGAAGGGCGAGCCGGCCGCGCTGCTCACCACCGCGCGCGCCACGCTCGAGACCGCCGACTGGAGCGACCCCGAGTCCCTCAAGAACGCGGTCCTGGCCGCCGGCGAGGAGCACGGCCTGAAGCTCGGCAAGGCCCAGGCCCCGGTCCGCGTCGCGGTCACCGGCCGCACGGTCGGCCTGCCGCTCTTCGAGTCCCTGGAGATCCTGGGCAAGGAGAGGACCCTGGCCCGTATCGACGCGGCGCTGGCGAAGCTGGCGGCGTAATCTCGGCCCCATGCCGAGCCGTATGCCGATCCGCGCGGTCCTCTGGGACATCGATGACACGATCTTCGACTACGCCCGCGCCGACGTGACCGGCATGCGCGAGCACCTCACCGCCGAGGGCCTGGTGGACGGATTCGACTCCGTCGGCCAGGCCCTTCGTCGTTGGCAGGAGCTCACCGTCGTCCACTGGCGGCGCTTCGAGGCGGGCGGGGTGGACTTCCAGGACCAGCGGCGCGAGCGGGTGCGTGACTTCCTGGGCGCGCCCACGCTCACCGCCGCCGAGGCCGACGGCTGGTTCGAGCGGTACCTCACGCACTACGAGGCCGCCTGGGAGCTCTTCCCCGACGCCGTGCCCGTCCTCGACGTACTGGCCGGTGACTACCGTCACGCCGTCCTGTCGAACTCCTCGATCCACAACCAGGACCGCAAGCTGCGCGTCCTCGGTGTACGGGACCGCTTCGAGGCCGTCGTCTGCGCCGCCGAGCTCGGGTTCGCCAAACCGGCCGCCGAGGCCTTCCACGCCGCCTGCGCCGCCCTGGGGCTGGCCCCGGGGGAGGTGGCGTACGTCGGTGACCAGCCGGACATCGACGCCCGCGGGGCGGTCGAGGCGGGGCTCAGGGGGATCTGGCTGGACCGCCTCGGCACCGGCGGGCGACCCGAGCTGACCCGCATCACCGACCTCCACCAGCTCCCCGGCCTGCTGCGCGGCGATACCCGTTTTGGAGCGTCGGACACCTTCGGGTAATGTTCTTCCTGCGCCGAGGGGAGCAAGCCGAAAGGCCGAAACCCCGAAGCACACAACCCGAACAAGATCCCCCATAACGGGGATCGCGTTTTGGTGGCCTATGGTGTAATTGGCAGCACGACTGATTCTGGTTCAGTTAGTCTAGGTTCGAGTCCTGGTAGGCCAGCTCGCAGAGCTCATCTGCATGTACGCGGATCGCATCCGCAAAGCCCCCGTTGTGTAGCGGCCTAGCACGCTGCCCTCTCAAGGCAGTAGCGCCGGTTCGAATCCGGTCGGGGGTACAGATCCATCCTGCGCATCACCAGGGTCGCTCCCGGTGAACACGTGGTGACATCGCTCGGCACTCCGGTGCCGGGCGGGATCGCTAGGGCCCCCGTTGTGTAGCGGCCTAGCACGCCGCCCTCTCAAGGCGGTAGCGCCGGTTCGAATCCGGTCGGGGGTACTGGTCTAACCACCATGGCCTATGGTGTAATTGGCAACACTACGGTTTCTGGTACCGTCATTCTAGGTTCGAGTCCTGGTAGGCCAGCTCGCGGAGCTCATCCGCAAGGCCCCCGTTGTGTAGCGGCCTAGCACGCCGCCCTCTCAAGGCGGTAGCGCCGGTTCGAATCCGGTCGGGGGTACGCATCGAGGAAGCCCTTCCCTTCGGGGGAGGGCTTCCTCGCGTTGCCCGACAACTGAAGATCGTCCGTACGGCTCCGGGCGCAACTCCGGCCCACCGCTGCGGCGTTGAAGCGGTGGGCCGGATCGTGCAGGAGGGGCGGGAGATCAGCCGTTGCGGCGCAGCGCCTCGGAGAGACGGGCGGCGGCGTCGATGACGGCCTGGGCGTGCATACGGCCCGGGTGGCGGGTCAGGCGCTCGATCGGCCCGGAGACCGACACGGCGGCCACCACGCGGTTCGAGGGGCCGCGTACGGGCGCGGAGACGGACGCCACGCCCGGCTCCCGCTCGCCGATCGACTGCGCCCAGCCGCGGCGCCGTACGCCTGACAGGGCCGTCGCCGTGAAGCGGGCGCCCTGAAGACCGCGGTGGAGCCGCTCGGGCTCCTCCCAGGCCATCAGGATCTGCGCCGAGGAGCCGGCCTTCATCGTCAGCGTCGAGCCGACCGGGACCGTGTCCCGAAGGCCGGACAGCCGCTCGGCCGCCGCCACGCAGATGCGCATGTCGCCCTGCCGCCGGTAGAGCTGGGCGCTCTCGCCGGTGACATCGCGCAGATGCGTCAGTACCGGGCCCGCGGTGGCGAGCAGGCGGTCCTCACCGGCCGCGGCGGCGAGCTCCGCCAGGCGCGGTCCGAGGATGAACCGGCCCTGCATGTCGCGAGCCACCATCCGGTGGTGTTCCAGTGCCACGGCGAGGCGATGTGCCGTGGGTCGTGCGAGTCCCGTCGCCGCGACCAGACCTGCGAGGGTGGCCGGACCGGACTCCAGGGCGCTCAGGACAAGGGCTGCCTTGTCGAGAACGCCCACGCCGCTAGAGTTGTCCATGCAACGATATTCACGTCTCACTCTGTGAAACGCAAGTTCAATTTTTCCTGGATCTTGCGACCCTGGTGAGGCGGCCGCACAACGGCTCGCGAAACGGGTCTCTAGTTGTGTCGGCGATCACGTCGGCCGGAGGGAAAGCGATGGGTAGGACACTCGCGGAGAAGGTCTGGGACGACCACGTCGTCCGGCGCGCCGAGGGCGAGCCCGATCTCCTCTTCATCGATCTGCACCTGCTGCACGAGGTGACCAGCCCCCAGGCGTTCGACGGGCTGCGTCAGAACGGCCGGCCGGTGCGGCGCCTCGACCTCACCATCGCCACCGAGGACCACAACACCCCGACCCTCGACATCGACAAGCCGATCGCCGACCCCGTCTCCCGTGCCCAGTTGGAGACCCTGCGCAAGAACTGTGCCGAGTTCGGCGTGCGGCTGCACCCGCTGGGCGACGTCGAGCAGGGCGTCGTCCACGTCGTGGGCCCGCAGCTGGGCCTGACCCAGCCCGGCACGACCGTCGTCTGCGGCGACTCGCACACCTCCACGCACGGCGCCTTCGGCGCGCTGGCCTTCGGCATCGGCACCAGCCAGGTCGAGCACGTCCTGGCCACCCAGACGCTCCCGCTGGCCCGCCCCAAGACCATGGCGATCACCGTCGACGGCGAGCTGCCCGAGGACGTCACCGCCAAGGACCTGATCCTGGCGATCATCGCCAAGATCGGCACCGGCGGCGGCCAGGGCTACATCCTGGAGTACCGCGGCTCCGCCATCGAGAAGCTCTCGATGGAGGCCCGGATGACCATCTGCAACATGTCGATCGAGGCCGGCGCCCGCGCGGGCATGATCGCCCCCGACGAGACCACCTTCGCCTACCTCAAGGGCCGCGCCCACGCCCCCGAGGGCGAGGACTGGGACGCCGCCGTCGCGTACTGGAGGACGCTGCGGACGGACGACGACGCGGTCTTCGACGCCGAGGTCGTCATCGACGCCGCCTCGCTGGCGCCGTTCGTCACCTGGGGCACCAACCCGGGCCAGGGCGCTCCGCTTTCGGCGCACGTCCCCGACCCGGCTTCGTACGAAGACGCTTCGGAGCGCAACGCCGCCGAAAAGGCCCTGGAGTACATGGGGTTGACCGCCGGGCAGCCGCTGCGGGACATCAAGGTCGACACCGTCTTCGTAGGCTCCTGCACCAACGGCCGCATCGAGGACCTGCGCGCGGTGGCCGGCATCGTCGAGGGCCGCAAGGTCGCCGAAGGCGTCCGCATGCTGGTCGTCCCCGGCTCCGTCCGGGTCGCCCTGCAGGCCGTCGAGGAGGGCCTGGACAAGGTCTTCAAGGAGGCGGGCGCCGAATGGCGGCACGCCGGCTGCTCGATGTGTCTGGGCATGAACCCCGACCAACTGGCTCCCGGTGAGCGCTCCGCGTCCACCTCCAACCGCAACTTCGAAGGCCGGCAGGGCAAGGGCGGCCGGACCCACCTGGTCTCGCCCCAGGTCGCCGCCGCCACCGCCGTACTGGGCCACCTGGCCTCCCCGGCCGATCTGTCCGACGTCGCTACGCCCGCGGGGGTCTGAGGAACCATGGAAGCTTTCACCACGCACACCGGCCGGGCCGTCCCGCTGCGCCGCAGCAACGTCGACACCGACCAGATCATCCCCGCGCACTGGCTGAAGAAGGTCACCCGCGACGGCTTCGAGGACGGGCTGTTCGAGGCCTGGCGCAAGGACTCCGAGTTCGTGCTCAACCGCCCCGAGCGGGAGGGCGCCACGGTCCTGGTGGCCGGCCCCGACTTCGGCACCGGCTCCTCCCGTGAGCACGCCGTCTGGGCGCTGCAGAACTACGGCTTCAAGACCGTCATCTCCTCCCGGTTCGCCGACATCTTCCGCGGCAACTCGCTGAAGAACGGTCTGCTGACCGTGGTCCTGGACCAGAAGACCGTGGACGCGCTCTGGGAGCTGACCGAGGCCGACCCGACGGCCGAAATCACCGTTGACTTGGAGCAGAGGAAGGTTCTCGCCGCCGGGATCGACGCCGACTTCGAGCTCGACGAGAACGCCCGCTGGCGTCTGCTGAACGGCCTCGACGACATCAGCCTCACCCTTCAGAACGAAGGCGACATCGCGGCGTACGAGGCGGCGAGGCCGTCCTTCAAACCCCGTACAATTACCGTCTGAGCAGCACTTTTCCCTGACTGCGCCCCCCACCTCCCGGTGGGGGGCGCAGTCGCTTGTTGAGACCCCGTCGGGCGACAACTCGCCCTAGATGGCACAATCGGTGCATGGAACGCGACAGCCAACTCGAGCTCTATGAGGCAGTCGCCGCCCGATTGAAGGAAGCGCACACAAGGGTGCGCGAACTGCAAGTCCCGGAGGGCGTAAGGATGGCGCTGTCCCGGAAGCTGCTGGTCGTCACGGCCGCGGCGAAGCACGATCTCACGGACGCCGCAGCGCGTCTGGACCGGTTGATGAAGGACCTCGACGAGGGCCGATTCCCTGAAGACGACTGACACCAGGAACTCCGCAACGGCACTTCACCGTTGCGGCACTAGGGTGATTAGCCCGTTTCGTGTTTGATTTGCGGTATATACATGCCTAACGTGCGAAAAAGCTTGAACACTTTCGTTCTGGCAATGTCTCCGAAGGGGAAGACGTGAACAAGGCGCAGCTCGTAGAAGCGATTGCCGACAAGATGGGCGGCCGCCAGCAGGCCGCCGATGCTGTCGACGCGGTGCTGGACGCGATCGTGCGTGCCGTGGTCGGCGGGGACCGTGTTTCGGTCACCGGCTTCGGCTCGTTCGAGAAGGTCGACCGCCCGGCCCGGTACGCCCGTAACCCGCAGACCGGTGAGCGCGTCCGGGTCAAGAAGACCTCCGTGCCCCGCTTCCGTGCTGGTCAGGGCTTCAAGGACCTGGTCAGCGGCTCGAAGAAGCTCCCCAAGGGTGGCGAGGTCGCCGTCAAGAAGGCGCCCAAGGGCAGCCTTTCCGGTCCGCCGCCCACCATCGCCAAGGCCGCCGGCAAGAAGGCCGCCGCCAAGAAGACCTCCGCCGCCGCGGCGAAGAAGGCCGCCGCCAAGAAGACCACTCCGGCGAAGAAGACCACCGCCACGGCGAAGAAGACCACCGCCACCAAGACCGCGAGCGCCGCCAAGAAGACGACGACCGCCAAGAAGGCGACGCCGGCGAAGACCACCGCCGCCGCCAAGAAGACCACCGCGAAGAAGACCGCCCCGGCGAAGAAGGCCACGGCGAAGAAGGCGCCGGCGAAGAAGACCACCGCGCGCAAGACCACCCCCGCCAAGAAGACCACCACCGCCCGCAAGAAGTAAGCGGCGCAGGGTCGTAGGGCCACTCACACGCCGGGCCGGGCTCCCCCTCGGGGAGCCCGGCCCGCGGCGTGTCCGCGCCCTGTTCGGCCCAATCGGGACCGGAGATTTGCGCTCAGAGGGTCTGCAGCGTCACCAGCGTGATCCGCGGACCGGCGTCCCCGGCGCCCGGCTCCGTCTCGATCCGCACCCGCTGCCCCGGACGCAGCAACAGCAACCCGCCCGCGTCGAAGGCATCGGCCCCGAACTCCACCGGGGTGCCGTCGTCGAGCAGCACACTGCCGCTGCGGGTCTCGGGGTCGTACGTGTACGCGGTCGCCTGCATGAACCGCAGCCTATCCGGCCGTGCGACAGCCATGGGCCGCCGTCCGCGGACCGACACCCAGCGCCAGCGCGGCCGCCAGATCCTCGCCGGTGTCCACGTCCCGGCGGACGGAATCCACCCCCGCCAGTCGGATTTCCACCGCCCCCGAAGACAAATGCCGACGGCGCGAAGCGCCCCCGAATGCGGGTTCCAATTCCACTCCCGGACCGGCCGAGAGGAATGTCGTACCTATTTCGGCCGCATCCGGGAGAAATGTCCGGGGGAATTTCCCGGCGGCGTCGAGGACACGCGCCAGCTCCCCGGGGCGCAGCGCCGGCAGGTCCGCGTTGAGCGCCGCGACCCGCGCGTCCGGCCGGGACTCCCGTACCGTCCGCGCCCCGTGCGCCAGCGCCGCGTTCAGGCCGGCGGCCGGGGAGTCCGGCACGATCCGCGCTCCGAGCGCCGCCAGCGCGACCGCGGCCACCGGATCGTCCGTGACGACCGCCACATCCCGCACCCGCGCGCATTCCAGCGCCGCGGCCACCGTGTCCTGCGCGAACGCCAGCGCCAGCCGTGGACGCAGCAGCGCCCCGGTGGCCTCGGCGAGCCTGCTCTTCGCCCGCGCAAGGGGCTTCAGGGGGACGATCAGGGACCAGCCGTCGTCCGGATCGGTGTTCATCGGGGCCCATTGTGGCCCGGCGCCCTTCGTCGGCGTCCGACGGGCCGGAGAGGCCGGTGCCCGGCGGCGGCGGGAGTCCGGGGCGTACCGTGTCCTCGACAGACCAGGAGCATGGGGCGACACTTGACCCCCTGCACGCCAGTCCCAGAGGAAGGTGCACGAGTGTCCCGCCGCAGAATCGGCTTCTGGTACCGCCTGGCGGCGGTCATCGCTAAACCGCCGCTGGTGGTTCTGTTCAAGCGGGACTGGCGCGGTGCGGAACACATTCCGGCCGACGGCGGATTCATCACCGCCGTCAATCACAACTCGTATCTGGACCCGCTGTCCTATGCGCACTTCCAGTACAACACCGGACGTGTCCCGCGCTTCCTCGCCAAGGCCGGACTCTTCAAGGGCTCGTTCGTCGGCATGATGCTGCGCGGCACCGGACAGATCCCCGTCTACCGCGAGACGACCGACGCCCTGGACGCCTTCCGCGCCGCCGTCGAGGCCATCGAACGCGGCGAATGCGTCGCCTTCTACCCCGAGGGAACCCTCACCCGCGACCCCGACATGTGGCCCATGGCGGGCAAGACCGGCGCCGCCCGTGTCGCGCTGCTGACCAAGGCCCCGGTCATCCCGGTCGCCCAGTGGGGCGCCAACCTCGCGATGCCGCCGTACGCCAAGGAGAACAAGTTCAACCTGTTCCCGCGCAAGACGCTGATCGTGCAGGCCGGCCCGCCCGTCGACCTCTCACGCTTCTACGGCCAGGAGCCGACGCCCGACGTGCTGCGCGAGGCGACCGAGGCCATCATGGCCGCGATCACCGCGCTCCTGGAGGACGTGCGCGGCGAGCAGGCGCCGCCCGAGCCGTACGACCACCGCAAGGCCCGGCTGGAACAGCGGCGCAAGGCCGCCGGGGAGGGCAAGAAGTGACCAAGGCAGCCGTATTCGGCACCGGATCGTGGGGCACCGCCTTCGGCATGGTGCTCGCCGACGCGGGCTGCGAGGTGACCCTCTGGGGCCGCCGCGCCGAGCTCGCCGACGCCATCAACACCACTCGCACCAACCCCGACTACCTCCCGGGGGTCGAGCTCCCCGCGAACGTCCGGGCCACCACCGACCCGGCCGAAGCAGCCCACGACGCCGACTTCACCGTCCTCGTCGTCCCCTCCCAGACGCTGCGCGCCAACCTCGCCGAATGGGCCCCCAAGCTGGCCCCCGACACCGTCCTCGTCTCCCTGATGAAGGGCGTCGAACTCGGCACCGCCAAGCGCATGAGCGAGGTCATCACCGAGGTCGCCGACGTGCCCGTGGAGCGCGTGGCCGTCCTCACCGGCCCCAACCTGGCCAAGGAGATCGCCGCCCGGCAGCCCGCCGCCGCCGTGGTCGCCTGCGCCGACGAATCGGTCGCCCAGCGGCTCCAGGCCGCCTGCATGACCCCGTACTTCCGCCCGTACACCAACACCGACGTCGTCGGCTGCGAACTCGGCGGCGCGGTCAAGAACGTCATCGGGCTCGCCGTCGGCATCGCCGACGGCATGGGGCTCGGGGACAACTCCAAGGCCACGCTCATCACCCGCGGCCTCGCCGAGACCACCCGGCTCGGGCTCGCCATGGGCGCCGACCCGCTCACCTTCTCCGGCCTGGCCGGCCTCGGCGACCTGGTGGCCACCTGCTCCTCGCCGCTCTCCCGGAACCACACCTTCGGCACCAACCTCGGCCGCGGGATGACGCTCCAGGAGACCATCGCGGCGACCAAGCAGACCGCCGAGGGCGTCAAGTCCTGCGAGTCCGTGCTCGATCTGGCGCGCCGCCACGATGTCGACATGCCGATCACCGAGATGGTCGTCTCGATCGTCCACGAGGGCAAGCCGCCGATCGTCGCCCTCAAGGAACTGATGTCGCGCAGCGCCAAGTCCGAGCGCCGCTGAGGCCCGCAGCAGGCCCACACCAGGCCCACAAGGCCCACACCAGGCCGGCACTAGGCCGGACGCGCGCGGCGGGCCGGGGCTCTTAAGCGCATCGAACACGCAAGGTACGCTCAACGCGTTATGAGCGAGAACACCCAGAGCCCCCGCAAGCCGCGCGTGGCCGTCGTCTTCGGCGGACGCAGCTCCGAGCACGCCATCTCCGTCGTCACGGCCGGCGCCGTCCTGCGCGCCATCGACCGGACCAAGTACGACGTGCTGCCCATCGGCATCACCACGGACGGGCGCTGGGCGCTGACCGCCGACGCCCCCGAGCGGATGGCCATCGCCGACCGTGCCCTGCCGAACGTCGCCGACCTGGCCGAGTCCGAGCAGGGCGGCGTCGTCCTCTCCGTCGACCCGGCCAACCGCGAGGTCGTCCACACCGAGCCCGGCTCCGTGCCCAAGGCGCTCGGCGAGGTCGACGTCGTCTTCCCGGTGCTGCACGGCCCGTACGGTGAGGACGGCACCCTCCAGGGTCTCCTGGAGCTCTCCGGCGTCCCCTACGTCGGCGCGGGCGTCCTCGCCTCCGCCGTCGGCCAGGACAAGGAGTACATGAAGCGGGTGTTCACCTCCTTCGGGCTGCCGGTAGGCCCGTACGAGGTCATCCGGCCCCGTGAGTGGGACCAGAACCCCGCTGCCGCCCGCAAGAAGATCGTCGAGTTCGCCGCCGACCACGGCTGGCCGCTCTTCGTGAAGCCCGCCCGCGGCGGCTCCTCCATGGGCATCACCAAGGTCGACGACCTCTCCGGCCTGGACGAGGCCATCGAGGAGGCGCGCCGCCACGACCCCAAGATCCTCGTCGAGTCGCTGCTGCGCGGCCGGGAGATCGAGTGCGGCGTCCTGGAGTTCGAGGACGGCCCGCGCGCCAGCGTGCCGGCCGAGATCCCGCCCGTCACCGACCACGACTTCTACGACTTCGAGGCCAAGTACATCGACTCGGCGTCGGGGATCGTGCCCGCGCCGATCGGTGACGAGGCCACCGCCGAGGTCCAGCGCCTGGCGGTCGCCGCGTACGAGGCCGTCTCCTGCGAGGGCCTGGTGCGCGCGGACTTCTTCCTCACGGAGGACGGCGACTTCGTCATCAACGAGATCAACACCATGCCGGGGTTCACCCCGATCTCCATGTATCCGCGCATGTGGCAGGAGAGCGGCGTCAGCTACCCGGAGCTCGTCGACCGGCTGATCCAGGCCGCGCTGACCCGCTCCACGGGCCTGCGCTGAAGCCCTCGATCCCCTGGAGTCCCTAGTCGCACTCCGGTTCCAGGGCGCACGGAACGGCCTTCTCCACCGGGGCGGCGAGATCCGTGAGCGGTGCGGCGTCGTGGGCGTACCGCTCGTCCAGCGTCACCTCCACGTACGTCTTCCGGTACACCGAGGTGAAGCGGGGTCCGCCGTCCTCCGGCTGTTCCAGCATCCACCGGACGCCGTTCACCGAGACGCCCTGGGACTGGGGATCGGTCATCTTTTCGGGCCGGGGGACGCCACAGCGCAGTACGATCGCCGCGTCCCCCCACCCGGCGGTCAGCTCGGACTCGGGCTCCGGATCGTTCCGTCCCAGCCCCGCCACGGTGTCCGGAAGCTCCTTCGCCAGCGCCTGGCAGAGGGCCGCTTCCTCCGCCGAAGGGCTGGGAACCGGGACCGACGCCTTCACGTCCGTGGAGGAGCAGCCCGCGGCGGTCAGCAGCAGAACGGCTGCGACGGCGGCGGGCAGGCCGAAGGGCCGGTGGGGAGACGTCACCGGCCAAGGGTAGACGGGGGCTACAGATGCACGACCGGGCAGGTGAGGGTCCGCGTGATGCCGTCCACTTGCTGGACCTTGGCGACCACCATGCGGCCCAGCTCGTCCACCGTGTCGGCCTGGGCGCGGACGATCACGTCGTACGGGCCCGTCACGTCTTCCGCCTGGATCACCCCCGGGATCTTGGAGATGGTCTCGGCGACGGTCGACGCCTTGCCCACCTCGGTCTGAATAAGGATGTACGCCTGTACCACGGAACCTCCAGGGCGGCCACGAGGATCTTGTGGGAGAAAGGGACGCCACGGTACCGCGTCGCCGAGGGCCGCGGGGAGACCTGCGCGCCCCGAGGCGCCCACAGTGTGGCGTACGCACGACAGAAGTTGACGGTCTACTTGACGGTACCCAGCGCGGTGACGGCTCGCGACCCGCAGAGCGAGCGGCGGGCGACGCGCACGGCCGGCACGACAACACGAGGTGAGACGCGGTGAAGGGCACAGTAGGAGAACTGGGGGAGTTCGGGCTCATCAGGGAGCTCACCTCCCGGCTCACCTCCACACCGGCGGTACGGATCGGACCCGGCGACGACGCCGCGGTCGTCTCCGCACCCGACCGGCGCGTGGTGGCCAGTACGGACATCCTGCTCGAAGGACGGCACTTCCGCCGTGACTGGTCGACGGCGTACGACGTCGGCCGCAAGGCGGCCGCGCAGAACCTCGCCGACATCGCCGCCATGGGCGCCGTGCCCACCGCGCTGCTCCTCGGCCTGGTCGTCCCCGCCGAACTCCCCGTCACCTGGCCGGTCGAGCTCATGGACGGCCTGCGCGACGAGTGCCAGGTCGCGGGCGCGGCCGTCGTCGGCGGCGACGTCGTCCGCGGCGACACCATCACCATCGCCATCACCGCCCTCGGCGACCTGCGCAACCACGACCCGGTGACCCGGGGCGGGGCACAGCCCGGCGACGTCGTCGCCTACACCGGCTGGCTCGGCTGGTCCGCCGCCGGATACGCGGTGCTCTCCCGCGGCTTCCGCTCGCCCCGCGCCTTCGTCGAGGCCCACCGGCGGCCCGAACCGCCGTACCACGCGGGCCCCGCGGCCGCCGGGCTCGGCGCCACCGCCATGTGCGACGTCAGCGACGGACTCATCGCCGACCTCGGCCACATCGCCGAGGCCAGCAAGGTCCGCATCGACCTGCGCTCCGGGCTCATCGACATCCCGACCCAGATGCACGACATCGGGCAGGCCGTGGGTGTGGACCCGCTGCAGTGGGTGCTCACCGGGGGAGAGGACCACGCGATCGTCGCCACCTTCCCGCCGGACGTGAAGCTGCCGGCCCGCTGGAAGGTCATCGGCGAGGTCCTCAACCCCTCCGCGCTGCCCCAGGTCACCGTGGACGGGGCGCCCTGGCACACCAAGGGCGGCTGGGACCACTTCGGGGGGCACGAGTGAGCCCGCCCCTGGTCCTCACCGTCGCCGGATCCGACTCCGGCGGCGGAGCCGGCATCCAGGCCGACCTGAAGACGATGCTCGCCCTCGGCGTGCACGGCATGAGCGTGCTCACCGCCGTCACCGCCCAGAACTCGCTGGGTGTCCAGGGCGCGTGGGAACTGCCCGAGGAGGCTGTACGGTCCCAGTACCGGGCCGTCGTCGACGACATCGGCGTCCAGGCCGTGAAGACCGGCATGCTGTCCTCCGCCGCGCTGGTGGAGACGGTGGCGGACCTGCTAGCGGGCACGCCGGACGCGCCCGTGGTCGTCGACCCGGTCGGCGTCTCCAAGCACGGAGACCCGCTGCTCGCGGCCTCGGCGCTGGATTCCGTACGGACGAAGCTGCTGCCGCTGGCGACGGTGGCCACGCCCAACCTGGACGAGGTGGCGCAGCTGACGGGAGTCGTCGTCGAGCGGGAGTCCGATCTGCGGGAGGCCGCCGCGGCGGTCCTGTCGTACGGGCCGCGGTGGGCGCTCATCAAGGGCGGCCATCTCGAGGGGGACGCCGTCGACCTGCTCACGGACGGCGGCGAGGAGCACTGGCTGCGCGCTCCCCGGCACGACAACCGGCACACGCACGGCACGGGCTGCACGCTGGCCTCGGCCGTGGCGTCGGGCCTCGCGAAGGGGCTGACCGTGCCGGAGGCGGTGCGGGAGGCGAAGGCGTACGTGACGGGGGCGATAGCGGCCGGGTTCGCGCTGGGCGCGGGGATCGGCCCGGTGGATCACGGCTGGCGGTTCCGCGGCTGACCGGTGCGGTGCCCGGGCGTACGTCTGGGCCCGCGCCTGTGTCCGGGCATGGCAAAAGGCCGGTTCACCGAGGTGAACCGGCCTTTCAAGGCAACCGCAGAGGCTGCGCTACGACGATGCGTCGGCGGGATCATCCCCGCTTGCGCGGGGAGCATCACTTAGCGCGAGACCTTGCCGGCCTTGATGCACGAGGTGCAGACGTTGAGCCGCTTCGGCGTCCGACCGACCACGGCACGCACGCGCTGGATGTTCGGGTTCCAGCGACGAGACGTACGGCGGTGCGAGTGCGAAATGTTGTTGCCGAAGCCCGGCCCCTTGCCGCAGACGTCGCAGTTGGCAGCCACGGGTCACTCCAAAGACTTCAGATTTACAGTGAAAACCGGCGCACCGGAATCAGAGGTCTGAAGTGGCTTGCCGGGGGAATGGCCCGACTTTCGCCGGGCAACCGGAGCAGCATACAACGCCTGCTCCCGTAGAACGAAACTACCACGGTCGCCGCGGCCCCCGCCCCCGTCCCTGGTCACGAGCGGGTCTACCCTGCGGTGAGCTCACCGCAGACGCCGCCAGCCGCCTAGCAGGAGGACCACCCGTTGCCGCAGACCGCGCAGACCCTCGACGCCGCAGCGGTCCGCTCCTGGTGCGTACGGGCGCTGGACGCGCTCGGCAGGGAGCGCGAGGAGATCGACGCGATCAACGTCTATCCGATCGCGGACGGGGACACCGGCACGAACCTGTATCTGACGGTGGAGTCCGCGGCGCAGGCCGTCGAGGCGGTCTTCGCGGCGGAGGATCCCGACGCGGGCGACGCCATACGGGCCATGGCGCACGGTGCCCTGATCGGCGCCCGGGGGAACTCCGGGACGATTCTCTCGCAGCTGCTGCGCGGCATGGCGTCCGTTCTCGCGGACGGGCGTGACGGGGATCACCTCGCCCGGTCCCTGGCGGCGGCGGCCCGCGCGGCCCGGGAGGCGGTGGCGCACCCCGTCGAGGGAACGATCCTGAGCGTGGCGGGAGCGGCGGCGGAGGCCTGCGAGCGGGGCGGGAGCCTCGTGGCGGTGGCCAGGGGGGCGTACGAGGGAGCCAGGACCGCGCTGGAGGCCACGACCGGGCAACTGGCCGTGCTCCGACGCGCGGGGGTCGTGGACGCGGGCGGACGAGGACTTGTGGCCGTCCTCGGGGCGCTGGTGGAGGTCGTGTCCGGGGAGGCACAGGTCCGGCCGGCCAGGGCGGCGCACCGGCCGGCCGGTGCGGACGAGGCGTGCGGAGCCGAAGACGGATCCGACGGGCCCGCCGAGCCGGCCGGCCCCGCCTTCGAGGTGATCTACCTCCTGGAGGCGGAGGACGCGGCCGTGGAGAGGCTGCGGGCCCGGCTGGACGCGATGGGGGACTCCCTGGTCGTGGTCGGCGGCGACGGCCTGTGGAACGTGCACGTCCACGTCGACGACGCGGGAGCGGCCGTCGAGGCGGGCGTGGAGGCGGGCCGGCCGTACCGGATCCGCATCACGCACTTCTCGGGTGTCACCGAGGTACGGGAACGGATGCAGCGGGCCGTCGTGGCGGTCGTACCCGGTGAGGGGCTCGCGGGCCTGTGCGCGGAGGCCGGGGCGACGACGGTGCTGGCCAGGCCGGGGGAGCCACCGGCCAGCGGCGAACTCGTCGACGCGATCCGGCGGGCCCACGCGCGCGAGGTCGTGCTCCTGCCGAACGACACCGACCTGCGGCACACGGCGGGCGCGGCGGCCGAACAGGCCCGCGCGGAGGGCATCAGGGTCGCTCTGATCCCGACCCGCGCGGCCGTCCAGGGCATCGCGGCGCTCGCCGTCCACGAGCCGGACCGGCGCTTCGACGAGGACGTGGTGGCGATGACGGCGGCGGCGGGGGCGACCCGGTACGCCGAACTCGCCGTCGCCGAACGCCGGTCCTTCACCTCGGCCGGCGTCTGCCAGGCCGGCGACGTCCTCGGCCTGATCGAGGGCGACGTGGCGGTCATCGGCCAGGACCTGACGACGACGGCCCGCACGGTCCTGGACCGGATGCTGTCGGCGGGCGGCGAACTGGTGACCCTGATCGTGGCGGACGAGACCCCACCCTCACTGGCCACGACCCTCGAACGCCACGTCCGCGACACGTACCTGGCGGTCGACACGACGACGTACCGCGGGGGCGTGGGCGCGCCACCGCTTCTGATCGGCGTCGAGTAGCGACCGGGCGGCGCGGGCCCCCACCCTCCCGCGAGCCGCGTGAAGCCGCTGCACGGCTTGCGGCGGTGAGCCGGGAGCGGCTGCGGCCTGAAGCCGCCGCCCCACCAGCCGGTGCGAGGCGGCCGGCCCCCCCCCTCGCGGGGCCGGCCGCCCGCTTGCGCGAGGTGAAGCCGCTGCCCCGCGAGGCGGTGCGGGCGGCTGCACCCGCCCCGTGGGGTGCAAGGCGGCCGCGCCTGTGCCGCGGAGCCGGCCGCCCGCTGGCGCGGCGGGACGTTGCCGTCCCCAAGCGGTGCCGGCCGCCCGCACCCACCTGGGAGCCCGTGGCCGCGCCGGCCTACCCCGTGGTGCGAGGTGCCGCGCCTGCTCGTCGCAGAGCCGGCGACCGCTTGCGCGGAGTCGAGCCGCCGTCCGCGAGGCGTACCGGGCCGCCCGTACCCTCCCGGCCTCCCCCTGGACGGCGGCAGGGCCGCAGGGGGTTCAGGGCGTTGCCTGGGACAGCAGGGCCTTCGCCTCCTCCGATTCCGGGTTCTCCGCCAGCACGCCACGCGCCAGCGCCGTCGCCTCCGCGCGCTCGCCGAGGTTCAGGTGGAGCCGGCCCGCCAGGAGTTCCGCCGTCGTACGGCGGTCGCGGACGTCGGGGCCGGCCGACGCGAGCGCCGACACCGCGCGCGTCGCGTACGACAGGGCCTCCCGCGCATCCGTCTCACCGAGCAGCTCCGCCGCCTGGACGTACGTGTCCGCCAGCTGCACCACGTCGGAGCCGCACGCCTCCGCCGCCGCGTCCATGAGGGCACGGCCCTCCTCGGCCCCCGCGATCCACGCCCGGACGCGCAGCGTCCTGACGTACGCCGCCGAGTCGCCCAGCTCCCGCCACAGCTCGCCCGCCCGCTCGTACGCCGCGGCGGCCTCCGGCTTCAGCTCCGCCCGGAGCAACGCCTCCGCCGCCAGGTTCGCGAGCATCGCGTGGTCCCGCTGCTCCGGCCACTCCTTCGCGAGCTCCGCCGCCCGCAGCCACTGCTCCGCCGCGGCCCGCGGTTCGTCCAGCGCCGTCAGGCAGTCGCCGAGCCACCACAGCGTCTGGACGACCATCCCGTCGCCGTGCTCCTCCACGGACAGGTCCGGCAGCACCGACTCCAGAATCGCCGCCGCCTCCTCCGTCCGCTCCTCCCGCAGCAGCCAACCGCCCAGCTGATGCCGGGCGTACGCGCCGATGCCCCGGCTCTCGCCGGCCTCGTCGGCCCAGTGCGCCGCCTCCAGGGCGTGTTCCGTCGCCTCCGCGAACCCTCCGGCCGCGGCGAGCGCGTGCGCGAGCTGCATCCGCAGCCGGGCCTGCCCGCCCGCCGGCGCGTGCGCGGCCCCGTGCTCCAAGGCCGCCCGGGCGGCCCGCTCGGCCGTCTCGACGTCGTCGAGGTGCAGGGCGATCCGGGAGAGCTGAACCTCCGGCTCGACGGCGTACCAGGGCAGCCCGGCCCGGTGGTACAGCTCCGCGGCGTGCGCGTACTGCCGGGCCGCGCCCTCGGCGTCCCCCCGGTGCGCCGCCAGATCGCCCCGTACGGCCTCGGCCTCGGCGATCCGGTCCATGACGGTCGGATCCTCCGCACAGGCCGCGGTGAAGGCCAGCAACGCGTCCACCGACCGCGCGAGCTCCTCGGGCGCGCCCTCCTCCTCGTGCAGCCGCAGCAGCCCGATCCGTACCCGGGCGAGCAGCGCCCCGGCCACCTGGCGAGCCGTGGCCGCCCCCTCGGCGTGCAGGGCGAGCACCCGCGCGATCGCCTCCTCGACGGCCGCCGACGCCTCCTCCACCCGCTCGTCCAGCGCGAGCGCGTACGCGGCCCTGGTCCGGGCGGCCTCCGCCTCACCACGGTCGCCGGCCGCCTCGTACCCCTCGGCCGCCGTGCGGAACAGCCGCACCGACTCCGCCGGGCCGTCCGCCATGGCCATCGCCCGGTGGTCGTCGAGCTCGGCGCGCGCGAGCGCGTCCAGCTCCACCCCGGATACCGCCACGGCCTCCCACGCCGCCCGCGCGGACGGGCTGCGCTCCTTCGACAGCCGTCGCGCCTCCGCGAGCGGATCGCGCGACTCCGTCACCGGCTCCACCACGGGCTCCGGGACGCGCACCGGTACCGGCACCGCCCCCGACGCCCGGACCCCCAGCGGCAGCCGGTCCAGCAGCGGCGCCTGCCCCATCCGCTCCCGGACGAGCTCGCTCACCCGCTCCGTACCGTTGCGCTCGTCGAAGCGGCGGGCGATCGCCAGCGCCTCCACGCGCGCGTGGCCGGCGAGTTCGCCCGCCGTCCAGGAGGACCCCGCAGGACCCGGCACCGACTGCCCACCGTGCCCGAGCGCCACCAGCCGGTCCATCAACAGCGCCGTCACGGCCAGGAAGTCCAGGAGGCTGTCCGGATCACCGGCGTCCGTGAAGTACGCCGGACGCTCCGCCAGGATCTCCAGACCCCGCGCCTCGTTCCCGGTCAGCGCGCAGAACTCGATGTGCTCCGCCACCGAGCCGCGCATGCTCTCCATCGGCCGCACCAGGCGGTAGCCCCGCAGGTGGTTCGCGCGGGCCTGCTCCCCCCGGCCGAGCCGGAGCAGCGGCAGCAGCGAGGACGCCAGAACCGCGTGCGGCTCATGGGCGCAGGTGTGCTCACCCGCCAGGACCGGCGCCCAGATCTCCAGGGCCTCCTCGTCCTCACCCAGCTCCACGCGCCAATGGCCCTGCCCGTGCAGCTCGCAGGCATGGCAGTCGGCCATCCGGTCCCGGTCGGCCGCCAGCCAGGCCGCGTACGCCCGGGCCGCCCGCTCCCGGTCACCGATGTGGCGCGCCACCCGGAACTCGCTCCGCCGCACGGCCCGCTCGGAGTACCCCGCGAGCCGGTACCGGTGCTCCATCTCGCCGAGCCACTTCTCGATCGAGGCGAGCGGGATGTGCGGCTGGTCGAGCATCCCGCTGGAGACCCACTTGAACACCCAGTGCAGGGAGTGCGCCTCGTACGCGTCGAAGTCCGCGGGGTTCTCGTCCCACATCCGCAGCAGCCGCGAGAAGGGCACGAACATCTTCGCCTTCTCGGAGCTGTAGTTGTACGCCTGCAGCTGGTGCCCGAGCGCCTCGATGACGGCCAGGGGCTCACCGATCCGCTCGGCCTCGGCGAGCAGCCGCTCGGCCCGCTCGTTGCGCGCGGGCCCCTCGGGCTGCCCGGAGTTCTCCCGCATGGCCTCGCGCAGGGCCTGGATGGTCAGGGTCATGCCTCGTTCTTCCCGTCATGAGTGGCCCATTCGAGCAGTCCTGCGAACGCCCGGTTGAGCAGCGCCGAGTCGGCCGGACGCAGCGGCCGCTGCGCCATCAGCAGCGCCTGGCCGTACAGCGCCTCGACGGCCGTTCCGGCCAGCTGCGGATCGTCGAGCGAGCCGATCCGGCGGATCAGCGGATTGAGATGGTTGAGGACCAGCCGGGCCCGCGGCGCGCTGCCGCGCAGCGAGCCGAGGATGCCCGCCCACAGGTCGTCGGCCTGTTCCTCGGCGTCCGCCCGCGCCTGTTCGTGCCGAGCCGCCCGGTCGTCCAGGTGCAGCGCGGGCACGGTCAGCGGGTGGAAGGACCGCAGGGACACGTCGCAGCCGAGAGCATCCAGCGCGGCGCGCGCCACCGCCAGGAACGGCGCGAGCGCCAACTCCTGCGCGGGGTCGACGGAGTCCAGATGGGCGGTGACGGTGTCCGCGTCGAGCTCGGCGACCGCCGTGCCCGGCCGGACCTCGGGGAGCCGCTCGACCAGCTCCGTGTCGTACGTGTAGCCGCCGTTGACCACGCCGATGCCCTGCGCGGACGCGATGGCCGCGACCTGCCGGAACTCCTCGACCGTACGAGTGTAGTGCACCACCGGGTGCCGGCGGGCGAACTCCTCCAGCGAGAGACGGCCGTCCGTCGTCTCGAACGGCAGCCACGGCAACATCGCCCGCAGCATCTCGCCGTCGTGCCGGGCCAGCGACTTCACCCCGAGGTGGTGCACCGACAGGAACTGCTCCAGGCGCTCGGGGTCGCCCGCGGCCAACGAGCCGAGCCAGTCGCGTACCGCCGCGCCCAGCGCGTCCCGTACGCCCGCCAGCGTCTCGTCCTCGTACAGCGACTCCCGCGAGGCGGTCGGCCGCAGGCTGTCCGTGTCGAGCACACACCGCACGAAGAACGCCCAGTCGGGCAGCAGCCCGTCCGCCCGCTCGGTGAGCAGCATGCCCTTGAGATGGACCCGGTGCCCCGCGCGCTGAGCGGGGCTGACCGCCGACGGCAGGACGTACGCCACACCCCGGATGCCGGCCAGCGGCAGATCCAGGTCGATCGAGTCGAGCGGGGTGAAGCCGAACAGCGTCCGGCAGTGCCCGGCGAGCGCCACCCGCCGGGCGGCCGGGCTCGGGTACGAACGGTCCCAGGGCGCGGGCAGATCGGTGACCGGCTCGTCCCCGACCCGTACTTCGTACGGGAGGAGAGAGCCGTACTCGCGGGCCAGCGAGAGCACCTTCGCCTCGGTCAGCCACTCGCCGGCACCGGGGCGCGCGGTGAGGTACACGGTCGTGCCCGGCTCGGGGCGTGCGCCGTCCGGGAGCGTACGGACCGTGTACGAACCGTCGTCGCGGGCCGTCCACTCCACCGGAGGGGCTGCGGGCGTACGAGCGCTGCGGCTCACCACCCGGATCTCGCCGGCGACCACGAAGCAGGCGAGCAGCCCGATGCCGAACTGGCCCAGGAACTCGGCCCGCGCGCTGGCGATGCCCTCGGCGTCGGCCCGCTTCGAGCTGCGGCCGATGGTGGCCAGCAGGCTGTGCACATCGTGCTCGGTCAGCCCGATGCCGCTGTCCTCGACGCGCAGGCCGCCGCCGTCCACGGACAGCAGGACCCGCGCGGGGGCGTCCGGCTGCTCGGCGCGGCGCGCGGTGATCGCGTCCACGGCGTTCTGCAGCAGCTCACGCAGATAGACCCGGGGGCTCGAATAGAGATGGTGGGAGAGGAGATCCACGAGTCCGCGCAGATCGACCTGGAAGGTGTGAGGTGTCTGATCAGGAGTCATCGTCGCTGCGCCGGTGGGGGGACGGGCGACGGCGCGGGTCGGGCGATCCCGGCGTGCGGTGATCGCGGAGGAGAGGGGAGGACGCGTCATCCTAGGCATCACGACGCCGACGTGACCAGGGGATATCCACAGCCTGCGGGACGGGTGTCAGTGGAGTGGTGTGCAATGGAACGCGTGCCAGTGCTCGACGAACCCCTCAAGAACCTCCTCGGCGCCGCCACCGCGAAGGTGATGGCCGAGCAGCTCGACCTGCGGACGGTCGGGGACCTCCTCCACCACTACCCCCGGCGGTACGCCGAGCGCGGCGAGCTCACCGCGCTCGCCGACCTGCCGCTGGACGAGCACGTCACGGTGGTCGCGCAGGTCGCCGACGCCCGCGTGCTGACCTTCAACAAGGGCGGCCGCGGCAAGGGCCAGCGCCTGGAGGTCACGATCACCGACGGCAGCGGCCGGATGCAGCTGGTCTTCTTCGGCCGGGCCGTCCACTTCCACCAGAAGGAGCTGCTGCCGGGCCGCCGCGGGATGTTCGCCGGCAAGGTCGGCGTCTTCAACCGCAAGCTCCAGCTCACCCACCCCGAGTACAAGCTCCTGGACGCCGAGAGCAGCGACGAGACGGTCAAGGCGTTCGCCGGCGAGCTGCTGCCGATCTACCCCGCCTGCAAGCAGCTGGAGTCCTGGACCATCGAGCAGTCCGTCGCCATCGCCCTGGACTCCCTGGCCGCCACCGGCTGGGCCGGGCTCGCCGACCCACTGCCGCCCGCCCTGCGCGAGGGCCGCGACCTCACCGACCTGCCCGAGGCGCTCCAGAAGGTCCACCGCCCCCGCACGAAGGCGGACATCGAGGACGCCCGTCGGCGGCTGAAGTGGGACGAGGCCTTCGTCCTCCAGGTCGCCCTGGCCCGCCGTCGGTACGCGGACACCCAACTGCCCGCCGTCGCCCGCAGGCCCACCCCGGACGGCCTCCTCGACGCCTTCGACGCCAAGCTGCCCTTCACCCTCACCGACGGCCAGCAGAAGGTCTCCCGCGAGATCTTCGACGACCTCGCCACCGAGCACCCCATGCACCGCCTCCTCCAGGGCGAGGTGGGCAGCGGCAAGACGATGGTGGCCCTGCGGGCCATGCTCGCCGTCGTCGACGCCGGGGGACAGGCCGCGATGCTCGCCCCCACGGAGGTTCTCGCCCAGCAGCACCACCGGTCGATCACCGAGATGATGGGCGAGCTCGCCGAGGGAGGCATGCTCGGCGGCGCCGAGCACGGCACCAAGGTCGTCCTGCTCACCGGCTCCATGGGTACGGCGGGGCGACGGCAGGCCCTGCTCGACCTGGTCACGGGCGAGGCCGGGCTCGTCATCGGCACGCACGCCCTGATCGAGGACAAGGTCCAGTTCCACGACCTCGGCCTGGTCGTGGTCGACGAGCAGCACCGCTTCGGCGTCGAACAGCGCGACGCCCTGCGCGGCAAGGGGAAGCAGCCCCCTCACCTGCTCGTCATGACGGCCACCCCCATCCCGCGCACCGTGGCCATGACCGTCTTCGGCGACCTGGAGACCTCCGTCCTGGACCAGCTGCCCGCCGGCCGCTCGCCGATCGCCAGCCATGTCGTCCCGGCTGCCGACAAGCCGCACTTCCTCACGCGCGCGTGGGAGCGCGTGCGCGAGGAAGTGGAGAAGGGACACCAGGCGTACGTCGTCTGCCCCCGCATCGGCGACGACGAGGACGAGAAGAAGAAGCGCAAGGCGTCCCCCGAGGACGAGGCCGAGAAGCGGCCGCCGCTCGCGGTCCTGGAGGTCGCCGATAAGCTCCGCGCCGGCCCGCTCGCCGGGCTCCGCATCGAGGTCCTGCACGGCCGGATGCACCCCGACGACAAGGACGACGTCATGCGCCGCTTCGCCGCCGGCGAGGTCGACGTCCTGGTCGCCACCACCGTCATCGAGGTCGGCGTCAACGTCCCCAACGCCACCGCCATGGTGATCATGGACGCCGACCGCTTCGGCGTCTCCCAGCTCCACCAGCTCCGCGGCCGCGTCGGCCGCGGATCCGCCCCCGGCCTCTGCCTGCTTGTCACCGAGATGCCCGAGGCCGCCCCGGCCCGGCAGCGTCTCGCCGCCGTCGCCTCCACCCTCGACGGCTTCGAGCTCTCCCGGATCGACCTGGAGCAGCGCCGCGAGGGCGATGTCCTCGGCCAGGCCCAGTCCGGCGTCCGCTCCTCGCTGCGGATGCTCACCGTCATCGACGACGAAGAGGTCATCGCCGCCGCCCGGGAGGAGGCGACCGCCGTCGTCCTCGCCGACCCGGACCTCACCGACCACCCCGAGCTGCGCACCGCGCTCGACGCCCTCCTCGACAAGGAACGTGAGGAGTACCTGGAGAAGGGCTGACGCGAGGGGCCGGAAGCCGCCATAAGCTATTGCACACGCAATGGCTTATGGCTTATGGCTTCCACAGAGCGAGGACCCCAGATGACCCGCGTGATCGCCGGCACCGCCGGCGGACGCCGACTCGCCGTACCGCCGGGCAGCGGCACCCGCCCCACCTCCGACCGGGCGCGGGAAGGCCTCTTCTCCACCTGGGAGTCGTTCCACGGCCTGGCCGGGGCACGCGTCGTCGACCTGTACGCCGGTTCCGGCGCCGTCGGCCTCGAGGCGCTCTCCCGCGGCGCCTCCCACGCATTGCTCGTCGAGGCCGACCCACGTGCCGCCCGGACGGTGCGGGAGAACATCCGCACCCTCGCCCTGCCGGGCGCCGAACTGCGCACCGGCAAGGCCGAGCAGATCGTGACGGGCCCGGCCCCGGCGGAGCCGTACGACCTGGTCTTCCTCGACCCTCCGTACGCCGTCTCCGACGACGATCTTCGGGAGATCCTCCTCACACTCCGCTCCGGGGGCTGGATCGCGGACGATGCTCTCGTCACCGTGGAGCGCAGCACCCGAGGCGGGGAATTCGGCTGGCCGGCCGGTTTCGAGCCATTGCGGGCCCGTCGCTACGGCGAGGGAACGTTTTGGTACGGTCGCGCCGCCTCTACGTGCGAAGACGCACGATGACCGGACCGGAGAGCGAGGGACCCAAGTTGCGCCGCGCCGTCTGTCCGGGGTCATTCGACCCCATCACCAACGGACATCTCGACATCATCGCCCGCGCCTCCAAGCTGTACGACGTCGTACACGTCGCGGTGATGATCAACCAGTCCAAGAAAGGGCTGTTCACCGTCGACGAGCGGATCGAACTGATCCGTGAGGTCACCCGCGACTTCGGCAACGTCGAGGTCGAGTCCTTCCACGGACTGCTCGTCGACTTCTGCAAGCAGCGCGACATCCCCGCCATCGTCAAGGGCCTCCGCGCGGTCAGCGACTTCGACTACGAGCTGCAGATGGCGCAGATGAACAACGGCCTCTCGGGCGTCGAGACCCTGTTCGTCCCCACCAACCCCACGTACAGCTTCCTGTCGTCCTCCCTGGTCAAGGAGGTCGCCGCCTGGGGCGGCGACGTCTCCCACCTGGTGCCGGAGGCCGTCCTCGGCAGGCTCACCGAGCGCCTGGCCGAACAGCGCGGCCGACAGTGACCTGGAGCGAGCGTCCCTGACGGTCCGTCACCAGGTGTCGGACGGGGGACGACTGCCCTTACAGTCGTCCCGTCCGTCTCCATCCAGCTGTAGAGAGTGGCGAGCACCCGGTGGACGTGCAGAAGAAGCTCGACGAGATCGTTTCGACGGTCACAAACGCCCGCTCCATGCCCATGTCGGCGTCCTGCGTGGTCAACCGCGCCGAGCTGCTCGCCATGCTCGAAGAGGTACGGGAGGCCCTGCCCGGCTCCCTGGCCCAGGCCCAGGAGCTCCTCGGCGGGCGCGAGCAGATGGTCGAGCAGGCCCGGCAGGAGGCCGAGCGGATCATCGAGGCGGCCCACGCCGAGCGCGGCTCGCTGATCTCCGACACCCAGGTGGCCCGCCAGTCCCAGGACGAGGCGGACCGGATCCTCGCCGAGGCCCGCCGGGAGGCCGAGGAGATCAAGGCGGAGGCCGACGACTACGTCGACTCCAAGCTCGCCAACTTCGAGGTCGTCCTCAACAAGACCATCGGATCCGTCGACCGCGGCCGCGAGAAGCTCCTGGGCCGGGGCCCGGGACTCGACGAGCAGGGGTACGCCGATGAGGACGCCCCCGAGTACAGCGCGGACCCGCAGACCCTGATCCACCGGGCCGACGCGTACGTCGACGCCAAGCTCGGCGCCTTCGAGGCCGTGCTGTCCAAGACCCTGGAGGCCGTCGGTCGCGGCCGGCAGAAGCTGCACGGCCGGATCGCCACCGACGACCTCGGCGCGCACATGGCGGCCCAGGACGCGGCGGGCAACGCCGTGCACACGAGCGACGCGGACTATCTCGCCGGCCTCGCGGAGCTGGCCGACCCCGAGCCGGGCCGGCAGCCCGCGCCCGCCATGCAGCAGGTTCCGCAGATCCCGGCGCAGCAGCCGGACCCGTACGGGTACCAGCAGCCGCAGCACCAGCCGCAGGACGCGTACGCCTACCAGGGCCAGGACCCGTACGCGTACCAGAACCAGGACCCCTACGCGTACCAGCAGCAGTACAGCTACGAGCAGCAGCACCAGGTCCAGCACCAGGCACAGCCCCAGCAGCCGCAGGCCGCCGCGCTCGACGAGACCAGCTTCTTCGACACGAGCATGATCGACCTGGAGCAGCTGCGGCAGTACGAGCAGGGGCACGGCCAGGGCCAGGGCCACTGAGTCAGGGCCAGGGTCACTGAGCGGACCCTGCCCCGGGCCGATTGGGCCCTGGGCGAAGCGTCCAGTATCCTGGCTCTTCGGTCGCGCGTATGCCCGCGATCCCTGCTGCCCGCTTCGTCTCTCGATTCGAACACGGCAGCCCCCTCACGATCCGAAAGCAGGAAGAGCCCTGAGCACGCGCCTCGACCACCGCAACCCCCTCGTGTTCGACACGCACGAGCTGGGGCGGCGTCCTGGTGCCCTGCAGCGGCTCTCCCGCTCGGTCACGGCCCCCGGCCACTTCGGTGTCGAAGGGGTCATCGGCGTGCCGGAAGGCGCGCCCGTGGAGATTGATCTCCGTCTCGAGTCGGTCATGGAAGGGGTGCTTGTCACAGGCACCGCCCGTGCATCGGCCGAGGGGGAGTGCGTAAGGTGTCTGGAGCCCGTCGAGCTGGATCTCGACGTGGACTTCCAGGAGATGTTCTCGTACCCCGACTCCGACGACCGGGGCCGCTCCAAGGCGGCCGCGGACGACGAGGCCGAGGACGGCGAGGACATGATCCCCCTCGAGGACGGCATGTTCGACCTCGAACCCGTGCTGCGTGATGCGGTAGTGCTCGCACTGCCGATGCAGCCGGTGTGCCGGGAGGACTGTGCGGGTCTGTGTTCCGAATGTGGAACCAACCTGAACGACAACCCGGACCACCACCACGACGCCGTCGACATTCGTTGGGCGGCACTGCAGGGACTCGCCGGTTCGCTGGGAACCGATGAGAAGGACAACATGAGCGGCGCCGAAGCTGGCGTCGACGAGAAGCAGGAGAAGTAGCCGTGGCTGTTCCGAAGCGGAAGATGTCGCGCAGCAACACGCGCCACCGCCGGTCGCAGTGGAAGGCTGCGGTCCCCACCCTGGTTTCGTGTGAGCGTTGCCAGGAGCCGAAGCAGCAGCACATCGCGTGCCCGAGCTGCGGCACCTACAACAAGCGCCAGGTCCTCTCGGTCTGAGTGGCTGGTGAGAGGCGCGATGTCTGAGTCCAACAAGACGGACAATGCCTCGTCCCACACGCTTCTGGAAGGGCGGCTCGGGTATCAGCTCGAGTCCGCCCTTCTGGTGCGTGCGCTGACGCACCGCTCGTACGCGTACGAGAACGGCGGTCTGCCCACCAACGAGCGTCTCGAGTTCCTCGGGGACTCCGTGCTCGGCCTGGTGGTCACGGACACGCTGTACCGCACCCACCCCGACCTGCCCGAAGGCCAGCTGGCCAAGCTGCGGGCCGCGGTGGTCAACTCGCGTGCGCTGGCGGAGGTCGGTCGCGGCCTCGAACTCGGCTCCTTCATCCGGCTCGGCCGGGGCGAAGAGGGCACGGGTGGCCGGGACAAGGCGTCCATCCTCGCCGACACCCTTGAAGCGGTGATCGGTGCGGTCTATCTCGACCAGGGCCTCGACGCGGCCTCGGAGCTGGTGCACCGGCTCTTCGACCCGCTGATCGAGAAGTCCTCGAACCTCGGTGCAGGACTGGACTGGAAGACCAGCCTCCAGGAACTCACCGCGGCCGAGGGCCTGGGTGTGCCGGAGTACCTCGTCACGGAGACGGGTCCGGACCACGAGAAGACCTTCACTGCTGCCGCCCGCGTCGGTGGTGTCTCGTACGGCACCGGCACCGGCCGCAGCAAGAAGGAGGCGGAGCAGCAGGCGGCGGAATCCGCCTGGCGCGCGATCCGCGCGGCGGCGGACGAGCGAGCGGTGGCGGCGAAGGCCGCGGCGGCGAGCGCGTCGACCGTCACGGCTCCGGTCGAGGCTGACAGCGACGTCGAGGCTGACGTCGAGGTCACGGCCGAGGTCACGGCCGAGGTCGAGGCCGAGAACGGTGGCGCGCCGACGGCCACCGACCCGGCGCAGACCGTCTGACCCGTTCCTTCGGGTTCTTTCCCGCCCGCTCCCTGATCCCAGGGGGCGGGCGGTGCCGTTTCCGCAGCCGTCGAACCGGGCGTCGAACCGGGCGTCGAACCGCTCCGCGGGCGGGCGATAGGCTGCGATCGTCGTCGTCACCGCCCCCGTCGGAGGAGTCCCGTGCCCGAGTTGCCCGAGGTCGAGGTCGTACGGCGCGGTCTTGAGCGCTGGGTCGGCGGGCGCACCGTGGGCGAGGTCGAGGTGCTGCATCCCCGGGCCGTGCGCCGGCACCCGGCAGGCGGGGCGGACTTCGCCGCGCGCCTCAAGGGCCACCGCTTCGGGACCGCCCGCCGCCGCGGCAAGTACCTGTGGATCCCGCTCGCCGACTCCGACGTCTCCGTCCTCGGCCACCTCGGCATGAGCGGGCAGCTGCTCGTCCAGCCCGAGGACGCCCCCGACGAGAAGCACCTGCGGATCCGCGTCCGCTTCGAGGACGGCCTCGGCACCGAGCTGCGCTTCGTCGACCAGCGCACCTTCGGCGGACTGTCGCTCCACGAGAACACGGCGGACGGCCTCCCCGACGTCATCGCGCACATCGCCCGCGATCCGCTGGACCCGGAGTTCGACGACGCGGCCTTCCAGACGGCGATCCGCCTGCGCCGTACGACCGTCAAGCGCGCGCTGCTCGACCAGACGCTGATCAGCGGGGTCGGCAACATCTACGCCGACGAGGCGCTATGGCGCGCCAAGCTGCACTACGAACGCCCCACCGCCATGCTCACCCGGCCGCGGTCGGCCGAACTCCTCGGTCATGTACGGGACGTGATGAACGCGGCCCTCGCCGCCGGCGGGACCAGCTTCGACAGCCTCTACGTCAATGTGAACGGCGAGTCCGGCTACTTCGACCGGTCGCTGGACGCCTACGGTCGCGAGGACGAGCCGTGCCACCGCTGCGGCACACCGATGCGCCGCCGCCCGTGGATGAACCGGTCCAGCTACTTCTGCCCGCGCTGCCAGCGCCCGCCGCGCGCTACGGCGTGACGCCGGCGGAAGCCGTGCGCTTCTCGTCGTAAATCTCGCGCGCCGAGAGCACCTCCGGCATGCGGCCCTCGACCAGGTCGATCAGGGCACGCAGCCGCTCCGCGACCTCGCGGCCCAGGGGCGTCAGGCGGTAGTCCACCCGCGGGGGGTTGGTCGGCTGGGCCTCGCGGTGGACGAGGCCGTCGCGCTCCAGCGCGTGCAGGGTCTGGGACAGCATCTTCTCGCTGACCCCGTCGACCCGGCGGCGCAGCTCGTTGAAGCGGAACGTGCCCTCGTGGAGCGCGCCGAGTGTGAGGGCGCCCCACCGGCCCGTCACATGCTCCAGCGTCTCGCGCGAGGTGCAGGCCCGGGCGAACACGTCGAACACGAGGTCGTCAGTCATACCCTCAAGCCTACTCGCGTACAGCGCTCCCCCTCGGAGTGCGCTCACCAGTGGATTGCGTCCCGGGCGGCCAGGGAACGACGAAGGGCCCCGTCACCACGTGGTGACGGGGCCCCTCCTCCGGTATTCCGTCGGCTCAGAAGCCGAAGTCCTGCGTCCACCACGGACCGCCGTCCGCGAAGTGCACGCCCACGCCCAGCGTTGTGTAGTCGCAGTTCAGGATGTTCGCGCGGTGGCCGTCGCTGTTCATCCACGACTCCATCACGGCCGCGGCGTCCGCCTGGCCCCGGGCGATGTTCTCGCCGCCGAGCCCGGAGACGCCGGCCTGACGGGCACGCTCCCAGGGGGTGTCCCCCTCCGGGTCGGTGTGGTCGAAGAAGCCGCGCTGCGCCATGTCCTGGCTGAACGCGCCGGCCAGCGCGGCGAGAGCGCTGTCGGACCGCACCGGCGTGCAGCCCACCTTCGCCCGCTCCTCGTTGACCAGCCGCACGACCTCCGCCTCGGCCGCCACGTCGCGGGCGACCTGGGCCGGGGCCTCGGTGCGCACGACGGGCTTCTCGGTCGTGGGGGCCGGCTTCGGCTTCGGCGGCGTCGCCTTGGTCGTCGTCCTCGACGGCTGCGGGGCCGGCTTCTTCGGTGCCGGGGAGACGGTGGTCTTCGACGGCTTCGGCGACGGGGTCGCGGAAGCGGTGGAGGGGGAGGAGGTCTTGCCGGTCCCCTTGCCCGCACTCGTACCCGTGGGCGGGGTCGACGACCGGTTCGACGGGGTCGCGGACGAGCCGCCCTGCGTCGTCAGCTCCGGCGCCTGCCGGGACTCGGTCTGCCGCTCACCCGAGCCGGCGCTGCCGACGGTCAGGGTGTCCCCGCCGGGCAGCAGGCCCGAGGCGACGGCGATCGCGCCGACCGCCACCGCGGCGGAAGCGCCGAGCAGCCCGGTGCGCACGGGCGCGCCGCGCCTCTTGCGATGGCGTCCCATCTGCTCTGCCTTTCTGCCGACCTGTGCTGTGCTCTTTGCTGATCTTTGCTGCCGTGGTCCCTGGTGCAGGGTTTGTCCACTGAGACGCATCCGAACGGGTGAGTCTCATTCGGTCGGGACTGTACGCCATGACGCGCGGGGGCGACGTGCTCCTTCGGCAATTGGCCCGTTAGCGTGCAGCCATGAACGAAGACGTACGGCTCACCGCATGGGTGCGCGGCCGAGTACAGGGAGTGGGCTTCCGTTGGTTCACCAGGGCAAACGCCTTGGAGATCGGAGGGCTCGTCGGCTTCGCCCTCAACCTCGACGACGGGCGGGTGCAGGTCGTCGCCGAGGGGCCGAGTGAGAATTGCCACCGTCTGCTCGACTGGCTCCGTTCCGACGACACTCCCGGACGTGTGGACGGAGTCACTGAGATCTGGGACACCCCGCGCGGCGGCTACGACGGCTTCGCGATCCGCTGACGATCATCGGCCGACGCCGTCCGCCCGAGTGCTCCGCGCACTCGGGCGGACGTTCGGAGAACGGCAGCCCAAACGGAAATGACCTGCTGATTGCCGAGAAGGTCTTGCCGTGCCGCGCTCCGCGAGGAAGGATGATCTCTACGCCCCTGAGGCACCGAGTTGCGAGGCGCCGCCGCGAGTTCCGCGGCCGCGGACCCCCCCGGTCGCCCCTTGATACCGGGCGTGATCGTGTTGACCGTCAAACTTTTTGGTGAGACTCTGGAAGCCCCGCGCACCTTAGCTGTTCGGCGGCGAAAACGGCACGAAACAAGATGTGCCGCTGAGCACCGCGGGTGCGAAAATCCCTCACGACCCAACCGCTTCGGTCGGTCACTCAGTGTGGAGGACCATCCATCATGGCAAAGGCGCTTCTCGGTTACGTCGGCGGCTCCGACCCGCGACTCCTCGCCGAGATGCGACGGCTTCAGCAGCGCGTCCAGGACCTGGAGTCCGAGCTTGTTCGGATCCAGTCCGAGAACGACGCGCTCAACGCTGCCGCCGCACAGCACGGAGAGTCGCTGCTCGACAGCATCGACCTCGACGTTCCCCAGGCGGAGCCTGCGCTCACCTGACAGTCAGCCCCGTGCCGGGGCCAGGTGAGAAACACTCTCGCTGGAACAGCTAGATATGCAAGGGACGCTTCGGCGTCCCTTCTTTCTTGAGTCCCGATGCTTTCCTGGGTCCCCCATGTCCCACCCCTCTTCTGGGGAGGGTGTGCCCTGCACCTTCACGGGTGAAACGCGTGACCCCAGGTAGAGTCCGGGGGCGTGCATCTCAAGGCCCTGACCCTCCGCGGTTTCAAGTCGTTCGCCTCCGCCACCACGCTGCGGTTCGAACCGGGAATCACGTGTGTCGTGGGGCCGAACGGATCCGGCAAGTCCAACGTCGTCGACGCCCTGTCCTGGGTCATGGGAGAGCAGGGCGCCAAGTCGCTGCGCGGCGGCAAGATGGAGGACGTCATCTTCGCCGGCACGACCGGGCGGCCGCCGCTGGGCCGCGCCGAGGTCTCGCTGACCATCGACAACTCCGACGGCGCGCTGCCCATCGACTACGCCGAGGTGACGATCACCCGGATCATGTTCCGGGGCGGCAGCAGCGAGTACCAGATCAACGGCGACACCTGCCGGCTGCTCGACATCCAGGACCTGCTCTCCGACTCCGGCATCGGCCGCGAGATGCACGTCATCGTCGGTCAGGGGCAGCTCGACTCCGTCCTGCACGCCGACCCGATGGGGCGCCGCGCCTTCATCGAGGAGGCGGCCGGCGTCCTCAAGCACCGCAAGCGCAAGGAGAAGGCGCTGCGGAAGCTCGACGCGATGCAGGCCAACCTCGCGCGCGTGCAGGACCTCACCGACGAACTGCGCCGCCAGCTCAAACCGCTCGGCCGGCAGGCGGCGGTCGCCCGCCGGGCCGCCGTCATCCAGGCCGACCTGCGCGACGCCCGGCTGCGCCTTCTCTCCGACGATCTCGTACGGCTCCAGGAGGCGCTGAAGGCCGAGGTCGCCGACGAGGCCGCGCTCAAGGAACGCAAGGAGAGCGCCGAGCGCGAGCTCAAGGCGGCGCTCGCGACCGAGGCGGACCTGGAGGACGAGGTACGCAGACTCGCCCCGCGCCTCCAGCGCGCCCAGCAGACCTGGTACGAACTCTCCCAGCTCGCCGAGCGGGTCCGGGGCACCGTCTCGCTCGCCGACGCGCGCGTGAAGAGCGCGACCGCCCAGCCGCCCGAGGAGCGGCGCGGACGCGATCCGGAGGACATGGAACGCGAGGCCGCCCGTATCCGCGAGCAGGAGGCGGAGCTCGCGGCCGCGCTGGAGGCCGCCGAGCGCGCCCTGGAGGACACCGTCGCCCACCGCGCCGAACTGGAGCGCGAGCTCGCGGTGGAGGAGCGCCGCCTCAAGGACGTGGCCCGCGCCATCGCCGACCGCCGGGAGGGGCTCGCCCGGCTGCACGGCCAGGTCAACGCCGCCCGCTCGCGCGCCGCGTCCGCCCAGGCCGAGATCGACCGGCTCGCCGCCGCCAGGGACGAGGCCCAGGAGCGGGCCGTCGCCGCCCAGGAGGAGTACGAGCAGCTCAAGGCCGAGGTCGACGGGCTCGACGCGGACGACACGGAACTGGGGGAGCGGTACGAGGCCGCCCGCCGGGACCTCGCCGAGGCCGAGTCGGCCCTGACGGCCGCCCGCGAGGCCGCCACGGAGGCCGACCGCAGCCGCGCGGCGACCCGGGCCCGCCACGAGGCCCTGTCCCTGGGGCTTCGCCGCAAGGACGGTACGGGAGCGCTGCTCGGCGCCCGCGACAGGCTGAGCGGACTGCTCGGCCCGGCCGCGGAACTGCTCACCGTCACCCCGGGATACGAGATCCCCGTCGCCACCGCTCTCGGCGCGGCGGCGGACGCGGTCGCCGTCTCCGGCCCCGCCGCGGCCGCCGAGGCCCTGCGCCTGCTGCGCAAACAGGACGCGGGCCGCGCGGCGCTGCTCCTGACGGGAGCGGAGACGTACGGGCCCTCCGCCGACGAGGCCGGCCCGGGGGCGCACGCGTCCGCCGAGCCCAGGACACCGACCGCCCGCACGGACGGGCCCGCGCCCGATGCCGCGCCGAACGGAGGCCAGGCCTCCCTGCTCGCCGACGGGCTCGCGCCGGCCGCCGCGGGAGACGCCGCTCGAGACGCCGTGCCGGAAGCCGTCGGCCGGGCCTCCGGCGGGCCAGCGCCCGATGCCGCGCTGAACGGAGGCCGGGCCTCCCGGCCCGCCGACGAGCTCGCGCCGGATGCCGCAGGAGACGCCGTGCCGGACGCCGTCGGGCGGGACTCCCACTCACCCGCGCCGTCTCCGCGCCCCGCGGCGCACCCGTATCCGTACGCCGTCTCCCTCGTCCGTGGACCCGAGGAACTCATGGGCGCCGTGCGCCGGTTGCTCGACGGGATCGTGGTGGTCGGGACGCTGGAGGAGGCCGAGGAGCTCGTCTACGCCCAGCCGGGTCTCACCGCCGTCACCGCCGAGGGGGACCTGCTGGGGGCCCACTTCGCCCATGGAGGCTCCGCCGGGGCGCCCAGCCTCCTCGAGGTGCAGGCGTCCGTCGACGAAGCCGCGACCGAGCTGGAGGAGCTGGCCGTACGGTGCGAGGAGCTGGCCGCCGCCCAGCGGGAGGCCACAGAGCGCCGCCGCACCGCCGCCGCGCTCGTCGAGGAGCTGGCCGAACGCCGTCGCGCCGCGGACCGCGAGAAGTCGGCCGTCGCCAAGGAGTTCGGCCGCCTCGCCGGCCAGGCCCGCGCCGCCGCCGGGGAGGCCGAGCGCACCACCGCGGCGGCCGCCCGCGCGGAAGAAGCGCTGGAGAAGGCGCTGTACGAGGCCGAGGAGCTGGCCGAGCGCCTGCTCGTGGCCGAGGAGACCCCGGCCGAGGAGGAGCCCGACACCTCCGTGCGCGACCGGCTCGCCGCCGACGGCGCCAACGCCCGCCAGACCGAGATGGAGGCCCGGCTCCAGCTCCGTACCCATGAGGAACGGGTCAAGGGCCTCGCGGGCCGCGCCGACTCCCTCGACCGGGCGGCCAGGGCCGAACGCGAGGCACGCGCGCGTGCCGAGCAGCGCCGCGCCCGGCTGCACCATGAGGCGGAGGTCGCCGGCGCGGTCGCCGCGGGCGCCCGGCAGCTGCTGGCCCACATCGAGGTCTCCCTGGTCCGGGCCGAGCAGGAGCGCGTGCTCGCCGACGCGGCCAAGAGCGCCCGCGAGCAGGGCTTGGCCGCCGCCCGGAACCGGGGCCGCGAGCTGAAGGCCGAGCTGGACAAGCTCACCGACTCCGTCCACCGCGGTGAGGTCCTCGGCGCGGAGAAGCGGCTGCGGATCGAGCAGCTGGAGACCAAGGCCCTGGAGGAGCTGGGCGTCGAGCCGGCCGGCCTGGTCTCCGAGTACGGCCCCCATCACCTCGTACCGCCGTCGCCGCCCGCCGAGGGCGAGGAGCTGCCGGAAGACCCGGACCACCCGCGCAACCAGCCCCGCCCCTTCGTCCGTTCGGAGCAGGAGAAGCGGCTGAAGGCCGCCGAACGGGCGTACCAACAGCTCGGCAAGGTGAACCCGCTGGCCCTGGAGGAGTTCGCGGCGCTGGAGGACCGGCACAAGTTCCTCTCCGAGCAGCTGGAGGACCTGAAGAAGACCCGCGCGGACCTCCTTCAGGTCGTGAAGGAGGTCGACCTCCGCGTCGAGCAGGTCTTCACCGAGGCGTACCGGGACACCGCCCGTGAGTTCGAGGGCGTCTTCTCGCGTCTCTTCCCCGGCGGCGATGGCCGGCTGATCCTGACCGACCCCGACAACATGCTCACCACCGGTGTCGACGTGGAGGCCCGGCCGCCGGGCAAGAAGGTCAAGCGCCTCTCGCTGCTCTCCGGCGGCGAGCGCTCGCTGACCGCCGTGGCGCTCCTGGTCTCCATCTTCAAGGCCCGCCCCAGCCCGTTCTACGTCATGGACGAGGTGGAGGCGGCCTTGGACGACACCAACCTCCAGCGGCTCATCCGGATCATGCAGGAGCTCCAGGAGTCCTCGCAGCTCATCGTCATCACGCACCAGAAGCGGACGATGGAGGTCGCGGACGCGCTGTACGGCGTCTCCATGCAGGGCGACGGCGTCTCGAAGGTCATCAGCCAGCGCCTGCGGTGATCAACTACAAGTCTTGAACTCAAGGCGCCACGCCGCAGGTTTAAAGTCATACAACATCAGGTCTTGACTTCGAAACTTGAAGGAATAGTCTCTGCAACGTTGCTTTTACCTTCACGTGGTGGGCGGCGTCATGTTGTGCGCCACTGGAAGGGCTCGCCCCCCCACGCCCCGGCGACGCTGCCGGAGCCCCCAGGAGTCCATGTGACCAGCACCGCGCAGGCGCCCACGCCGCCGCCTTCCGAAGGCCGAGCCGCCCACCCGGACCACCTCGGCCACGTCATCTTCATCACGGCGTCCGCCGCGATGGGTGGTTTCCTCTTCGGATACGACAGCTCCGTCATCAACGGCGCCGTCGAGGCTATCCGGGACCGCTACGACATCGGCTCCGGCACCCTGGCCCAGGTCATCGCGATCGCCCTGATCGGCTGTGCCATCGGCGCCGCGACCGCCGGCCGGATCGCCGACCGCATCGGCCGCATCCGCTGCATGCAGATCGCCGCCGTGCTCTTCAGCGTCAGCGCCGTGGGCTCCGCCCTGCCCTTCGCCCTGTGGGACCTCGCCTTCTGGCGGATCGTCGGCGGCTTCGCCATCGGCATGGCCTCGGTGATCGGCCCGGCGTACATCGCCGAGGTCGCCCCCGCCGCCTACCGCGGTCGCCTCGGCTCCTTCCAGCAGGCCGCCATCGTCATCGGCATCGCCATCTCCCAGCTGGTCAACTACGGCATCCTGCAGCTCGCCGACGGCGACCAGCGCGGTGAGATCGCCGGCCTCGAGGCCTGGCAGTGGATGCTCGGCGTGATGGTCGTCCCCGCCCTGCTCTACGGTCTGCTCTCCTTCGCCATCCCCGAGTCCCCCCGCTTCCTCATCTCCGTCGGCAAGGTCGACCGGGCGAAGGAAGTCCTCGCGGAGGTCGAGGGGCACGGCGTCGACCTCGACCGCCGCGTCGCCGAGATCGACCGCGCCATGCGCAGCGAGCACAAGTCCACCTTCAAGGACCTGCTCGTGGCCGGCGGCCGCTTCAAGCTGCTCCCCATCGTCTGGGTCGGCATCGGACTCTCGGTCTTCCAGCAGCTCGTCGGCATCAACGTCGCCTTCTACTACTCCGCGACGCTCTGGCAGTCGGTCGGCATCGACCCCTCAAGCTCGTTCTTCTACTCGTTCACCACGTCGATCATCAACATCGTCGGCACCGTGATCGCGATGGTCCTGGTCGACCGGGTGGGCCGCAAGCCCCTCGCGCTCGTCGGCTCCATCGGCATGGCCGTCGCCCTCGCCGTCGAGGCATGGGCCTTCTCCGCCGACCTCGTCGACGGCAAGCTGCCCGAGACCCAGGGCGTCGTGGCGCTCGTCGCCGCCCATGTCTTCGTGCTCTTCTTCGCCCTCTCGTGGGGCGTGGTGGTCTGGGTCTTCCTCGGCGAGATGTTCCCCAACCGGATCCGCGCCGCCGCCCTCGGCGTCGCCGCCTCCGCGCAGTGGATCGCCAACTGGGCCATCACCGCGAGCTTCCCGTCCCTGGCGGACTGGAACCTCTCCGGTACGTACGTGATCTACACGGTCTTCGCCGTGCTCTCCATCCCCTTCGTGCTCAGGTACGTCAAGGAGACCAAGGGCAAGGCGTTGGAGGAGATGGGCTAATCCCCGCTGCCCCTCTCCTCGTGATCGGAACTGCCCCGGCCCACGGCCCTATGCCGTGAGCCGGGGCAGCACCGTCTCCCCCAGCAGACGCAGACCGCGCCACCCCTCCTCGACCGGCATCCCGCCGCACAGCGGATGGAACACCAGGCTCTCCAGCTCCCCGCCCAGGGCCACGCACTCGTCCGGCGTGACGATCCGGTACACCCCCTCGGCCCGCAGCTCCGCGACCGTCGTCGCCGTCGAGCGCACCGCCGAGCGGATGTCCTTCGACTGCCAGGAGGCGTACGTCCGCGCCTCGTGCAGGAAGTGCTCCCCGTACAGCTCCCAGGACCGGTCCGGGTCCTCCGCGAGGTGCAGCAGCGGGGTCCGCTCGGCCGGCATCATCGTCCAGCCCTCCGTGCCGTACTCCGCGCACCGCTCCCGGTAGTACGTCTCCAGCTCCGGCAGGTGCGCGCTCGGGAAGAACGGCAGCCCGAGCCGGGCCGCCCGCCGCGCCGCCGCCTTCGAGGAACCGCCCACCAGCAGCAGCGGATGAGGCCGGGTGAAGGGCCGCGGAGTGACCCGTACCGTACGGCCCTGGTATGTGAAGGGCTCGCCGGACCACGCCTTCAGCAGGGTCTCCAGGAGCAGGTCCTGCAGCTTGCCGCGGCGGCCCCAGTCGACCCCGCGCTCCTCGTACTCCTCCGGGCGGTAGCCGATGCCCGCGACCGTCACCAGCCGCCCTGCGCTCAGCAGATCCAGGACGGCGATCTCCTCGGCGAGCCGCAAGGGGTCGTGGAGCGGCCCGATGATCGCCGAGACGGTGACCGCGATCCTCTTCGTCGCCCCGAAGACCGCGCCCGCGAAGGCGAAGGGGGAGGGCAGCCAGTTGTTGGCGGCGCCGTGGTGCTCCTCGGTCTGGACGGTGGCGACGCCGTGCTCGTCGGCGTAGGCGGCCATGGCGAGGGCGGCGCGGTAGCGCTCCGAGAGGGACTCGGGGGTGGCATGCGGATCGACGAGGTTGAACCGTACGACGGTGAACGGCATGGGAAGTCCCCCTCCGCGCGTGGGAAGCCGGCGAAGGGGGACGGTATCTGACGTAGCGTCAGATGGAAACGGTGGAGACGGTCTCGCGGGCCTCGGCGGGCTCCGCCGGTGCGTGGACCGCGGCCCGCGGCAGCACGGCGTACAGCACGCCCGCGACCACGATCGTCGCCGCCCAGCCGAGGCCGTTCTCCCCGATCCAGGACGAGGCGAGCGGACCGGAGAACCAGTCGACCTTGGTGAACAGCAGACCGGCGGCCAGCGCCACGGCCCAGGCCGTCATCGCCTGCCAGGCGAAGCCGCCCCGGTACCAGTAGGCGCTCGTGCGCGTGGTGTCCATCAGCGCCACCCCGTCGTACGACCGGCGGCGCAGCATGTCGACGCCGAAGACGCCGATCCACGCGGAGAACGCCACCGCGAGCAGCGTCAGGAAGGAGATGAACGAGCCGATGAAGCTGGTCGCCACCACCATCAGGAGGAAGCCGAAGACCAGGCTGATCACGGCGTTCACGCTCACCGCCGCGGCGCGCGACACCTTGATGCCGAGGGTCTGGGCGGTGAACCCCGCCGAGTACATCGACATCGAGTTGATCAGCAGCATCCCGATCAGCGCGATGAGCAGGTACGGGACGGAGATCCAGGCCGGCAGCAGCTCACCGATGAACGAGACCGGGTCCTGAGCCGAGGCCAGACCGGGCGTCGCCACCGCCATGACCGCGCCCATCAGGACCATCGGCAGCACGACGATGCCGGCGCCGCCGATCGTGGAGCCGACCATCGCCTTCGAGGAGGCCGTACGGGGCAGATAGCGGGTGAAGTCCGGGCCGGACGGGACCCAGCTGATACCGCCCGCCGCGATGGTGCCGATACCCGCGATCATCATCGCCGTCGAACCGGCCGGCTTGTCGAAGACCGCCGACCAGTCCGTGTTCGCCACCAGATAGACCAGGACGAGGACGGAGAAGGCGCCGAAGAGGTACGTCGACCACTTGCTGCACACCCGCAGGGCGTTGATGCCGAGCCCGGACACCAGGAAGGTGCAGGCGACGAAGAGCAGCAGTGTGACGACGATCAGCGCGGTGTTCGACGCGATGCCGAAGAGCAGATCGAGCACGGTCAGCACGGCGTAGGCGCCGGTGACCGCGTTGATGGTCTCCCAGCCCCAGCGGGCCACCCAGATCAGCGACCCGGGGAAGAGGTTGCCGCGCTGCCCGAAGACGGCCCGCGACAGCGCCATGCCGGGGGAGCCGCCCCGCTTGCCGGCGATCGAGATCAGGCCGACGATCCCGTACGAGAGGATCGGCGCGGCCGTCGCGACGACGAGGACCTGCCAGAAGTTCAGGCCGTTGAAGACGATCAGACCCGCGCCCATCGTGAGAAGAAGCACACTGATGTTGGCGGCGACCCAGGTCGGGAACAGCTCCCGTACGTGGCCGGTGCGCTCGGCATCGGGGACGGGTTCGAGACCACGGGTCTCGACGGCGCGTTCGGCGGCCTGGCCGCCGGATATCGCGCCTTCTGGCTCGCGCGCGGGGGCGTGGGGCATGGGAGGTACTCCGTACAGAGGTGGGGCTCCGGGGGAGGGCGGGCGGTCGAAGCGCGCGCCAAGTGCACCAGCATCGTATGTAATCCAGCAAAGGTCCACATAAAGACCCCTTGGCGCCGGTCGTACCGATCCTCCACCCGTCGGCGGACGATCCCGGCCGTACGCGGGCCGCCGCCCCTGACCGCCCGACGGCGGGGGACTCGCCCCGGCGGGCGGCACCCGGGGTGACGCGGCGGGCCACGCCATACTGGTGGGGTTATGGAACTCATTCTTGCTGTAGTCATCGCCCTGGTCGTCGCCGTCGCCGTGACCAGCGGGCTCGTGATCAGCGGCCGCAAGAAGAAGCAGCTGCCGCCGCCCGAGGCGCCGTCCACCACGCCGACCATCACCGCTCCGCCCGCCGAGCCGCACGTCGGCGACGAGGCGGAGACGCCGCGGGAAGAACCACGCCGGACCATCGAGGAGGTCGACCTTCCGACCGCCGAGGAGGCCGTCGAGACCCCGGCCGCCGTCGAGGACCCGGTCGTCGCCGCCCCGCCGGCGCCCGAGATCGAGGTGCCGGAACCGACCGCGGGCCGTCTCGTACGGCTCCGCGCCCGCCTCGCCCGTTCGCAGAACTCCCTCGGCAAGGGGCTGCTCACGCTGCTGTCGCGGGACAACCTCGACGAGGACACCTGGGAGGAGATCGAGGAGACCCTCCTCACCGCCGACGTCGGCGTCGCCCCCACCCAGGAGCTGGTCGAGCGCCTGCGCGAGCGCGTCCGGGTCCTCGGTACCCGCACCCCCGAGGAGCTGCGTGCCCTGCTCCGCGAGGAGCTCATCACCCTCCTCGGCCCCGACCTCGACCGCGCCGTGAAGACCGAGAGCGACCCGGGCACCCCGGGCGTCGTCATGGTCGTCGGCGTCAACGGCACCGGCAAGACCACGACCACCGGCAAGCTCGCCCGGGTCCTGGTCGCCGACGGCCGCTCCGTCGTCCTCGGCGCGGCCGACACCTTCCGCGCCGCCGCGGCGGACCAGCTCCAGACCTGGGGCGAGCGGGTCGGCGCCCGGACCGTACGCGGTCCCGAAGGCGGCGACCCCGCGTCGATCGCCTTCGACGCGGTCAAGGAGGGCATCGCGGAGGGCGCCGACGTCGTCCTCATCGACACCGCCGGCCGACTGCACACCAAGACCGGCCTGATGGACGAGCTCGGCAAGGTGAAGCGGGTCGTCGAGAAGCACGGTCCGCTGGACGAGGTCCTGCTCGTCCTGGACGCCACCACGGGCCAGAACGGCCTGGTCCAGGCGCGCGTCTTCGCCGAGGTCGTCGACATCACCGGCATCGTGCTCACCAAGCTCGACGGCACGGCCAAGGGCGGCATCGTGATCGCGGTCCAGCGGGAGCTGGGCGTTCCGGTCAAGCTGATCGGCCTGGGGGAGGGCCCGGACGACCTGGCTCCCTTCGAGCCGGGGGCCTTCGTCGACGCCCTGATCGGCGACGGGGCCTAGACCTGGAGCGGCCGGCGGACCTGGCTCACCCGTGGTGCGGGCTTCACCCGCGGGTGGGTCCGTCCCCCTCCCGTAACCGTTGTGGGTAATCGTCCCGCAGGGCTGGGGGTCCCCCCGGACGGAGTCTGGGGGAGGGTGGGCACACCCACGGGGGCGGCGACCGTTCAAGGGCCGGTCAGGCCGTGGGCCCGGCCCGCACGGAGGGCGTTCAGGCCGTGGGCCCGGGCCCGCACGGGGGCCAGTCAGGCGTGGGCCCAGCCCACAACAGCTACGTTCAGGCCCTGGGGCCGGCGCGGTGGCAGACGTACGCCAGGGTGCCCAGAAGGAGCCGCGCCTGCGGTGGGGCGCCCGCCGTGTCCAGCGTCGGGGGCCGCAGCCAGCGGACCGGGCCCAGGCCGGCGAGGTCCGACGGCGGCGCCGTCACATGCGCGCCGGCCCCCAGGCCCCGAAGGTCCAGGTCCGCGTCGTCCCAGCCCATCCGGTACAGCAGCTGCGGCAGCTCCGCCGCCGCGCCCGGCGCCACGAAGAACCACGCCCGTCCCGTCGGCGTCGCGCAGACCGGGCCCAGCGGCAGCCCCATGCGCTCCAGCCGGACCAGCGCCCGGCGCCCCGCGGCCTCGGCGACCTCGATCACGTCGAAGGTCCGGCCCACCGGCAACAGCAGCGCCGCGCCCGGGTACCGCGACCACGCCTTGGTCGCGTCGTCGACGCCCGCGCCCGCCGGGACCTCGTCGGCGAACGAGAGCGGATGCGCCCCCGGAGCCGTACACGACGGATCCCCGCAGGAGCACTGGCCGGAGACGGCCCGCGCTCCCGGGACCACGTCCCAGCCCCACAGTCCTGTGTACTCGGCCACCGCTGTGCACTCTGTCGTGCGGACGCGGCGTCGTGAGCCGGACCGCATCTCGCGAATGCCGCCGATCGTGAAGCCCATGCCCCCTCCAACGGGTCGAACGCGCCGGTGGTTACGACTCGGAGCCCCACCGTCACGCTCCGTAGCCGGAGGTGGCGTACGGTCGCGGGCGAGGTGGTGCGGCCCGTTGCGCGCGCCTCCTCGCGCAACACTCCGCCGACCCTGGTTCGTCGCATGTCAAGTGAATCGTGTTCCCCGGCGGGTGAGTTCATTCGAAGGGGTGGCGAATGGTGGCGTTTCTTGAAACCAGCTCGCGAGACGGGTGATCGTAGGATTACTTTCGGTGCTCGAACCCAGGAGTTCACTGCGCGCATGGGTATGCCGGAGGCAACCCGCTTTCCTGTTCGAAGGAGTGCATGCTCCAGACGAACGCCGCAACACCCGGCATTCTGATAGGGGTTCGCGCAACAGAGACATCGACGTGGATGGGGGCGTTCCTGTGGGCGGCAACGGCGCAGACGCTACGACTGCCGGCAAGCGCCCGAACGAGCAGCTGAGCTCGTGGTTCGTGCGCAGCGGCTGGTCGAAGGGCGAGCTGGCGCGCCAAGTGAACCGCAGGGCACGTCAGATGGGCGCGCACCACATCTCCACCGACACCTCCCGCGTCCGCCGCTGGCTGGACGGCGAGCAGCCCCGCGAACCCATCCCGCGGATCCTCTCCGAGCTGTTCTCCGAGCGCTTCGGCGCGGTCGTGGCCATCGAGGACCTCGGACTGCGCACCGCCCACCAGTCGCCGTCCGTCTCCGGTGTCGACCTGCCCTGGGCCGGACCCCAGACCGTCGCCCTGCTCAGCGAGTTCTCCCGCAGCGACCTGATGCTCGCCCGCCGCGGCTTCCTCGGCTCCGCCCTCTCACTCGCCGCCGGACCCTCGCTCATCGAGCCCATGCAGCGCTGGCTCGTACCCACCCCCGCCGGCGAGGCCGAGCGTCCCGAACCCGCCGTCGACACCCGGCGCCCCGGCCGCCTCTCCCCGGGCGAGCTGGACCTGCTCGAATCCACCACGGCCATGTTCCGCCAGTGGGACGCCCAGTGCGGCGGCGGGCTGCGCCGCAAGGCGGTCGTCGGCCAGCTCCACGAGGTCACCGACCTCCTCCAGGAGCCCCAGCCGGCCGCCACCGCCCAGCGCCTGTTCAAGTGCGCAGCCGAACTGGCCGAACTGGCCGGATGGATGAGCTACGACGTCGGCCTGCAGCCCACCGCCCAGAAGTACTTCGTCCTTGCCCTGCACGCCGCCAAGGAAGCGGGCGACAAGCCGCTCGGCTCGTACATCCTCTCCTCGATGAGCCGTCAGATGATCCACCTCGGGCGGCCCGACGACGCCCTCGAACTCATCCACCTCGCCCAGTACGGCAGCCGCGACTGCGCCACCGCGCGCACCCAGTCCATGCTGTATGCGATGGAGGCCCGCGCCTACGCGAACATGGGCCAGCCCTCCAAGTGCAAGCGGGCCGTCCGCATGGCCGAGGACACTTTCGCCGACGTCGGCCTCGACGGCGAGCCCGAGCCCGACTGGATCCGCTTCTTCTCCGAGGCCGAGCTCAACGGCGAGAACTCCCACTCGTACCGGGATCTGGCCTACGTCGCCGGGCGCTCCCCGACGTACGCCTCCCTCGCCGAGCCCGTCATGGAGCGCGCGGTCGCCCTTTTCGAGAAGGACACCGAGCACCAGCGTTCGTACGCACTCAACCTGATCGGCATGGCCACCGTGCACCTCCTCAAGCGGGAGCCCGAGCAGTCCGCCGCCCTCGTCGAGAGAGCCCTGGGCGTCGCCAAGAGGGTCCGCTCCGAACGGGTCAACACCCGGCTCCGCAAGACCGTCGACACGGCCGCCCGCGACTTCCGCGACGTCGCCGAGGTCGTCCAGCTCACCGACCGGCTCACCGCTCTGCTGCCCGAGACCGCCGAGGCGGTCTGAGCGCGGCGACCCTCCACACCCCGGCCGCGACAGCCGTCCCTCACTGCCCGACTCGGCTCCCCCGCCGCAAGGACACAGGGACGCTGCCGCGGCCGGCCCACGCCCGGGGCCCCGTGCCTGCGGGCAGGGTACGCGCGTGACACATCCGTGATCTTGTCGTTCACAGCCGCGTAACACGCCCCACCCCTTCGTCACTGCGGCGAAACATCGTGCGGCATCGACGGAAACGGCGCTGCGCCAACTTTGGCGAACATAACCGGCCACCCCTCACGGCCAAGCCGCTCTCCGGCCCCGCCCCCGCACAGGCCGTACCGACGACGAGGAGACGCCGATGGCACCAGCCATCACGACCCTGGCAGCAGACGCCCCCGAGCTGTCCGCCGCCAACACCGGGTTCATGCTCATCTGCTCCGCCCTGGTCATGCTGATGACCCCGGCACTCGCCTTCTTCTACGGAGGCATGGTCCGCGTCAAGTCCACCCTCAACATGCTGATGATGAGCTTCATCAGCCTCGGGATCGTCACGATCCTCTGGGTGCTCTACGGCTTCAGCATCGCCTTCGGCACCGACAACGCCTCCCTCTTCGGCTGGTCGTCCGAGTACGTCGGCCTCAGCGGCATCGGCGTCAACCAGCTGTGGGACGGCTACACCATCCCGGTCTTCGTCTTCGCCGTCTTCCAGCTGATGTTCGCGATCATCACCCCCGCCCTCATCAGCGGCGCCCTCGCCGACCGCGTGAAGTTCACCGCCTGGGCCCTCTTCATCGCCCTGTGGGTCACGATCGTCTACTTCCCCGTCGCCCACTGGGTCTGGGGCTCCGGCGGCTGGCTCTTCGAGATGGGCGTCATCGACTTCGCCGGCGGCACGGCGGTCCACATCAACGCCGGTGCCGCGGCCCTCGGCGTGATCCTCGTCATCGGCAAGCGCGTCGGCTTCAAGAAGGACCCGATGCGCCCGCACAGCCTCCCGCTGGTCATGCTCGGCGCCGGTCTGCTCTGGTTCGGCTGGTTCGGCTTCAACGCCGGCTCCTGGCTCGGCAACGACGACGGCGTCGGCGCCGTGATGTTCGTCAACACCCAGGTCGCCACCGCCGCCGCCATGCTCGCCTGGCTCGCCTACGAGAAGATCCGCCACGGCTCCTTCACCACCCTGGGCGCCGCATCCGGCGCGGTCGCCGGCCTCGTCGCCATCACCCCGGCCGGCGGCGCCGTGAGCCCCCTCGGCGCGATCGCGGTGGGCGCCGTCTCCGGTCTGCTCTGCGCCATGGCCGTCGGCCTCAAGTACAAGTTCGGCTACGACGACTCCCTCGACGTCATCGGCGTCCACCTCGTCGGCGGAATCGTCGGCTCCCTCCTCGTCGGCTTCTTCGCCAGCGGGGGAGTCCAGTCCGACGCCAAGGGCCTCTTCTACGGCGGCGGCCTCGACCAGCTCGGCAAGCAGGCCATCGGCGTCTTCGCCGTCCTCGCCTACTCTCTGATCGCCTCCGCGATCCTCGCGCTGATCATCGACAAGACGATGGGCATGCGGGTCAGCGAGGACGACGAGGTCTCCGGCATCGACCAGGTCGAGCACGCCGAGACCGCGTACGACTTCAGCGGAGCCGGCGGCGGCGCCTCCTCGCGCAGCACGGCCGCGCCCGCCCCCGCAGTTACGGAGACCAAGAAGGTGGACGCATGAAGCTCATCACCGCAGTCGTGAAGCCGCACCGGCTGGACGAGATCAAGGAGGCCCTCCAGGCCTTCGGAGTCCAGGGCCTCACGGTCACCGAGGCCAGCGGATACGGCCGCCAGCGCGGCCACACCGAGGTCTATCGCGGGGCCGAGTACACCGTCGACCTCGTCCCGAAGATCCGCATCGAGGTCCTCGTCGAGGACGACGACGCCGAACAGCTCATCGATGTCGTGGTCAAGGCCGCCCGAACCGGCAAGATCGGTGACGGAAAGGTGTGGAGCGTGCCGGTCGAGACCGCCGTACGCGTCCGCACGGGCGAGCGCGGTCCGGACGCACTGTAGGCACGGAGCACTGAAGGAGCTGCTGGGTGACGAGCGTCGATGTGAGTACGCAAGCGGAAGACTCGGGACCCAGCGGCTACGCGGCGGCCCGGCTGCGCCTTCTCAGTGAGAAGGAGCGGTCCGGGCCGCCGCGCCGTGCCGCCCTGGCCCGGCTCACCGACGACTGGCTGACCGGACTGTTCACCGCCGCCCAGCCGCCACGAGGGGTGGCGCTCGTCGCCGTCGGCGGCTACGGGCGCGGTGAGCTCTCCCCACGGAGCGACCTCGACCTGCTGCTCCTCCACGACGGAACCGCCGACGCGGGCGCCATCGCCCGGCTCGCCGACCGGATCTGGTACCCGGTCTGGGACCTGGGCCTCGCCCTCGACCACTCCGTACGCACCCCCGCCGAGGCCCGCAAGGCGGCCGCGGACGACCTCAAGGTCCAGCTCGGGCTCCTCGACGCCCGGCCCGTCGCCGGCGACGCCGGACTCGTCGCCGGACTGCGGACCGCCGTACTCGCCGACTGGCGCAACCAGGCACCCGAACGGCTCCCCGAACTCGACGCGCTCTGCCGCGAGCGGGCCGAGCGCATGGGGGAGCTGCAGTTCCTCCTCGAACCCGATCTGAAGGAGGCCCGGGGCGGACTCCGCGACGCCCAGGTCCTGCGCGCCGTCGCCGCCTCCTGGCTCGCCGACGCACCACGCGAGGGCCTGGACGCCGCCCGCCGCCGCCTCCTCGACGCCCGCGACGCACTGCACCTGGCCACCGGCCGGGCCACCGACCGGCTCGCCCTCCAGGAGCAGGACGCCGTCGCCCAGGAGCTCGGGCTCCTCGACGCCGACACCCTGCTGCGCGAGGTGTACGAGTCCGCGCGGATCATCTCGTACGCCACCGACGTCACCTGGCGCGAGGTCAACCGCGTCCTCAAGGCCCGCTCGGCCCGGCCCCGACTGCGCACCCTCCTGGGCGGCCGCTCAGGAGGCGGAAAGCCGCCGATCGAACGCACCCCGCTCGCCGAGGGCGTGGTGGAGATGGACGGCGAGGTCGTCCTCGCCCTCAGCGCCAAACCCGAACGGGACTCCGTGCTGCCCCTGCGGGCCGCCGCCGCGGCCGCCCAGTCCGGCCTCCCGCTCTCCCCGCACGCCGTACGCCGCCTCGCCGCCGCCGCCAAACCGCTGCCCGTCCCGTGGCCCGCCGAGGCGCGCGAGGAGCTCGTCACCCTGCTCGGCGCCGGGGAACCCACCGTGCCTGTCTGGGAGGCGCTGGAGGCCGAAGGGCTCATCACCCGGCTCCTGCCCGACTGGGAACGGGTCCGTTGCCGGCCCCAGCGCAACCCCGTCCACACCTGGACCGTCGACCGGCACCTCGTCGAGACCGCCGTCCGCGCCTCCTCCCTGACCCGCCGCGTCGGCAGGCCCGACCTGCTGCTCGTCGCCGCGCTGCTGCACGACATCGGCAAGGGCTGGCCAGGCGACCACTCCGTGGCCGGCGAGACCATCGCCCGCGACGTCGCCACCCGGATCGGCTTCGACCGCACCGACGTCGCCGTCATCGCCACCGTCGTACGCCACCACCTGCTGCTCGTCGAGACCGCGACCCGCCGCGACCTGGACGACCCGGCCACCGTACGGTCCGTCGCCACGGCCGTCGGGACCCACGGCGCGCTCGAACTGCTGCACGCCCTCACCGAAGCCGACGCCCTGGCCACCGGACCGGCCGCCTGGTCCTCCTGGCGCGGCGCGCTCGTCACCGACCTCGTCAAGAGGGTCGGCGCCATCCTCGCCGGGGAGCCCGAACCGGAATCGGAACCCGCCGCTCCCAGCGCGGAGCAGGAACGCCTCGCGGTCGAGGCGCTACGCACCGGGGAGCCCGTCCTCGCCCTGCACGCCCAGCCGGAGACCGCGGCGCAGGACGGCGAACCGGAACCCGTCGGCGTCGAACTGCTCATCGCCCTGCCCGACCAGCCCGGCGTGCTGCCGGCCGTGGCCGGCGTCCTCGCCCTGCACCGGCTGACCGTCCGCGCCGCCGACCTGCGCGCCATCGAGCTCCCCACCGAGCTCGGGCCGGGCGCCGTCCTCGTCCTGAACTGGCGCGTCGCCGCCGAGTACGGCTCCCTGCCCCAGGCCGCCCGGCTCCGCGCCGACCTCGTCAGGGCCCTGGACGGCAGCCTCGACATCCCCGCCCGGCTCGCCGAACGCGAGGCCGCCTACCCGCGGCGGCGCGGCGTCACCGCCCCACCGCCGCGCGTCACGGTCGCCGCCGCCGACTCCCGCCTCGCCACCGTCATCGAGGTCCGCGCCCAGGACGCCCCCGGACTGCTGCACCGCATCGGCCGGGCCCTGGAGGGCGCCGACGTCCGGGTCAGGAGCGCGCACGTCTCCACGCTGGGTGCCAACGCGGTGGACACGCTGTACGTGACCCGCCCCGACGGCTCGCTTTTGGCGGACGAGGAGGCGGCAGACCTGGCGCAGGCCCTGGAGGGCGCGCTGCGGTGACAGCGTCCGCCCCCGCCCGATCCGACGGGCGGGGGCACACACTTCGAGCGGCCAGATACCCTGGAGGGCAATCCGTCCGCCCGCCCCCGACACCGAGGATCCGCGACCGCCGTGTTCGATACCCTCTCCGACCGCCTTGCAGCGACATTCAAGAATCTCCGGGGCAAGGGGCGCCTGTCCGAGGCGGACATCGACGCCACCGCGCGCGAGATCCGTATCGCCCTCCTCGAGGCGGACGTCGCCCTGCCCGTCGTCCGGGCGTTCATCAAGCAGGTCAAGGAGCGGGCCGCCGGCGCCGAGGTCTCCCAGGCGCTGAACCCCGCCCAGCAGGTCATCAAGATCGTCAACGAGGAGCTCATCGGCATCCTCGGCGGCGAGACCCGGCGCCTGCGGTTCGCCAAGACCGCGCCGACCGTGATCATGCTCGCCGGTCTCCAGGGTGCAGGTAAGACCACCCTCGCCGGAAAGCTCGGTCTCTGGCTCAAGGGCCAGGGGCACTCGCCGCTGCTCGTCGCCTGCGACCTCCAGCGCCCCAACGCCGTCACCCAGCTCGGCGTCGTCGCCGAGCGCGCCGGTGTGGCGTTCTACGGCCCGCAGCCCGGCAACGGCGTCGGCGACCCGGTCCAGGTCGCCAAGGACTCGATCGAGTACGCGCGGACCAAGATGTACGACGTCGTGATCGTCGACACCGCCGGCCGCCTCGGCATCGACCAGGAGCTGATGCAGCAGGCCGCGGACATCCGCGACGCCGTCAGCCCCGACGAGGTCCTCTTCGTCGTCGACGCCATGATCGGTCAGGACGCGGTCAACACCGCCGAGGCCTTCCGCGACGGCGTCGGCTTCGACGGCGTCGTGCTCTCCAAGCTCGACGGCGACGCCCGCGGTGGTGCCGCGCTCTCCATCGCGCACGTCACCGGCCGCCAGATCATGTTCGCCTCCAACGGCGAGAAGCTGGACGAGTTCGACGCGTTCCACCCGGACCGCATGGCGTCCCGCATCCTCGGCATGGGCGACATGCTCTCGCTCATCGAGAAGGCCGAGCAGACCTTCAGCCAGGAAGAGGCCGCCAAGATGGCCTCCAAGCTGGCGTCCAAGAAGGGCCAGGAGTTCACGCTCGACGACTTCCTCGCCCAGATGGAACAGGTCCGCAAGATGGGCTCCATCAGCAAGCTGCTCGGGATGCTCCCCGGCATGGCGCAGATGAAGGAGCAGATCAACAACATCGACGAGCGGGACGTCGACCGCACGGCCGCGATCATCAAGTCGATGACCCCGGGCGAGCGCCATGACCCGACGATCATCAACGGCTCGCGCCGCGCCCGTATCGCCAAGGGTTCGGGCGTCGAGGTCAGCGCCGTCAAGGGCCTGGTCGAGCGGTTCTTCGAGGCCCGCAAGATGATGTCCCGCATGGCGCAGGGCGGGGGTATGCCGGGCATGCCCGGGATCCCCGGCATGGGCGGCGGCCCCGGACGGCAGAAGAAGCAGATCAAGCAGGCCAAGGGCAAGCGCAAGAGCGGCAACCCGATGAAGCGCAAGGCCGAGGAGGAGGCCGCCGCGGCGCGCCGCGAGCAGGCCCAGCAGGGCGGCGCGTTCGGGCTCCCGGCCGGACAGGGCGCGAAGGACTTCGAGCTCCCGGACGAGTTCAAGAAGTTCATGGGCTGAGCAGGTCCCATGGAGGGGCCCGGGGCGGTGCGAAACCGCCCCGGGCCCCTTTTCACTCCTTCACCCCGCCTGAAATGCCGAGGATGTCGGCCTTTCCGATACTGGGGGCCGGGCCTGACGTCGGTATGAGGAGAGCAGCGTGCCCAACTCCGTACCTCCGCGCGACCGGACCGACCAGCCCTGGCGCTCGGAAGGGGCCCCGCCTCCCCAGCCGCCGAAGAGAAAGATGCCCGGCGGCTGGGGAGGGCTCGTCCTCACCGCGCTGATCGTCTACCTCCTCGCCAACCTCGTGCTGTCGTTCTTCAACCGGGGCGACGAGCCGACGATCTCGTACACCGAATTCAGCAAGCAGGTGACCGCGGGCAACGTCACCAAGATCTACTCCAAGGGCGACGCCATCCAGGGCGAGCTGAAGAACGAACAAGCCCTGCCCAACGGCGGCAAGGGCGACTACACCAAGTTCGTCACCCAACGGCCCGCCTTCGCCGACGACAAACTCTGGGACGAGCTCACCGCGAAGGGCGTCACCGTCACCGCCGAGCCCGTCGTCCGGGAGCGCAGCTTCCTCGCCAACCTGCTCATCTCGCTCGCACCCATGCTGCTGCTCGTCGCCCTGTGGATCTTCATCTCCCGCCGGATGAGCTCCGGCATGGGCGGCGCCGGCGGCATGCTCGGACGCAAGACCCCGCCCAAGCCCGTCGAGCTCGAACCCGGCGCCAAGCGCACCACCTTCGAGGACGTGGCCGGCATCGACGAGGTCGAGGGCGAGCTCAACGACGTCGTCGACTTCCTCAAGAACCCCTCCGCCTACCGCGCCATGGGCGCCAAGATGCCGCGCGGCGTGCTCCTCGCCGGCCCGCCGGGAACCGGAAAGACACTCCTCGCGCGAGCCGTCGCCGGCGAGGCCGGGGTGCCGTTCTTCTCCGCCTCGGCGTCGGAGTTCATCGAGATGATCGTCGGCGTCGGCGCCTCACGGGTACGGGAACTCTTCGCCGAGGCCCGCAAGGTCGCCCCGGCGATCATCTTCATCGACGAGATCGACACCATCGGCCGCGCCCGCGGCGCCGGCTCGGGCATGGGCGGACACGACGAACGCGAGCAGACGCTCAACCAGATCCTCACCGAGATGGACGGCTTCACCGGCTCCGAGGGCGTCATCGTCCTCGCCGCCACCAACCGCGCCGACGTCCTCGACCCGGCGCTGACCCGGCCCGGCCGCTTCGACCGGATCGTCCATGTGAACCCGCCCGACCGCGGGGGCCGCGAGGCCATCCTCAGGATCCACACCCGGGAGATCCCGCTCGCCCAGGACGTCGACCTGGGCCGCGTCGCCCGTACCACCCCTGGCATGACCGGCGCGGAACTCGCCAACCTCGCCAACGAGGCCGCGCTCCTCGCCGTCAAACGCCAGCAGAAGACGGTCACCCAGTCCGACCTCTCCGACGCCCTGGAGAAGGTCCAGCTCGGCGCGGAACGCCCCCTGGTCATGCCCGAGGAGGAGCGGCGCCGCACGGCCTACCACGAGAGCGGCCACGCCCTGCTCGGCATGCTCCAGCCCGGCGCCGACCCCGTCCGCAAGATCACCATCGTGCCGCGCGGCCGGGCCCTCGGCGTCACGCTGTCGACGCCCGACGCCGACAAGTACGCGTACACGGAGGAGTACCTGCGCGGCCGGATCATCGGCGCGCTCGGCGGAATGGCCGCCGAGAAGGTCGTCTTCGGCGTCATCACCACCGGCTCCGAGAGCGACCTCGAACAGGTCACCCACATCGCCCGCGGCATGGCCGGACGCTGGGGCATGAGCGAACTCGTCGGCCGCCTCACCGCCATCCCCGGCGACGCACAGCAGGCGTACGGCCTCTCGGCGGCCCCGGCGACACTCGACACGGTCGCCGAGGAGATGCGCCGGATCGTCGACGAGTGCTACGAGAGCGCGGTCCGCCAACTCCGCGAGAACCGCGACAGGCTCGACGCCCTGGCGACCGCCCTCCTGGCCGAGGAAACCCTGGAGGAGGACGCCGCCTACCGCGCCGCCGGCATCACCCGCCTGGCGAAGGACACATAGACCCCGGCCCGTGGCCCGTGCACTCGGGCTCGCCCCCGGCGCTCGTGCTCGCGCGGGATGCCTCGCCACGCGCGCGTGGCGAAGCATCCCGATAGGCGCCCGTCGCTCGTCGCCTAGGGGACGCGGGCGAGCAGGTAGCGGAAGACGTTCGGCATCCACACCGTCCCGTCCCCGCGGACGTACGGAACCAGAGCCTCCGTGATCTCCTTCTCGACCTGGGACGGGTCCGTCGCCCGGACCGCCGCGTCGAACTCGCCCGTCGACAGCAGCCCCCGCACCGCACTGTCCTGATCCGCGTAGCCGAACGGGCAGGACACCCGGCCCGAGCCGTCCGGCTTCAGACCGGCCCGCGCCACCACGTCCTCCAGGTCGTCACGGAGCGCCGGGCGCCAGCCGGCCAGCCGGCCCGCGACCCGCAGCACCGACGCCGTCGCGCACCGCTCGGGCGGCCCCCAGCCCGCGAGCACGATCGCCGTGCCCGATTGCGCCAGAGGAGTGACGGCCGCCAGCGCCCGGCCGAGCCCCGCCGAGGGGTGGAAGGCCGTGATCACGTCGTACGGGGTACGGGACGGGCCACCGGCGTCGCCCGCGATGTCCGACACGTCCGCCGGATCGCCCTCGACCACCGCGTGCCCCGCACCCTCCGGCAGCCGCTCCCTGGCCAGCTCCACGCGCGCGTGGTCCCGGTCCACGCCGGTGACCCGCGCGCCCCGCGAGGCCGCCATCAGCAGCGCGAGCCCCGACCCGCAGTCGAGCCCCAGGACCCGGGAGCCGCCGCCCACGGCGAGACGGTCGTACACCGCCTCGTAGAGCGGCACGAGCATCCGCTCCTGGATCTCGGCCCAATCGCGCGCGGGGTCGTGCCGGACGAGCGTAGGTGTCATGGAAAGCGCCCCAATCAGTACCTGGTCGACGGCCCCCGTGTACGTGCGCCCGCATCCCCCCGTATGTCAGGGAACTGCGCATCCGTCCCCACGTCCAGTGCTCGCACCGGACCACTTCCCCTTCGGGGCGGGGCCGGTGCGCCGCCTTGCGCCGGGACCCGGTACTCTCCCCGCGTCGGCCCCGGGGCGTTGCCCGTCACCGCTGTCGGCCACCGGTGTAGGCGACCCCCGTACGCCGACGCGTATGCGGCGCTACGCACCAGCTTGCCGCGAGCTGCGAGCCTTCTCCGCAGTTCGGCGCACTGGCCCTCGTCCGGACGCATGAACGGCAACTGACGGGTACGTGCAAATTATTTGGGATGCCCCGTAATGGAACCCGGGAGCACATCGGCTCGTTGTACGCGACGTGAGCACGACACCACCTGTTCTCGCCGCAGAGCTGGCACAGGCGTGGGCCGACATTCAGCGGCACCACCCCGAACTGCCGGATCTTGCCGCGCCCGAGTCCCTGATCGGAGAGTCCTCGTCCGCCTGCGGCGCCGAGCTCTCCTTCGAGCGACTGCTCCACGAGGCAGTCCACGGCATCGCCGCCGCCCGAGGAGTCCGCGACACCTCGCGCGCCGGCCGCTACCACAACCGCAGATTCCTGGCGATCGCCGAGGAGATGGGCCTCGACCACGCCGAGGAGCCGCACGCCAGCAGCGGCTTCTCCCTGGTCACGCTCAACCCCGAGGCGAAGCGCCGGTACCGGCCCACGATCGAGCGACTCCAGCGCGCCCTCAAGGCCCACACCGTCGCGACGGCCGCCGACACCAAGCGCTCCTTCCGCGGCCCCGCCGCGCGCCACGGCTCCTCGGGCGGCGGCGTCCGCGTGAAGGCCGTCTGCGACTGCGGCCGCAACGTCCGCGTGGTCCCCTCCGTCCTCGCCCAGGCACCCATCGTCTGCGGTGGCTGCGGCAAGCCCTTCCGTATCCCGGAAACGGTGGGTGCGGCGAGATGAGCCGGTGCCCGGCCCGGGTCGGGCCCGCCACCGGCGTGTGGCACAATGGCTAGCTGTACTCGACAGTCGCACAGGACCCCTCTCTCCTCCGGCTGACGCGTCCATCGGGCACCCGAGTACCGCAACCCCACGTGGCATCTCATGTGCCCAACCACGTCAAGACCAGGAGACACCACTCCAGTGGCAGTCAAGATCAAGCTCAAGCGCCTCGGCAAGATTCGCCAGCCGCACTACCGCATCGTCGTCGCCGACTCGCGCACCCGTCGTGACGGCCGCGCGATCGAAGAGATCGGCCTCTACCACCCGACGTACAACCCGTCGAAGATCGAGGTCGACTCGGAGCGTGCGCAGTACTGGCTGTCCGTCGGCGCCCAGCCGACCGAGCCGGTCCTCGCCATCCTGAAGCTCACCGGCGACTGGCAGGCGCACAAGGGCCTTCCGGCCCCGGCGCCGCTGCTGCAGCCGGCGACGAAGGAGGACAAGCGCGCCTCCTTCGACGTGTTCGCCAAGACCCTCGAGGGTGACGACGCCAAGGGTGAGGCCATCACCCCGAAGGCGAAGAAGGCCGACAAGAAGGCGGACGAGGCCGAGGTCGCGTCCACCGAGTCGACCGAGGCCTGATCGTGCTCGAGGAGGCTCTCGAGCACCTCGTGAAGGGCATCGTCGACAACCCTGACGATGTGCAGGTCGCCTCGCGCAACCTGCGCCGCGGTCGCGTGCTCGAGGTCCGGGTCCACCCCGACGACCTCGGCAAGGTGATCGGCCGCAACGGCCGCACCGCGCGTGCGCTGCGTACCGTCGTGGGCGCCATCGGCGGCCGTGGCATCCGCGTCGACCTCGTCGACGTGGACCAGGTCCGCTGAACGAGTTGGACACACCGGCACGGGCCGGGGAGGGCCTTCGGGTCCGCCCCGGCCCGTCGTCGTCGGACAGGAGAGAATGAAGTCGTGCAGCTGGTAGTCGCGCGGATCGGCCGCGCCCACGGCATCAAGGGCGAAGTCACCGTCGAGGTCCGTACGGACGAGCCCGAGCTCAGGCTCGCGCCCGGAGCCGTCCTGGCCACCGACCCGGCCTCCACCGGGCCGCTGACCATCGAGACCGGCCGGGTGCACAGCGGCCGGCTGCTGCTGCGCTTCGAGGGCGTACGCGACCGCAACGCGGCCGAGGCCCTGCGCAACACCCTGCTGATCGCCGACGTCGACCCCGACGAGGAGCCGGAGGGCGAGGACGAGTACTACGACCACCAGCTCATGGACCTGGACGTCGTGCTCGCCGACGGCACCGAGATCGGCCGGATCACCGAGATCACCCACCTGCCGTCCCAGGACCTCTTCATCGTCGAGCGGCCCGACGGCACCGAGCTGATGATCCCGTTCGTCGAGGAGATCGTCACCGACATCGACCTGGAGCAGCAGCGGGCCGTCATCGACCCGCCCCCCGGTCTGATCGACGACCGCGCCGAGATCGTCTCCTCCCGGGACGAGGACTCCTCCGAGGACGAAGACTCCGCCAAGGACCAGGCATCCTCCAAGGACGAGGGCGCATGAGGCTCGACGTCGTCACGATCTTCCCCGAGTACCTGGAACCGCTGAACGTCTCCCTCGTCGGCAAGGCACGCGCGCGTGGACAACTCGACGTCCACGTCCACCACCTGCGGGAGTGGACCTACGACCGGCACAACACGGTCGACGACACCCCCTACGGCGGCGGCCCCGGCATGGTCATGAAGACCGAGCCCTGGGGCGACGCCCTCGACCAGACCCTCGCCGACGGCTTCGAGGCGGGCGCACACGGCCCCGTCCTCGTCGTCCCCACGCCCAGCGGACGCCCCTTCACCCAGGAACTCGCCGTCGAGCTCTCCGAGCGCCCCTGGCTGATCTTCACGCCCGCCCGCTACGAGGGCATCGACCGGCGCGTCATCGACGAGTACGCGACCCGTATGCCGGTGTACGAGGTCTCCATCGGCGACTACGTCCTGGCCGGCGGGGAGGCCGCCGTCCTGGTGATCACGGAGGCCGTGGCCCGACTGCTGCCCGGCGTCCTCGGCAACGCCGAGTCCCACCGCGACGACTCCTTCGCCCCCGGAGCCATGGCCAACCTCCTGGAAGGCCCCGTCTACACCAAGCCCCCCGAGTGGCGCGGCCGCGCCATCCCCGACGTCCTCCTCAGCGGGCACCACGGCAAGATCGCGCGCTGGCGCCGCGACGAGGCCTTCCGTCGTACGGCGGCCAACCGGCCGGACCTGATCGAACGCTGCGACCCTTCGGTCTTCGACAAGAAGGACCGGGAGATCCTCTCCATGATGGGCTGGTCCCCCGAGCCGGGCGGCCGATTTTGGCGCAGGCCCGACGCCGTGGAAGAATAGGCCGCTGCTGTGTGTCCGGCGAGCGCCCCTGCCACAGGGGGACGACGCCCGCACGGCACGCACGGCGCTTCATCTCCTTTTCGAACGTTCCGCTGATGACCTGTGGCATCAGCGAGGAAAGAGACCACCATGGCCTCCCTGCTCGACACGGTCAACGCGGCTTCGCTCCGCACCGACCTCCCCGCCTTCCGCCCCGGCGACACGGTGAACGTCCACGTGCGCGTCATCGAAGGCAACCGCTCCCGTATCCAGCAGTTCAAGGGTGTCGTCATCCGCCGCCAGGGCTCGGGCGTCAGCGAGACCTTCACGGTCCGCAAGGTCTCGTTCTCCGTCGGCGTCGAGCGCACCTTCCCGGTGAACAGCCCGATCTTCGAGAAGATCGAGCTCGTCAGCCGCGGTGACGTCCGTCGCGCCAAGCTCTACTACCTGCGCGAGCTGCGCGGCAAGGCTGCCAAGATCAAGGAGAAGCGCGACAGGTGAGCTCCGGCTCACCGATCGCGCGGGGCTTCGGAGCGATGACTCTCAGGGCGGCCGGATAGGCTCTGCCCCCGATGGACACCGAAGCACAGCACACGGAGCGCGACCGCTCCTCCGAGACGGAGGAGCGGTCGCGCTCCGCGCGTATTTCCGGGTGGTCGTGGCGTCGTACGGGCGTCGTGGGCGGCGTCTGCGTGGTCTTCCTGCTGCTCCTGAGCCACTTCGTGACACAGCCCTTCCTGATCCCCAGCGGCTCGATGGAGCCCACCCTCCGGGTGGGCGACCGGATCCTCGTGAACAAGCTGGCGTACCGTTTCGGCGACCAGCCGCGCCGCGGTGACGTCATCGTTTTCGACGGCACGGGGTCCTTCCTCCAGGAGGCCCCCGAGGAGAACCCGGTCACCGGCCTGCTGCACGGCGCGGCCGCGGCCCTCGGACTCGCGGAGCCCGCCGAGACCGACTTCGTGAAGCGGGTCGTGGGCGTGGGAGGCGACCGTGTCGTCTGCTGCGACGGGGACGGCCGGCTGACCGTCAACGGCGTGCCCGTCGAGGAGCGGTACGTGCTGCTGGGCGACGCCCCCTCGAAGGTCCCCTTCGACATCGTCGTCCCCCAGGGCACCCTGTGGGTGATGGGCGACCACCGCAGCCAGTCCAGCGACTCCCGCGACCATCTCGGGCAACCGGGTGGCGGCATGGTGCCCGTGGAGCGCGTGATCGGCCGCGCGGACTGGATCGGCTGGCCCTTCGGCCGCTGGTCCGGGGTGCCGGAGACGGGCGCCTTCGACGCCGTACCCGCTCCTGTGGCGGGTGGACATGGGTAACCGGGGCAGGCCGGCCGGACACCGCGCCGACTCCCGGCTGCCCACCGGCACACGGTCCACGCACGGCGGCCGTCCACTGCCCGGCCGGGCGGAGCGGCGCAGGCTCGCCCGCAAGGTCAAGCGCAGGCGACAGCGTTCCGCGGTCAAGGAGATCCCGCTCCTGATCACCGTCGCCCTGCTGATCGCACTCGTCCTGAAGACGTTCCTCGTCCAGGCCTTCGTCATCCCGTCCGGCTCGATGGAGCAGACGATCAGGATCGACGACCGGGTCCTGGTCGACAAGCTCACCCCCTGGTTCGGCTCCAAGCCGCAGCGCGGTGACGTCGTCGTCTTCAAGGACCCCGGGAACTGGCTCCAGCAGGACCCGGCTCCGGCCGCCGAGGACCCGGTCGGCGTCAAGCAGGTCAAGCAGGCCCTGACCTTCATCGGGCTGCTGCCCTCGGCCGACGAGCAGGACCTGATCAAACGGGTCGTCGCGGTCGGCGGCGACACGGTCGCGTGCTGCGGTGAGAACGGCCGGATCACCGTCAACGGCGTACCGCTGGACGAACCGTATCTGCACCCGGGGAACGAGCCCTCGAAGATCAAGTTCGAGGTGAAGGTGCCGCCCGGCCGGATCTTCGTGTTGGGCGATCACCGGTCGGACTCCGCCGACTCCCGTTTCCACCTCGACGAGAAGGACCGGGGCACGATCTCCGAGGAGGACGTGGTGGGCCGGGCCGTCGTGATCGCCTGGCCTGTCGGGCACTGGCGCCGACTGGAGGAGCCGGACACGTTCGCGGCCGTACCGGACGGTCGTTCGGGATCTGTGTCCGCGCACGGCGCGTCGCATAGTGTGTCCTCGCGGAATCTGAACGGATTGCCCTGGCTCCCGACCCCTGCGGAACTCCCGCTCGTTATGGGAGTGGTGGGCCTGTCCCTGTTCTGGGGCAGGCATGTGCACGGAGTGAGGAGTGGATGTGGGGGATGTGGCCGTCGGCGCACGATCCGGACACGGCGAGCCGGAGGAGAGGCCTGAGCGGCTCGCCGAGTCGTCGGTGGCCATGAGGGACGACTCCTCCGGGCGGCGGGACGCCGACCCCGCGGACCCCGCTGACGGCGAGGGCGGGGGCGACGGCGCGGGCGAGGACGGGCAGGCGGGGCAGACCGGCCCCGGCCCGAAGAAGCAGCGTTCCTTCTGGAAGGAACTGCCCCTGCTCATCGGTATCGCGCTGCTGCTCGCGCTGGGGATCAAGACCTTCCTCATGCAGGCGTTCTCGATCCCCTCCGACTCGATGATGAACACGCTGCAGCGCGGTGACCGGGTCCTGGTGGACAAGCTGACCCCATGGTTCGGCGCCGAGCCGGAGCGCGGCGAGGTCGTCGTCTTCCACGACCCGGGCGGCTGGCTGGAGGGCGAGCCCACCACCGAGCCGAACGCCCTGCAGACGGTCCTGAGCTGGATCGGCCTGATGCCCGACCCGGCGGAGAAGGACCTGATCAAGCGGGTCATCGCGGTGGGCGGTGACACGGTCTCCTGCAAGGAGGGCGGCAAGGTCGTCCTCAACGGCAAGACCCTGGAGGAGGCCGCGTACATCTACCCCGGCTCCTCGCCCTGCGGTGACAAGCCCTTCGGGCCGATCACCATCCCCGAGGGCAGCATCTGGGTGATGGGCGACAACCGGCAGAACTCCCTGGACTCGCGCTACCACCAGAACCTCCCGGGCGCCGGCACCGTCCCGAACGACGAGGTCGTCGGCCGCGCGGTCGTCGTGGCCTGGCCCGTCACCCGCTGGTCGACGCTGCCCGTGCCGGACACCTTCGACCAGCCCGGGCTGAGCCAGGCACTGGCCGTGGCCCCCGGCGCGGCCGGACTCGCCGGCGCCCTGCCGCTGGTGCTGTGGCGCAGGAAGAGGCTCGCGTCCCGGCATACCGCCGAGTAGGAACGCGCGGGTAGGGTGCCGTCCCAGATCGACGAACCGACCTTGAGGGTGGGGAGCGCTGGGATGAGCGGAACCATACGAACGGACGGCGGCCGCGGCCGCCTCGGCAGCGTGCTGTCGGGGCTGGCCGTGGCCGTCGGCTGTGTGCTCTTCCTCGGCGGATTCGCCTGGGGAGCCGTGCTCTACCAGCCGTACACCGTGCCCAGCGACTCGATGACCCCGACCCTGGCCGTCGGCTCCAAGGTCCTCGCCCAGCGCATCGACGGTGACGAGGTCCGACGAGGCGACATCGTCGTCTTCAGGGACCCGCTGTGGGGCGACATGCCGATGCTCAAGCGGGTCGTCGGCATCGGCGGTGACACGGTCACCTGCTGCGACGCCGACGGGCGGCTCACGGTCAACGGCACGGCCGTCGAGGAGACGTACCTGCGCCCCGGAGCCCCCGCCTCGGGGCAGAAGTTCTCCGCCGCCGTGCCGGAGGGGAACCTCTTCCTCCTCGGCGACGAGCGGCACAACTCCCTCGACTCCCGGGTCCACCTCCAGGAGGCCGGCCAGGGCTCCGTGCCGCGCTCCGCCGTCACCGCCCGCGTCGATGCCCTCGCCTGGCCCATGGACGGGGTCCTGGCACGGCCGGAGGGCTTCGCGGCGCTGCCGGGCGGGGTCTCCCGGCCCGGGCCCGTGAAGCCGCTCTTCTACGCGATCGTCGGCGGGTGTGTACTGATCCTGGCCGGGGCCGCGTACGGGCCGCTGGCGCAGCGGCTGGGCGGACGGCCCGGTGGCGGGTCCGGCGGGTCCGGTGGTGGGGCCGGCGGACGGCCCGGCGGACGGCCCGGCGGTGGGTCCGGCAAGGAGACGGTGAGCACATGACGGGTACGGAAGGCTTGGCCGAGCCGGCCGAGCCGGCCGAGCCGGCTGAGGCAGCGAGGCTGCGGCGGGTGGCGCGGGTCGTCCTGCTCGACCCCGACGACCGCATCCTCCTCCTGCACGGGTACGAGCCCGACGACCCGGCCCAGACCTGGTGGTTCACGCCCGGCGGCGGTCTGGAGGGCGACGAGACCCACGAGGAGGCGGCACTGCGCGAGCTGGCCGAGGAAACCGGCATCACCGAGGTCGACCTCGGGCCGGTCGTCTGGCAGCGGATCTGTTCCTTCCCCTTCGACGGGCGCCGCTGGGACCAGGACGAGTGGTACTACCTGGCACGAACCACCCAGACCGCGACGGCCCCGACCGCGCTCACCGAGCTGGAGGCGCGCAGCGTCGCGGGCCTGAGGTGGTGGACCTCCGCCGAACTGTCGGCGGCGCGTGAGACGGTGTATCCGACCAGACTCGCCGAGCTGCTCCACAGACTGCTCGACGAGGGACCGCCGAGTGCGCCGGTGGTGCTCGCCCCGGAAATCGTTTAGCGGTGCGAGCGGCTGGCGCACAATAGGTGGACGCACGGCTGAAGGGGAACATGCCATGAGCGCCGAGGACCTCGAGAAGTACGAGACCGAGATGGAGCTGAAGCTCTACCGGGAGTACCGCGACGTCGTCGGGCTGTTCAAATATGTGATCGAGACCGAGCGGCGGTTCTACCTCACCAACGACTACGAGATGCAGGTGCACTCGGTCCAGGGCGAGGTGTTCTTCGAAGTGTCCATGGCCGACGCCTGGGTCTGGGACATGTACCGGCCGGCCAGGTTCGTCAAGCAGGTCCGGGTGCTGACGTTCAAGGACGTAAACATCGAGGAGCTCAACAAGAGCGACCTGGAGCTCCCGGGCAGCTGATCCCGCACCCGAAACCACCCGCAAAGGTGAGGCGGTTATCCACAGGTGGGTAACTGTCCACCATGATCCACACGGAGCGTCGCGGAACGTCACAGTCGGTACCGGAGGTGGTACCGAATGAACCCGACCCACGCGACCGGCCCGGCCAGCCCCACACACCCGGCCCACACGACGACCGCGACGACCACGACGAACGCGACGAACGCACTCGGACGGTACGGAGAAGAGCTGGCCGTCCGACGGCTCACCGAGAGCGGCATGTCCGTCCTCGCACGCAACTGGCGCTGCGGCCGCACCGGCGAGATCGACATCGTCGCCCGCGACGGCGACACCGTCGTCATCTGCGAGGTGAAGACACGCCGCGAAGGCGCCTTCGAGCACCCCATGGCCGCCGTCACCCCCACCAAGGCCGACCGGCTCAAACAACTCGCCGCCTGCTGGCTCGACCGCCACGGTGGCCCACCGCCCGACGGCGGCGTCCGCATCGATCTGATCGGCATCGTCCTGCCACGCCGCGGCGCCCCCGTCGTCACCCACGCCCAGGGGGTGGCCTGAGATGGGATTCGCCCGCACCTGCTCCGTCGCCCTCGTCGGCGTGGAAGGCGTCGTCGTCGAGGTCCAGGCCGACCTCGAACCCGGAGTGGCCGCCTTCACCCTCGTCGGACTCCCGGACAAGAGCCTCACCGAAAGCCGCGACCGCGTCCGCGCCGCCATCGTCAACTCGGACGCCGAATGGCCCCAGAAGAAACTCACCGTCGGACTCAGCCCCGCCTCCGTCCCCAAGAGCGGCTCCGGCTTCGACCTCGCCGTCGCCGCGGCTGTCCTCGGCGCCGCCGAGCGCATCGACCCCAGGGTCATCGCCGACCTCGTCCTCATCGGCGAACTCGGCCTCGACGGCCGCGTCCGGCCCGTCCGCGGCGTCCTGCCCGCCGTCCTCGCCGCCGCCGAAGCCGGCTACCACCAGGTCGTCGTCCCCGAGCAGACCGCGGGCGAAGCCGCCCTCGTCCCCGGCGTATCGGTCCTCGGCGTCCGCAGCCTGCGCCAGCTCATCGCCGTCCTCACCGACGAACCCGTCCCCGAGGAGGAACCCGCAGAGGAAGGCCGCCCCGACGCCATGCTCGCCGGACTCCTCGTCCCCGGCGCGGGCGTCGGCACCGGCCTCGCCGCCGACCCGGCCGACGGACCCGACCTCGCCGACGTCGCCGGACAGCACACCGCCCGCCGAGCCCTGGAGGTCGCCGCCGCCGGCAGCCACCACCTCCTGCTCTCCGGGCCACCCGGCGCCGGAAAGACCATGCTCGCCGAACGGCTCCCCGGCATCCTCCCTCCGCTCACCCGACAGGAGTCGCTCGAAGTCACCGCCGTCCACTCCGTCGCCGGCATCCTCCCGCCCGGCGAACCCCTCGTCCGCCGCGCCCCCTACTGCGCACCCCACCACTCCGCGACCATGCAGTCCCTCGTCGGCGGCGGCAACGGCCTCCCACGCCCCGGAGCCGTCTCCCTCGCTCACCGAGGTGTGCTCTTTCTGGACGAAGCTCCCGAATTCTCCGGAAAAGCACTCGACGCCCTGCGCCAGCCCCTCGAATCCGGACACGTCGTCGTCGCCCGCGCCGCCGGAGTCGTCCGCCTCCCCGCCCGCTTCCTGCTCGCCCTCGCGGCCAACCCCTGCCCCTGCGGACGACACACCCTGCACGGCGCCGGATGCGAATGCCCCTCCTCCCTCATCCGCCGCTACCAGGCACGACTCTCCGGCCCCCTCCTCGACCGCATCGACCTGCGCGTCGAAGCCGAACCCGTCACCCGATCCGACCTCCTGGGACAAGGCGGCCGCGGCGAACCCACCGCCACCGTCGCCGACCGCGTCCGCGAAGCCCGCGCCCGCGCCGCGGCCCGCCTCGCCGACACCCCCTGGAACGTCAACAGCGAAGTCCCCGGCCACGAACTACGTACCCGCTACAGCGTCGGCCCAGGAGCCCTCGCCGCCGCCGAACGCGACATCGAACGCGGACTCCTCACCGCACGCGGCCTCGACCGCGTCCTCCGCGTCGCCTGGACCGTCGCCGACCTCGCCGGACACGACCGGCCCGACGCCCACGACGTCGACCTCGCCCTCCAACTGCGCACCGGCATCGCCCGCGGCGTCCCCGTCGGAGCGGGGGACCTCGCATGACCCCGCCGCGAGAACGCACCACGGAAGAAACACCCCACGCCACCCCGGACGAAGAACGCCTCGCCCGCGCCGCACTCACCCGCATCGTCGAACCCGGCGACGAACACGCCGGCCGCTGGCTCCGCCGATACGGCGCCGCCGGCTTCCTCCGACACCTCCGCGACCCCGCCGAACCCCATCACGACACCCACCCCGACACCGGCCCCGCCCCCTTCCCGGGCACCGGGGAGAAACGCGTCGACGGATGGCGACGACGCGCCGCCGCCGTCGAACCACGACGAGACCTCGACGCCGCGGCCCGGCACGGCGGCCGACTCGTCGTCCCCGGCGACACCGAATGGCCCCGACAGCTCGACGACCTCGGCGACGCCCGCCCCATCGGACTCTGGATCCGCGGCCCCGCCGACCTGCGGACCTGGGCACTGCGCTCCGTCGCCGTCGTCGGCGCCCGCGCCTGCACCCCCTACGGCGCGCACATGGCCACCACCCTCGCCTCCGGACTCGCCGAACACGGCTGGGTCGTCGTCTCCGGCGCAGCCTTCGGCATCGACGGCGCCGCCCACAGAGGCGCCCTCGCCGCACAGGGCGCGACCGTCGCCGTCCTCGCCTGCGGTGTCGACGTCCCCTACCCCCGCGGCCACGCCGGACTCATCGGACGCATCGCCGAACAAGGCCTCGTCGTCGGGGAATTACCGCCAGGCAGCCACCCCACACCGAGCAGATTCATCCTCCGTAACCGCGTCATCGCCGCACTCACCCGCGGCACCGTCGTCGTCGAGGCCCAGTACCGCAGCGGATCCCTCGTCACCGCCCGCAGCGCCCATCGACTCGGCCGCCACACCATGGGCATCCCCGGCCCCGCCACCAGCGGCCTCTCCGCAGGCGTCCACGAACTCCTCCGCGGCGAGGCCACCCTCGTCACCGACGCCGCCGAAGTGATCGAACTCGTCGGCGACATGGGGCAACTCGCCCCCACCCGCCGAGGACCCGTCCTGCCCAGGGACCTCCTCGGCCCACACACCGCCCGCGTCCTCGAAGCCCTCCCCGCCGGCCGCCCCGCACCCGTACCCGAGATCGCCGACCGAGCCGGAACCACCCCCGACGACACCCTCGCCCGACTGTACGAACTCCACTCCCTGGGGTACGTCGAACGGCAAGGCGGTGACTGGCAGTTGACGAACAAGCCCACAGAAGGGGCGAACGCGCGGCGAGGCGGTCCTTGACCTGGGGCATTCGGGTGAAAAGGTGATGTCGATGAACACCCCAGCCCTCTCGACCGCACCCGAGGAGCCGGCACGCGCCACGACCAGGGTTCGAAGGTGTGGACGAGGGCACCCACCCCGGCCGACGCGATCCACGGAGGATCGCTCACCGCGACAGTCCAGTCACGCTACGCTCGCCAGGACCCCCTACCGGACACACCCACCGACTCACTCCACAGCAGAACGGCTCAAGGCAACGCATGCCCCAGCACACCTCCGGGTCTGACCGCGCTGCGGTGCCCCCAGCAGCCCGGGGCACCGTGCGACCGCCCGCACCGACATCGCTCGACGAGCTGTGGCGGTCGTACAAGGACACGGGCGACGAGCGTCTGCGGGAACAGCTGATCCTCCACTACTCCCCACTCGTCAAGTACGTCGCCGGCCGCGTCAGCGTCGGACTGCCGTCCAATGTGGAACAGGCCGACTTCGTCTCCTCCGGAGTCTTCGGACTGATCGACGCCATCGAGAAGTTCGACGTCGAACGCTCGATCAAGTTCGAGACCTACGCCATCACCCGCATCCGCGGCGCCATGATCGACGAACTTCGGGCGCTGGACTGGATTCCCCGCTCCGTGCGCCAGAAGGCACGCAACGTCGAGCGCGCCTACGCCACCCTCGAGGCACAGCTGCGACGAACCCCCTCCGAGACCGAGGTCGCCGCCGAGATGGGCATCGCCCTGGAGGAACTGCACGCGGTTTTCAGCCAGTTGTCCCTGGCGAACGTCGTGGCACTCGAAGAGCTGCTACACGTCGGAGGCGAGGGCGGCGACCGGCTGTCGCTCATGGACACGCTGGAGGACACCGCCGCCGACAACCCGGTCGAGGTCGCCGAGGACCGCGAGCTGAGACGGCTGCTCGCCCGGGCCATCAACACCCTCCCCGAGCGCGAGAAGACCGTCGTCACCCTCTACTACTACGAGGGCCTCACCCTCGCCGAGATCGGCAACGTCCTCGGCGTCACCGAGAGCCGGGTCAGCCAGATCCACACCAAGTCGGTCCTGCAGCTGCGCGCCAAGCTGGCCGATGTAGGACGCTGACGCCACGAGGCCGGTCGTACAGTGGAGCCGTGCCCAGGATTCGAGCGGCCAGTGTGGCCGAGCACCGGACGATGCAGCGCGGCGCCCTGCTGGACGCCGCGCGATCCCTGCTGTCCGAAGGCGGTACGGAAGCGCTGACCTTCCCCGCCCTCGCCGAGCGTACGGGCCTGGCCCGCTCCTCGGTGTACGAGTACTTCCGCTCCCGCGCGGCCGTCGTCGAGGAGCTGTGCGCCGTCGACTTCCCCGTGTGGGCGGCCGAGGTCGAGACGGCGATGGCCCGGGCCGACACGGCTGAGGGCAAGGTCGAGGCGTACGTACGCAAGCAACTGGAACTGGTGGGGGACCGGCGCCACCGGGCGGTCGTCGCCATCTCCGCGAGCGAGCTCGACAACGGCGCCCGAGAGAAGATCCGCGCCGCCCACGGCGGACTCGTCGCCATGATCGTCGAGGCCCTCGCGGACCTGGGCCAGGCCGAACCCCGCCTCGGCGCGATGCTCCTCCAGGGCGTCGTCGACGCGGCCGTCCGCCGCATCGAGCTCGGGGCGGCGGAGGACCCTGACACCATCGCGGACGCGGCGGTCTCCATGGCACTCCGCGGCGTCAGCTCCTGACCCCCGGGGCCCCGCCCCCCGTCACCGTTTTCCTGGCTCTGCAATGGGGCCTCCGGCCTTCGGGTCCGGCATGACTTCCCCTCTCGTTGTTCATGATCCAGGGGGCGGGGTCACCGGGGCCGGAGGCATCGACGGACCGCTGATGAGGGGCTCGAGTGCTGGCTTCACCCCTCGCCCGACGGGGGGCGGACGTTCTCTTCGCACTGCTCCGGGATGGAACCTTCTACGAACCGCAGCCAGCATCAGGCTGAACCTCATCACCCTCGCCACACACCGGGCAGTCATGCTCGTCGATCGAGCCGATCACGACCGGATGACGACAGAAGTCGCACGGACGCGTGCCCTCACCAACCGACTCCCGAGCAGACACGCATTACTCATGACAGCCACACTGCCAGACCATCACCCGGCACCGGCCAAGCCACCTCGGCCAAAGGCATGGGGGGCACGTCCCCTTCTGGTCGTGGTGTCGTGTCAGGGCAGGCCTGTCACCGGCAGCAGCCTCGATGGGCCGTGGCGGAGCAGGAGCAGGGGATTCAGGTACGTGTCGCCTCGTAGGAGGCCCCAGTGGAGGCAGGACGCCGGGCAGTGGGGGGTGTCGTCCGGTGGGGTGGTGAGGGTGGCGACCGGTTGGCCGCGGGTGACCGTGGTGCCGACGGTGACCGTGGGGGTGACCGGTTCGTAGGTGGTGCGCAGGGGCGGGTCCCCGGTGTCCGGCAGGGTGATCGTGAGGACTCCGCGCCCGGCCACCCGGCCCGCGAAGGTGACGACGCCGGGCGCCGCCGCGTGGACCGGGGTGCCCGGTGGGGCGTCCAGGTCGAGGCCGCGGTGGCCGGGGCCGTACGGGCCGGCCGGTGGTTCCCAGCCGCGGAGGATCTCGGGGCGCGGTGGTCCCACGGGCCAGATCAGGGCGGCCGTGAGAAGCAGTGTCGTGAGGTGCATGGGGATACGCTCCCGCGGGCGCCCGTTCCATGGGGATCATGGTCGATATCTGTGGAGTACCGGCCGGTTGTGGACAGCGCCGTCACCCGGTGCCCCCCGGGTCCCGTACACTTCCTATGGCGATCCGGGTCACCGGGTCGACTTCGCACGCCCCGCCACCACCCTCACCGGTCGTGGCAGCGCCTTTTCGGTCCTTCGTGGCACGGCGCGTCGGGGCGTCAGGACATAACCGAGAACACCAAGGAGATACGGCCATGGCCGTCGTCACGATGCGGGAGCTGCTGGAGAGCGGCGTCCACTTCGGTCACCAGACCCGTCGTTGGAACCCGAAGATGAAGCGCTTCATCTTCACCGAGCGCAACGGCATCTACATCATCGACCTGCTCCAGTCGCTGTCGTACATCGACCGCGCCTACGAGTTCGTCAAGGAGACCGTCGCGCACGGCGGCTCCATCATGTTCGTCGGTACGAAGAAGCAGGCCCAGGAGGCCATCGCCGAGCAGGCGACGCGTGTCGGCATGCCGTACGTCAACCAGCGTTGGCTCGGTGGCATGCTCACCAACTTCTCCACCGTCTACAAGCGTCTGCAGCGCCTCAAGGAGCTCGAGCAGATCGACTTCGAGGACGTCGCCGCCTCGGGTCTCACCAAGAAGGAGCTCCTGGTCCTCTCCCGCGAGAAGGCCAAGCTGGAGAAGACCCTCGGTGGTATCCGCGAGATGCAGAAGGTGCCGAGCGCCGTCTGGATCGTCGACACCAAGAAGGAGCACATCGCCGTCGGTGAGGCGCGCAAGCTCCACATCCCGGTCGTCGCGATCCTCGACACCAACTGTGACCCCGACGAGGTCGACTACAAGATCCCGGGTAACGACGACGCGATCCGCTCCGTCACCCTGCTCACCCGCGTGATCGCCGACGCTGTCGCCGAGGGCCTCATCGCCCGTTCCGGCGCCGCGACCGGCGACTCGAAGCCGGGCGAGAAGGCCGCGGGCGAGCCGCTCGCCGAGTGGGAGCGCGACCTGCTCGAGGGTGAGAAGAAGGCAGACTCCGACGAGGCTGCCGAGGCTGCCGAGGCCGGCGAGGCCGCCGAGAAGCCGGCCGAGGCCGCTGCCGAGGCTCCGGCCGCCGACGCCGAGGCTGCTCCGGCCGCCGAGGCCGTCGAGGCTCCCGCCGCCGAGGCCCCGGCCGCCGAGGCCGAGCAGGCCTGACCCACGGCCCGACCTTCACAGGTCCGGTTGTTTCGGATGTAGACGGCGGGGGCCCACAAAGCCCCCGCCGTCCACCCGTAGATCTTTCAGACTTCGAGAGAGAACTCAGACTCATGGCGAACTACACCGCCGCTGACGTCAAGAAGCTCCGTGAGCTCACCGGCGCCGGCATGATGGACTGCAAGAAGGCTCTGGACGAGGCCGACGGCAACGTCGACAAGGCCGTCGAGGCTCTGCGCATCAAGGGCCAGAAGGGCGTCGCCAAGCGCGAGGGCCGCTCCGCCGAGAACGGCGCCGTCGTCTCCGTCATCGCCGACGACAACACCTCCGGTGTGCTCGTCGAGCTGAAGTGCGAGACGGACTTCGTCGCCAAGGGTGACAAGTTCCAGGCCGTCGCCAACGCGCTCGCCGCCCACGTCGCCGCCACCTCCCCGGCCGACCTGGAGGCGCTGCTCGCCTCCGAGATCGAGCCCGGCAAGACGGTCCAGGCGTACGTCGACGAGGCCAACGCCAACCTCGGCGAGAAGATCGTCCTCGACCGCTTCGCGCAGTACGCCGACGGCTACGTCGCGGCCTACATGCACCGCACCATGCCCGACCTGCCCCCGCAGATCGGTGTTCTCGTCGAGTTCGACAAGGAGAACGCCGAGATCGCCAAGGGTGTCGCGCAGCACATCGCCGCCTTCGCGCCGAAGTACCTCACCCGTGAGGATGTTCCGGCCGAGGTCGTCGAGACCGAGCGTCGCGTCGCCGAGGAGACCACCCGCGCCGAGGGCAAGCCCGAGGCCGCGCTCCCGAAGATCGTCGAGGGTCGCGTCAACGGCTTCTTCAAGGACGCCACGCTGCTCGGCCAGCCGTACGCGCTGGACAACAAGAAGTCCGTCCAGCAGATCCTGGACGAGGCCGGCGTCACCCTGAAGCGCTTCACGCGCATCAAGGTCGGCATCTGAGTCCGTACGCAACGGACACCGGACCCCGGTAGGGTCTGAAGCAGTCGTCCACGCTCGCGTAGGACGACCGCAGATCTGACGAGGAGGCCATTGCCGTAGGGGAAACCGCAAGGACCCATCGGCAATGGCCTTCGTCGTATGTGCACGAGGAGATCTCCATGAACCAGTCCGCCGCACAGGGCGACGACATCCACGGCAAAAAGTCCGGCCGCTTCATGCTGAAGCTGTCCGGCGAGGCATTCGCCGGTGGCGGCGCGCTCGGCGTCGACCCCGACGTCGTGCACAAAATCGCGCGCGAGATCGCCGCAGTCGTCCGCGACGGAGCGGAGATCGCGATCGTGATCGGCGGCGGCAACTTCTTCCGCGGCGCCGAGCTGCAGGTCCGCGGCATGGACCGGGCGCGCTCCGACTACATGGGAATGCTCGGCACCGTCATGAACTGCCTTGCTCTCCAGGACTTCCTGGAGAAGGAGGGCATCGACTCCCGCGTCCAGACCGCCATCACCATGGGCCAGGTCGCGGAGCCGTACATCCCGCTGCGTGCCGTGCGCCACCTGGAGAAGGGCCGCGTGGTCATCTTCGGCGCCGGTATGGGCATGCCGTACTTCTCCACCGACACCACGGCCGCCCAGCGTGCCCTGGAGATCGACGCCGAGGCCCTGCTCATGGGCAAGAACGGCGTGGACGGGGTCTACGACTCCGACCCGAAGACCAACCCCGACGCGGTGAAGTTCGACGCGCTGGAGTACGGCGAGGTGCTCTCCCGCGACCTCAAGGTCGCCGACGCCACCGCCATCACGCTGTGCCGCGACAACAATCTCCCGATCCTCGTCTTCGAACTGCTCGCCGAGGGCAATATCGCGCGCGCGGTGAAGGGTGAGAAGATCGGCACTCTCGTGAGCGACCAGGGCACCCGGGCCTGAGCTTCGGCTCGAACCGGGTACCTCCCCGCGAGGGGATGGACAGAGCCCTGCCGGTCGCACACCGTGCAGGACAAGACGCGACGACACGCAGGAGCAAGTGGTGATCGAAGAGACCCTCCTCGAGGCCGAGGAGAAGATGGAGAAGGCCGTCGTGGTCGCCAAGGAGGACTTCGCCGCGATCCGCACCGGCCGTGCGCACCCGGCGATGTTCAACAAGATCGTGGCCGACTACTACGGTGCGATCACGCCGATCAATCAGCTGGCGTCGTTCTCGGTGCCGGAGCCGCGCATGGCGGTGGTGACCCCGTTCGACAAGAGCGCGCTGCGCAACATCGAGCAGGCGATCCGTGACTCGGACCTCGGCGTCAACCCGAGCAACGACGGCAACATCATCCGTGTGGTGTTCCCGGAGCTCACCGAGGAGCGCCGCCGCGAGTACATCAAGGTCGCCAAGAGCAAGGCCGAGGACTCGAAGATCTCCATCCGTTCCGTGCGCCGCAAGGCCAAGGAGACCATCGACAAGCTGGTCAAGGACGGCGAGGTCGGCGAGGACGAGGGCCGCCGCGGCGAGAAGGAGCTCGACGACACCACCGCGAAGTACGTCTCGCAGGTGGACGAGCTGCTCAAGCACAAGGAAGCCGAGCTGCTCGAGGTCTGATGAACGACTCTTCCTGGGGGGCCCCGGCCGGTTCCGGCTACTGGGGGCCCGACCAGGGGCCTGCCCCGGCGGGTCCCGCATACGATGGGCTACAGGCGGCGCAGACTCGGCCCATGCCCATCGTGCCCGACGTCCCCGCCGGCGATCACCAGGACGACCACGGCCGGGGGGCCGCTCAGTCGAGCGGTCCCCTGTTCCGTGACGAGACGCCGAACGAGCACCCGCAGGAGCCCATGTCCAGCCCGTCCCAGCCGTCCCCCGGGGCTCCGCAGAAGAAGAACGCGGGGCGCGACCTGGGCGCGGCCATAGGAGTCGGGGTCGGGCTCGGCGCCGTCATCATCGCGTCGCTGTTCATCTGGAAGGCCGCGTTCGTCGGGGTCATAGCGGTCGCCGTCGTGGTCGGACTGTGGGAGCTCACCACCCGTCTCCAGGAGCGCAAGGGCATCAAGGCTCCGCTCGTCCCGCTCGCCATCGGCGGCGCGGCGATGGTCGTGGCCGGATATGTCCGCGGCGCGGAGGGGGCCTGGATCGCCATGGCCCTGACCGCCCTCGCGGTCCTCGTGTGGCGCATGACGGAGCCGCCCGAGGGTTATCTGAAGGACGTCACGGCGGGCGTGTTCGCCGCGTTCTACGTGCCGTTCCTGGCGACGTTCGTGGCGCTGATGCTCACCGCGGACGACGGGCCGCAGCGGGTGCTCACGTTCCTGCTGCTGACCGTGGTCAGCGACACCGGGGCGTACGCGATCGGCTGGCGTTTCGGCAAGCACAAGCTGGCGCCGCGGATCAGCCCCGGCAAGACCCGCGAGGGCCTGCTGGGGGCGGTGGCGTTCGCGATGGCGGCGGGCGCGCTCTGCATGCAGTTCCTGATCGACGACGGGACATGGTGGCAGGGGCTGCTGCTCGGTCTTGCGGTGGCGGCGAGTGCGACGCTCGGTGACCTCGGCGAGTCGATGATCAAGCGCGACCTCGGTATCAAGGACATGGGCACGCTGCTCCCGGGCCATGGGGGCATCATGGACCGGCTGGACTCGCTGCTGCCGACGGCGCCGGTGGTCTGGCTGCTGTTCGTGCTCTTCGTCGGTACGACCTGACGACCTGACCGAAGGTCTTGTCCACGGTGGGGCTCGCTGTCCGTAGGGACGGCGAGCCCTTCGTCGTATCCGGGGGTGTCCGGGGGCTCATCTTCGGCCCAGCAGGCGGTGGCGCAGCGCCGCCCGGGCCGCGTTGGCGCCGGGCGCGCCGTGGACGCCGCCGCCCGGGTGTGCCGAGGCCGAGGCCAGGTACAGGCCCTTGACCGGTGTCTCCGGGCGCCCGGTGCCGGGCGTGGGCCGGAACACGAGCTGTTGGTGGAGCGAGGCCGTACCCCCGTTGATGGCACCGTGCCGCAGGTTCGCGTCCATCGACTGCAGCGTCGGCGGGGCGAGGATCCGCCGGGCGCGGATGCGGTCACGGAAGCCGGGGGCGTAGCGCTCCACCTGCGCCTCGACGCGGTACGCCATCGCCTCACGCTCCCGCGTGTCCCAGACGCCGGTGATGCCGTCGGGTCCCGCGTCGCCGCGGATGCGCTGGGGCAGGTGGGTGTACGCCCACGCCGACTCCGTACCGGCGGGTGACCGCACCGGATCCGAGGTGGTCATCTGGCCGAAGAGGGCGAACGGTTCCTCGGGGACGTACTCCGTGGCGATCTGCGCGGCGAAGCGGGTCAGCCCGTCCACCCCGTCGGCCAGATGGACGGTGCCTGCCGTGGCCGCGGCATCGGCCGTCCACGGCACGGGGGAGTCGAGCGCCCAGTCGACCTTGAAGGTGGCGAAGTCCCACTGGAAGCGCCGCAGATCGCGCAGCAGCCGGTCGGGCAGGTGCTCGGGGGCGACCAGTCGGCCGAAGAGCGCCGGTGCCGAGACGTCGGCGAGGACGGCCCGGCGCGCGGGCACCTCCTCCCCGCCGGCCGTACGGACCGCGACCGCCCTGCCCTCCCGTACGACGACCGACACGACCCGTTCTCCGCATCGCACGGCACCACCGCGGCCCGCCAGGCGGCGTACCAGAGTCGCGGTCAGGGCCCCGGCCCCGCCCACCGGTACGGGGAACCCGTGGCTCTGGCCGAGCATGGACATCAGCCAGCCGAAACCTCCGCTGCCCGCCGCCTCGGGGGCCAGGTCGGCGTGGAGCGCGTTGCCCGCCAGCAGCAACCGCCCCGCCTCCCCGTCGAACTCCTCCTCGCCCAGACGGCGTACCGGCAGGGACAGGTTCCTCGCCAGCCGCAGCCCGGTCGACGGCCGCAGCCGGGTGGCGAGACGCAGCGCCGGCAGGACGGGCGGGAAGGGGGTGAACAGAGCCCGCACGATGTCCCCGCCGAGCCGCTCCCACAGGGCGTACATGCCCCGCCAGGCCTCGCCGTCGCCCGCCGCGAAATCGTCGAGTCCCGCCGCGGTCGCCTCCAGGTCGCGTGAGAGGACCGCGCACCGCCCGTCCGGCAGCGGATGCGCCAGGACCCGCGGGGCGTGACTCCAGCGCAGGCCGTGGCGTTCCAGATCGAGGCGGGCGAGCACGGGGGAGGCGGCGGCCAGCGGATAGAAGGCGCTGAAGACGTCACTGACGTAGTCGGGGTGGACGCCGCGGTCGCTGCGGACCGCACCCCCCGGCTCGGGCTGCTCCTCCAGGACCTCCACGCTCCACCCCGCGTCCGCGAGGAGATTGGCGGCGACCAGCCCGTTGGGGCCGGCTCCGATCACCACGGCGTCCGGCACGGGTCACACCACCCGGGTCGGCGAGGCCCCGCCCGTCCTGCCCGTCCGGTCCTCGCCCTGTCGGTTCTCCACGGTCCGGGCGAGCCGGGCGAGCATGCCCCGGTGCCGGAGCTCGATCAGGGAGTCGGACAGGGTGTTGTGCCAGCGGCCGCCCAGGCCGCGCAGCGGGTGCTCGTCACAGATGACCAGCGTCTCCTCGCCCCACGGGCTCACGACGAGCGCGATCCGGGCAGTTCCGATGCCTTGGGCGACGGCCTCCAGCTCCAGTTCGGCCCCCGGCTCGCAGCGGCGCACGATCGTCTCGCCGTGACCCGACCACGGGCCGAGCCGGACCGTGTACCGCAGCCGGGACCCGACCTGGGGCCAGTCGCCGTCCAGAGGCTCCGAGTCGGAGGTGCCCACCACCCACTCGCTGTAGCGCGAGGGATCCGCGAGGACGGCCCAGACGTCCTCGGGGCTCCGGCGGATGAGCTGGTGTCGTACGGCCATGGGGTCCTCCCACGTCGAGAAGTCGTCCGGGACGCCGGTCGTCTCGGACGTACGGGTTCGGGGCGTACGGGCTCCGGGCGTGCGGGTTCCCGATCCCGCGCGGTCCATCCGTCCCTGTGCCTACCGTGGACCCATGACGGGAGCTTCACCACTGCGCGGCCGTACGGCGGTCGTCACGGGTGCCGCGCGCGGTGTGGGGGAGCAGGTCGCCCTGGCCGTCGCCCGCCGGGGGGCGCGCGTGGCCGTCCTGGGCCACGAGGAGGGCGAGCTCGCCCGGGTGGCCGCCCGCTGCCGGGAGGCCGGCGCCACCGCCCACTTCTGGCCGGCCGACGTGACCGACGAGCGGCGGATGACGGCCGTGGCCGGGGAGGTCGAACGGCGGCTGGGGCCCGCGTCGGTCGTCGTCGCCAACGCCGGCATCGCCGCGGGCGGACCGTTCGACCGCACCGACCTCGTCACCTGGCGCCGGGTCGTCGAGGTCAACCTCGTCGGCAGCGCCGTCACCGCCCGCGTCTTCCTGCCCGCCCTGCTGGCCACCCGCGGCTACTACCTGCAGATCTCCTCACTCGCGGCGCTGGCCCCGGCGCCGATGATGACGGCGTACGGAGCGTCCAAGGCCGGAGTCGAGGCGTTCGCGCACGCCCTGCGCGCGGAGGTCGCGCACCGGGGCGTGGCGGTCGGTGTGGCGCGCCTGAGCTGGACCGACACCGACATGATCCGGGCGGCCGAGGACCACCGGGTGATGCGCGAGGTACGGCTCCACATGCCCTGGGGCGCCTCGCGGGTGCACGCCCTCGACGGGGTCGGCGAGCGGCTGGCCACGGGGATCGAGCGCCGCCGCCCCCTCCTGGGCCTCCCGCCCTGGATCCGCCTCGTTCCGTCGGTCCGCCCCCTGCTGCCCTCGCTGGTCGCGCACCGCGCCCGGCACGTCCTGTCCCGCCTCGACGAGCGCGCCCTCACGCCCACGGGCCCGCTCGGCCCGGGAGGCGAGGCGGACCGCTCCCGGGGCGGTGGCTGCGGGGACGGCTGGTGACAGACCCTTCCGTGACGGACTGGGAGCCCCGGTGATGCCGCACGAGCTGGATCACGTGCTCGCGGCCCTGAGCGGCGATCGAGCGGAGTCGTAACATCGGCCCCAGGCGCAGCGATGGTGTACATCGGGTCGTGTTCCCTTCCAAGAGAACGGCCCGAACCGAGCCCTCGGAGTTACCGCTCCGGGGGCTCACGTACGTCCGTGCCCCGCGCGGGGCTTGTGCCCTGGGTCACGCGCGCGCGTCTGCGACACTGGTAGCACCATGCCCAAGCCCGGAGAACTCACTTTCGTCGCGCCCCGCGGAGCCAAGAAGCCGCCGCGGCACCTCGCCGACCTCACGCCCGCCGAGCGCAAGGAGGCCGTCGCCGCGATCGGCGAGAAGCCGTTCCGCGCCAAGCAGCTGTCCACGCACTACTTCGCGCGGTACGCCCACGACCCCGCCGAGTGGACCGACATCCCCGCCGCCTCCCGCGAGAAGCTGCAGGGCGAGCTGCTGCCCGACCTGATGTCCGTGGTCCGGCACATCTCGTGCGACGACGACACCACCCGTAAGACCCTGTGGAAGCTGCACGACGGCACGCTCGTCGAGTCCGTCCTCATGCGTTACCCGGACCGGGTCACCATGTGCATCTCCTCGCAGGCCGGATGCGGGATGAACTGCCCGTTCTGCGCCACCGGACAGGCCGGGCTCGACCGGAACCTGTCGACGGCCGAGATCGTGCACCAGATCGTCGACGGGATGCGCGCCCTGCGCGACGGCGAGGTGCCCGGAGGGCCCGCGCGGCTCAGCAACATCGTCTTCATGGGCATGGGTGAGCCGCTGGCCAACTACAAGCGGGTCGTCGGAGCCATCCGCCGGCTGACCGACCCCGAGCCGGACGGGCTCGGGCTCTCGCAGCGCGGGATCACCGTCTCCACGGTCGGTCTCGTGCCCGCGATGCTGCGCTTCGCCGACGAGGGCTTCAAGTGCCGGCTCGCCGTCTCGCTGCACGCGCCCGACGACGAGCTGCGCGACACCCTCGTGCCCGTCAACACGCGCTGGAAGGTCCGCGAGGTCCTCGACGCGGCCTGGGAGTACGCCGAGAAGTCCGGCCGCCGGATCTCCATCGAGTACGCCCTCATCCGGGACATCAACGACCAGGCCTGGCGCGGCGACCTCCTCGGGCGGCTGCTCAAGGGCAAGCGCGTGCACGTCAACCTGATCCCGCTGAACCCGACCCCGGGCTCGAAGTGGACCGCCTCCCGTCCCGAGGACGAGAAGGCGTTCGTCGAGGCGATCGCCTCCCACGGCGTCCCCGTCACCGTCCGTGACACCCGCGGTCAGGAGATCGACGGTGCCTGTGGACAGCTGGCGGCGTCCGAACGCTGACCTTGTACTCTGTGCTCGAACACATCTCCATATTCCGACAGGGGAGCGCCACAGCGCTGAGAGTGCGGTCACCGTAGGACCGCAGACCCTCTGAACCTCGCCCAGGTCATTCTGGGTAGGAAGTTCGGTCGTAACTCGAGCTGTTGCGCCCTGCCCGCCTTCCGGTGGGCAGGGCCGCGTCTCTTCCTGGTCATACCCAGGAGGAATTTTCAGTGAGCACCAAGAAGATGGCCGCGGCGGCGATCGCCGCCGCGCTGGGCGTCACCACCCTCGCCGCGTGCGGCGGATCCGGTGACAAGGGCGCGACGACGGGCGCGGACAAGACCGTCACGCTCGTCAGCCACGACTCCTTCAACGCCTCCAAGGAGGTCCTGGCGGAGTTCACGAAGCAGACCGGCTTCCAGGTCAAGGTCCTCAAGAGCGGCGACGCCGGCGAGGCCGTCAACAAGGAGATCCTGACCAAGGGCTCCCCGCAGGGCGACGTGTTCTTCGGCGTCGACAACACCCTGCTCTCCCGCGCCCTCGACAACGGGATCTTCGTCCCGTACGAGGCGAAGGGCCTGGACCGGATCCCCGCCGAGCTCCGGCTCGACAAGGAGCACCGGGTCACCCCGATCGACTCCGGTGACATCTGCGTCAACTACGACAAGAAGTTCTTCGCCGACAAGAAGCTCGCGCCGCCGCAGACCTTCGACGACCTGGCGAAGCCGCAGTACAAGAACCTGCTCGTCGTCGAGAACCCCGAGCGGTCCTCCCCGGGCCTCGGCTTCCTGCTCGGCACCGCCGCGCAGTACGGCGACGAGGGCTGGCAGGACTACTGGAAGAAGCTCAAGGCCAACGGCGTGAAGACCGTCGACAGCTGGGAGCTCGCCTACAACCAGGAGTTCTCCGGCTCCGCCGGCGGCAAGAAGGCCAAGGGCGACCGGCCGCTGGTCGTCTCGTACGCCTCCAGCCCGCCCGTCGAGGTCCTCTACTCCGAGCCGCAGCCCAAGGACGCCCCCACCGGGGTCTCCACCGGCACCTGCTTCCGGCAGACCGAGTTCGCCGGACTGCTGAACGGGGCGAAGAACACCGAGGGCGGCAAGGCGCTGATCGACTTCCTGATCTCCAAGAAGTTCCAGGACGACATGCCGCTGCAGATGTTCGTCAACCCGGTCGTCGAGGACGCCACCCTGCCCGAGCTCTTCACGAAGCACGGTGTCGTCGTCGACAAGCCGCAGACCATGGCACCCGCCAAGATCGCCGAGAAGCGCGACCAGTGGATCCAGCAGTGGTCGTCGCTCGTTCTGAAGTAGTTCCCGACCGCAGGGGAAGCGCGGCGCGGCTCGGCCTGATGGTCGTGCCCGTCGCCTTCTTCGCGCTCTTCTTCGCCTGGCCCGTCGCCTCGATCGTCGAGCGCGGGCTGCGCGTCGACGGCGCGTGGCGGTTCGGCCGCTTCGGCGAGACGCTGAGCCGGCCGGAGATCCTCGACGTCCTCTGGTTCACGCTCTGGCAGGCACTCGCCTCCACCGGGCTGACGCTGCTCATCGCGCTGCCCGGCGCGTACGTCTTCGCGCGCCTCGACTTCCCCGGCAAGGGGCTGCTGCGCGCCGTCGTCACCGTGCCCTTCGTCATGCCGACCGTCATGGTCGGCACCGCCTTCCTGGCGCTCGTCGGACGGGGCGGGCTCCTCGACGAGTGGTGGGGGGTCCGCCTCGACACCACCGTCTGGGCGATCCTCCTCGCCCATGTCTTCTTCAACTACGCCGTCGTCGTCCGCACCGTCGGCGGCCTGTGGGCGCAGCTCGACCCCCGCCAGGAGGAGGCGGCCAGGGTCCTCGGCGCCTCCCGCTGGACCGCCTGGCGCACCGTGACCCTGCCGGCGCTCGCCCCCTCCGTCGCCGCGGCCGCGCTGATGGTCTTCCTGTTCACCGCGAGCTCCTTCGCCGTCGTCCAGATCCTCGGCGGCTCCACGTACTCCACCCTGGAGACGGAGATCTACCGGCAGACGGTCGACCGCTTCGACCTGACGACGGCCGCCGTCCTCACCATGGTGCAGTTCGGCGCCGTGGGCGTCGTCCTCGCCGTGCACGCCCGGACCGTGCGCCGGCGCGAGACGGCGCTGAAGCTGGTCGTGCCCGAGCAGACCGCGCGCCGTCCCCGGGGCGCCGGCCAGTGGGGGCTGTTCGGCGTCGTCCTGCTGTCCGTCGCCCTGCTGATCGTGCTGCCGCTCGGCGTCCTCGTCGAACGGTCCCTCGCCACGCCCGACGGCTACGGGCTCGACTACTACCGGGCCCTGCGCTCCACGGACCCCTCCGGCACCTTCCTCGTGCCCCTTCTCGACACGATCGGGAACTCACTCCGGTACGCCCTCGTCGCCACCGGCATCGCCCTGGTGATCGGCGGACTGGCGGCGGCGGCCCTCACCCGGCGGGCCGGGCGGCTCGTGCGCGGCTTCGACGCGCTGCTGATGCTGCCGCTCGGGGTGTCGGCGGTGACGGTGGGCTTCGGCTTCCTGATCACGCTCGACGAGCCGCCGTTCGACCTGCGGGCGAGCTGGATCCTCGTCCCGCTCGCCCAGGCCCTGGTCGGTGTCCCCTTCGTCGTACGGACGATGCTGCCCGTCCTGCGGGCCGTCGACGAGCGGCTGCGGGAGGCGGCGGCCGTCCTCGGCGCCTCGCCGCTGCGGGCCTGGCGCGAGGTCGATCTGCCGCTGGTACGGCGGGCCCTGCTCATCGCCGCCGGATTCGCCTTCGCCGTGTCGCTCGGGGAGTTCGGCGCGACCGTCTTCATCGCCCGGCCCGACACCCCGACGCTGCCGGTCGCCGTCGCCCGGCTGCTCGGCCGGCCCGGCGACCTCAACTACGGCCAGGCCATGGCCCTCTCGACGATCCTGATGGTGGTGTGCGCGGTGGCCCTGCTGCTCCTCGAACGCCTCCGCACCGACCGGACCTCCGGGGAGTTCTGATGCTGACGCTCAAGGACGCGACCGTACGGTTCGGGGCGCGGGCCGTCCTCGACTCGGTGGACCTGGAGGTCGCCGAGCACGAGATCGTGTGCGTGCTCGGGCCGAGCGGCAGCGGAAAGTCCACACTGCTGCGGGTCGTCGCCGGACTGCAGCGCCTGGACGAGGGCCGGGTGATCCTCGACGGCAGCGACCAGACCGGGGTGCCGGTGCACCGGCGCGGCGTCGGGCTGATGTTCCAGGACCACCAGCTCTTCCCGCAGCGGGACGTCGGCGGCAACGTCGCCTTCGGACTGCGGATGCGAGCCCCCGGCCCGGGCGAGCCCGGCGCGGCACGGATGGGGAAGGCGGACCGCGACCGGCGTGTGGCGGAGCTGCTGGAGCTCGTCGGGCTGCCCGGAGCCGGGCGGCGGGCCGTCGCCTCGCTCTCCGGCGGCGAGCAGCAGCGCGTGGCGCTCGCCCGCGCGCTCGCCCCCCGGCCGAGGCTCCTCATGCTGGACGAGCCGCTCGGCCAGCTGGACCGAACGCTGCGGGAGCGGCTCGTGGTCGAGCTGCGCCGGCTCTTCCACCGGCTGGGCACGACGGTGCTCGCCGTCACCCACGACCAGGGCGAGGCGTTCGCGCTCGCCGACCGGGTCGTCGTGATGCGGGACGGCAGGATCGCCCAGTCCGGGACTCCGCTGGAGGTCTGGCAGCGCCCGGCCTCCGAGTTCGTGGCGCGCTTCCTGGGGTTCGACAACGTGGTGGCCGGGACGGTGAGCGGGGACGCGGCCGACACGGTGTGGGGGAAGCTCCCGGTGCCGGAGGGGGCACCCCAGGGCGCGGGGAAGATCCTCGTACGCCCCGGCGGCGTCCGCCTCGGCGCCCCTGAGGACGGCCTGACCTGCACCGTCGAAGCCCGGACCTTCCGCGGCACCCACGTCGCCGTCCTGCTCCGACCGGCGGACGGTCCCGTGCTGGAGGCGGAGTGCACCCTCCGGGACGCACCGGAGGAGGGCGCCGAGGTCGGCGTGACCTTCGCGGCGGACGAGGTCGTGGTGCTGGCGGGGGACCGGCTCTAAGGCCGGCGGGGTGGCCGGCGGGGCCGGAGGACGCCCCCTAGGGGGTGTCTTGCCGATCAGGCCGGGCTCGCGTGCCCTGGTGCCGCGCCTCGCCGCGTTGTCGTCGGTCGCCAACGCTCCGCGTTGTCTCCCTCCTCCGCCTTGCGATCCACGGCACCAGACCCCGCTCCCTGACCCGGTCTGATCGACAAGACACCCCCTAGCGCAGGGCCGGGGAGCCGGTTCGCGACTCCCGGGACGGCGCTTCCTCGGCGTTCCCGGCCTCCGCCTCGGCGTCGTGGACGGCTCCCGCCTCGTGGCCCTCCGGCGCGCCGAACCAGGCCACCGCCACCGCGCCCGCGACCGCCAGCACGAAGCCGAGGACGGCGAGCCAGGCGAGGCCCGGGCGGGAGGCGTCGCCCAGCCACCACACCCCGATCATGCCGGGGAGCACCGTCTCACCGACCACCAGCGCCGCCGTCGCCCCGTTCACCGAGCCGATCTGCAGCGCGACGGTGTGCAGATACATGCCGCCGACCCCGGCGACGAGGATCGCGTACAGCGCCGGGTCCGTGAGGAGCGCGCCGAGGTCGAAGGGGTCGACGCCGTTCAGGATCCGCACCCCGACGCCCAGCGCGCCGAAGCCGAGCCCGGAGAGCAGACCGGCCAGGATCGCGGCCCGCGCGCCCAGGAGCCGTACGAGAACCGTGCCGCCCGCCATCAGGAGCAGGGAGATCGCGAGCAGCCACCAGTGCGTCGCGATCGAGGTGTGCCCGCTGCCCTCCGCGCCCGCCGCGCTCGCCAGGAGCACCAGAGCGGAGCAGACCACACCGATCGACGTCCACTCCGCCCGGGTGAGCCGGATGCCCAGCAGCCGGACGCTCAGGACCGCCGTGACGACCAGATTCGCGCTGATCACGGTCTGGGACAGGAACAGCGGCAGCAGCCGGGCCGCGAGCGCGCCGAGACCGAAGCCGATGAAGTCCAGGATCGTGCCGACGACGAACTCCCAGGTCGCCGCCGCCTTGGCGGTGGAGGAGAGGCTCGGCCCACCGCGCTCCGTGAGCCGGCCCGCCGCGGCCGCCTCGCGCCGCGCGGACCTGCGCGACCCGACGGCCTGCAGGACGGAGCCCGTGCCGTAACAGATCGAGGCGGCGAGGGCGGTCAGCAGTCCTATGAGCACCGAGGGGCTCCGTTCCGGAGGGGGAGGGGTACGGACTGCCAGACGGGGGATCGGGCGTCGAAGTTGCCTCGCGCGGCCACCGGCGGTGATCATCTGGCCTACTCTGCTGCGAGTGAGCGGAATAGATCTGGGCAACGGAGTCGTCGGCGCCATCCTGGGAGTCGTGTTCGCCACCCTGTTCCAGCAGTGGACGCAGGACATCTGGTTCAGGATCAGGCGCCGTTCGGCGGGCATGGTCCGCAGCCTCACCTTCCGGGAGCGGCAGGGCGTGCCGTGGTCGACGTTCTCCCTCGGACCGCTGCACACCTCCGCGCTGATCGTCGAGGGCGACGGGGACCGGGCCATCGCCCCCGAGGCCGTCCACGTCCAGGTCCTCACCGACGAGATCGCGCTGCCCGAGGACATGGCCGGATGGCGCGCCGAGATCGAGGCGGAGGAGAGCCGCGCGGCGGCCGCCGGCGAGCGGGCGGCGGTGTGGAACGGGCCGCGGTACGCCGTCGAGAGCCTGGAGATCTCCCGCAGCGCCCTCGACGAACAGTCCGAGGTCCACCTGCGCCTGCGGCCGACGGACTACTACACCTTCATCGCGGCCCAGCAGCTGGACCGCCGGCTGCCGGACGGCTCCACACCCCGCACCCGCTACCTCGACCCCGAACAGCCCCTGAGCGCCCCCGCGTTCCTCCAGTGCAGCTTCGGTGTCAACATCGCCGTGGTCACCTCCGACCACCTCCTCGTCGTCAGCCGGCGCAGCGACCGGGTGCGGGTCGGCGCGGGCGTGTGGAACTCCTCCGTGAACGAGGGGCTTTCGCGCCACATCGACTCCTCCGGCCGCAACGCCCCCGACCTGCACGCCGTCGCCCGGCGCGGGATGCGCGAGGAGATGTCGCTGGAGCCGCACGAGTACACGCTCTCGCTCCTCGCCTTCGTCCTCGACGTGGAGAAGCGCCAGTGGAGCGCCCACTTCTACGCCAGGCTCGGCGACATGACGGCCGAACAGCTCACGGCCCGGATGAGCCGGGGCGTCGCCGACCGCTGGGAGCACCAGGGCACCGAGTACGTACCCTTCCGCTCCGCCGACGTCGCGCGCTATCTGCTGCGGCCCGACCGGATCCACCGCTGGGCGCCGGTGGCGCCGGCGCTGTTCCACCTCGCGCTCGTGCATGTGCACGGGCGGGCCTCGGTGGAGCGGGCGGAGGCCCAGGCGATACGGAGGCTCTAGGGGGTGTCTTGTGGATCAGGCCGGGCTCATCCACAAGACACCCCCTAGCCGAGCGGGGAGCCCAGGCGGCGGAGGGCCTCCGGGGCCTCGGCGACGGAGTCGACCAGGGCGATCCGGGCCGCCATCGGGCGGTCCGCGGCCAGTGCCCGGAGCAGCGGCCAGGCCGGCAGGCGTTCCGTCCAGTGGGCGCGGTTCACCAGGACCATCGGGGCGGGCTCTCCCCGGGACTCGTAGTAGTTCGGCGTCGTGGCGTCGAAGATCTCCTGGACCGTGCCGGCGGCACCCGGCAGGAAGACCACCCCGGCGGTGCAGCGGGCGAGCAGGCCGTCCTCGCGGGTGGCGTTGGCGAAATACTTCGCGATGTGACCGGCGAACGGGTTCGGCGGCTCGTGCCCGTAGAACCAGGTCGGGATGCCGACCGAGTCGCCGCCTTCCGGCCACCGCGCGCGCACCTCGAAGGCGGCGCGTGCCCACTCCGTGACGGACGGGACGAAGGAGGGCGCCTTGGCGAGGAGTTCGAGGGCCTCGTCGAGGACGGCGTCGGTCAGCGGCGCGGTGTACGCGCCCAGGTTCGCGGCCTCCATCGCGCCGGGGCCGCCGCCCGTCGCCACGGTGAGACCGCTCCGCGCCAGCGACCGCCCGAGCCGGGCCGCCCCGGCGTACGCGTCGGTGCCACGGCCCATCGCGTGCCCGCCCATGAGGCCGACGACCGGGGCGCCGGCGAGCAGTTCGTCGAGGGCGTCGGAGATCGCGTCGTCGTGGACGGAACGGAGCATCGACGCGAGGATGTCGCCGTCGGCCTTCGTCCGCTGGAACCAGGCGTAGGCGAGGGCGTCGGGGGTCGTCTCGTAGCCCCCGTCCCGCAGGCCCTCGAACAGATCGTCGGGGGAGTAGAGCCGGGCGCGGTACGGATCGAACGGCAGATCCGGCACGGGCGGGAAGACGAGGGCCCCGTCCGCGCGGACCTTGGCGGCGGCTTCGGGCTGCATCGCGCAGCCGAGGAAGACGGCGCCGGTGGTGGAGGCGGAGAGCAGGGCGAAGGTGCGGTCGGTGAGGTCGACGGACTGGATCCGGTATCCGACGAGGGAACCGCGGGTGACGACCGCGTCGAATTCGGCGGGCGTGTGGATCTCGCGCTCGTGGGGGCGGCCGGTCATGGGGACACGATAGGCCCCCGTGGTGCGGGGCCGTGTCGAGGCTGCGCGCTCGTGGGCACTGGGCGGTCGGGGCGGCGGCGCCCGCAAGGGCGCCGTCCGTCGTGCCCCAGCGGAACGCATGCCCGCAACAGAGGGGGGCAGTGGCGTCAGCCTCTCAGGGGGACCGCCGCCAGTTCCGCCACCAGCCACGTCAGGGGGAGGAACACGGCCAGCAGGATGCCCGCGCGCATCAGGGCCGCCGTGCGGAGGACCGTCGGCGGGGCTCCGAGGCGCAGGAGGGCCTCGGTGGTGTGGGTGCGGCACTGCTTCGATTCCAGGGCCGCCGTCAGCAGCGTCGCCGTCGTGCAGGCCATCACCAGCGCCGCCCCCAGCCCCGTCAGCGGGCCGAAGCCGCCCGCCCGGGAGTCGTGCAGCGTCACCGCCGCGAGGGCGGCCGAGGCCACCGCGCAGACCACGCCGAGCGGGCGGCCGATGCGGCGCGACTCGTCCATCAGGACGCGGCCGGCGAGGAGCCGGGTCGCGCCCGGGCGGACGGCCTGCAACAGCCGGCCGCACCAGTGGGTGATGCCGGGGCCCGCCATCGCGAGGCCGGCGGCGGTGAGGAGCCAGCCGGCGAGCACGCCGCCGGGGCTTCCGGCGGAGCGGCCCGGCAGCGGGAACACGCCGCCCCCGCCGCCGTCGCCCGCGTACGTCTCCACCGCGAGGCCCACCGCCAGCAGCGCCACGCCCCACGGCAGCCCCGAGGGCGCCGCCTTCTCGACGCCCTCGGGGGGCGGGGGAGTCCTCCGTGGGCGCAGGGCGACGGCGGCCGCCGTGGAGGCGGCCACCGGCAGGATCGCGAGCAGGGTGAGCGCGGCGGCGAGCGGGATCGGCCGGCCGGCGGCGAGGAGCTCGGCCGCCGCGCCGTCGAACGGCAGGCCGGTGATGTCCCCGCGCAGGTGCAGGTAGAACAGCAGCGCGACCATCGAGCCGAGCGTGCAGGAGACCGCCGTCGAGGCCGCGGCGATCGCCGTGAGCCGGGCCGGCCCGAGGCCGATCGCCGAGAGCCCGGGCCGCGGTCGCGTGCTGGGATCCGTACGGGCCACGGCCACCGCGAAGTACACGGTCGCCGCCATCGGGATGAGGCACCACAGCAGGCGCACGGTCGCCGCGCCCGACCGGTCCGGGTGGCCCACGGCGTACCCCAGCGTGCAGAGCAGCAGAAAGCCGACCCCCGCGGCCGCCGCGGCGACCAGGAGGCGCCGCAGCAGGACGAGGGGGTGGGCCCCGCGGACTAGACGGAGAGCGAGCACGCGGCGACGCCCTCCGCCCCGGTGGTCGGCACCACGGTCCCCACGCGGCGCCCGTCGAGCAGGGCGACCGAGCGGTCGGCGAGGCCGGCGACCTCCGTGTCGTGGGTGGCGAGCACCACGGTGATCCGGTGGGAGCGGGCCGCGGCGGTGAGCGTGCGCAGCACCTGGGACCCGTCGGCGCGGTGCAGGGAGGCGGTCGGTTCGTCGGCGAAGAGGACCGACGGGGTGGTGACCAGGGCCCGGGCGATGGCGATCCGCTGGCGTTGCGGCTGGGTCAGGGCGTGCGGGCGCTTCCGGCCGTACGCGCCGACGTCGAGCCGCTCCAGCCACTCCTGGGCGGAGGTCCTGGCCGTCCGGTGGGAGACCCCGCGCAGCAGGAGCGGCAGGGCAGCGTTCTCCCAGACGGTCAGTTCGGGGACGAGCCCGGGTTCGGGGTCGATCCAGCCGAACCGGTCGCGGCGCAGCCGTTCGCGCTGGGACTGGCTCAGGGTGTGGACCGGGCTGCTGTTGAACCAGACCTCGCCCTGCTGGGCGAGCGTCTGTCCCGACAGACAGCGCATGAGTGTGGTCTTCCCGCTGCCGCGCGGGCCGACGAGGGCGAGGATCTCGCCCTCGCGCACGCCCAGGGAGACGCCGGTGAGTACGTCCGAGCCTTCCAGGGTGCAGTGCAGGGAACGCGCCCAGAGCACGTCGTTGTCCGGTGGGGCCATCGCGTACACCTCGATGTCGGATCCGATTCTTGCGTTCCCCCGTCCGGGGGAACGAAGGGACGGGCCTGTCGGTCACTGGGCACCGTAAGGATTCAGATCCGCTTGTACGGACAGCACACGGCCCGGGCCGCCGCCATCCACTCGGATGGCGGCATGCCCGGGCCGGGGGTCACGCCGTGAGGGCGGCGTGAGGTCCTGTGCCTGGAAGGGCGGGAACCGTCAGAGCTTGGTCCACGCCTCGGTGAGCACCGAGCGCAGGATTCCCTCGATCTCGTCGAAGGTGCCCTGGTCGGCGATCAGCGGCGGGGCCAGCTGGATGACCGGGTCGCCACGGTCGTCGGCACGGCAGTACAGGCCGTTCTCGAACAGCGCCTTGGAGAGGTAGCCGTAGAGCACACGCTCGGTCTCCTCGTCCGTGAAGGACTCCTTGGTGACCTTGTCCTTGACGAGCTCGATGCCGTAGAAGAAGCCGTTGCCGCGGACGTCGCCGACGATCGGCAGGTCGTGCAGCTTCTTCAGGGTGTCGAAGAAGTTGCCCTCCTGGTCCAGCACGTGCTGGTTCAGGCCTTCCTTGTCGAAGATGTCGAGGTTGGCGATCGCGACCGCCGACGACACCGGGTGGCCACCGAAGGTGTAGCCGTGCAGGAAGGTGTTGTCGCCCTTGTAGAACGGCTCCGCGAGGCGGTCCGAGATGATGCAGGCACCGATCGGGGAGTAGCCCGAGGTCATGCCCTTGGCGCAGGTGATCATGTCCGGCACGTAGCCGAACTTGTCACAGGCGAACATCGTGCCGAGGCGGCCGAAGGCGCAGATCGTCTCGTCGGAGACGAGGAGCACGTCGTACTGGTCACAGATCTCGCGGACCCGCTGGAAGTACCCGGGCGGCGGCGGGAAGCAGCCACCGGCGTTCTGCACCGGCTCCAGGAAGACGGCCGCGACGGTCTCCGGGCCCTCGAAGAGGATCTGCTGCTCGATCTGGTCGGCGGCCCAGCGGCCGAAGGCCTCGGGGTCGTCGCCGTAGATCGGGGCGCGGTAGATGTTGGTGTTCGGCACCTTGTGCGCGCCGGGGACCAGCGGCTCGAAGGGGGCCTTCAGGGCCGGCAGACCGGTGATCGACAGGGCGCCCTGCGGGGTGCCGTGGTAGGCGACCGCGCGCGAGATGACCTTGTACTTGGTGTGCTTGCCCTGCAGCTTGAAGTACTGCTTGGCGAGCTTCCACGCGGTCTCGACGGCCTCGCCGCCACCGGTGGTGAAGAAGACCTTGTTCAGGTCGCCCGGGGCGTAGTGCGCGAGACGCTCGGCGAGCTCGACGGCCTTGGGGTGCGCGTACGACCACACGGGGAAGAACGCGAGCTCCTGGGCCTGCTTGTACGCGACCTCGGCCAGCTCCTGGCGGCCGTGACCGGCGTTGACCACGAAGAGACCCGCGAGACCGTCGAGGTAGCGCTTGCCCTTGTCGTCGAAGATGTAGGTGCCCTCACCACGCACGATGGTGGGGACGGGGGAGTTCTCGTACGACGACATGCGGGTGAAGTGCATCCACAGGTGGTCGTACGCGGTCTTGGACAGGTCCTGGGTCACGATTATCGAGTTCCCCACATATAGGTCTGCTTCTTGAGCTTGAGGTAGACGAAGCTCTCCGTGGAGCGCACGCCGGGGAGGGTGCGGATGCGCTTGTTGATCACATCCAGCAGGTGGTCGTCGTCCTCACAGACGACCTCCACCATCAGGTCGAACGAGCCCGCGGTCATCACCACGTACTCGCATTCGGCCATGGCCGTCAGCGCGTCCGCCACCGGATCGAGGTCACCCTCGACGTTGATGCCGACCATCGCCTGCCGCCGGAATCCCACGGTGAGCGGGTCGGTGACGGCGACGATCTGCATGACGCCCTGGTCGAGCAGCTTCTGGACGCGCTGGCGCACGGCCGCCTCGGAGAGGCCGACGGCCTTGCCGATGGAGGCGTACGGACGGCGACCGTCCTGCTGGAGCTGCTCGATGATCGCCAGGGAGACGGCATCGATCGTCGGGGACGAACCGGAACCGGTTCTGGAGTTCGTGCTTTGACTGGCCACGACTTCACTGTGCACCGAGACTCGTCTGTCTGGCAAGCCCGGACCGATGAAATTCGTTGTTTCGGCTTCGTGATCACACTGAATCCGAAGTTGGGGGGTGCTGGGCCTGTCGAAAGCGTCAGGGAAGCGACTACCCTGAGGTGTCTCAGCAAACGGGACGCCGCACGAAGACGTGCGACCAAGAACGTGACAGGAGGGGTGGCAAGTGACCACCGAGCTGCGCCGGCTGCGTAACTACATCAACGGGGAGTTCCGGGACGCCGCCGACGGGCGGACCATCGAGGTGGTCAACCCGGCCACGGGCGAGGTCTTCGCCACGTCTCCGCTCTCCGGCCAGGAGGACGTCGACGCCGCGATGACGGCTGCCGCGGCCGCCTTCCCGGCCTGGCGGGACACCACGCCCGCCGAGCGCCAGAGGGTCCTGCTCAAGATCGCGGACGCCTTCGAGGAGCGCGCCGAGGACCTGATCGCCGCCGAGGTCGAGAACACCGGCAAGCCGGTCGCCCTCACCGCGAGCGAGGAGATCCCGCCGATGGTGGACCAGATCCGCTTCTTCGCGGGTGCCGCGCGGATGCTGGAGGGCAAGTCCGCCGGCGAGTACATGGAGGGCCTGACCTCGATCATCCGCCGTGAGCCGGTGGGTGTGTGCGCCCAGGTCGCGCCGTGGAACTACCCGATGATGATGGCCGTGTGGAAGTTCGCCCCGGCCCTCGCCGCGGGCAACACGGTCGTCCTCAAGCCGTCCGACACGACCCCCGCGTCGACCGTCCTGATGGCCGAGATCATCGGCTCCATCGTCCCCAAGGGCGTCTTCAACGTGATCTGCGGCGACCGCGAGACCGGCAAGGCGATGGTCGAGCACCCGATCCCGGCGATGGCCTCCATCACCGGTTCGGTGCGCGCGGGCATGCAGGTCGCCGAGTCGGCCGCCAAGGACGTCAAGCGCGTCCACCTGGAGCTGGGCGGCAAGGCCCCGGTCGTCGTCTTCGAGGACACCGAGATCGAGAAGGCCGTCGAGGACATCTCGGTGGCGGGCTTCTTCAACGCCGGCCAGGACTGCACCGCCGCCACCCGCGTGCTCGTGCACGAGTCCATCCACGACCAGTTCGTCTCGGCGCTGGCCAAGGCCGCGGCCGACACCAAGACCGGTCAGCCGGACGACGAGGACGTGCTCTACGGCCCGCTGAACAACGCCAACCAGCTCGCGCAGGTCGCCGGCTTCATCGACCGCCTCCCGGCCCACGCCAAGGTCGAGGCCGGCGGCCACCGGGTCGGCGACAAGGGCTACTTCTACGCCCCGACCGTCGTCTCCGGCCTCAAGCAGGACGACGAGATCATCCAGAACGAGGTCTTCGGCCCGGTCATCACGGTGCAGTCCTTCCGTGACGAGGAGCAGGCCCTGGAGTACGCGAACGGCGTCGAGTTCGCGCTCGCGTCCTCGGTCTGGACGAAGGACCACGCCCGCGCGATGCGGATGTCCAAGGCGCTCGACTTCGGCTGTGTGTGGATCAACACCCACATCCCGCTGGTGGCGGAGATGCCGCACGGCGGTTACAAGAAGTCCGGCTACGGCAAGGACCTCTCGGCGTACGGCTTCGAGGACTACACGCGCATCAAGCACGTGATGACGTCCCTGGGCTGAACCACCTGAACGGGTACGGGCGGCCGGGGTTCCTCCCCGGCCGCCCGTCCGTCGTTCCGGTGCCTCAGGTGCGGTTGTTACAGGGTGCCCGCGAGGGCGGCGGCGGTCGCCGTGCCGCTCACGCCGCGCAGGTCGACCGGGGCGGCCGTGGACCACGTGCGGTCGGTGTGCCGGACGGTGTGGAGGACGCGTCCGTCGCTCGTGGTGAGGGCGAGCTGGAACTCGCCGTCGACGGAGGCCCCCGCCACGGACGTCGCGGTGACCTGGCCCACGATGCCGGCGAGCGTCGCGAAGCCGGTCCAACTGCCGTTGCCCGTACGGAGGGTGTGGTACTGGCGCGTGCCGTTGTCGGTGGCGATCACCATATGGGTGTCGACGCCGGTTCCGGCCATCGTCACCGAGGTCACGGGACCGGTCGCGCCGGCCGCGGACGCGACGTCGCCCCACGTGGTCCAGACGCCGTTGGAGGCGCGCACGCTGTGCTGGACCTTGCCGCCCACGACGACGGCCACGTGCAGCTGGCCGCCCGCGCTCGCGGTGGCGACCGACGTCGCCGTGGAGAGCGGCCCGGCCGCCCCGGTCACGTCCCCGAAGACGGACCACGTACCGTCCTGGCGCCGCACCGTGTGGTACGGGCGGCCGCCCGCGATCGCCAGGACGTGCAGCTCGTGGCCGATCGAGACCGTCGAGACGCGGCTGATGTTCGTCAGCGCGCCGGCGACGGCGTTGACGTCCCCGAATCCGGTCCAGTGGCCGTCGCCGCGCCGCACCGCGTGGCGCAGCCGTCCGTCGCCGCCGAGAGCGACGACGTGCGTGTCGGTGCCGATTCCGGCGACGGCCGAGGCCCGGATCGGGCCGACGGGGCCGGCCTCGGCCTCGACGTCCGTGAAACCGGTCCAGGTGCCGTCGGCCAGCCGGATGCCCTGGAAGAGCCGGGTGCCGCCCTGGACGAGCGCCTCGGTCTTCCAGCCCGCGCCCAGGTCGCGGACCTGCTGGACCCAGCCGCGTACGTCGTCGACGCGGGTCTCGTGGGCCCCGGTCCTGGTCTGGCCGCTGTCCATGCAGCCGCCCTGCCAGGAGGTGCTGGTGACGGCGACCAGCGCCGGCCCGCCGTTCTCCGTGCGCAGCGCCGGGCCGCCCGCGGCGCCCTTGCAGATCGTGGCGTCGGGGGAGCTCGCGGCGGCGTCCAGGCCGAAGCCGGTGGTGGCCACGGAGCCCACGGTGAAGGTCCCGGTGTGGACCGCCGTCGGAGCCCACTGGAAGGCGGTGCGGCCGAAGCCGGCGACGGTGAGCCGCTCGCCGGTGACCGGGGCGGCGGCCGACAGCGTCACGGGCGTGACGCCGGTGGCCGGCTTGTCCAGCCAGACCATGGCGAGATCACGGTCGGCCCGGGGGACGACGTACGAGACGGTGCGGGTGACCGTGCCGGTGGTGGCCAGGTCGTCGCGGCCCAGGGTGAGCGTGGTCCTCTGCCGCGGCGCTCCGGCCGGGATGTCGATGCTCCGCGCGGGGTCGTCGGCGAGGCAGCTCTTGGTGGTGACGGCCCAGCGCGGGTCGACGAGCGTGGCGGTGCAGGAGCGGGTGAGGCCGACGGAGAGCCTGCCGGTGAAGCCGTACGTGGACGTTCCGGGCTGCTCGGTCGGCGGCGCGGAGGAGCCGGTCACCCGGAGGTCGAGCAGGACCGGCTCCTTCCCGGCCGTGAACTCCCTGGACGTGTCCCGGGGAATGTCCAGGGCCTCGGTCCGCCCGTCCGTGGAGACGCCGGCGCGGATGTCCCGGCCGTAGGTCTCGATGCGGTACGTCCCGGGGACGTCGACCGTCAGGTAGCCGGTGTCGGCGGCCCGGAAGCAGATCCGGGAGTCCTCCGTCGTCAGCGTCCGCGCCCATACCGAGAACGCGTGGTCCCACTCGCACGAGACATGGAGGATCTTTCCGTCGCCGGCGACGAGCCGGGCGCCGGTCGCGGCGAGGACGTCACCGCTGTAGGGGTAGGCGCCGTCCTCGACGGCGTACGGAGCGCCGGTGGCGTCCGTGGGCTCCTCGGCGGCGACAGCGGTGGGGACGAGCGCCCCGGTGAGGGTGACGGTGGCCGCGATCACGCTTGCGGCGGGCAGCCATCTTCGTATGAGCACAGGTGTATTCGCCTTCATGAACGAGCCTCCCGAGCGGGCGGGAGACGTACGGGACAACGAGTCGTTCGTTCTCCGCCAGGCAGCGGCAGGACATGATCGCCCAGGGTTCGCGGGATTGTTCGAACGTCTGTCGGCGTGTCGCCGGGAGGCTGTCGTTCCGCTTGGACGGGGTGAGGAACCCGGTTTTTGAACGCGTTCATGATGGGCGTACGCTGCTGTCATGAACGAGACGAAAGGGCCGACGGCCCTTCTCAGGCGTATCCGCGCATGGCTGGTCCTCTTCATCGTCTGTCTGGTGCTCAGCGGGCTCACCGCCTTCCCGCTCGTCACCGAACTCCGGCTGACCGAAGCCGCGCTGACCTCCTGGGCGGCCCCGGTCGCCGACCTCTTCCCGGGGCTCCTGGAGTGGATCCAGCGGGTCCGGGACGGCCTCGACGCCGCCGACGCGCAGTACCCCTTCGTCCTCTACGGCACCGACTGGCTGGCCTTCGCCCACCTCGTCATCGCCGTCGCCTTCTACGGGCCCTACCGCGATCCGGTCCGCAACATCTGGGTGATCGAGTTCGGCATGATCGCCTGCGCCGGCATCATCCCGCTCGCCCTGATCTGCGGCCCGATCCGGGGCATCCCCTTCTGGTGGTCGGTCATCGACATGTCGTTCGGTGTCTTCGGCGTGATCCCGCTGCTCGTCGTCCACCGGATGATCAAGCGCCTGGAGGCGCTGGAGGCCCTGGAGGCGCTCACTCCGACGGCGTCCCGTACGTCGCCGGCATGAGCCGCAGCGCGACCTCGTTCATGTCCTGACCCTTCGCGTCCGTGGCGTTGACGCTGTAGACCAGGGTGCGCGCGCCGTCACGGGTCGAGGCGATCGCCGCGTTGTAGCCCCACCGGCCGCCCGTCTTGCCCCACACCTCCCGCCCGCCCAGCTTCTTCATCGACAGGCCCACCGAGTACGCCGCCGGGTCGCCGCTCCTGAAGTCCGCCACCTTCGGGAGCGTGAACATCTCCTCCAGGAGCGGGCCGCGCACGACCCGCCCCTGGAAGAGGGCCCGCGTGAAACGCTCCAGGTCCGCCGTCGTCGAGACGATGTCGCCGGCCGCCCAGCCGTCCGTCGTGCCCCACACCGACACGTCGCGCAGCCCGGTCGTGCCGTCGTCCAGGGTCATCGTCTGGTAGCCGTGGTTGTGCGGGCCCCTGATCCGCGGGTCGGTCCCGGGGACGTACGTGTCGCGCAGACCGAGCGGCCGCAGGACCCGCGCGGCGACCTGCTCCTCGTACGTGTCACCCGTGACGCGCTCGATCAGCAGCTCCACTAGCTCGGGCAGATTCCGCAGATCGGGCTGCGGGGCGCGCGGGGCGTCCGGTGTGCCGGGCTCGTCGCCCTCCCGCAGCACGCCCAGCATCCGGCGCAGCTGCGCCATGGCGTCCCGGCCCGTCGCGGAGATCGCGTCGAACGCGGCCTCCGCCCGCTCGGGAGCCGCGCGCACGGCCACCGGCCCGGCCTCCGCCTGCACGACCATCAGGCTCACCGCATGGGACAGGATGTCGTGCATCTCGCGCGCGATCCGGGCGCGTTCGCGCGCCGCGGCCCGCTCGGCCTCCACGCGCGTGGCCCGCTGCCGTGCGTCGGTGAGCCGCCCGAAGACGTACGCCGCCGCGAACACGAAGAGCGAGAAGGTCAGTTCACGCGCCGAGCGGGTGTTCAGCCACACCGACACCGGCACCGCGACCACCAGCAGCGCACCCGTCGTCAGCCGCTTCCACGGCGGCGAGAGCGCGGCGATCGTGTAGACGATGACGAGCCCGGTGTACGGCAGGGGCTGACCGGGGCCCTCCACGGCCAGCTTGTACAGCGCGCTGGTCGCCATGATCGCGAGAAGCACGGCGACCGGCGCGCGCCGCCGCCAGATCAGCGGGATCACGGTGAGCGTCGTCAGCCCGTACGCGGTCCAGGTCGCCGGCTCCAGATCCGGTGGGCGCGGCACCACGAACGGCATGGTCATGGCCGCCTGGACGAGCAGCGCGATCCCGAGGTCCACGGCGGGGGGATGGGCGGCCGCGAGCATCCGGGCCCGCTCCCACCGTCCCTGTACGCCGGTCCGTATGTCCGCCCGTACGCCCATTACGGCTTGCGGCCCACCGCGCCGAACTGCGCCACCTGGCTCGCCGGGGCGAACCGCCAGCTCGCGCACGAGACGATCCCCGGGTCGAGGACGTCGAGTCCGTCCAGGAAGGAGGCGAACTCGGCGCGGCCGCGGGCGGTGATGGGCGGGGTCGCGTTCTCGTTCCAGAACGCCATCGCCGCCACGTTCCCCTCGCCGCCGAGCTCCGGCTCCAGGGTGGGGTGGGTGAGGACGAGGTGGCTGCCGGACGGCATCGCGGCCATGAGCGTGGAGACGACGGACCGGGCCTCGTCGGTGTCGAGGACGAAGTTGAGGATGCCGAGCATCATCACCGCGACCGGACGCGACAGGTCCAGCGTGCGCGCCGCCGCCTCCAGGATGCGCTCGGGGTCCCGCGCGTCCGCGTCGACGTACTCGGTGACCCCCTCCGGGGCGCTGGTCAGCAGCGCGCGGGCGTGCGTCAGCACGATCGGGTCGTTGTCGACGTAGACGATCCTCGACTCCGGCGCGATCCGCTGGGCGACCTCGTGGGTGTTGTCGGCGGTCGGCAGACCGGTCCCGATGTCCAGGAACTGGCGTACCCCGGCCTCGGCCGCCAGATGGGTCACCGCCCGGCCGAGGAAGGCCCGGTCCGCGCGGGCCACTTCACCGATGCTCGGATAGAGAGCGGTGACCTGGTCGCCGACCGCGCGGTCCACCGGGTAGTTGTCCTTGCCGCCCAGCCAGTAGTTCCACACCCGGGCGTTGTGCGCGATGTCGGTACGGATCCTCTCGGTCCCCGTCACCTCTGCGGACCCCTTCCCAGTTCGGCGGCGAGCACGTCCACGCGGTTGGTGGTGATCGAATCCACCCCGTGGGACAGGAGCTTACGCATCGTGCGCCGGGTGTCCGCGGTCCAGGCCGACAGCAGGTATCCGTCACGGTGCACCCGCTCCGCGAGCTCCCGGCTCACCAGGCCGAAGCGGTAGTTGAGCCAGCGCGGCCTCACCGCGTAGAGGAGCGCGGCGCGCGGCGGCGCCAGCGTCGTCCACGTCAGCGCGATCTCGGCGGCCGGGTCGGCGGCCCTGACGTTCAGCATCGCCACCCCGCCCGCGCAGTACAGGACGCGCTCGGCGGCCCCGCACTCGCGGACCGTGCCGACGATCGTGCGGACCGAGGCCTCGTTCCCGCCGGGCAGGTCCAGCATCAGCCGGTGCGGCCCGGCGGCGATCAGCGCCTCGCGCAGCGTGGGGACGCCGTCGTGCGTCAGCTCGCGGAGCTGCGTCAGGGTGAGCGCGGCCAGCGGCCGGTCGTGCCCCCAGAGCCGCTCGAGCGTGTCGTCGTGGAGGAGGACGGGGACGCCGTCGGCGGTGAGCCGGACATCGATCTCGACGACGTCCGCGCCCCCCTCGATCGCCGAGACGATCGAGGGGACCGTGTTCTCACGGACGCGATACGGGTCGCCGCGGTGGCCTACGACAGTGACGTGGTCCATGGGGCCATTGTTGCGGCTGGGGCGGTGGGCGGCGGGGCGACGCTCAGCGCGCGAGCCATGTGTCCGTGTAGCTGTCGATCTCCGCGGCGATGCGGGCCTTCCCGGCCGGGTCGAGGAAGGACGCCTCGACCGCGTTCTTCGCGAGCGCGGCCAGACCGCGCTCGTCGAGCTCCAGGAGACGGGCGGCGACCGCGTACTCGTTGTTCAGGTCCGTACCGAACATCGGCGGGTCGTCACTGTTGATCGTCACCAGGACGCCCGCCGCCACCATCTCCTTGATGGGGTGCTGGTCCAGATCGGTCACCGCGCGGGTCGCGATGTTCGAGGTCGGGCAGACCTCCAGCGCGATCCGGCGCTCCGCCAGGTACTTCAGGAGCTCCGGGTCCTGAACGGCGCTGGTGCCGTGGCCGATCCGCTCCGCGCCCAGCTCGTTCAGGGCGTCCCAGATCGTCTGCGGACCCGTCGTCTCGCCCGCGTGCGGGACGGAGCGCAGGCCGGCCGCGATCGCCCGGTCGAAGTACGGCTTGAACTGCGGGCGCGGCACGCCGATCTCCGGGCCGCCGAGCCCGAACGAGACCAGCCCCTCGGGACGCCGCTCGACCGCGAGCCGGGCGGTCTCCTCCGCGGCGACCAGACCCGCCTCGCCCGGAATGTCGAAGCACCAGCGCAGCACGACGCCCAGCTCCGTCTCGGCCGCCTTCCGGGCGTCCTCGATGGCCGCCATGAAGGCCCGCTCGTCGATCCCGCGGCGGGTCGAGCTGTACGGGGTGATGGTCAGCTCGGCGTACCGGATGTTCTGCCGCGCCATGTCGCGGGCGATCTCGAAGGTCAGCAGCCGGACGTCCTCCGGGGTGCGGACGAGGTCGACGACCGAGAGGTAGACCTCGACGAAGTGCGCGAAGTCGGTGAACGTGAAGTAGTCGACGAGCGCCTCGGGGTCCGTCGGGACCTTCGAGTCGGGGTGGCGGGCGGCCAGTTCGGCGACGATCCGCGGGGAGGCGGAGCCGACGTGGTGGACGTGCAGCTCGGCCTTGGGCAGTCCCGCGATGAAGGGGTGGAGGTCGGTCATCGGATCATCCTAGGCCGGTCCGGTTGGCCGCGGAGGGGAGGTCGTAGCATGGCGGGACCACGATGGGGGAGGCCCATGTCAGACAACAGCGACCAGCCGCGGGGCGGGTACGACCCGGCGGACCCGTGGGCTCCGCCGAACCGCGACGGGGTGGAACTGAGCAAGCCGGCGACGCCCGCGCCGCAGGACCGTCCACCGGTGCACGACCAGCCGACGATGACGTCGATGCCGGCGGCCGGAGACGTACCGCCGCCGCCCGTGGCCCCCGGCGGGCCCGCGGCCACGCCGCCCGGCGCGTACGGCTATCCGGCGCCGGCCCCGGCCGCCTCCGCGCCGACGGGGTACGGCTACCCCGGCTACCCGGGATACGCGGCCTCGGGCTACGGCCAGCCCGGCTGGCAGGCGGCCCCGGCCAACGGGATGGGGACGGCGTCGATGGTGCTCGGCATCATCGCGACCGTCGGCTTCTGCATGTACGGCCTCGGCATCGTCCTGGGCATCCTGGCACTGATCTTCGGCATCATCGGCCGCAAGAAGGTGCAGCGGGGCGAGGCGAACAACGGCGGGATGGCGACCGCGGGCATCGTTCTCGGCTCGATCGGCATCCTGGTGAGCGCGGTCTTTCTGGCCTTCGCCATCTGGGTCATCGCCCAGGGGGAGTCCTACGACAGCGATGTGGACGACCCGTTCGCCACGAGCCTGGCGGTCGAGAACCGCTAGAGCGAGTCGTGACGGAGAGGGGCCCCGGCGCTGCCGCGGGGCCCCTTCCTTCATGCGCCGCGCAGTCGATCCCTCGCCTCCATCAGTGCGAAGCCCAGCAGGTTCAGCCCGCGCCAGCGCGACGGGTTCTTCGCGCGCGGGTCGTCGGCGGTGAGACCGATGCCCCACACCCGGTCCAGCGGGCTCGCCTCCACCAGCACTCGGCAGCCCGTACCGAGCAGATAGGACCGCAGGGCCTCGTCCGAGCCGAATTTGTGGACGCTGCCCTCGACCACGATCCCGAAGCGCTCCCGCTCCCACACCGTCTCGTCGAAGCCCCGCACCAGCCGCCCGGCGTTCTTCGCCTCCGCGGGCGTACGGGACGAGAGCGCGGCCCGCTCGGCCTCCGGGTCGCCGAAGAGCCGGGCCTTCGCCGCCATCATCCAGTGCTCGGCCGTCGCGTACCGCACCCCGTCGACCTCGAAGGGTGAGGCCCACCACTGGCTCAGACAGCTCGCCGAGAGCTGCCCGTCCGGCCTGGGACGGTGGCCCCAGAAGTGCAGCCACTTCACCTTTTCACCCCTGCTGACCTGCCCCGTCAGCTCGTCGATCTTCCCCATGCACGCGATTCTGGCAGTCGCCACGGACAGTCCGTACGGTGATTTCCCGGACCCCTCGACACATGGTCGACCGATTCCGTCGCGTAACCAAAAGGCAACAACGGAATCACTTGTTGGAGCCGTATCCCTCTGTCAGGATCGGCACTCAATTCGAGCTGGAACAACGGAGAGCGTCATGGGCAACCGCTTCCAGGTGACGGGCCGCTTCGCGGACGGCGCACAGTACTTCGGCGGGCGGCTGCGGCCCGGGACCTCAGGTGAGGAGCACAGCGTCGTCGACCCGGCCACGGGCGAGGAGGTGTACACCTACGAGCTCGCCTCCACCGCCGACGTGGACGCCGCCGTCGCCTCCGCGAAGGAGGCGTTCCCCGGCTGGGCGGCCGCGACCCCCGGCGAGCGCTCCGACGCCCTGCACCGGTTCGCCGGCGTGCTCGCCGAGCGGGCCGAGGACTTCGCCCGCGTCGAGTCGCTCCAGTGCGGCAAGCCCATCAGGCTGTCCACCGAGTTCGACGTGCCCGGCACGGTCGACAACACCGCCTTCTTCGCCGGAGCGGCCCGCCACCTCCAGGGCCAGTCGGCCGGCGAGTACAGCGGTGACCACACCTCGTACGTACGGCGCGAGCCGATCGGTGTCGTCGGGTCCATCGCTCCCTGGAACTACCCGCTCCAGATGGCCGCCTGGAAGATCCTCCCGGCCATCGCCGCCGGCAACACGATCGTCCTCAAGCCGGCCGAACTCACCCCGCTCACCTCGCTGATGTTCGCCCAGGCGGCCACCGACGCAGGCATCCCCGACGGCGTCGTCAACGTCGTCACCGGCGCCGGCCGCACCGCCGGCGAACACCTCGTCGGCCACCCGGACGTCGCCATGACCTCCTTCACCGGCTCCACCCCGGTCGGCAAGCGGGTCGCCGAGATCGCCACCTCCACCGTCAAGCGGCTCCACCTGGAACTCGGCGGCAAGGCCCCCTTCGTCGTCTTCGACGACGCCGACCTGGAGGCCGCCGCCCACGGCGCCGTCGCCGCCTCGCTCATCAACACCGGCCAGGACTGCACCGCCGCCACGCGCGCGTACGTCCAGCGCCCGCTCTTCGACGCGTTCGTCGCCCGCGTCGCCGAGCTCATGGAGACCGTCCGCCTGGGTGACCCCTTCGACCCCTCCACCGACCTCGGTCCGCTGATCAGCCACGTCCAGCGCGACCGCGTCGCCGCCTTCGTCGAGCGCGCCCGCGGCTACGCCACCGTCGTCACGGGCGGCGAGGCCCCGGGCGGGGAGCTGAAGAACGGCGCGTACTACCGTCCGACCCTGATCACCGGCGCCGCGCAGGACAGCGAGGTCGTGCAGTCGGAGATCTTCGGACCGGTCCTCGTGGCCCTGCCCTTCGACGGCGACGAGGAGGGCATCCGGCTCGCCAACGACACCCCCTACGGCCTGGCCGCCTCCGCCTGGACCCGCGACGTGTTCCGGGCGGGCCGTGCGACCCGCGAGATCAAGGCCGGGTGCGTCTGGGTCAACGACCACATCCCGATCATCAGCGAGATGCCGCACGGAGGCTACAAGGCCTCCGGATTCGGAAAGGACATGTCGGCTTACTCCTTCGAGGAGTACACGCAGGTCAAGCACGTGATGTACGACAACACGGCGGTCGCCGCGAAGGACTGGCACCGCACGATCTTCGGGGACCGATAGCAGTCAGCCGCCCGACCAGCGGCTCAACCCTCCCGAAAGGGCACAGCGCATGGAGCAGTACGAGCCCGACAGCCTGTCCGCCGCTCAACTCGCGGCGATGCGGCGCAGCCTGACGAGCGGCCGGGGCGCCCTCACCCGCCGTTCGATGCTGCGCGCCGGAGGCGTGGGCGCGCTCACGATCGGCGGCCTCGCGTCCCTGAGCGCCTGTGGCATCCCGCCGGCCAAGCGGGAAGGTCAGGGCCCCGCGTCCACGGACTTCTCGGCGAAGGAGAAGCAGCTCAGCTTCTCCAACTGGACGCAGTACATCGACATCAGCGAGGACGAGAAGTCCCGCCCCACCCTGGAGGCGTTCACCAAGCGCACCGGGATCAAGGTCAAGTACACCGAGGACATCAACGACAACGTCGAGTTCTTCGGGAAGATCCAGCCCCAGCTCGCCGCCGGCCAGGACACCGGCCGCGACCTGATCTGCGTCACCGACTGGCTCGCCGCCCGCATCATCCGCCTCGGCTGGGCGCAGAAGCTGGACCCGGCGAACCTGCCGAACGCCTACGCCAACCTGGCCCCGCAGTTCCGCCGCCCCGACTGGGACCCCGGCCGCTCCTACTCGTACCCGTGGACCGGCATCTCGACCGTCATCGCGTACAACGTGAAGGCCACCGGAGGCCGCAAGGTCGACTCCGTCACCCAGCTGCTCGACGACCCCGCCCTCAAGGGCAAGGTCGCCTTCCTCTCCGAGATGCGCGACACGGTCGGCATGACCCTGCTCGACATGGGCAAGGACCCGGGCACCGTCACCGACGCCGACTTCGACGCCGCCCTCGGGCGGGTCCAGAAGGGCGTCGACACCAAGCAGATCCGGCGCTTCACCGGCAACGACTACACCTCGGACCTCAGCAAGGGCGACATCGCGGCCTGTCTCGCCTGGGCCGGAGACCTCATCCAGCTCCAGGTCGACAACCCGGACATCAAGTTCGCGATCCCGGCCGCCGGTTACATGACGTCCACCGACAACCTCCTCGTCCCGGCCAACGCCCGGCACAAGACCAACGCCGAGAAGCTCATCGACTACTACTACGAGCTTCCGGTCGCCGCCGAGCTGGCCGCGTACATCAACTACGTCTGCCCGGTCGACGGGGTGAAGGACGAACTCGCCAAGATCGACCCCGAGCTCGCGAACAACACGCTGATCCTCCCGGACAAGGCCATGGCCAGGAAGTCGCACGCCTTCCGCTCGCTGACCAGCGAGGAAGAGACGGCGTACGAGGAGAAGTTCGCCAAGCTCATCGGTGCCTGAGCAGCCGTCGCCCACCCCTTACGAACCGGGATCGCAACCCATGACTGACAAGAACACCGGCGGCGCCGTCCGTCTCACCGGCATCAGCAAGACCTACGGCTCCTTCACCGCCGTCCATCCGCTCGACCTGACGATCCCGCAGGGCTCGTTCTTCGCGCTCCTCGGCGCCTCCGGCTGCGGAAAGACGACCACCCTGCGGATGATCGCCGGCCTGGAGGACCCCACCACGGGCTCGGTCTTCCTCGGCGACACCGACGTCACCGACCTCCCGCCGTACAAGCGGCCGGTCAACACCGTCTTCCAGTCCTACGCGCTCTTCCCGCACATGGACATCACCGAGAACATCGCCTTCGGCCTGCGCCGGCGCGGTATCAAGTCGGTGAAGAAGCAGGTCGACGACATGCTGGAGCTCGTCCAGCTCGGCGACAAGGCCCGGCACAAGCCGCACCAGCTCTCCGGCGGCCAGCAGCAGCGCGTCGCCGTGGCCCGCGCGCTCATCAACCACCCGCAGGTCCTCCTCCTCGACGAGCCGCTCGGCGCCCTCGACCTCAAGCTGCGCCGCCAGATGCAGCTGGAGCTCAAGCGCATCCAGACCGAGGTCGGCATCACCTTCGTCCACGTCACCCACGACCAGGAGGAGGCCATGACCATGGCCGACCAGGTCGCGGTGATGAAGGGCGGCCGGGTCGAGCAGCTCGGCGCCCCCGCCGACCTGTACGAGAACCCGCGGACCACGTTCGTCGCCAACTTCCTCGGCACCTCCAACCTCATCGAGGCGGAGGTCGTCGAGACCGGCGGCACGGACCTGGTCGTGTCGGCCGGCGGCGGCAAGCTCAGGCTGCCCGCCGACCGCTGTTCCGCGACCGTACGCACCGGCGGCAAGGTCCTCGTCGGTGTCCGGCCCGAGAAGATCTCGCTCGCGCACGCCGACGACGCGGGGAAGATCGCCGAGGGCCGCAACAGGGTCACCGGCCGGATCGCGGACTCCTCCTTCATCGGCGTCTCCACCCAGTACGTGGTGAACTCGCCGGCGGGCGCGGAGCTCCAGGTCTACGAGCAGAACATAGAGCGCGACACGCGCCTGACCCCCGGCGCCGAGGTCGTCCTGCACTGGAACCCGGCCCACACCTTCGGCCTGGACGCCACGCAGGACATCGACGCGGGCGTGGAGACGGTGGAGGACGCCTCGTGACGACCACGGAAGCTCCACCCGTACCGGACCTGCCGGTCCGCAAGGCGGCCACCCGCAAGCGCCTCGTCCCGTACTGGCTGCTCCTGCCCGGCATCATCTGGCTGCTCGTCTTCTTCGCGCTGCCGATGGTCTACCAGGCCTCCACCTCCGTGCAGACGGGCTCGCTGGAGAAGGGCTTCGAGGTCACCTGGCACTTCCAGACGTACTGGGAGGCCCTGACCGAGTACTACCCGCAGTTCATCCGCTCGCTGTTGTACGCCGGTACCGCCACGCTCCTGTGCCTGCTGCTCGGCTATCCGCTGGCGTATCTGATCGCCTTCAAGGCCGGCCGCTGGCGCAATCTGCTCCTGGTCCTGGTCATCGCGCCCTTCTTCACCAGCTTCCTCATCCGCACCCTGGCGTGGAAGACGATCCTCGCCGACGGCGGACCGGTCGTCGACGTCCTCACCACGCTGCACGTCCTGGACGTGACCAGCTGGCTCGGCTGGACCGAGGGCGACCGCGTGCTCGCCACCCCGATGGCGGTGGTCTGCGGTCTGACGTACAACTTCCTGCCGTTCATGATCCTGCCGCTCTACACCTCCCTGGAGCGGATCGACGGCCGGCTGCACGAGGCCGCCAAGGACCTGTACGCGTCCCCCGCCACCACCTTCCGCAAGGTGACGTTCCCGCTCTCCATGCCGGGCGTGGTCTCGGGCACACTGCTCACCTTCATCCCGGCCAGCGGCGACTACGTCAACGCCGAGCTGCTCGGCTCGACCGACACCAAGATGGTCGGCAACGTCATCCAGTCGCAGTTCCTGCGGGTGCTCGACTATCCGACGGCCGCCGCGCTGTCCTTCATCCTCATGGCGATCGTGCTCCTCATGGTCACCGTCTACATCCGCCGTGCGGGAACGGAGGACCTGGTCTGATGCGTTGGATCCGCCGGAACCTTGTCGCCATCGTGGGCCTGCTGACGCTCGCGTACATGATCCTGCCGAACATCGTCGTGATGGTGTTCTCGTTCAACAAGCCGAACGGGCGCTTCAACTACGCCTGGCAGCGCTTCTCGCTCGACGCCTGGAAGGACCCGTGCGGCGTCGCCGACCTGTGCGGCTCGCTGACCCTGTCGCTCCAGATCGCCGCCTGGGCCACGGTCGGCGCCACGATCCTCGGCGCGATGATCGCCTTCGCGCTGGTCCGCTACCGCTTCCGGGCGCGCGGCGCGATCAACTCGCTGATCTTCCTGCCGATGGCGATGCCCGAGGTCGTCATGGCCGCCTCCCTGCTCACGCTCTTCCTCAACATGGGCGCCGAGCTGGGCTTCTGGACGGTCCTGATCGCCCACATCATGTTCTGTCTGTCGTTCGTGGTGACGGCGGTCAAGGCGCGGGTGATGTCGATGGACCCGCGGCTCGAGGAGGCCGCGCGCGACCTCTACGCCGGCCCGGTGCAGACCTTCGTACGGGTCACCCTGCCGATCGCCGCACCCGGAATCGCCGCCGGAGCGCTGCTCGCCTTCGCACTCTCGTTCGATGACTTCATCATCACCAACTTCAACGCGGGCTCGACCGTCACCTTCCCCATGTTCGTCTGGGGTTCGGCACAGCGCGGCACACCCGTCCAGATCAACGTCATCGGTACGGCCATGTTCGTCATCGCCGTCCTGGTGGTGGTGGCCGGTCAGATCGCCACCAACCGGCGCAAGAAGACAGCGACAAGCTGAGTACGGCCCTGAGAAGGCCCTGAAACAGGCCCTGAAGGAGTTGGAAACCATGGCCCCAGTCGCCATGCGTAGTGCCGCACGATCTCTCTCCGACGCCCAGCCCGTCCCCTTCTGGCTGGAAGACCCCGGCAAGCCCGGAGCCCTGCCCGCCCTCACCGGCACCGAGAAGTGCGACCTTCTCGTCGTCGGCGGCGGATACAGCGGACTGTGGACCGCGCTCCTCGCCAAGGAGCGGGACCCCTCCCGGGACGTCGTGCTGATCGAGGGCCGCGAGGTGGGCTGGGCCGCCTCGGGCCGCAACGGCGGCTTCTGCGCCGCCTCCCTCACGCACGGCTTCGGCAACGGACTCGCCCGCTGGCCGGGCGAGCTGCCGAAGCTGGAGGAGCTCGGCGAGCGCAACCTCGACGCCATCGAGGCGGCGGTCGCCCGCTACTCCCTCGACTGCGACTTCGAGCGCACCGGCGAGATCGACGTCGCCACCGAGCCGCACCAGCTCGAGGAACTCGGCGAGATGTACGCGGAGATCGAGCGGCTCGGTCTCGCGGACGGTCTCGACCTCCTCGACGCGGACGCCGTCCGCGCGGAGGTCGACTCCCCGACCTTCCTCGGCGGCGTGTGGGACCGGCGTGGTGTCGCCATGCTCAACCCCGCCAAGCTGGCGTGGGGTCTGAAGCGGGCCTGTGCGGAGCTGGGCGTGCGGATCTACGAGAACACGCCCGGCCTCGACCTCGTCTCCGTCGGCGCGGGCATGGGCGTGCGCACCCCGTACGGCCGGGTCCTCGCCCGGCGCGTGGCGCTCGGCACCAACGTCTTCCCGTCACTGGTCAAGCGGGTCCGCCCGTACACCGTCCCGGTCTACGACTACGCCCTGATGACCGAGCCGCTCTCGCCGGAGCAGCTCGCCTCCGTCGGCTGGAAGAACCGGCAGGGACTCGGCGACTCCGCCAACCAGTTCCACTACTTCCGGATCACCGCCGACAACCGGATCCTCTGGGGCGGATACGACGCGATCTACCCCTTCGGCGGCAAGCTCAACGCCGACATGGACCACCGCCCGGAGACGTATCTCAAGCTCGCCGAGCACTTCTTCCGCTGCTTCCCCCAGCTGGAGGGGCTCCGCTTCAGCCACGCCTGGGGCGGCGCGATCGACACCTGCTCCCGCTTCTCCGCCTTCTTCGGTACGGCGTACCAGGGCAAGGTCGCGTACGCGGCCGGCTTCACCGGTCTCGGTGTCGGCGCCACCCGCTTCGGCGGCGACGTGATGCTCGACCTGCTGGCCGGCGAGCGGACGGAGCGCACGGAGCTGGAGATGGTCCGCTCCAAGCCGCTGCCGTTCCCGCCCGAGCCGATCGCCTGGGCCGGCATCGGCATCACCAAGTGGTCGCTGGCCCGGGCCGACGAGAACGGCGGCCGTCGCAATCTGTGGCTGAAGGCCATGGACCGCCTGGGGCTCGGCTTCGACAGCTAGAGGTGCTCTTCCGCGCGCCGGGTGCGCGCCCCCGGCGCACACCACTCGATCATGGTGTGACCCAGTTCACCACCATCCGGTGGTCCGAACCCGCGTAATGATCGTCGCTCACCCCGCTCTCTGCGTGTGGACATCGCGTTCGCACACGGAATGGAGGCCATGGGCAATGAGTGCTTCGGGGGCCAGGACCGCAGTGGAATGGCTGGCGTCGGTGGCGCCGGATCCCCACGCCTGCCGGTGGGAGTGGGAGCGCAACCCGCTCGGGGTGGCGCTGCTGCCCGCCGGCAGGCGCTGGGACGTGCTGATCCTGCCGGGGGAGCTCGGCTGCCCCACGCTCGACGTGCTGTCCCGGCTCGTGGCGCGGCCCGGGCCCGTCCTCGCCGACTTCGGCGAAGCCCGTACGGGCTTCTTCGTGCCGCCCGGCACGGCCGCGCGCTGGCTCGGGACGGGGGTGCGCAGCGCGGGTCGTGGCACCTGGATCGTCGTCCCGTACCCCGGGCGGGCGACCGGCGGGGTCCGCTGGCTGATCCCGCCCGACGGCAGCGGGACGCTCACGGACGCCTCGCTCCTGGAGCTGGCGATGCACGAGGCGGCGGGCCGACTGGCGCGCGGGGAAGGGGAACAGAGGTCGTGAGGCAGTTGTGGACCGCGGGGCGACGTACGGACCGGTGTTCCGGCTGGGAGTTCAGCCGGAACGTCGACGCGTACACGTGGAGCTGAGTGTCAGGATCAGCAGCCCCAGGCAGAGGCTGGCCAGCACGTCCAGCGGCCAGTGGTAGCCGCGCAGGATCAGGCCGGTCCCCGTCAGCGCCGTCAGTGCGGCCGCGACGGGGATCAGCCGGTTCGAGACCAGGAACGCCGCGCCGAAGTACGCCACCATCGCCGTCGCCGTGTGGCCCGACGGGTAGTAGCCCGCGGCCCACGGCTCCAGCGGGCCCGGGCGGGCCGTCCACTCCTTCACGGGGATGACCAGCGCCGGTACGAGAGCCATCGCGAGGCCCGCGTACAGCGCCGGGGCGCGACGGCCGCGGTGGACCGCGTACGCCATCGCACAGCCGAGGACGGGGAGCGCGACCGTCAGATTGCCGAGGTCGGCGCCGAGTTCGGAGAGGCGGCGGGGGACCGTGTCCACCCACGCGCGGGAGGCGCGCTCGTCCAGGCGCGCGAGCGGTCCTTCGACGAGGACCTGCCAGGTGACGACGGCGAGCAGAACGACCGCCGAGAAGACAGCGGGCCTCCCCGGAACAGGGGGGGTGGTTCCGGGGAGGCCCGCTTGACCGGGCTGCCGCGCGCCCCGGGGGGTGTGGGGCGGGCGGCCATCCGATCGGTGAGGAGTTCCGGAGCCAGAGGCTCCAGCGGTGTGCGCGAAGGCACGGTCAAGGCGGGGCTGGGGAGGCTCCGCCCTGGTGTCGCCTGCAGTTTCCTGCGAGCGGGGTGTTTCTCTCATCTGCAGAAACCGTACGGCAGAGAAAGGGGGACCGACAGCCGGATCTCCATCCCGCCATCGGCCCCCCACACCTTCTTCACACCAGGTGTCGTACGCCTCAGATTCCGGCGAACGCGTTCTCGATGATGTCCAGGCCCTCGTTCAGCAGGTCCTCGCCGATGACCAGCGGCGGGAGGAAGCGCAGCACGTTGCCGTAGGTGCCACAGGTCAGGACCAGCAGGCCCTCGGCGTGGCAGGCCTTCGCCAGTGCGCCGGCGGCCTCCGGGTTCGGCTCCTTGGTGGCACGGTCCTTGACCAGCTCGATGGCGATCATGGCGCCGCGGCCGCGGATGTCACCGATGGCGTCGAACTTCTCGGCCATCGCCGACAGGCGGGTCTTCATGATCGACTCGATCTTCTTCGCCTTGGCGTTGAGGTCGAGCTCCTTCATGGTCTCGATGGAGCCGAGCGCACCGGCGCAGGCCACCGGGTTGCCGCCGTAGGTGCCGCCCAGACCGCCGCCGTGGACGGAGTCCATGATCTCGGCGCGACCGGTGACGGCGGCGAGCGGCAGACCGCCCGCGATGCCCTTGGCGGTCGTGATCAGGTCGGGGACGATGCCCTCGTCCTCACAGGCGAACCACTGACCGGTACGGCAGAAGCCGGACTGGATCTCGTCGGCGACGAAGACGATGCCGTTGTCGTTGGCGAACTTCACGATCGCCGGCAGGAAGCCCTTGGCCGGCTCGATGAAGCCGCCTTCGCCGAGGACCGGCTCGATGATGATCGCGGCGACGTTCTCGGCGCCGATCTGCTTGGTGATGTTGTCGATCGCCTGGGCGGCGGCCTCGGGGCCGCAGTTCTCCGGGCCGGTGGGCCAGCGGTAGCCGTAGGCGACCGGCACGCGGTAGACCTCGGGCGCGAACGGGCCGAAGCCCTGCTTGTACGGCATGTTCTTCGCCGTCAGCGCCATGGTGAGGTTGGTGCGGCCGTGGTAACCGTGGTCGAAGACGACGACGGCCTGACGCTTGGTGTACGAACGGGCGATCTTGACCGCGTTCTCGACGGCCTCGGCACCCGAGTTGAACAGCGCGGACTTCTTGGCGTGGTCGCCCGGGGACAGCTCGGACAGCGCCTCGCAGACCTCGACGTAACCCTCGTACGGCGTGACCATGAAACAGGTGTGCGTGAAGTCGGCGAGCTGCGCGGCGGCGCGGCGGACCACGGCCTCGGCGGAGGCGCCGACGGAGGTCACGGCGATGCCGGAGCCGAAGTCGATCAGGCGGTTGCCGTCGACGTCCTCGATGATGCCGCCGCCGGCCTTCGCGGTGAAGACGGGCAGCACGGAGCCCACGCCGCCGGCCACGGCGTCGAGGCGGCGGGCCTGAAGCTCCTGCGACTTCGGACCGGGGATGGCGGTGACGACGCGCCGCTCCTGCGGGACAGCGTTCATGCGGGGCTCCTGGGGTGTTCTGGACGCACTTGTGGGTTTCTTCCGCAGGCTAGGCGCGCGGGAGGGGCCTGGGCATGCGCCGATCGGGAGTGTTGGGGGGTGTGTCGTTGTCCGCGGTGGACATGGCGGCGCCGAAACCGCTCCGGGGCGGTCCCCGCCGACTAGATTGACGGTGGCACAGACGCGGCGACCTGGCTGGTCAGGGGGCAGGGGTTCATGGAGACCGACGGCACGTACGAGTCACGCGACACGCGGGGGAGCGCGGTCCCGCGCCCGGCGACTCCCCCCGCACTGCCCGGTCCCCCGCACGCGCCACCCGTACCGCCCGCCCCGCACGCCCCACCCGTCCCCGCCCAGGCCCCGCCGGTCCCCCCCGCCCCGCCCCAGCCCCCGCCCCCGCCGGCGGGGGCCCCCGCTGCTGCCCGCCCGCCTGTCGTCGCCTGGCTGGACGCGCCGCGCGCCAAGGCGGCCCTCGGCATCTGGCGGTACCGGCACGTGCCCGCCGCGCCGCCCCGCGAGGCGACACGCCTGGCACCCATCACCATCGCCGGGCTGCTGATCCCGCTCGCCCTCGGACTCTTCCTGTGGTCCGCCTACCGGCGCGGCACCATCCCGTACCTGTGGCTCCCGCTGCAGACGCTCACCCCCGAGGACTGGTGGTACGCGGGCACCACCTCCCCCCGCGACTGGCACGGCGCCGAAGCACACGTCGTCTACAGCGGCGTCGTCTTCGGCCTGCTCGTGTTCGCGATCGCCCGGCTCGGCTCGTGGGGCGCGGTGACCCGGCACTTCCTCGACCGGTTCCGTCCGCCCGTCCGGACCGCGCTCACGGCCGCGGGAGCCCTCGTCGCCCTCGCCTTCGTCTGGCCGGAGGCCTTCGGCGCGGGCTGGGAGCCGCTTCCGGTCGCCAAGCCCGTGCTCTCCCTCGCCGTCCTGTTCGGGGGCGGATACGACACGCTCACGTCACCGCTCCTCGTCTACCTCCTGTACGCGCTGATCACCGCGGCCGTGGTCTGGCCGTTCGCCCGGACCGGCGACTGGGTGACCCTCGCCCGCCGATGGCGGAGCCGCGCCGCCGACACCGTCCCCTCCCCGAGCGCCGCCCCGCAGACCCCCCGTTCACAGTGGCCCGGACTCCGCGCCGCCGGGGAACAGCGTGCCGCCGACCTGCTCGCCGACGAGCTGCACACCGGTCGGATGAACGACGTCGACTGCGCCCGGGTGCGCCGGGCCTGGCGGGACGCCGAGCGCGACGCCCGGCGCCGCGCCTCCTTCGTCGACACCGTGCTCCGCCAGGGCGCCGCCGCCGAAGCGCACCCCTCGGGCGGCCGCGACCTGCCGCACCGGACGTACGCCCACGACCTGCTCGTGGGTCAGGTCCGGATCGGCCGGTACGTCGCCGGGGAGCGCAACCCGCTCGCCTACCACGGCGCCGGCCTCGCCCTCGACCCCGAACTGCTCGGCACCTCGTTCCTCGCGGTCGGGCCCTCCGGCGCCGGGAAGACCCGCTGCCTCACCGGCCCGGTCATCGAGTCGCTCACCCTTCAGGCCCTCACCGGCAGCTGCTCCGTCGTCGCGGTCGGCGCCGCCGGGGCCCCGCTCGGCCCCGACGAGGCCTACGACGTCGTGGTCCGCCTCGGCGACCCGGCCTCCCCCTACGACCTCGACCTCTACGCGGGCGCCACCGACCCCGACGAGGCCGCCGCCTTCCTCGCCGAGGGACTCGTCGGCGACGTCGAGGGCGTCGAGACCCGGCGCGCGACCACCGTGCTCGCCCAGCTGATCGGCCCCTACCGGGCCGCGCACGGCCGCTTCCCGACCGTCCCGGCGCTGCGCGAGCTGCTCGAAGGGCGCCCCGAGACGCTCCGGGAGCTGCTCGACCAGCTGCCGCCGGACGGCGCCGAGGCGATGCGCCGCGAGCTGGACTCCCGTATCCGCCAGGTGGGCACCGCCACCGACGTGGGTCCCGCCCTCGCCGACCGGCTCGCGTCCCTCGACCGGCCCGCGTTCGCCGACTTCTTCGGCGCCGGCCCTGACGTACGGCCCTTGTCCCTGCGTGCCGTCGCCCAGCACCCGGTCCGCGTGCGCGTCACGCTGCCGGAAGGCGGCCACGAGGAGGCCTCACGGCTGCTCACCCGGCTGCTCCTGGCCCAGTTCGAGACGGTCACCCGGACCGACACCGGGCGCGCGCACTTCGCCTGCCTGGTCCTCGACGACGCGGCGGGCGCCCTCACCGCCGGCACCGTGCGCGGGCTCCAGCACCTGCGGCCGCGCAACGCGGGCGTCGTCCTCTCGCTGCGCACCCTCGCGGAGGTGCCCGAGGCGCTGCACGGACCGCTCCTCGCCGTGATCGGCTGCCGGATGGCGTTCGCCGGCATCACCACCTGGGACGCTCGGGCCTTCGCCGAGGCGTGGGGCACCGAACGGGTGGAGGTCACCGAGGTGGCCCGGCACACGGTCTTCGCCGACCAGCCGATGACCCGGGCCTTCCACGCCCTGCGCAAGCTCGTCACGGGTAAGGCCGTGACCACCGATGCCGTCACCGTACGAGAAGTGGAAAGGGAACGCTGGTCGGCCTCCGACCTCGCGCACGCCGTCCCCGCCGGGCATGCCGTGCTGTCCCTCACCCATGTGCGCGGCGAGCACACGCCACCGCTCCTCGTGGACCTGCGGAGCTGACGCGGGACGCGGTGGGCCCTGGCACAATCGGGGGCGCCGTTCGTCGGAGCGGCCTTCCTCCGCTCAAAGGTACGACGGTCCATGCCGCCCACCCTCGCCTCCCTCGTCCAGCACTCGGCCCTCAAACTCACCGTCCGCGCGGGTGAGGACCGCCTCGCCACCCCCGTGCGCTGGGCCCACGTCAGCGAGCTCGCCGACCCCGTCCCGTACATGGAGGGCGGCGAGCTGCTGCTCACCACCGCGCTGACCCTGGACGCGGAGGACTCCGAGGCGATGCACCGCTATGTCCGGCGGCTGCTCGCCGCGGGCGTGGTGGGGCTCGGCTTCGCGATCGGCGTCAACTACGAGGAGATCCCGCAGGCCCTCGTGGAAGCGGCGCGGGCCGAAGGGCTCCCGCTCCTCGAAGTGCCCCGGCGCACGCCGTTCCTGGCGATCAGCAAAGCCGTCTCGGCGGCGATCGCGGCCGATCAGTACCGGGCCGTGACCGCCGGGTTCGAGGCCCAGCGGGAGCTGACCCGCGCCGCGCTCGCGGAGGGTCCGGACGCGGTGGTCGCCCGGCTCGCGGCGCACGTGGACGGCTGGGCGGCGCTGTACGACACCTCCGGCACCGTCCTTGCCGTGTCGCCCGAGTGGGCGGCGCGCCGGGCCGCCCGGCTGACGCCCGACGTCGAACGGCTCCGGGAGCGGCCCGCGCCCGCGAGCGCGGTGGTCGGCGGCACCGACGACCGGGTGGAGCTCCAGTCGCTCGGCACCGGACGGCGGGTCCGGGGCGCGCTGGCCGTCGGGACGGGGGCGCCGCTCGGGACGGCGGAACGGTACGCCGTGCACTCCGCGATCGCCCTGCTGACGCTGACGACCGAGCGCTCGCGCTCCCTGCAGGCGGCCGAGGGGCGGCTGGGCGCGGCGGTCTTGCGGATGATGCTCTCCGGCCAGCCGGACCACGCCCGCGCGGTGGCGGGTGATCTCTACGGCGGGCTCCTCGACGCGCCCTTCCGGCTGCTGATCGCCGAGCCCGTGCCGGGGGAGCGGGAGGGCGAGGCGCCGCTGCCGGCGCTGGCCGAGGCGCTGGAGTCGGCCGCGGCCCGGGCGGGCGAGACCGTGCTGACCGTTCCGGAGGGCGAGGAGCGGCTCCTGGTCCTGGCCGGCGACGGCGGGGCGGTCGTCGCGGCCTGCGAGGGGTACACGGAGCGGGACGCGGAGGAGGCCGGTGTCGTCGTCGGCCTCTCGGCCCCGGCGGGGCCGATCGCGGCGGCGACCGCGTACAAGCAGGCCGAACAGGCGCTGTCGGTCGCCCGGCGGCGCGGTCGCGCACTGGTCGAGCACGAGGACCTGGCGGCCGGCTCGGTCCTGCCGCTGCTGGCCGACGACGCGGTCCGCGCCTTCGCCGACGGCATGCTGCGCGCCCTGTACGAGCACGACGCCACCGGCCGCGGCGACCTCGTGGCCTCCCTGCGGGCCTGGCTCTCCCGCCACGGCCAGTGGGACGCGGCGGCGGCGGACCTCGGCGTCCACCGCCACACGCTGCGCTACCGGATGCGCCGCGTGGAGGAGATCCTGGGCCGCTCCCTGGACGACCCGGACGTCCGGATGGAGCTCTGGCTGGCCCTCAAGGCGACGGGCGCGGAGTCGGAGGAGCGGTAGGGCCGCCGAAGGGGGATCCGACCGGCTCCCTCCCCGCGCTCCGCCCCGAACAGGCCTCTTTCTGCCCGATGGCGGGCAAAATCATTGATCATTCACCGCGGAACTCCCTACCCTCCAGGACATGACAACCCCCGCGGCCGATCCCGCCTCCGACGAACGCACCCCCGAATCCCGCCCCGCCACCCCCGGCCCCACCCCCCGCCGGATCCCCGGTGCCGTCTGGGCCGCGCTCGGGATCGTGTACGTCGTCTGGGGGTCCACCTACCTCGGGATCCGGATCGTCGTCGAGACCATGCCGCCGTTCCTGTCCGCCGGGTTCCGCTTCGTCCTCGCCGGCCTCCTCCTCGCCGGGCTGATCGCCTGGCGGCAGGGTCCTTCCGCGCTCCGGGTCAGCCGCGCCCAGCTGGGCTCCGCCGCGCTCGTCGGCCTGCTCCTGCTCCTCGGCGGCAACGGCCTCATCGTCCTCGCCGAGACCTCCGTCCCCTCCGGTCTCGCCGCCCTGCTCGTCGCCGTCGTCCCCGCCTGGGTCGTCGTCCTCAAGGCCGTCTTCGGGCAGCGCCCCACCGCCGGGGGCATCGCCGGCGTCCTCCTCGGGCTCGCCGGCCTCGCCGTCCTCACCCTGCCCGGCCTCAGTGGCGACGTCCGCATCAGCGGCGTCCTGCTCGTGATCGTGGCGACCCTGCTGTGGTCCGTGGGCTCGTTCTCGTCCTCCCGCATCCCCATGCCCGCCAACCCCTTCACCGCCAGCGCGTACGAGATGGTCGCCGGCGGCCTCGGCTGCGCCGCGGTCGGTCTGATCCGCGGCGAGCAGCAGGGCCTCGATCTCGCCGCGATCTCCACCCGTTCCTGGACCGCGCTCGCGTACCTGATCGTCTTCGGGTCCCTGATCGCCTTCACCGCGTACGCCTGGCTGCTGCAGACCGCTCCGATCTCGCTCGTCGCCACCTACGCGTACGTCAACCCCGTCGTCGCCGTCCTCCTCGGCGCCCTCGTCCTGAGCGAGGCCCTCACCTGGCCCATCGCTGTCGGCGGCGCCGTCGTCGTGGCCGGTGTCTGGCTGATCGTCTCGACGGAACGCAGAAGCTGACGCACGGAGGATCCGCTCCACTTCAGCCAATCAGGCAAGGAGCGCGCCCGCACCACTCCACACCGGACAAACCACTGCCCGCCCCCTCGGCCCTAACGTGGTGGCACCGAGACATCCAACCGACACGAAAGGGCCGGGACGCAATGACTGCCACCCACGCCTTCTGGCTCGCCGGCCGCGAGGCCACCGGCGAGGACACCTTCGACGTCACCTCCTCCTGGGACGGCCGGCTCGTCGGCAAGGTGAGCGTGCCCACCGAGGCCCAGGTCGAGGAGGCCGTCGCGGCCGCCCACGCCGTCGTCGACGAGTTCGCCGCCACCCCGGCGCACGTCCGCGCCGCCGCCCTCGACCACGTGTCGAAGCGTCTCGCCGAGCGCACCGAGGAGATCGCCCAGGTGATCTCCGCCGAGAACGGCAAGCCCATCAAGTGGGCCCGCGGTGAGGTCGGCCGCGCCGTCTCCGTGTTCCGCTTCGCCGCCGAGGAGGCCCGCCGGTTCAACGGCGGAGAGGCCCAGCGCCTCGACACCGAGGCCGGTGGCGTCGGTCGTCTGGCGATCACCCGCCGCATTCCCAAGGGTGTCGTCCTCGGTATCGCGCCGTTCAACTTCCCGCTGAACCTGAGCGCCCACAAGGTCGCCCCGGCCATCGCCGTCGGCGCCCCGATCATCCTCAAGCCGGCCCCGGCCACCCCCATCTCGTCCCTGATCCTGGGCGAGCTGCTGGCCGAGACCGACCTGCCCGCCGGCTCCTGGTCCGTCCTGACCGTGCCGAACGACCGGATGCCCGCCCTCGTCCAGGACGAGCGCCTCCCGGTGATCTCCTTCACCGGCTCCGACAAGGTCGGCTACGCCATCCAGGAGTCCGTGCCGCACAAGCACTGCACCCTGGAGCTCGGCGGCAACGCCGCCGCGGTCGTCCTCGGCGACTGGGCCTCCGAGGAGGACCTGGACTGGGCGGCGAGCCGTATCGCCACCTTCTCCAACTACCAGGGCGGCCAGTCCTGCATCTCCGTGCAGCGCGTGATCGCCGACGCCTCGGTCTACGACCGGCTCGTCCCCAAGGTCGTCGCCGCCGTCGAGGCCCAGGTCACCGGTGACCCGACCGACGCCACCACCGACGTCGGCCCGCTCGTCGACGAGAACGCCGCCAAGCGCGTCGAGTCCTGGGTCGACGAGGCCGTCCAGGCCGGTGCGAAGCTCCTCACCGGCGGCAAGCGCGAGGGCGCGACCTACGCCCCGACCGTCCTCACCGACCTCCCGGCCGATGTCACCCTGGCCCGTGCCGAGGTCTTCGGCCCGGTCCTCACCATCGCCAGGGTCGACGGCGAGGCCGAGGCCTTCGCCGCCGTCAACGACTCGGACTTCGGCCTCCAGGCCGGTGTCTTCACCCGCGACCTGCAGACCGCCTTTCGCGCCCACCGCGCGCTGGAGGTCGGCGGCGTGATCATCGGCGATGTCCCGTCCTACCGCGCCGACCAGATGCCGTACGGCGGCGCCAAGAAGTCCGGCGTCGGCCGCGAGGGCGTCAAGTACGCGATGGACGACTACACGTACGAGCGCGTCCTGGTCCTGACGGGCCTCGCGCTGTAACACGTACGGACCATCCGTACGCCGACACGTACGGAGAGCCGTACGGATCCACGAGACCGACGGCCGGAGCCCACTGTGCGGGGGCTCCGGCCGTCTTCTCGTTCCTGGTCGTCTATCGGTACGCGCGGAAATCGGGTAGTACGGACGAGTAGCCACAAGCCCCCATCAGCGGCGAGGTGAGTTGGTTCATGTCCGCACCCACCCAGCGGCCCAAGGTCACGGAACGAGAAGCGCGTCAGGTCGCCGAGGCCGCGCGCGAGCAGGACTGGCGCAAACCCAGCTTCGCCAAGGAGCTCTTCCTCGGCCGCTTCCGGCTGGACCTCATCCACCCGCACCCGCTTCCAGCCGACGAGGACGTACGGCGCGGTGAGGCCTTCCTCGGAAAGCTCCGGGAGTTCTGCGAGACGCGCATCGACGGGCGGCTGATCGAACGCGAGGCCCGCATCCCCGACGAGGTCGTCGCCGGCCTCAAGGACCTCGGCGCGTTCGGGATGAAGATCGACCCGAAGTACGGAGGGCTCGGCCTCACCCAGGTGTACTACAACCGTGCCCTCGCCCTCGTCGGCTCCGCGAGCCCCGCGATCGGCGCGCTGCTCTCGGCCCATCAGTCCATCGGCGTACCGCAACCGCTGAAGATCTTCGGCACGCAGGAACAGCGCGACACCTACCTCCCCCGCCTCGCCCGCACCGACATCTCGGCCTTCCTGCTCACCGAACCCGACGTGGGCTCCGACCCGGCCCGGCTCGCCACGACGGCGGTACCGGACGGCGACGACGCCTACGTCATCGACGGGGTGAAGCTCTGGACGACCAACGGGGTCGTGGCCGACCTGCTCGTCGTCATGGCCCGGGTGCCGAAGTCGGAGGGCCACCGGGGCGGCATCACGGCCTTCGTCGTCGAGGCGGACTCGCCCGGCATCACCGTCGAGCACCGCAACGCCTTCATGGGCCTGCGCGGGCTCGAGAACGGCGTCACCCGCTTCCACGGCGTGCGGGTACCGGCGGCGAACCGCATCGGCCCGGAGGGCGCCGGCCTCAAGATCGCGCTGACGACGCTGAACACCGGCCGGCTCTCGCTCCCCGCGATGTGCGTCGGCGCCGGAAAGTGGGCGCTGAAGATCGCCCGCGAATGGGCCGCCGTACGGGAGCAGTGGGGCAAGCCGGTCGCCCGCCACGAGGCGGTCGGTACGAAGATCTCCTTCATCGCGGCGACCACTTTCGCCCTGGAGGCGGTCGTCGACCTCGCCTCGCAGATGGCCGACGAGGACCGCAACGACATCCGCATCGAGGCCGCGCTCGCCAAGCTCTACGGCTCCGAGATGGGCTGCCTCATCGCCGACGAACTGGTCCAGATCCGGGGCGGACGCGGGTACGAGACGGCGGACTCGCTGGCGGCCCGGGGTGAACGGGCCGTACCCGCCGAACAGCTCCTGCGTGACCTGCGGATCAACCGGATCTTCGAGGGCTCGACCGAGATCATGCACCTGCTCATCGCCCGCGAGGCGGTCGACGCGCACCTCGCGGTGGCCGGCGACATCATCGACCCGGAGAAGTCGCTCGGCGACAAGGCGAAGGCGGGGGCGCGGGCGGGCGGCTTCTACGCCCGCTGGCTGCCGAAGCTCGTCGCCGGACAGGGGCAGGTGCCGGGCGCCTACCGGGAGTTCGGCGAGCTCGCGACCCATCTGCGGTACGTGGAGCGGACGTCGAGGAAGCTCGCGCGCTCGACGTTCTACGCCATGTCGCGGTGGCAGGGCCGGATGGAGCTGAAGCAGGCGTTCCTCGGGCGGATCGTGGACATCGGCGCGGAGCTCTTCGCGATGAGCGCGGCGTGCGTACGGGCGGAGCTGATGCGGTCGACGGGGGAACACGGCCGCGAGGCCCAGGCGCTCGCCGACGTGTTCTGCCGACAGGCGCGGCTGCGGGTGGAGGAGCTCTTCGGCCGCCTCTGGTCCAACACGGACGACCTGGACCGGAAGGTGGTGGACGGGGTCCTGGCGGGCCGCTTCGAGTGGCTGGAGGCGGGCGTGGTGGACGCGAGCGACGACGGCCCCTGGATCGCAGACGCGACCCCGGGCCCGCCGACAGCGGAGAACGTCCACCGCAAGATCCCCTGACGACCGGGGGGCCGGGGCCCGCCCGCGCCCGGCGACCACCGGGGTGGGCCTCCGCCCCGCCGGGGCGGTGCCCGCCCCCCGGCCTCGTTGCCTCCGCGCCCCCCGTGTGGGCAATCGTCCCGCAGGGCGGGACGGGTGGGCACACGGGACGGCGCCCTTGCCGGGCCCAGGCTCCCCGTGCCTGCGGTGCCCACGGGTGCGGCGCCGTCGTGGGTTGTGCCCACCCGTTCCGCCGTGCGGAACGCCTGCCCACAACCCGGGAGCGGGGTGAGGGCGGGCACCACCCGCAGGTTGGCGGTGGGCACCGCCCCGGCGGAAGGGAGGCCCGCGGCACCGGCCCAGCAGGAGCCAGGTTTCGGGCCGGGCGTCCACGGGGCGGATGTGGGAGACCGCGCGCCCCGGCGCACGGCAGGATGGTCCCGTGACCGTCATAGACATCCCCGGCTCCAAGTCCGTCACCGCCCGCGCGCTCTTCCTCGCCGCCGCCGCCGACGGAACCACCACCCTCCTCCGGCCCCTCCTCTCCGACGACACCGAGGGCTTCGCCGAAGGGCTCAAGGCCCTCGGATACGAGGTCAGGCAGGAGCCGGGGGCCTGGCACATCGAGGGCCGGCCCACCGGGCCGGCCCTCGACGCCGCCGACGTGTACTGCCGCGACGGCGCCACCACCGCCCGCTTCCTCCCCACCCTCGCCGCCGCCGGCCACGGCACCTTCCACTTCGACGCCTCCCCCCAGATGCGCCGCCGCCCCCTCGGCCCCCTCAGCACCGCCCTGCGCACCCTCGGTGTCGACCTCCGGCACGAGGAGAAGGAGGGCCACCACCCGCTCACCGTCACCGCCCGCGGCATCAAGGGCGGCGCGCTCACCCTCGACGCCGGCCAGTCCTCCCAGTACCTGACCGCCCTGCTCATGCTCGGCCCGCTCACCGCCGAGGGCCTCGCCATCACCGTCACCGACCTGGTCTCGGAGCCGTACGTCGAGATCACCCTCGCGATGATGCGGGCCTTCGGGGCGCGGATCACCCAGGAGGGCCGCACGTACACCGTCGCGCCCACCGGATACCGGGCGACGACGTACGCGATCGAGCCCGACGCCTCCACGTCCTCCTACTTCTTCGCCGCGGCCGCCCTCGAAGCCGGCCGCCCCGTCACCGTCCCCGGCCTCGGCACCGGCGCGCTCCAGGGCGACCTCGGCTTCGTCGAGGTCCTGCGCCGGATGGGCGCGGACGTCGAGATCAGCGACGCCGCCACCACCGTCCGCGGCACGGGAACCCTGCGCGGCCTGACCGTCAACATGCGCGACATCTCCGACACCATGCCGACCCTCGCCGCCCTGGCGCCCTTCGCCGACGGACCGGTCCGCATCGAGGACGTCGCCAACACCCGCGTCAAGGAGTGCGACCGCCTCGACGCCTGCGCCGAGAACCTCCGCCGTCTCGGCGTCACGGTCTCCACCGGCCCCGACTGGATCGAGATCCGGCCCGGCGTCCCGGCCGGACCGGTCGAGATCGCCACCCACGGCGACCACCGGATCGTCATGTCCTTCGCGGTCACCGGCCTGCGCACGCCCGGCATCACGTTCGACGACCCCGGCTGCGTACGGAAGACGTTCCCGGACTTCCACCAGGTCTTCGGGGCGTTCACCCGCACCCCGTGAAGACCACACGGTCTTTGCGGCAAGAATGGGGGGCATGAGCGACCGCCCCTCTCCTCTCGCCGACCCGCACATCGTCTTCGCGCCAGTCGAAGGCCGCCGGGACATCGTCGTCCTCGGCTCCACGGGATCCATCGGCACCCAGGCCATCGACCTGGTCCTGCGCAACCCCGACCGCTTCCGGGTCACGGCCCTCGCCGCCTCCGGCGGCCGCGTCGGGCTGCTCGCCGAGCAGGCACACCGGCTGAAGGTCGCGACGGTCGCCGTCGCCCGCGAGGACGTGGTGCCCGAGCTGCGCGCCGCGCTCGAGGAGCGGTACGGCGTCGAGACCCTGCCCGAGATCCTCGCGGGGCCCGACGCCGCCACCCACGTCGCCGCCTCCCCCTGCCACACCGTCCTCAACGGCATCACGGGATCCATCGGGCTGGCGCCCACGCTCGCCGCCCTCGAAGCCGGCCGCACCCTCGCCCTGGCCAACAAGGAGTCGCTGATCGTCGGCGGCCCGCTGGTCAAGGCGCTCGCCGAGCCCGGCCAGATCATCCCGGTCGACTCCGAGCACGCCGCTCTCTTCCAGGCACTCGCCGCCGGCACCCGCGCCGACGTCCGCAAGCTGGTCGTCACCGCCTCCGGCGGCCCCTTCCGCGGCCGTACGAGGGAGGAGCTGGCCCACGTGACCCGCGAGGACGCGCTCGCCCACCCCACCTGGGCCATGGGCCCGGTCATCACGGTCAACAGCGCCACTCTGGTGAACAAGGGCCTGGAGGTCATCGAGGCGCACCTCCTCTACGACATCCCCTTCGACCGCATCGAGGTCGTCGTCCACCCCCAGTCGTACGTCCACTCGATGGTCGAGTTCACGGACGGCTCGACCCTCGCCCAGGCCACCCCGCCCGACATGCGCGGCCCGATCGCGCTCGGCATCGGCTGGCCCGAGCGGGTCCCGGACGCGGCCCCCGCCTTCGACTGGACCAAGGCGTCCAGCTGGGAGTTCTTCCCGCTCGACACCGAGGCCTTCCCGTCCGTCGGCCTGGCCCGTCACGTCGGCGCACTGGGCGGCACCGCACCCGCCGTCTTCAACGCGGCCAACGAGGAGTGCGTGGAGGCGTTTCTCGCCGGAAGGCTGCCGTTCAACGGAATCATGGATACGGTCACGGCAGTCGTCACCGAACACGGCACACCCGCCACGGGAACCTCGCTCACGGTGTCGGACGTCCTCGAAGCGGAGACCTGGGCCCGGGCCCGGGCCCGCGAACTGGCAGAACTCGCAGCGAAGGCACCCGCGGAGGCGCGCGCATGACCGTACTTCTGACGCTCCTCGGCATCGTGCTGTTCACGTTGGGGCTGCTCGTCTCCATCGCCTGGCACGAACTCGGCCACCTCTCCACGGCCAAGCTCTTCGGCATCCGCGTGCCCCAGTACATGGTCGGCTTCGGCCCCACCCTCTGGTCGAGGAAGAAGGGCGAGACGGAGTACGGCATCAAGGCCATCCCGGCCGGCGGCTACATCCGCATGATCGGGATGTTCCCGCCCGGCAAGGACGGCCGGATCGAGGCCCGCTCCACCTCGCCCTGGCGCTCCATGATCGAGGACGCCCGCGAGGCCTCCTTCGAGGAGCTCGAGCCCGGCGACGAGAAGCGGCTCTTCTACACGCGCAAGCCGTGGAAGCGCGTCATCGTGATGTTCGCCGGCCCGTTCATGAACCTGATCCTCGCCGTCCTGCTGTTCTTCGGCAGCGCCATGGCCGTCGGGTTCGAGACCCAGACCACCAAGGTCGCCGGCGTCACCAACTGCGTCATCGACCAGAGCGAGAAGCGCGACACCTGCAAGGCCGGCGACCCCGAGTCGCCCGCCAAGGCCGCCGGACTCCTCAAGGGCGACCGCATCGTCGCCTTCAACGGCGAACGCGTCTCGGACTGGAACACCCTCTCCGACCGCATCCGCGCCACCACCGGCCAGGCCACCGTCACCGTCCAGCGCGACGGCAAGGAGCTGGACCTGCGGGCGACGCTCCTCGAGAACAAGGTGCTCAAGAAGGACGCGGACGGCAAGGTCGTCCAGCCCCCGCAGTACGTCACCGCCGGCTACCTGGGCTTCGAGTCAGGCCGCGAGGTCGTCCCGCTCACCTTCGGCGAGTCCGCCTCCCGCATGACCGACCAGCTCCAGGCCGGCGCCGCGGCCGTGCTCGCCCTGCCCGGCAAGATCCCGGACCTGTGGGACGCCACCTTCGGCGACGGCGAGCGCAAGCAGGACTCCCCGGTCGGCGTCGTCGGCGCGGCCCGGATCAGCGGCGAGCTCATGAACATCGACGCCCCGCCGCAGACCATCCTGGTCTTCTTCCTGCAGCTGGTCGTGATGTTCAACGTCTCGCTGTTCCTGTTCAACATGCTGCCGCTGCTGCCGCTCGACGGCGGGCACATCGCGGGCGCCCTGTGGGAGTCCGTACGCCGCCACACCGCGCGGATCTTCCGGCGCCCCGACCCGGGCCCGTTCGACGTGGCCAAGCTGATGCCGGTGGCTTATGTGGTGGCGGGCGTCTTCGTCTGCTTCACCCTGCTCGTCCTCGCCGCCGACATCGTCAACCCGGTGAAACTGACGTGACGCACGGGCGGCCGGACCCCCTGGGTGTCCGGCCGTCCGCCGCCGGGGCGGTAATCTCGAAGACCTGAGCCCGATGAACCACACCTTGGGGTTGTACAGCTGATGACCGCGATTTCTCTCGGTATGCCGTCCGTTCCGACGAAGCTCGCAGAGCGGCGCAAGAGCCGTCAGATCCAGGTCGGATCGGTCGCGGTGGGCGGCGACGCCCCCGTCTCGGTGCAGTCGATGACGACGACCCGTACCTCCGACATCGGCGCCACGCTGCAGCAGATCGCCGAGCTGACCGCCTCCGGCTGCCAGATCGTCCGCGTGGCCTGCCCGACCCAGGACGACGCCGACGCGCTCGCGGTCATCGCGAAGAAGTCGCAGATCCCGGTCATCGCCGACATCCACTTCCAGCCGAAGTACGTCTTCGCCGCCATCGACGCCGGCTGCGCCGCGGTCCGTGTCAACCCCGGCAACATCAAGCAGTTCGACGACAAGGTCAAGGAGATCGCCAAGGCGGCCTCCGAGACCCGTACCCCGATCCGGATCGGCGTCAACGCCGGCTCGCTCGACGCCCGGCTCCTCGCGAAGTACGGCAAGGCCACCCCCGAGGCGCTCGTCGAGTCCGCGCTGTGGGAGGCGTCCCTCTTCGAGGAGCACGGCTTCGGCGACATCAAGATCTCGGTCAAGCACAACGACCCGGTCGTCATGGTCAACGCCTACCGTCAGCTCGCCGCCCAGTGCGACTACCCCCTGCACCTCGGCGTCACCGAGGCCGGACCGGCATTCCAGGGCACCATCAAGTCCGCGGTCGCCTTCGGCGCCCTGCTCTCCGAGGGCATCGGCGACACCATCCGCGTCTCCCTCTCCGCGCCGCCGGTCGAGGAGGTCAAGGTCGGCAACCAGATCCTGGAGTCGCTGAACCTCAAGCCGCGCCGTCTGGAGATCGTCTCCTGCCCGTCCTGCGGCCGCGCCCAGGTCGACGTCTACAAGCTCGCCGAAGAGGTCACCGCGGGCCTGGAGGGCATGGAGGTGCCGCTGCGCGTCGCCGTCATGGGCTGCGTCGTCAACGGCCCCGGCGAGGCCCGCGAGGCCGACCTCGGCGTCGCCTCCGGCAACGGCAAGGGCCAGATCTTCGTCAAGGGCGAGGTCATCAAGACCGTCCCCGAGTCGAAGATCGTCGAGACCCTCATCGAGGAGGCGATGAAGATCGCCGAGCAGATGGAGAAGGACGGCGTGATGTCGGGCGAGCCGACGGTCGCCATCGGCGTCTGACCGCGTACGTACACCACGAGGCCCCGGCGCCCCGCGCGCCGGGGCCTCGCGCTGTCGCTCCGCAGGGGCGGGGCGCACGCGACGCCCGGGCGAGGCCGGGCCGGCCGCGGGCGTCGGCCGGGGTTCCGGCACACCACCCGACACCCCGGCGGTGGGCCAGGTAAAGTGCGGAGATCAGCAGACCGCACCGTGAGGCGCCCCCGTGTTGACGCAGACCACCACCCGGGTCCTCGAACCCGCCGACCTCGGCGCCGCGCTCGCCGTCCTGGAGAGCGCCCCCGTCGAGAACGCCTTCGTCGCCGCCCGCGTCCAGGCCGCCGGGCTCGACCCCTGGCGCCTCGGCGGCGAGATGTGGGGCTGGTACACCGACGGGCAACTGCGCTCCCTCTGCTACTCCGGCGCCAACCTCGTCCCCATCTGCGCCACACCCGACGCCGTCCGCGCCTTCGCCGACCGCGCCCGCAGGAACGGCCGCCGCTGCTCCTCCATCGTCGGCCCCGTCGAACCCACCACCCAGCTCTGGCGCCTCCTCGAACCCAGCTGGGGCCCCGCCCGCGACGTCCGCCCCCACCAGCCGCTGATGGTCACCGAGGAACCCTCCGCCACCGTCGAACCCGACCCCTTCGTCCGCCGCATCCGCAAGGACGAGATGGAGGTGATCATGCCCGCGTGCGTGGCCATGTTCACCGAGGAGGTCGGCGTCTCGCCGATGGCCGGCGACGGCGGACTGCTCTACCAGGCCCGCGTCGCCGAACTCGTCGGCAGTGGCCGCTCCTTCGCCCGCATCGAGGACGGCAAGGTCGTCTTCAAGGCCGAGATCGGCGCCGCCACCCGCCACGCCTGCCAGATCCAGGGCGTCTGGGTCGACCCCGAGTTCCGCGGCCGCGGCCTCTCCGAGACCGGCATGGCCGCCGTGCTGCGCTACGCCCTCGCCGACGTCGCCCCCGTCGTCAGCCTGTACGTCAACGACTACAACACCCCGGCCAGGGCCGCCTACCGCCGTGTCGGCTTCCGCGAGGTCGGCGCCTTCATGAGCGTGCTGTTCTGAGGCCCGGACCGGCTTATAAGGTGCGGCGCATGGATGACGCAGAGATCGCCGAGGTCACGATCGGGCCGGTCAACCTCGCCGCGCGGGTCGACGACGCCCTCGCCGTCCAGGCGCTCGCCTTCGGACTGGGCGAGGACGAGATCGTCGTACGACGCCACATCGTGCTCCGCCATCTGCTCAGCCCCGGCGCCTGCGCGTACGGCGCTACCACCGCCGCCGGCCGGCTGGTCGGCTTCGTGTACGGGATGCCCAACGACCGCAGCCACTGGTGGTCCGGCGTGGTGGAGCCGTATCTCCGCGCCACCGGCACCGCGGAGTGGCTCGAGGAGTCGTTCGTGATCACCGAGCTCCACGTCCACCCGTCGTACCAGGGCCGCGGCGTCGGCCGTGCGCTGATCACCACCATCACCGACCAGTCGGACCTGCCCCGCTCGATCCTCTCCGCGATCGACACCGAGAGCCCGGCCCGCGGCCTGTACCGGTCGCTCGGTTACGTCGACCTGGCACGGCAGGTCCACTTCCCCAGCGCCCCCCGCCCGTACGCCGTGATGGGCGCCCCGCTGCCGCTGCCGCGCCGGAACTGATTTCACCGAGCCGGGGCGGCCCGGCTAATCTCGGGGCCATCATCCTTACCCGGCAGGAGTACGAGAACCATGGCCAACGCACCGGTCCAGCGCATGTCCCAGTTGATGGCGAAGACGCTGCGCGACGACCCGGCCGACGCCGAGGTCCTCAGCCACAAGCTCCTCGTCCGCGCCGGTTACGTCCGCCGGACCGCCGCCGGCATCTGGAGCTGGCTGCCCCTGGGCAAGAAGGTCCTCGCCAACGTCGAGCGCATCGTCCGCGAGGAGATGGACGCCATCGGCGCCCAGGAGGTGTCGCTCCCCGCGCTGCTGCCGCGTGAGCCCTACGAGGCGACCGGCCGCTGGGACGAGTACGGCGCCGAGCTCTTCCGCCTCCAGGACCGCAAGGGCGGCGACTACCTCCTCGGCCCGACGCACGAGGAGATTTTCACCCTGCTGGTGAAGGACCAGTGCTCGTCCTACAAGGACCTGCCGGTCATCCTGTACCAGATCCAGACGAAGTTCCGCGACGAGGCCCGCCCGCGGGCCGGCATCCTGCGCGGCCGCGAGTTCCTCATGAAGGACTCGTACTCCTTCGACACGGAGGACGAGGGCCTCGCCCAGTCCTACGCCCTGCACCGCGCGGCCTACCAGCGGGTCTTCGAGCGCCTCGGGCTCGACTACCGCATCGTCGCCGCGACCGCGGGCGCGATGGGCGGCTCGAAGTCCGAGGAGTTCCTCGCCCCTGCCGGGGCCGGCGAGGACACCTTCGCCGACTGCCCGAACTGCGACTTCGCGGCCAACACCGAGGCGATCGCCTACGAGCTCAAGCCGGTGGACGGCTCCTCCGTCCCGGCCGCCGAGGAGATTCCCACGCCGGACACCCCGACCATCGAGACCCTCGCCGCCTCCCTCGGCGTCCCGGCCTCCGCGACGCTGAAGAACCTTCTGGTGAAGGTCGACGGCGAGATCGTCGCCGTGGGCGTGCCCGGGGACCGCGAGGTCGACCTGGGCAAGGTCGAGGCGCACTTCGCGCCGGCCACCGTCGAGCTGGTCACCGAGACGGACTTCGCCGAGCGCGGGGACCTCGTCCGCGGCTACGTCGGCCCGCAGGGTCTGGACAAGGTGACGTACATCGCCGACCCGCGCGTGGCGCCGGGCACGGCCTGGATCACGGGCGCCAACAAGGAGCACACCCACGCCAAGAACGTGGTCGCGGGCCGCGACTTCGAGGTCGACGCGTACGTCGACGTCGTGGTCGTCCTGGAGGGCGACCCGTGCCCGAAGTGCGGCACCGGCCTGAAGCTGGACCGCGCCATCGAGATCGGCCACATCTTCCAGCTGGGCCGCAAGTACGCCGACGCCCTGAAGCTCGACGTCCTCGGCCAGAACGGCAAGCCGGTCCGCGTGACGATGGGCTCGTACGGCATCGGCGTCTCCCGCGCGGTGGCGGCCCTCGCCGAGCAGACCGCCGACGACAAGGGTCTGTGCTGGTCCGCCGAGGTGGCCCCGGCCGACGTCCACGTCGTCGCCGCGGGCAAGGCCCTCCAGACCGAGCTGGCGCTGGAGGTCTCCGACAAGCTGTCCGCGGCGGGCCTGCGGGTCCTGGTCGACGACCGCGCGGGCGTCTCGCCCGGCGTGAAGTTCACCGACGCGGAGCTCATCGGCGTCCCGAAGATCCTCGTCGCGGGCCGCCGGGCGGCGGAGGGCGTGGTGGAACTGAAGGACCGCCGGACGGGCGAGCGCGAGGAACTGACGGTCGCGGAAGCGATCGCGCGCCTGAGCGCGTAGCGCGTAAGGAGAAGGGCGGTCGGGACGCCCGGACCCCCACCTGCCCCTTGCGGAGCCGGCGCCCGCCGCCACCCGGGCGACCCTGCCCCCGCCGGTGCGAGCCCGCCCGCCCCGGCGCCCGCCGTCATCCGCGCGGCCCTGCCCCCGCTGGGGCGAGCCCGCCCGCCCGGCGGCCGCCGTCATCCGCGCGGCCCTGCGCCACCCACCCCCCCCGTGTGGGCAACTGTCCCGCTGGGGCGGGACGGGTGGGCACACGGGACGGCGCCCTTGCCGGGCCCAGGCTCCCGGTGCGTGCGGTGCCCACGGGTGCGGCGCCGTTGTCGGGTTGTGCCCACCCGTTCCGCCCTGCGGAACGCCTGCCCACAACCGGCGGGGTTGAGGGTGGGCACCGCCCGGCGGGAGGGGCCGCAACCTCGGGGTGGGGGTGGGCACCGCCCGGCGGGCTGGCGCGGTCTCTCAGGCCGCGTCGGCTTGAGGGGGTGGGTCCGCGGGGGCGCCCAGGAGCGTGTCCTCCGGGAGGTCCGGGAGGTCCGTGGTCGGGCGGGGCGTCGGGGACTCGTCCTGGAAGGTCTCCGGCAGGGCCACCGGCGGAGGCGCGGCCCCGGCCCCCGTACCGGCCCCGGCCCCGGCCACAGGCTGGCCCACCGCCCCGCCCCCCGGCTGCGCCGCCCGCTCCAGGAACCGCAGCAGCTCCACCGGGAACGGCAGCACCAGCGTCGAGTTCTTCTCCGCCGCCACCGCCACCACCGTCTGCAGCAGCCGCAACTGCAGCGCCGCCGGCTGCTCCGACATGACCGCCGCCGCCTCCGCCAGCTTCTTCGACGCCTGCAGCTCGGCGTCCGCGTTGATCACCCGCGCCCGCCGCTCCCGGTCCGCCTCCGCCTGCCGCGCCATCGACCGCTTCATCGTCTCCGGCAGCGAGACGTCCTTGATCTCGACCCGGTCGATCGCGACACCCCACCCCATCGCGGGACTGTCCAGCATCAGCTCAAGGCCCTGATTGAGCTTCTCCCGGTTCGACAGCAGGTCGTCCAGGTCGCTCTTGCCGATGATCGACCGCAGCGAGGTCTGCGCCATCTGCGAGACCGCGAACCGGTAGTCCTCCACCCGCACCAGCGCGTCCGCCGCGTCGACCACCTTGAAGTACACGACCGCGTCCACCCGCACCGTCACGTTGTCCCGGGTGATGCCCTCCTGCGCGGGCACCGGCAGCGTCACGATCTGGAGGTTCACCTTGTGCAGCCGGTCGATGACCGGCACGATCATCGTGAAACCGGGCTGCCGGACCTCGCTCAGCAGCCGACCGAAGCGGAAGACCACGCCCCGTTCGTACTGCTTCACCACGCGTGCCGCCGCCGCCGTGTACGCCACCACGGCCGTTCCGACACCTGCCGCCGCTGTCAGCAGCTCCTCGACCATGACGGCCCCCTGGGTTTCGAGCCGAGCGTTACCGGCGTTACCAGCGTTACAGCAGGGTTATTCCCCTACAGCCAGCCCGCGAACTCCATCAGCAGCTCCGCGTCCCGGCGGCGGCCCGCCGTCAGCGCCCGCGTACCCGACTCGACCGCCCGGAACAGCGTCCAGCCCCGCAGCCGCTCCCGGTCCACCTCCAGCGAGTCCGCCAGCTTGTTGACCCGGCGGCGGGCCGCCGAGGCCCCCGCCGAGGACGCCACCAGGTCCTCCACCCGGTCCCGTACGAGCCGCGCCAGGTCGTAGGCGCGCTCGCCGACCAGCGGCTCGGGGCCCACGGCCAGCCAGGGGGCGCGGTCACCGGCCAGCACCTTGCCCTGACGGAAGCACCCGTGCAGCAGCAGCGTCTCGGGGGAGTCGGCGACCAGCTCCTCGCGCGCCGCCAGCGCGGCCGCCGTCAGCGCGCCCGTCTCGGCGTCGTCGCGGTAGGACTCCATCCCCGCCGCCTGCCGGGCCGTGCGCCCGGCGACCGACTCGAAGCCGTTCTCCGCCGGCGGCTCCACCCACAGCTTCCGTACCGTCCCCGCGGCCTCCAGGAGCGCCTTCGCCTCCGGCAGGGACCGCAGCGACACCTCGGGCTGCAGACGTTCGAGCAGCAGCGAGCCGTCCTCGGGCGCGTCGAGCAGCCGCACCGCGCCCCAGCCGTTCCAGTGCGCCAGAGCGTCCCGCTCCAGGTCGGGCCGGGCGACCTCCGGGGCGACCTTCAGCGCCGCAGGAGAGCCGTCGGCCCGCCGTACGAGCACCACCAGGCTGCTGCGCCCCCCGGGCGCCACCACCCGTTCGCTCTCCAGGGAGGCGCGCTCCAGCGAGGTCCGCGCGAGCTCGGGCAGCTTCCCGAGCCACTCGGCCGCGACAGCGTCCCCGTACGTCTCGCCGAGCACCCGCACCAGTCGCTGCGGCGGTTCAAAACCCATGCGTGTGTTGTTCCTTCTGGTCAGGGAAGGACTCACACCCGCTCGGCGAGCCCAGGAAAGGTTACGTCGGTGCCGCGCCAGCGGACGGCCCGTACCGCCGCCTCGCGCAACGCGGCGGCCGCGTCCCGCCGCAGCGGCCCGTCGGCGGCCCGTACGAGATCGGAGTACACCCCGGCGACCCGGTCCTCCAGAACCGCGGCCAGCCGTACGGCGGCGGCCGTGTCCGGCACACCGAACGGCAGTTCGTAGCCGGCCGCCGCGGCGGCCGGTTCCCCGCCGAGGTCCCGTACGGTCCTGCGCAGCGCGTCCCGCCGTGCCCGGTGCGCCTCGTACGCCGAGGTCGCCTCGGCGCGCCGGTCGGCACCGATCCGGCCGCCGACGACCCCGTACCCGTACACCGCCGCGTGTTCGGCGGCGAGCGCGGCCTGCGCCGCGTCGAGGGCGCTCATGCCGGGCCTCCTTCGGTCAGCAGATAGGCGTGGGCCGCTCCGGCCGCCGCCACCGAGGCGAGCAGACGGGCGTACTCGGGCGGCGCGTCGAGGAGTGTGGCCGTGTGCGCGTCGGCGGTCCGGCGGACGGTGGCCGCCAGCTCGGTGAGCGCGGCCGCCGGATCGGCGGAGACGGAGACGGGCGCGGGGACGGGTGCGGAGGCCGAAGGGGTGACACCGTCCGCCGACCGGGTGCCCGCCGAAGGAGCGGCGTTCGTCGCCGTACGGGCGGAGGGGGAGGCGCTCGGTGCCAGGCCCTCGGCCAGCGCGGCGGCGTGCGCGGCGGCCGCGCGTCGCAGCGGGCTCAGGCGTGCCGCCAGCGAGGGATGCGCGGCGAGCACCGCGTCGTAACGTTCCAGCAGGGTCCGGCCCTGCGCCGCCGAGCGGCGGCGCAGGGCCGCCTCGGCGAGCGCCGCCCGTTCGGCCGCGGTCTGCTTCCTCGGCCGCCCGCCGCCACCCCCGTCCGAGGTGCAGCCGGCCAGTGTCACCGCCCCGGCCGTCAGAAGCGCCCGCCTGCCCAGGGTCCCCGTGCGCCCCACATCCACTCCCTCGGCCTCGGTCGAAGATCACCGCAGGCGAGCGTACCCGCGGCCCCCGGGCCCGTGGACGGCAACACCCCCCGGGACCGGATACCCTTTGGTCTGACACGCGACGAAACCCACAACAGCACACGCGGCCGAGGAGTCACCCGGATGAGCACCACCCAGAGCGACAGGCTGCGAGCACTCCTTGAGCCGCTCATCGCCTCGCAGGGACTCGATCTCGAAGAGCTCGAGGTGGCATCCGTGGGACGCAAGCGAGTGCTGCGGGTCGTCGTCGACTCCGACGAGGGAGCCGACCTGGACCAGGTCGCCGATGTGAGCCGCGCGCTCTCGGCGACGCTGGACGAGACGGACGCGATGGGCGAGGGCGAGTACACCCTCGAGGTCGGCACCCCGGGCGCGGAGCGCCCGCTCACGGAGCACCGCCACTACATGCGCGCCACCGGCCGCCTCGCCAAGCTCCAGCTGAACGACGGCGCGGAGCTCGTCGCGCGGATCGTCGCCGTGGACGACGCCGGCGTCGACCTCGAAGTGCCGGGCGTGAAGGGGCGCAAGCCCACCGCCCGCCGGGTCGCGTTCGCCGACATCGCCAAGGCGCGTGTCGAGATCGAGTTCAACCGCAAGGACAAGAAGGAAGAGGAGGCGTAGCCGTGGACATCGACGTGAAGCTCCTGAAGGGCTTGGCACAAGAGAAGGAGATCTCCTTCGACCTGTTGGTCGAGGCGATCGAGTCGGCCCTCCTCATCGCCTACCACCGCACGCCCGACGCCCGCCGCCATGCGCGCGCGCAGCTGGACAAGCACACCGGTCATGTGACGGTGTGGGCGAAGGAAGACCCCTCCGAGCTGGAGGAGGGCCAGGAGCCCAAGGAGTTCGACGACACCCCGTCGGACTTCGGCCGGATCGCGGCGAGCACCGCCCGCCAGGTCATCCAGCAGCGGCTGCGTGACGCCGAGAACGACGTCACCTTCGGCGAGTACGCCCGCCGCGAGGGCGACATCGTCGCCGGTCAGGTGCAGCAGGGCAAGGACCCGAAGAACGTCCTCGTCCGGCTGGACGACAAGCTGGAAGCCATCCTTCCGGTGCAGGAGCAGGTGCCGGGCGAGGACTACACGCACGGTCTGCGGCTGCGTACGTACGTCGTCCGGGTGGCCAAGGGTGTCCGCGGTCCGTCCGTCACCCTGTCGCGCACCCACCCCAATCTGGTGAAGAAGCTCTTCGCGCTGGAGGTTCCCGAGATCGCGGACGGTTCCGTCGAGATCGCGGCGATCGCCCGGGAGGCGGGTCACCGCACCAAGATCGCCGTACGGTCCACCCGTTCGGGTCTGAACGCCAAGGGCGCCTGCATCGGCCCCATGGGCAGCCGCGTGCGCAATGTCATGGCGGAGCTGCTCGGCGAGAAGATCGACATCGTCGACTGGTCCGACGACCCGGCCGAGATGGTCGCCAGCGCGCTCTCCCCGGCCCGGGTCTCCAAGGTCGAGATCGTCGACCTGGCCGCCCGCTCCGCCCGGGTGACCGTGCCGGACTACCAGCTGTCGCTGGCGATCGGCAAGGAGGGGCAGAACGCCCGCCTCGCCGCCCGCCTCACCGGCTGGCGCATCGACATCCGCCCGGACACCGAGCAGCCGGCCGACGAGCGGCACGACCGGCACTGAGTCGCGCGACGGGACGTCGTCGCGCTGCGAAGGCGCGCCGCGAAGGCGGGTCGCGAAGCGGGTCGCTGGGAATAGTTCTCGCCCTCGTCACGTTGAGTGAGGGCGAGATCACGACAAACGACCGTTCGATTTTTGCCCCAAACGGGTGAGGTCGGTACGGGGAGGTAGACTTAGCCGTGTCTGGCCGGACGCAAGCCCGAGCGTGCCCTGAGCGAACCTGTGTGGGATGCCGGGAGCGAGCGGCCAAGAGCGATCTGCTGCGCATCGTGGCGATCGAGGGTGCATGCGTCCCCGATCATCGCGGTACGCTGCCCGGCCGGGGTGCATATCTGCACCCCGCCTCGGTCTGTCTCGACCTGGCGGTCCGCCGCCGGGCGTTCCCGAGGGCCTTCAAGGTCCAGGGGCCGCTCGAAACGGCGGCAGTGCGCCAGGTCTTGTAAGAAGAAGTACGGCACGGAACACCGTGCGGTCAGGTACCTCGCGAGTTGGAAGTAGGTCGAGATTGCGATGAGCACTCGATGAGTACGCGATGAGTACGCCCATGAAGTAGCGACGGTCCGGCGGTAACCGGACCTAAAAGGAGCGAAGTGGCTAAGGTCCGGGTATACGAACTCGCCAAGGAGTTCGGTGTGGAGAGCAAGGTCGTCATGGCCAAGCTCCAAGAACTCGGTGAATTCGTCCGTTCGGCGTCCTCGACGATCGAGGCGCCGGTCGTGCGCAAGTTGACTGATGCACTGCAGGGGCCCGGCGGCAACGCCGGCAAGTCCGCTGCCAAGCCGGGCGCGCCTCGTAAGGCCGCCCCCTCGAAGCCCTCGGCGCCCTCCCCGGCCGCCGGGGCACGTCCCGCTGCCCCGAAGCCCGGCGCCCCGGCCCCCAAGCCGGCTCCCGCCGCGCCTGCGGCGCCGGCCCCGGTCACTCCGGCCGCCCCGGCGAGCAGCACCCCCTCTCCGGCTCCGGCCGCCTCGGGCCCCCGCCCGGGTCCGAAGCCCGCGCCCAAGCCGGTCACGCCGGCTCCGGCCGCCCCCGAGTTCACCGCGCCCCCGTCGGCCCCGGCCGCCGGTCCGCGTGCCGGTGGCGGTGCCTCGGGTCCGCGTCCCGCCGGCGAGCGTCCCGCTCGTCCGGGTCAGGGCGCACCGCGTCCGCAGGGCCAGGGTGCCCCGCGTCCCCAGGGCCAGGGCGCTCCGCGTCCCGGTGGCGCACGTCCGGCGGGTCCCCGTCCGGGCAACAACCCCTTCACCTCGGGTGGCTCCACCGGAATGGCGCGCCCGCAGGCGCCCCGTCCCGGTGGCGGTGCCCCCCGTCCCGGCGGCGACCGTGCCGTTCCGGGTGCCCCGCGTCCGCAGGGTGGCCCCGGCGGCGCCCCGCGCCCGCAGGGTCAGGGCGGCGCGCGTCCCACCCCCGGTGGCATGCCGCGTCCCCAGGCGCCGCGTCCGGGCGGCGCGCCCGGCGGTAACCGTCCCAACCCGGGCATGATGCCGCAGCGTCCCGCTGCCGGCCCGCGTCCCGGTGGTGGCCCCGGCGGCCGTGGCCCCGGTGGCCCCGGTGGTCGTCCGGCAGGCGGCGGTGGCGGTCGTCCCGGTGGCGGCGGCTTCGCCGGCCGTCCGGCCGGTCCCGGCGGTGGCGGCGGCGGCTTCGCCGGTCGTCCCGGTGGTCCCGGTGGTGGCGGCGGCGGTCGTCCGGGTGGTCCCGGCGGCGGTGGCGGCGGCTTCGGCGGTCGTCCCGGTGGCTTCGGTGGCCGTCCCGGCGGTCCCGGTGGCCGTGGTGGCACGCAGGGCGCCTTCGGTCGCCCCGGCGGTCCCGCGCGTCGTGGTCGCAAGTCGAAGCGGCAGAGGCGCCAGGAGTACGAGGCCATGCAGGCCCCGTCGGTCGGCGGCGTGATGCTGCCTCGCGGCAACGGGGAAGTCATTCGCCTGTCGCGCGGTGCGTCCCTCACCGACTTCGCCGAGAAGATCAACGCCAACCCGGCGTCGCTCGTCGCGGTGATGATGAACCTCGGTGAGATGGTCACGGCCACGCAGTCCGTCTCCGACGACACGCTGACGATGCTCGGCGAGGAGATGAACTACACCGTTCAGATCGTCTCCCCGGAGGAGGAGGACCGCGAGCTTCTCGAGTCCTTCGACATCGAGTTCGGCGAGGACGAGGGCGGCGAAGAGGCTCTGGTCTCCCGTCCGCCGGTCGTCACCGTCATGGGTCACGTCGACCACGGTAAGACCCGACTGCTCGACGCGATCCGCAAGACGAACGTCGTCGCGGGCGAGGCCGGTGGCATCACCCAGCACATCGGTGCCTACCAGGTGGGTACCGAGGTCAACGGCGAAGAGCGTCGCATCACCTTCATCGACACCCCGGGTCACGAGGCGTTCACCGCCATGCGTGCCCGTGGTGCGAAGTCGACCGACATCGCGATCCTCGTGGTCGCGGCCAACGACGGCGTCATGCCGCAGACGATCGAGGCGCTCAACCACGCCAAGGCCGCCGGCGTCCCGATCGTCGTCGCGGTCAACAAGATCGACGTCGAGGGTGCGGACCCGACCAAGGTCCGTGGTCAGCTGACCGAGTTCGGTCTGGTGGCCGAGGAGTACGGCGGCGACACGATGTTCGTCGACATCTCCGCCAAGCAGGGTCTGCACATCGACTCCCTGCTGGAGGCCGTCGTCCTCACCGCCGACGCCTCGCTCGACCTGCGGGCCAACCCGGACCAGGACGCGCAGGGTATTGCGATCGAGTCCCACCTGGACAAGGGTCGCGGTGCTGTCTCGACCGTCCTGGTCCAGCGCGGAACGCTGCGCATCGGCGACACCGTGGTGGTCGGCGACGCGTACGGCCGCGTCCGGGCGATGCTCGACGACAAGGGCAACAACGTCGAGGAGGCGACCCCGTCGACTCCCGTCCTGGTGCTCGGTCTCACCAACGTGCCGGGTGCCGGCGACAACCTCCTGGTCGTCGACGAGGACCGTACGGCCCGTCAGATCGCCGAGAAGCGCGCTGCGCGTGAGCGCAACGCCGCCTTCGCCAAGCGCGTCCGCCGGGTGTCCCTCGAGGACCTCGACAAGGTGCTCAAGGCCGGTCTGGTCCAGGAACTCAACCTCATCATCAAGGGCGACGCGTCCGGTGCGGTCGAGGCTCTCGAGTCCTCGCTGCTCCAGCTCGACGTCGGCGAAGAGGTCGACATCCGTGTCCTGCACCGCGGTGTGGGTGCGGTCACCGAGTCCGACATCGACCTGGCGATGGGCTCCGACGCCATCGTCATCGGCTACAACGTCCGTGCGGCCGGCCGTGCCGCGCAGATGGCGGAGCGCGAGGGTGTCGACGTCCGGTACTACTCGGTGATCTACCAGGCCATCGAGGAGATCGAGGCGGCGCTCAAGGGCCTCCTCAAGCCGGAGTACGAAGAGGTCGAGCTCGGTACGGCGGAGATCCGCGAGGTCTTCCGCTCGTCCAAGCTGGGCAACATCGCCGGTGTCCTCATCCGCTCGGGCGAGGTCAAGCGCAACACCAAGGCGCGCCTCATCCGCGACGGCAAGGTCATCGCGGAGAACCTCAACATCGAGGGTCTGCGCCGGTTCAAGGACGACGTCACCGAGATCCGCGAAGGCTTCGAGGGTGGTATCAACCTCGGAAACTTCAACGACATCAAGATCGACGACGTCATCGCGACGTACGAGATGCGCGAGAAGCCGCGCGCCTGATCGCGTCCGATCGCAGCGTTGAGTCGGGGCCGGTCGGCGGAAGTTATTCCGTCGATCGGCCCCGGCCGTTGCGTGTACGGTTCTGGTGTCCCTGCCAAGTCCTTGGCGGGGCCACTGACCCCGAACCGGCGGGACATCCGGACATCCATGTATGTGGGGACTCTGTCCTTCGATCTGCTCCTCGGCGACGTTCATTCGTTGAAGGAGAAACGCTCCGTCGTCCGGCCCATCGTCGCCGAGCTCCAGCGCAAGTTCTCCGTGAGCGCGGCCGAGGTGGGCGACCAGGACCTCCATCGCAGAGCCCGGCTAGGGGTGACGCTGGTGTCCGGGGACCCGGGGTTCGTGTCGGACGTGCTCGACCGCTGTGAACGGCTGGTCGCCGCGCGGCCCGAGGTGGAGCTGCTGTCGGTGCGACGCAGGCTCCACACTGATGAAGACTGATTGAGCAAGGCAAAGAAGGAGAAGGACCAGTGGCCGACAACGCGCGGGCGAAGAAGCTGGCGGACCTCATCCGGGAGGTGGTCGCCGAGAAGCTGCAGCGCGGTATCAAGGACCCGCGCCTGGGTACGCACGTGACCATCACGGACACCCGCGTCACCGGTGACCTGCGGGAGGCCACGGTCTTCTACACGGTCTACGGCGACGACGAGGAGCGGGCCAGCGCCGCGGCGGGGCTCGAGAGCGCCAAGGGCGTGCTGCGCTCCGCGGTGGGCCGGGCGGCGGGCACCAAGTTCACGCCCACCCTGACCTTCGTCGCGGACGCCCTCCCGGAGACCGCCAAGACCATCGAGGACCTCCTCGACAAGGCGCGCGCCTCCGACGCCCAGGTGCGCGAGGTGTCCTCCGGCGCGAAGTACGCCGGCGAGGCCGACCCGTACCGCAAGCCCGGTGACGAGGACGAAGAGGGCACCACCGCCGAATGAGCACCGCAGGGACTACGCCCGACGGCCTTGTCATCGTCGACAAGCCGTCGGGCTTCACTTCGCACGACGTCGTGGCCAAGATGCGCGGGATCGCCAAGACCCGCCGGGTCGGCCACGCCGGCACGCTCGACCCCATGGCCACCGGCGTCCTCGTCCTCGGCGTGGAGCGGGCGACCAAGCTCCTCGGCCACCTGGCGCTGACCGAGAAGGAGTACCTCGGCACCATCCGCCTCGGCCAGACGACGATCACCGACGACGCCGAGGGCGAGATCACGGCCTCCGTGGACGCGTCCAAGGTCACCCGTGAGGGGATCGACGCGGGCGTGGCGGAGCTGACCGGCGCCATCATGCAGGTGCCGTCGAAGGTCTCCGCCATCAAGATCGACGGCAAGCGGTCGTACGCGCGCGTGCGCGGCGGCGAGGAGTTCGAGATCCCGGCCCGGCCGGTGACGGTCTCGTCCTTCCAGGTGTACGACGTGCGGGAAGCGGTCGCCGAGGACGGTACGGCGGTCGTCGACCTCGTCGTCTCGGTCGTCTGTTCCTCCGGTACGTACATCCGGGCGCTCGCCCGGGACCTCGGCGCCGGGCTCGGCGTGGGCGGTCATCTGACCGCGCTGCGACGGACCCGGGTCGGTCCGTACAAGCTGGACTCGGCCCGGACCCTGGACCAGCTCCAGGAGGAGCTGATGGTCATGCCGGTCGCCGACGCGGCCGCGGCGGCGTTCCCCCGCTGGGACGTCGACGAGAAGCGCGCCCGGCTGCTGCTGAACGGCGTCCGTCTGGAGATGCCGTCGTACCCCACCGGTCCCGTGGCCGTCTTCGGCCCGGACGGCCGTCTGCTGGCGCTCGTGGAGGACCAGAAGGGCAAGGCCAAGAGCCTGGCCGTCTTCGGCTGAGCCGCCCTGCTCATGGTGGAGCGGGCACGCGCGCGTGCCCGCTCCACGATCCCCCTCCGGGGACTGTCTATCCACTCCGATCCGCTCATTCACCCCTTTGGGCAGGCGCTCGGAGTGAACCGGGGGAGCGCCGGGGGGCGCGTTCGTCCGGTGTGCTTCTCGGAGTGATCACTTCCGGCCTACCGTCGACAGCATGGGACGCGGGGACCTGGCGACGCTGGTACGGATCTGCGATCCGGCGGGCCGGCCGCGCGGGACGGGCTTCGTCGCCGACGACCGGGGGACCGTCGTCACCAGCCACGAAGCCGTGGACGGGCTCGTACGGATCGTGCTGCAGGCACCCGGCGAGCGGATGTTCCTCGCGGAGGCCGACGCCATCACGGCCCTGCCCGAGGCCGGTCTCGCACTCGTACGGACCGAGGGGCTCGGCCTCCGCCCGCTGCCGGTCTCGGCCCGGACCGAGATCGAGCCCGGGACGTACGTACGGATCGCCGCGCACGGCTGGCGGGAGGCGCGGGTCCTGGGCGGCGCCACCGTCACGTACACCGCCTCCGACCGCCTCCACGTCCTCGGCCACGCCCTGGAGCTGGCCATCGGCACCGAGGGAGCGGAGGCCCTCCGACTCGGCGGGCGGGCCGCGGGCGGGCCCGTCGTGGACCCGGCGACCGGAGCCGTGGTCGCCGTCCTCGGCACCGCGCTGCACGGCGACCACCGCGACGCGGCCGGGTACGCGGTGTCCCTCGCGACCGTGGAGCCGCTGGCGGCCCTGCTGCGACGCAACGGCGCCACCGTGCCCTGCTACGGAAGAGACCTCAACCTGGCGGGCGTCCTGGAGCTCACCGCCACGTCCACCGGCTCCGCCGGCGGCCCCGGGGCGTGGGCCGACCCCGTCGAACGGGCCGTTTGCGTACGGGAGTTCGCCGCTTTCGCGACCGGAGAGGCGGTGGTCCTCGCGCTCGTCGGCACCCCCGGCACCGGCCGCACCACCGCGCTCGCCGCCCACTGCGCCGACCGCGCCCGGGGCGCCGAGCCCGCCCCCACCGTCTGGCTGCGCGGAGCCGACCTGCACGCGGACGACACCTCGGTCGCCGAAGCCGTCGCCCGCGTCCTGCGCCAGGCCGGCCGGATCGTCGCGGCCACCGGCGCGCGGGGCGACGCCACCGCCGCCACCCCGGAACGGGCCGCCGCCCTTGCCCACGAGGCCGGCCGCCCCCTGCTCGTGATCCTCGACGGCCCGGAGGAGATGCCCCCCGTGCTGGCCCACCGGCTCGACGTGTGGACGGCGGGCACCGAGTCCTGGCTGCGCACCCACGGCGTCCGCCTGATGCTCGGCTGCCGCCCCGAACACTGGGAACAGGCGAGCACGCTGTACGGCCCCGGCGCGACCGCCGCCGTGCGGCTCGGGGAGCTCGCCGAGGGCGAGGCCGCGCTCGCACAGGCGCGGTACGGGCTCCGCGGCGCCGATCTGGGCGTCGACGACGCACGGCACCCGCTCGCGCTCCGGCTGCTCGCCGAGGTGCGCGAGGCGCTGCCCGGCGGTGTGCCCGGACGGCCCGGCCGGGAGGAGATCTTCGGCGCGTACCTGGACCTGATGTGTCTGCGGATCGCGGTTCGGATCGCCGCCGGGTCCCGCCCCCTCCCACGCGGGACCGCGGTGCGACGGCTCGCGGCGCGGGTGGCCGGACAGGTCCACGAGGCCGCCCGCCGGTGCCTCGGACCCGGGCAGGGGGAACTGGACCGCGCGTCCTTCGAGGAGATCTTCCCGTGGCGGACCGGCTGGGCCTCCGCCGTCCTCACCGAGGGCCTCGTCGTCCCCGCCGGGTCCGGGTACCGCTTCGGTCACGAGGAGCTGGCCGACTGGATCCAGGGCGCGCACCTCGACGTCGACGGCGCCCTGCACGCACTCGTCCACCGCTGGCACGAGGGCGCCCCGGTCCGGCTCCCGTCCCGCGCGCACGGCAGTGACGGGGACGACCGCTCGCCCTCGCTCCCCGTGCCCCGTCACCGGATCGGCCCCGTCGTCCAGGCGCTGCTCCTCCTGGACCGCGAGCAGGGCCCCATCGCGCTCGGACGGCGGCTCACGGCCCTGTCCGACGCCCTCGCCCGACTGTCCGACACGGACGCCGAGGCCACCGACGCCGCCTGGTGGGGCTCTCGGCTCCTGGCCCAGACGCTCCTGCGCCTCCCGGACCTCAAGCCGTACCTCCCGGTCCTCCGCCACCTCGCCGACCACATCGCGGCAGCCCCGCTCCGACGACCCGCCCGGCCGGGCGGGGGTCCTGGGCCCGGCGCGCTGCCGTCGATGCCTTCGCCGGCCAGCGGCCTCGGTCCCGGCGCCGAGGTCGGCACGCAGCCAGGGACCGCCTGGTCCGGCCCTGCCACCGGCGGGCTGCCGCCGATGCCTTCGTCGGCCTGCGGCCTCGGCCCCGTCGCCCTGCCGGGGACCGCCCCGACGGGCTCCGGGCCCGGGCCCGGCCGAGGGCCGGGGTACGGGAACGGACTTCCGGCCGCGCCGATGGGTGGTCGCGGACCGGGCCCCGGGCCGTCGTTCGAGGCCCGGGCCGAGGCCGGGGCGGGGCAGCGCCCCGGACCCGTGCCCGCCCAGCGGGCCCCCGGGGTGGCTCCCGGCCGGGGGGCCGCTCCCGCCGCCCCGCGGCTCGGTGCCTTCGCGTACTTCGGGCTGTCCTTCTGGGAGGCCCTGCGCGTCGGGGAGGACGAGCGGGTGGAACTGCTGCGACGGCTCGTGCCCGCCGACGCCGCGCCCGGGGCCGACGCGACGCCCCGGTTCCTCGACGCCGTCGCCGCCCGGCTCGTCGCCGAGCCCCGGAGCGTACAACCGCTGCTGTGCCGCTGGTTCGGGGACGGGCGGCCACTGGCCGCCGCCCCGTACGCCACCGTCGCCACCGCCGCGCAGGCGCTGCTGCACACCCACCGGAACCTGGCCGTCGACGACCTCTGCGAGGCACTCGTCGCCACCGCCCATCCGCTCGCCGACGGGCTGCTCGCCGCGCTCGCCGAGGAGGAGCCGTCCGCCGTCTGCCGGGCCGTCGACCGGTGGGCCCACGACGACGGGCGGCCGGGGCGCCGGGCCGCGGCCGCCGTGTACGGGTGCCTCGTCGCCGAACACGCCACCAGCGGCCCCGACCGCGAACTCCTGCGGTACACGGCCCTCGCCCTGCTCGCCCGCCCCGGCGACGGCGCCCTGCACGGCGACGCGCTCGGCATCCTCGTCCGCGACCCGCACACCCGCGCCCGCCACCTGCCCCGCGCCCTGACCGATCCACGGGTCCCCGCGAGCGCGCTCGCCGCCGCGCTCACCACCCACCCCGAACCGGTCCTCGCCGCGTTCGAGGCCCGGCTGCGCGGGCCCGGCGAGGCCGCGGGCGCAGCGCTCCGGGCGCTCGCCGAGATCACCACGCCCGCCCTGGCCCGCCGCGCCGCCGCCCTCGTGCGCGACTACGTCGACCGCCGGCCCTTCGACCCCGCCGCCGCAGGACACGCCGCCGCCTTCGTCGACCGCCGCCTCGAACACGGCCCGGCCGCCCGGGCGATCCTCTTCCCGCTCGTCACCGGCCTGCTCCGGGGCCGGCCCGTGCAGGTCCGCGCCGCCCTCGCGCCCGTGCTCGCCGCGCCCGGCACCGGCGCCTCGCGCCTCCTGCGCACCGAGCTCCTCGACGTACTTCTCGACCACGAGCGGTACGAGGCTCGGGACCTGACCGTCCTCGACGCCCTGCTGCGCGCCGCCGCCCTCGGCTGCGAGCGGCGCTCCGAGGTCCGTACCCGCGACCTCGTGCACCGCGCCGGCCTCCTCCTGGCCCGCACCCCCGAGGGCGCCACCTGCCTCGACCGACGGCTCGTCGAGCTCGCCCGCGAAGTCCCCGCCTTCGCCGCCCAACTGGCCGGCTGGCTGACGGCGGCGCCGGACGAATGGGCCGCCCTCGTCGGTCCCGGCACCCTCCGTACGGTCCTGAGCCTCGGCAGTTCCATGCCGATGCGAAGCGACGGCCGTGGGCATGGCAGTCTTAGACCTGCGTAATCGGCGAACAGGCGGACGAGGAGCGGTCACAGTGCAGCGCTGGCGTGGCTTGGAGGACATCCCCCAGGACTGGGGGCGCAGTGTTGTCACCATCGGCTCCTACGACGGTGTGCACCGCGGGCACCAGCTGATCATCGGGCGGGCGGTGGAGCGCGCCCGTGAGCTGGGCGTCCCCTCGGTCGTCGTCACCTTCGACCCGCACCCCTCCGAGGTCGTGCGGCCCGGCAGCCACCCGCCCCTGCTCGCGCCGCACCACCGGCGCGCGGAGCTGATGGCGGAGCTGGGCGTGGACGCGGTGCTGGTCCTCCCGTTCACGGCCGAGTTCTCGCAGCTGTCCCCGGCGGACTTCATCGTGAAGGTCCTCGTCGACAAGCTGCACGCGAAGGCCGTCATCGAGGGCCCCAACTTCCGCTTCGGGCACCGGGCCGCCGGCAACGTCGACTTCCTGACCGAGCTCGGCGCCACCTACGACTACGAGGTAGAGGTCGTCGACCTCTATGTGAGCGGCACGGCGGGCGGCGGGGAGCCGTTCTCCTCCACGCTCACCCGCCGACTGGTCGCCGAGGGCGACATGGAGGGCGCGGCCGAGATCCTCGGCCGTCCGCACCGCGTCGAGGGCATCGTCGTCCGAGGCGCCCAGCGCGGCCGCGAGCTCGGCTTCCCGACCGCCAACGTCGAGACCCTGCCGCACACCGCCATCCCGGCCGACGGCGTGTACGCCGGCTGGCTGACGGCGGCGGGGGAGCGGATGCCGGCCGCGATCTCGGTCGGCACCAACCCCCAGTTCGACGGCACCGAGCGGACCGTCGAGGCGTACGCGATCGACCGCGAGGGGCTCGACCTGTACGGCCTCCACGTCGCCGTCGACTTCCTCGCGTACGTCCGCGGGATGCTGAAGTTCGACACCCTGGACGACCTGCTGGTGGCGATGGCCGGGGACGTGAAGCGCTGCCGCGAGCTGACCGAGGCGTACGACCGGAAGAGTTGACCGAGGCGTACGACCGGAAGAGTTGACCGAGGCGTACGACCGGAAGAGCCGGCCGGGCCGACCGGTAGAGCCGGCCGGGCCGACCGGCCGGTCACCAGGTGACGATCAGCTCCTTCGGGCCGCGAATCAGGCCCTTGGACTGGAACACCGTCTCCTCGGCCGGACCCGCGAGCCGCAGCCCGGGATAGCGCCGCAGCAGGGTGGAGAGCATCACCTCGGACTCCATCCGGGTGAGCATCGCGCCCATGCAGTGGTGCGGCCCGTGGCCGAAGGACACATGGCCGGTGCCCTCCCGGTCGAAGTCGACCGTGTGCGGATCCTTGAACACCGACGGGTCACGGTTGGCCGCGAGGTACGACGCGTAGACGGCCTCACCCGCTCGGATCAACACCCCGCCGACCTCCACGTCCTCGGTGGCGATCCGCGGCAGCCCCACGCCGTTGCGGTGCGGGATCCAGCGCAGCAGCTCGTCCACGGCCTGCGGCAGCAGCTCCGGCTCCGCCCGCAGCCGGGCCATCAGATCCGGCCTGGTGAGCAGCAGATACACCATGTTGGCGCTGTTGTTCCGGACCGCGTGCGCGCCGCTGATGAGGATCGCCATGGCCAGTGAGACGGCCTCGTCGACGCTGATCCGGCCCTCGGCCAGGGACTGGGCGAGCTCCCCGGCCAGATCGTCCTGGGGCTCGGCGCGCCGCCGTTCGAGCAGCCGGGCGATGTAGCCGTGGATCTGGGCCTTGGCCGCCCTGCTGCTCTCCGGACCGGGTCCCGAGGACAGGATCAGATCGGGCCAGGACGCCAGCTCCGCGCGGTCCTCCTCGGGGATCCCGAGCAGATCGCAGACCACCGACATCGGCAGCGGACCGTGCAGATGCCTCATCAGATCGGCGGGCCGGCCCGCCAGCTCCATGGCGTCGAGCAGCCGGTCCGCGCTCGCCTGCGCCATCGGGCGCAGCCGCTTGGCGTTCTGCCCCGTGAACGTCTTGGTCACGGCCTTGCGCAGCTGGGTGTGGTACGGCGGATCGGCGTAGTTCAGGGCCGCCTTCGAGGCGACCATGTGACCCGTCATCCCGGTCACCATGCGGTCGAGCAGGGCCGTTCGGCTGAAGCGGGGATCGGACGTCACCTTACGGACGTCGTCGTACCGGGTGACCAGCCACGCCTCGTTCTCGGCGGCGAACGGCAGCCGGACACGGGCCACCGGCTCCTCATGGAGCAGCTCGATCAGCAGGGGGTCGAAGTCCAGCGCGGGGAGGTCGTCGACCGCCCAGGTACGGACCGGCCGTGAACCGGCGGCCGTGGGTTCGGGGGTCAGCTCGGGGGTCAGCTCGGAGGTCATGAGGAGGCTGTTCCCGGCCGGAGGCGGCCCCGATACGCCGGGCGGTCACTGCCGCCTGAACGGAGGACGGCGGCGGCTCGGTCCGATGACCCTCCGTGTCCGCCCGGCGACGCTCGCGGTTGCGGGGTCGCGTCGCCCGGGTGAGTGTGGGCGCAGTTCGCGGTGTACGAGAACGAAGGAGCGACTGTCGTGGTGACTCTGTGCAAACCCGCGGTGTCCGTACCCGAGTACGTGATCACGAGGGAGGAGACGCTCGCCCTCGCCCGCTCGCTCCACGCCGATCACCCTCAACTGCCCCTGGCGCTCCGGCTGATCGAGAACACCGGCGTCACGCAGCGGCACATCGTCCAGCCCATCGAGGAGACCCTGCGCCACCCCGGCTTCGAGGAGCGCAACGCGCTCTACGAGAAGGAGGCGAAGGCCCGGGTCCCGAAGATCGTCGAGGAGGCCCTGCGCAACGCGGGGCTGCGCCCCGCCGACATCGACATGATCGTCTTCGTGTCGTGCACGGGCTTCATGATGCCCTCCCTGACCGCCTGGATGATCAACACGATGGGCTTCCCCAGCCACACGCGGCAGATGCCCATCGCCCAGCTGGGCTGCGCGGCGGGCGGCGCCGCCATCAACCGGGCCCACGACTTCTGCGTCGCCTACCCCGAGGCGAACGTCCTCATCGTGGCCTGCGAGTTCTGCTCGCTCTGCTACCAGCCCACCGACCTCGGTGTGGGCTCGCTGCTCTCCAACGGCCTCTTCGGCGACGCGGTGGCATCCGCGGTCGTACGGGGCAGGGGAGGCACCGGTATCGCCCTGGAGCGCAACGACTCGTACCTGGTTCCCGACACCGAGGACTGGATCGCGTACAGCGTCCGTGCCACCGGCTTCCACTTCCTGCTCGACAAGCGCGTGCCGACCACCATGGAGCCGCTGGCCCCCGCGCTCCGCGAGATCGCGGGCGCGCACGGCTGGGACGCGGGCGAGCTCGACTTCTACATCATCCACGCCGGCGGCCCCCGGATCCTGGACGACCTCAGCCGCTTCCTGGAAGTGCCGCCCGAGGACTTCCGGTTCAGCCGGGCCACCCTCACGGAGTACGGGAACATCGCCAGCGCCGTCGTCCTGGACGCGGTGCGCAGGCTCTTCGAGGCGGGCGGTCTGCCCGAGGGGGCCCGCGGCATCATCGCCGGATTCGGGCCCGGGATCACCGCCGAGATGTGCCTGGGGAGATGGACGACGGCCGCCGGGCCGTCGCTGGAACCCGACCTGAGGGCGCGCAGGATCGTGGGCTACAAGGCCCCGGTCGAGCCGGCGCGCACGACCACCTGACCCTCCTCCGGCTTCCCCCCCCGTTCCGTAAAGGAGACCCGTATGCCTCTCACGCCCCCCTCCCCCCGCAGAGTCGTGCGCGGCCCGGCCGCACTCACCGCGCTGCTCGCCGGTGTCGCCGCCGCCTCGCTCGCCGGTGCTCCCGCCCAGGCCGCCGGGCCGCACCAGGGCAAGGTGCCCATGCACCAGTGCTGGGTCAACGGCGTCTCGGCGCCGCCCGGCGACAAGGTCAACGGCACCGACAAGGACGACCACATCTTCTGCGACAGCGACCTGGAAGGCGTCACCGTCTGGGGCGGCGCGGGCAATGACATGATCGAGGTCCGCGGACTCGTCATCGACTCGGCCATCAGCGGCGGTGACGGGGACGACGTCATCCGCGCCAAGCACCTCGTGCCCCAGACCACCTTCAGCATGGTCCGCGGCAACCGAGGCAACGACGTCATCAAGGTGGCCACCGTGCGTGGCGACGGGGCGAAGCTGGGCGCCGTCGTCCACGGCGACGACGGCGACGACAAGATCACCACCGGTTCGGTGTCCGGGGCACCCGGACAGTTCAACCGGGGCGGCGGAATCGTCACCGGCAACGACGGCGTCGACACCATCAAGACCGGCATCATCGACTTCTCCGGCCGCGTCCTCGGCGGCAGCGAGAACGACACGATCGAGGCGAAGGCCCTCGGCCCGGAGTCGGGCGGTCTCATCCAGGCGGGCCCCGGCAACGACAAGATCAGCGGCCCCGACGGCACGATCCTGATCGTCGGCGAGCACTGGGGGAACGTGGACGGCGGCGTCGGCCGGGACGACTGCAGGGTGAAGTCCGTGTCGACTCGGACGGCGATCAGCAGCTGCGAGATCCTTCCGCCGAAGACCCCCGACACCGGGCAGAAGCCGCCGAACGCCCCCGACGCCGGTCAGAAGCCGCCGCACGCCGAGGACGCCGGCCAGAAGCCGCCGCACCCGGAGGGCGCCGCCGACCCGGGCCAGAAGCCGCCGCACCCGGAGGACGCCGGGCAGCAGCCGCCGCACGGGGAGGAGGGCGGCCAGAAGCCGCCGCACGCCGACCTCGCGTACAAGCCGGCCGAGCCCGTGATCAAGCCCGTGGGCCCCGGCCCCGGCTTCTGAGTTCCGTACGACGCCTGCCGCCGCCCGGCGGTCAGCGCGTGCTCGTGACCTCCGCGCCACCGTTCACCCAGTGGCAGGCCACGTCCCGTGCACCGCTGCCGCCGAGCACCGGCAGGTCCTGGCCCCGGCAGCGGTCGGCGACAGCCGCCGCCTCTCCCGAGGCGAGGACCTGGCACCGGGCGTGGAAGCGGCACCCCGACGGGATACGCGTCGGGTCCGGGGGTTCACCGGTCAGCACCACCGGCTCGCCCCCGGACTCCGGAAGGACCGACAACAGCGCCCGTGTGTACGGGTGCTGGGGGGAGGTCAGTACGGACTCCACCGTGCCGGTCTCCACGATCCGCCCCAGGTACATCACCGCCACCCGGTCCGCGATGTTCCACGCGAGCCCCAGGTCGTGCGTCACGACCAGCGCCGACAGCCCGAGTTCGTCCCGCAGACGCAGCAGCAGCGCAAGGATCTCGCCCCGTACCGACGCGTCCAGGGAGGCCACCGGCTCGTCCGCGACGATGAGCTCGGGCTGGAGGATCAGCGCGCCCGCGATGACGACCCGCTGACGCTGCCCGCCGGACAGTTCGTGCGGGTAGCGCAGGAAGAAGCGCTCCGGCGGACGCAGACCGGCCCGCGACAGGGCCTCCGCGACGGCGGCCCGCTCGTCCCCCCGGTAGCCGTGGATCCGCAGACCCTCGGCCACGGCGTCGTACACCGTGTGGCGCGGATTCAGGGAGCCGCTGGGGTCCTGGAGGACCAGCTGGGCCCGCTTCCGGTACGCCTTGAGGGCGCGAGAGGTGTACGACAGGGGCGCCCCGGCGAACGTGACGGAGCCGGATGTGGGCGGCACCAGGCCGAGCAGCGACCGGGCCAGCGTCGTCTTGCCGCACCCCGACTCGCCCACCAGCGCCACGATCTCGCCCGCGCCGATGTCCAGGTCCACACCGTCCACCGCGCGGGCGGCCGGCGCGCCGCGCCGCCCGGGAAAGGCGACCCGCAGCCCGACCGCTGACAACAGCGGCCCGGAGGACGCGACCTCCACCGACACGGCACCCGTCGCGCCGGCCTCCGACGGTCCGGCCGTCGACGGAGCGGCCTTCGACGTGCCCGCCTTCGATGCACCCGCCTCCGTCGCGCCGGCCTCCGACGTGCCCGCCTCCGACGGTCCCGCCTCTGGCGGGTGGGTCCCGGACGCGAGTGCGTCCGAGGAGCCCGCGCCGGACGGCGCGGTGTCCGGTGACAACGGATTCACGAGCCACTCCCTACGTGTACGCAGGCCGCCCGGCGCCCCGCGCCCGCGTCCCGCAGTTCCTGGTCCTGCTCGCCGCACACCTCCACCGCCGCCGGGCAGCGCGGGTGGAACGCGCAGCCGCCCGGCAGATCCGCCGGGTCCGGCGGATCGCCCGGAAGCCCGCGCGGTGCCCGTCGTGACGCCGGGTCGCCGATCCTCGGGAAGGCCGAGGACAGCGCCCGCCCGTACGGGTGCTCGGCCGCGTCGTACACGGCCCGCGCCGGGCCCTCCTCCACCACCCGTCCGGCGTACATCACCGCGAGCCGGTCGCAGGTGTCGGCGAGGACCGCCAGATCGTGACTGATCATCAGCAGACTGATCCCGTCGTCGGCCACCAGACGCTCGATCAGCCGCAGGATCTGCGCTTGAATCATCACGTCCAGCGCCGTCGTCGGCTCGTCCGCGACGATCAGCCGCGGATCGCAGGCGAGCGCCATCGCGATCATCACCCGCTGGCGCTGCCCGCCCGACAGCTCGTGCGGATAGGCCGCCGCCCGCGCCGGCGGCAGACCGACGTGCTCCAGGAGCTCCCCGACCCGTGTGCGGGCCGCCGCGGGGGTGGGGCGCCCGTGCACGAGCAGCGGCTCGGCGATCTGGTCCCCGATCCGGTGCACCGCGTTCAGCGAGTGCATCGCGCCCTGGAAGACGATGGACGCCCCCGCCCAGCGCACGGCCCGCAGCCGCCCCCACTTCATGGTGAGGACGTCCTCGCCGTCGAGCAGGATCTCCCCGGTCAGCCGCGCCGACGCCGGAAGGAGCCGCAGCAGCGCCAGCGCCATCGTCGACTTCCCGCAGCCCGACTCGCCCGCGACCCCGAGCTTCCGCCCGGCGGCCAGACTGAGGTCGACGCCCCGCACGGCGGGGACGGCCGTCGCCCCCGTCCCGTACGTCACGCTCAGGTTCCGTACCTCCAGCAGGCTCATCGACCCACCCCCAGCTTCGGGTTCAGCACGGACTCGACCGCTCGTCCGCACAGCGTGAACGCGAGCGCGACCAGCGCGATCGCGATCCCGGGCGGGGCGAGGTACCACCAGTGACCCGAGGAGACCGCGCCCGCCTCCCGGGCGTCCTGGAGCATGCCGCCCCAGGACACCACCGTCGGGTCGCCGAGGCCGAGGAAGGCGAGGGTCGCCTCGGTGAGGATCGCGGCGGAGATGCCGAGCGTGGTCTGGGCGAGCACCAGCGGCATCACGTTCGGCAGCACGTGCCGGCTCATCACGTGCCCGTGTCCGCCGCCCAGCGCGGTGGCCCGCTCGATGTACGGCCGGGACTCCACCGCGATCGTCTGGGCACGCACCAGCCGGGCGGTGGTCGGCCAGCTGGTGACGCCGATCGCCAGGATCACCGTCCACATCGAGCGGGACAGCACGGTGGCGAGCACGATGGCGAGGACCAGCGCCGGCATCACCAGGAACCAGTCGGTGATCCGCATGACGACGGTCGAGAACCAGCCGCCGTAGTGGCCCGCGAGGATGCCGACGAGCGTGCCGATGGCGACCGAGAGCGCCGCCGCGAGCAGGCCGACGAGCAGCGAGATCCTGGCTCCCCAGAGCAGCAGACCGAGCAGGGAGCGCCCGAACTGGTCCGTCCCGAGCGGGAACCGGGCGCTGGGGGACTCCAGGGCCGTGCCGGGCGCGTTCGTCACCGACTGCACGTCGGAGCCGACGACCAGCGGGGCGGCGAGCGCGAGCAGGGCGATCAGCGCGAGCCCGGCCAGCCCGTAGAGACCGGCGCGGTGGGAGCGGTACTGCTTCCAGAAGCGGGACACGGCGTTCTTGCGCCGCGTCCAGGTCAGAGAGGTCGTCATCGGCCCACCCGGGGGTCGAGCAGCGGATAGAGCAGGTCGGCGATCAGGTTCATCACGATCATCGCGCCGGCGAAGACCACGAACAGGCCCTGGACCAGCGGCAGATCGGGCACGCTGAGCGCCTGGTAGAACAGCCCGCCGAGCCCCGGCCAGGAGAACACCGTCTCCACCAGGATCGAACCGGCCGCCACATGGCCCAGATTGATGAAGACCATGGTCACGGTCGGCAGCAGCGCGTTCGGCACGGCGTGCCGGCGCCGTACGGAGTCGTCGCGCAGCCCCTTGGCCCGCGCGGTCGTCAGGTAGTCGCTGCCCATCTCGTCGAGCAGCGAGGAACGCATCACCAGCAGGGTCTGCGCGTAGCCGACGGCCACCAGCGTGAGGACCGGCAGCACCATGTGGTGCGCGACGTCGAGGACGTACGCGAACCCGGTCTCGCCCGCGCCCGACTCCATGCCGCCCGTCGGGAAGAGCCCCGGGATCGGGCCGATGCCCACCGAGAAGACGATGATCAGGAGCAGCCCGAGCCAGAACGACGGCACCGACCACAGGGTCAGCGCGACCCCGGTGTTCAGCCTGTCGCCGAGGCCGCCGTGGTTCCAGGCCGACCGGGTGCCGAGCCACAGACCCAGCGCCGAATAGATGACCACGGCGACGCCGGTGAGCAGCAGCGTGGCCGGCAGCTTCTGGGCGATGAGGTCGCCGACCGGGGCGTGGAACTGGTACGAGGTGCCGAGATCGCCGCTCAGCGCCTTCGCGCAGTAGTCGGTGAACTGCTGCCAGAGCGGCAGGTCGAGCCCGAACTGCCGGCGCAGGGTCGCCAGCTGTTCGGCCGAGGTCGGCACCCCGTGCGTCATCGCCTTGACCGGGTCGCCCGGGATGATCCGGAAGAGGAAGAAGCTGGTGACGAGTACGGCGAGCAGCGAGACGGCCGCGCCGGCCAGCTTGCCGGCCACGTAGCGGAGGTAGGAGAGGGTCGTACCGGTGCGGGGGGCGCCGTCCGTGGCGCGGACCGGATCGGTCCGCGCCACGTCGGCGGCCGCGTGTGCCGTCGTCACCGACTACTCGCGGTCGTCGGCGGTGGAACGGCGCCGGAGGACGGTCCAGACGCCCACCCCGACGAGGACGAGCGCGGCGGGGCCGAGGATCAGCCAGACGGTGGACGAGCCGCCGTCGGAGCCGGACTCGGATCCGGCGGCGGAGGTGGCCGGCTCGGCCGACCACCAGCTCCAGTAGCCGTCCTGACCCCAGAGGTTGCCGGCAGCCGCCGGCATCGTGGTGATCGACCTGATCTGGTCCGTGCGGTACGCCTCGAGAGCGTTCGGGTACGCCATGATGTTCATGTACCCGGTGTCGTACAGCCGGGACTGCATCCGCTTGACCAGATCCGCCCGCTTGGCCGCGTCGTACTCCACCGCCTGCTGCGCGTACAGGGCGTCGAACTGCTGGTCGCAGATGAAGTTGTCGGTGGCGCCGGTGTCCTTCGGGGTCGCGGGCAGCGTGCCGCAGGTGTGGATCGACAGGACGTAGTCCGGGTCGGGGTTGACCGACCAGCCGTCGAAGGCGAGGTCGTAGTCGCCCTTCGTCCAGGGGTCGCCGACGTTGTCGAGGCACTCCACCTTCAGCCCGATGCCGAGCTTGCCCCACCACTCCTGGAGGTACTTGCCGACCGCCTTGTCGTTCGGGTCGGTGGCGTGACACAGGATCCGGAAGTCCAGCGCCCTGCCGTCCTTGCCGACCCGCTTGCCCTCGCCGTTCTTCCGGTATCCGGCCTGGTCGAGGACCTGCTCGGCCTTGGCCGGGTCGTACGCCAGCTTCTGCCCGGCGCCGGGCTTCCAGAAGTACGCGTCGAAGCGCGGCGGGATGTAGCCCTCGCCCTCGACGGCGTGGCCCTGGAAGACCTTCTCGACGATCGTGGTGCGGTCCACGGCGAGGAAGAGCGCCTTGCGGACGGCCGGGTCGAGCAGCGCCGGGTGCCCGTTGCCGAAGGTCTTGCCGTCCTTGGCCCGCGCGCCCGGGTTGGTGGCGAGCGCGAAGAAGCGGCGGCCGGGAGCGTCGTTGACCTTGATGTTCTTCGCGGACTTCAGGGCTGCCGCCTGAGCGGGCGTCAGGTTCGGTACGAAGGACACCTCGCCCTTCTGCAGCGCGGCGACGGCCGCGTCACCGTCCTTGTAGTACTTGAACACCAGCTCGTCGAACTTGGGTGCGCCGCGCCAGAAGCTCTTGTTCGGCTTCAGCTTGATGTACTGGTCGACCTTGAAGTCCGTGATGACGAACGGACCGTTGCCGACGATCGGGAACTGCTGGTCGTTGTTGAACTTCGAGAAGTCGCCGACCTTCTCCCAGACGTGCTTGGGCACGATCGGCACGTCCAGCGCCGTCATCGTGGCCTGGGGCTTCTTCAGCTCGATGACGAGCGTCCGCGGGTCGGGCGCGGTGACCTTCTTGAAGTTGGCCGTGAAGCTGCCGTTGGCGGTGGCGGCGTTCTCGTCCGTCATCATCTTGTTGAAGGTCCAGGCGGCGTCCTCGGCGGTGGCCTGCTTCCCGTCGGACCACTTCGAGTCCTCGCGGATCGTGTAGGTCCACGTCAGCTTGTCGGGGGAGGACTTCCACTCGGTCGCCAGGCCGGGGATCGGCTTGGCGTCCTTCGCGTCGTAGTTCGTCAGGTACTCGTAGGCCAGCCGGTGGATGCTGGTGGAGACGAGCTTCTGGGCGAGGAAGGGGCTCAGGGAGTCGACGCTCTGCGAGACGGCGACGGTGAGGGTGGTACCCCCGGCCTTGCCGTCCCTCTCGGCCGGCGGGGCCGCCTGGGCGGCCGTCGGAACCGCCAGGGCGGTGGCAGTGACGCCGGCGGCGAGGAGGAGTCGGAGGGGTCTGCGGGGGGCGACCGGGCGGGGTGGAACCTTCGTGACCATGACCATGGGACGTGACCTCGCGTCGTGGATCTTGGGGCGCCAACTGGTGAAGCGAAGGTCTATCAGCGGCGGCGAGCGGCGTCAACGATGTGTCAAACCCCTTGTGGGCTGCGGGAATGCCAAGAGGCTCCGCACCGGAGAGCCGGTGCGGAGCCTCATTGGTCTATTCCTCTGACGCCTTACTGATGAGGGGCTGGCGGTGCCTGCGGAGGCGTCTGCGGGGGCTGCTGCCAGCCCTGGGGCATCCCGGGCTGACCGGGCTGCTGGGGATGGGGCTGCTGCTGCGGCGGGTACGGCTGCGGCTGGGCCTGCGGGTACGGCTGCTGCTGACCACCGTACGGCTGACCCGGCTGCGGGGTCTGGGGCGCGTACGGCTGACCGGGTGCCGGCTGTCCTCCGTACGGCTGACCGGGCTGACCGGGCATCGGCTGGCCGGGCTGGGCCGGCATCGGCGGGGCCATGTGCGGCGGGAGGCCGCCCTGGCCGTCACCGGTCCACAGCCCCTGCGCCTGCTGCGCCCGCACGAAGTCCTCGGCGACCATCGCCGACAGGTTGAAGTACGCCTCGCGGGTCTTCGGCCGCATCATGTCGAGGTCGACCTCGGCGCCGGCCGACAGGTGCTCGTCGAACGGCACGACCACGACCCCGCGGCAGCGGGTCTGGAAGTGCTGCACGATGTCGTCGACCTTGATCATCTTCCCGGTCTCGCGGACCCCCGAGATGACCGTGATCGAGCGCTGCACCAGCTCCGCGTAACCATGCGCGGAGAGCCAGTCGAGCGTCGTCGACGCGCTGGAGGCGCCGTCCACGGACGGGGTGGAGATGATGATCAGCTGGTCGGCGAGGTCGAGCACCCCGCGCATCGCGCTGTAGAGCAGACCCGTGCCGGAGTCGGTGAGGATGATCGGGTACTGCTTGCCCAGGACGTCGATCGCCCGCCGGTAGTCCTCGTCGTTGAACGTCGTCGAGACGGCCGGGTCCACGTCGTTGGCGATGATCTCCAGGCCGGAGGGCGCCTGCGAGGTGAAGCGGCGGATGTCCATGTACGAGTTCAGGTACGGGATCGCCTGCACGAGGTCGCGGATGGTCGCCCCGGTCTCGCGGCGCACCCGGCGGCCGAGCGTGCCGGCGTCCGGGTTGGCGTCGATCGCCAGGATCTTGTCCTGCCGCTCGGTGGCCAGGGTCGCGCCCAGCGCGGTGGTGGTCGTGGTCTTGCCGACGCCACCCTTGAGGGAGATGACCGCGATCCGGTAGCAGGACAGGACCGGCGTACGGATCAGGTCGAGCTTGCGCTGCCGCTCGGCCTCCTCCTTCTTGCCGCCGATCTTGAAGCGGGCGGAGGCGCCCGGGTTCCGGCTGGACTTGGCCTTCTGCTTGTTGTTGCGCAGGAGCCGGTCGGAGGAGAGCTCCACGGCCGCGTTGTAGCCGAGGGGCGCACCCGGCACGGAACGCTCGCGCTGGTCGTGCATGACCGGAGTGGGCCACGCGGCACCGGTCCGCGGATCGACCGGCGGCTGCGACGGGTGCGGCTGCTGTCCGCCCTGCGGCGGTACGGGCGCCTGGTGGGGCGGCACCTGGTGATCCGGGTGCATCTGCCCGGGCACCTGCGGGTTCTGCGGCGCGGGCTGCGCGCCGGGGTGGGGGAAGCCGTAACCGCCCTGCGGGGCCGGGGCGTTGACCTCGGGCGCCTGGGGGTACGGGGGCGCGGGCTGCGCACCCGGGTGCGGGAAGCCGTAACCGCCCTGCGGGTTCTGCGGCGCGGGCTGGGCACCCGGGTGCGGGAAGCCGTAACCGCCCTGCGGGTTCTGCGGCGCGGGCTGGGCACCCGGGTGCGGGAAGCCGTAACCGCCCTGCGGGGCCGGGGCGTTGACCTCCGGTGCCTGCGGGTTCTGGGGCGCGGGCTGCGCGCCCGGGTGGGGGAAGCCGTAACCGCCCTGCGGAGCCTGAGGCGCCGGCTGTACGGCCGGGTGCGGGAAGCCGTAGGCACCCTGCGGGTTCTGGGGCGCGGGCAGCGGCTGGCCGGGGTGCGGGAAGCCGTAACCGCCCGGGGCGCCCTGCGGCGGCACGGGAGCCTGGGCGTTCGGATGCGCCGGGGCCTGCTCCGGGGTCTGCGCCGGCCATGAGGCGGCGGGCGGGAGCGGGGCGGCCGACGGCGCCGGCTGGTCGCCAGGGGGAACCGGGGCGGGCCACTGCGGCGCCGCCGTCGGAGCCGCGGGCTGGAACGACGGAGGCAGCGGAGGCAGCCCGGCGCCGCCCTGCGGCGGGGCGGGGCTCCACGGCTCGGGTGCCGGGGGCAGCGCCGGCGGCAGCGCGGCGGGGACCGCGTCCCGGGGCTCGTCGGAGGGGGCGGCGGTCTCGGAGGCCGCCGGGGCCTCGGGGGTGCCGTCGGTCGCGCCGGGGGCACCCGGCTCGGAGGTCTCGTCCGCCGCCGCGGCGGCGGGCACCGCCGTGTCCGTTGCGGGGGAACCGGGCGTGGTCTCGTCAGCGGGCTCCGGTGCCGTGTGGTCGTCCGCCACGGCGTCCGTGCCGTCCGCTGCCGCCGGCGGCTCCGCAGGGGCGGAGCCCTCCGGGGCCGGGGCGCCGGCGGTGTCCACCGTGCCCTCGGGCGCGGCGGCCGGCTCCGGCGTGCCGCTCACGGCCGCCGCGGGCAGTTCCGGCGTGGTGGCGCCACCGACGGGCGAGGCCGCCGCCTCGTCGCCCGACGCACGCGCGCCGGCGGAGGGGGGCCCGTCCACGGCGGGAGCGCCAGGGGCGTCGGACGCCGACGAGGCACCCGGGGCGCCCGTCGCGGTGGCCTGCTCGGCCGACGAGCCGTCACCGGCGGCGGGGGCGCCCGCCGAGGGGCCTTCCGCGGCCGGGGTGCCGGGCGCGGCACCGGTCTGCGCCGCCGCGCGCTCGGAGATCTCGGCCATCTCGCGCTTCAGCGCGGCGGGGGAGAAGCGCATGGTCGCGCCGCTCTCCAGATCGCCGCCCCCGAGCGACCCGCCATCGGCGGGCGCCGCGGCGACAGCAGGCGGGGCCACAGCAGGCGGGGCCACAGCAGGCGGGGCCGGCGCGGTCGGTGCGGGCGCGGTGGGTGCGGGTGCGGTCGGTGAAGGGGCGGCCGGTGCAGGAGCGGGCGTCGGCGGTACCGGGGCCGGAGGCGCCCACGTGGGCTCGAAGCCGCTGCCCGCCGGAAGTCCCGGGACAGCGACGGGCGCACCGGTCGGCGGCGGTGGGGTCACGCCGCCGGATCCCCCGGCCTCACCCGTACCGGCCGATCCCGACGCGTTCTGCGTGTACCAGGCCGGAGGGGTGTAGTCGATGGTGAACTCACCCGTCATCTCGGCGGGATCCGCGTCGGACTGATCATCGGCGGATGGATTCCAACCCCCGTGGATCTCGTCCCGATCGCCGTTCACTTTGCCTCCTGGTGTGGTCGCGCACCCTTGTGCTGTCGTGGGCGGGCCCTCCCACCCTAAACGCCAACCGTGTCCGTGGGGCAGGCCAGACTGCCCACCCCCGCCGGCCCCCTCGGTCACGTCTCGCCCCCAAGTGACCTACCCGCACCGCAGAGTGAACCCCCAGGTGATCACGTGGCGATTCACATCCGTACATATATGGACAGGATGGGAAATCGTCGCGCCGTCAGTCCATCCGGCGCGCGCTGCCCAACAATCCGGTCTCGGCGTCCGTCGCCTGCGTCATCACGAACTGCCGGTCACTCGGCGTGCACCACAGGGTCACACCGTCCGCGAGCGTCGACAACGCCTCCGACTCCCCACGCGGCAGCCCCATGATCCGGCCGATCTGCGCGGCCTCGTCCGGGGACACCCGCTGCACGCCGACCAGCGAGGACTTCTCCAGGAGACGCGGCGCCACCGGGCTCAGATACGGCAGCAGCGTCACCACCGACTGCCAGGGGCCCGACACGACCCGGCCGCGCGGCGGACGCATCCCGCAGTCCCGCACCACGACCACCGGACTGCCGGCCGACGCGCCCTGCGGCGGCACGCGCCCGACGTCGTGCAGCGTGATGCACGGCTGACCGCCGCCCGCGGCCTGCGCGAGCGCCGTCCACGCCTGGGCCCGGCCGGTCTCGACGGCCACCCGTGCCCCGGTCGCGGCGGCGCGCAGCGCCATGACCTGCGCCGTCCACAGACCGCCGATCAGCGTCACGTCGTACGGAGCCGGGCGGTTGATGCCGAGCACCGCGGGCCGGCCCTCGGCGTCCACACCGATGACCATGCCGTCGTCGCCCACCGGGAGGCTCAGCGCGCCGAGTTGCTCCAGCGGTACGGAGTGCCGGTCGCGGCGCGGACCGACGAGCCCGAAGCCGAACCGGGGCCGCGCGCCCCGGCCCGTACCGCGCCCGGACCCGCCGTGGCGGGGGCCGGTACCGGCGGAGGCGGCCGGACCCATGCCCTGGCCCCCGGGAGACGGTGAAGAAGAAGGCGAAGTGGAGAAGGACATCAGCGCGCACCCCCGAGCGGCAGCGAAGCCAGCATGGCCGGAACCTGTTCGCGGTCGAGCCGCACCAGACCCGTCTTCACCCCGCGCGCCGCACGCTCCAGTTCGTGCCGTGCCGCCACGAGCTCCTCGTCGCTGCGGCCGGTGATCCGTACGTGCCCGGCCACCGTCACCTCCTGACGGTCACCGCCGCTCAGCGTCAGGCTGAACGTCGTCGCCAGCGCCGGGAGCGAGGTCAGCAGCGCGATCAGCTGCGGCATCGACGCCCCCGCGCCACCCGCGCCGCCCAGCTGGGGCCAGCGCCCCACCCAGTACGTCGTGTGGCGACGGTCGTCGACCCGCCAGGTCCGCGCGGTCTCCTGCGTCCGCCGCGCCTGCGCCTGGCCGCGTCCCGCCTGCGCGATCGCCATCGGGCTCGCGCACGTCGACGTCGCCAGCGCGGCGATCAGCTCCTGCTCGGTGAGCACGGTCGCCCGGAACCCGGCGCCGGTCAGCCGGCTCGCCAACTGGTCCGCGGCCCGCACCACACACTTCTGGGCGCCCTCCAGGCCGCCGCCGCGCGCGGCGACCGCCTCCGGGCACAGCTCCGGGTCCAGCTTCAGCGCCACCCAGGTGATCCGCAGCGCCGGCGAACCCGTCTGCGCCTGCAGCGGCGCGTAGTTCCGCTTGGCCATCGACTGGTCGGGCAGATGCGGAGCGGGCGCCGGCTGCGTGTGCTGCACGATCTGCGCCGACTCCAGCCGGATCCCGTCGACGTCCAGGACGTCCCGGACGATCCCGACGGGCAGCGGCCGCGCCGCGCGGTCCGGGCGCAGCGCCGTGGCCTCCGACTCGACCCGTACCAGCGCCGTGAGGAACGTGCCGTCGCCGACCATCCCGACCGGCCGCCGGTCCCGGTCGCTGTACGCGTAGGTGCGCAGCGCCGGATCGCACTCCACGACCGGCGCGAGGCCCGGCTCCGTGCCCTCCGGCACGACGAGCGAGGCGGCCCGGCGCGTCCGCGTGCGCAGGGCGAGATAGGTGGTGAGCCACTCCGGCATCGAGCGGCGGTGTCTGCGCACGACCGCGAGCAGGACCAGCAGCGTCGCCACGACACCGGCCGGGACCAGCAGCAACGGCTCGATGACCCACGCCACGAGCAGCAGCGCCGCCGCGACCTCGATCAGGACGAGTTGTTGCAATCGGAACGCCCCGAAGTGTCCCGGGCGTGCCTGAAGGCGAGGCGAGACGGCCGAGGGCGCGCCCGCCGAAGAGTGCGCCGGAGGCGCCGAGGAGGGTGCGGCCGCCGCGGGCCGCGTCCGCGTCGCGGATGCCATCATGGAGAATCCCCCCAATTCGTCCCGATCACCCTGGCCTGCCAGGGCTTTGGCGGCCTGTTCACCCTACCCGGCCCACAAGCACCACCGGACAGCAGGCATAGTAGGGGGCCGGTCCGACAGCCGGAGTCCGGGTGCCATGCCCCCCGGACTCGTCGGTGAAGACTGCGCCTGACGAAAATGGGGACTCATGGCATCACGGCGGGATGAGCTCAACGCGTACACCTTTGCGAAGAAGCGCACGGTGGCCGCATTCCTCCAACCTTCGCCCTCGGGTACGGAGGAGGGAGCGCCGAGGCCGCTGCGCGCGGTCGTTCCCGGCCTCATCGTCGGCGCGCTGGTGCTCGCCGGGTTCGGCGCCTGGGGCATGTTCAGCCCCAAGGCCCCCAAGGGCTGGGACAAGCCCGGTGCCAAGGTGATCGTCGGCAAGCAGTCGACCACCCGCTACGTCGTGCTCACCACCGGCAAGGGCAAGGACAAGAAGACCCTCCTCCACCCGGTCCTCAACCTGGCCTCGGCGCGGCTCCTGCTCAACCCGCAGGAGTTCTCGGTCATCCAGGTCGACGACAAGCTGCTGGACGCGGGCAAGCCGCCGCGCGGCCCGATCCTCGGCATCCCGTACGCCCCCGACCGGCTCCCGAACGCCAACGAGGCGGGGACCGCCAAGCGCTGGGCCGTGTGCGAGCAGCCCGGCGGCGGCAAGGGAAGCAGCGTCCAGAAGGCCACGTTCGTCTTCGCCAAGCGCGACTTCGCGCGCACCGAGGGCGGCGGGCAGCTCAAGGACGGACAGATCATGTACGTCAAGGGGCAGAAGGACAGCGCCCGCTACCTCGTCGACCACCGGGGTACGAAGTACCTGGTGCCCGGGACCCCCACCGAGTCCGCCGGACTCACCACGGCGCTCGTCGGCCTCAACAAGGAGCCGCAGCAGGTCACGGACGACTGGCTGGCCACGCTGCACACGGGCAGCCCCGTCGAGTTCCCGCAGATCCCCGGCAAGGTCGGCGACCCGGCCGGCATCGGCGGCGGCAGCCTCAGCCAGACCGAGGACCGGGTCGGCATGGTCCTCCTCGCCCAGACCGGTTCCGGGCCGCAGCACTACGTGGTCCTGCCCGGCAAGGTCCAGCCGGTCTCGGAGTTCACGGCCTGGCTGCTCATCAACTCGCCGCAGACCGACGCCCTGGACATGGACGGCAAGGCGACCACGGTCGACGCGGCCTCCTTCACCCCGGACTCCGCCACCTTCGGCACGGAGTACCGCTGGCCGACCCGCAAGTCCGAACAGGTCAACTCGGTCACCGGCGCGGGCGCCCGGGACACCGTCTGCAACGTGCTCAACCAGGTCGACGACAAGGGCCGTACGACGCTGACCACCTGGGCCGGTCCCACGTACCCGGCCGAGATCACCGCCGGCGGCACCAGCACGTACGTCACCCCCGGCAGCGGCCTGCTCTACACCCAGGTCCAGGGCAACCAGACCAAGCCCGACGGCTCGCTCTTCCTCGTCACCGACACCGGACTGCGCTACGCCGTGCAGGCCAACGGCGACAGCGACGCCGCCCGCTCCGACATCGGCACGGGGGACCAGGACAAGCAGACCGACGGCCGCCCGGAACCGAGCGAGGCGCAGACTCGTCTCGGCTACGAGAAGGTCACTCCGCTCCTCGTCCCGATCACGTGGTCGGAGTTCCTGTCCAAGGGGCCGAGGCTCGACACCAACAGCGCGCGTCAGCCGCAGGGTTCGTAAGGGGGTGGCAGTGGTGACGTACCGTACGGCGGCCCTGTTCGCCGCCACGGCCCTCACGGGGCTCCTCGCCGCGCCGCCCGCGGCCGCGGAACCGCGCGACGTCGTCCTCGACGGCAGCGGCGAGTGCACGTTCCCGATGAAGAAGCAGATCGAGGGCATCCCCTGGTCGCTCCAGCGGGTCCTGCTCGACGAGCTCTGGCAGGACACCAAGGGCAAGGGCGTCCGCGTCGCGGTCATCGACACGGGCGTCGACGACGTCAACCCGCAGCTGAAGAACGCGGTGGACGCCAAGGCGGGCAAGGACTACCTGAAGCCCGACAAGGAGAACCCGGGCCCCGGCGACGAGATGCGCGGCAAGACCGACGGCACGGTCGACGAGGTCGGCCACGGCACCAAGGTCGCCGGCATCATCGCCGCGCGCCCCCGCTCCGGCACCGGCTTCGTCGGGCTCGCCCCCGAGGCGACGATCATCCCGATCCGGCAGAACGACGAGAAGAACAGCGGCAAGTCCGACACGATGGCCCTGGCGATCGACCACGCGGTCGCGCAGAAGGCCCACGTCATCAACATCTCGCAGGACACCACCCAGCCGCTCGACACCAGTTCCCCGATGGGCAGGGCGGTGGCCCGCGCCCTGGAGAAGAACATCGTGGTCGTGGCCTCCGCGGGCAACGACGGCATGGACGGCAAACTCAAGAACACCTACCCCGCGGCTTTCCCCGGGGTGCTCGCCGTCGCCTCGTCCGACCGCAACAACGAACGGGCCGTGTTCTCCCAGTCCGGCACCTTCGTGGGCGTGGCCGCGCCGGGTGTCGACATGGTCTCCACCGTCCCCGGCGGCGGCCAGTGCGTCGACAACGGCACCAGCTTCTCCGCGCCGTACGTCTCCGGTGTCGCCGCCCTGCTGCGCGCGAAGCACCCGAAGTGGACGGCGGCCCAGATCGTGGCCCGTATCGAGCAGACCGCCGTACGGTCCGTCAACGGACGGGACAATCACGTCGGTTGGGGAGTCGTCGACCCGGTCAAGGCACTCGCCGACGCGCCCGAACCGCAGCCGGACGTGCCGACGGAGGACCCGGGCCCGCCCAAGCCTCCGGCGCCCGAGGCGGCCCATCTGGCCCTCACGGAGACGCCGCAGGAGCGCACCGAACGGCTCGCCACCTACGCGCTGGGGATCGGCGGTGTGCTGGTGGCGGTGGTCGCCGGCACGGCCGTCGTGATCCGCGACAGCCGCCGCCGCCACGGGGTCGCTCGATGAACCGAAACAGTCATGTACCAGTTCGGTCCTTTGCAGTTGGAACTGTCGTACCGAATGGCTAGAGTGACTGTCGGGGGCACGGCAGTGAAGTGACCCTGCACGGGGGCGGCATCAAGAGATACCCGTCCGCATCACGACCGGAAGGCCCGACGGCAGGGACCGTCGAGACGCCACCGAAGGAAGAAGGGGCAAGATGTCGAATCCGAACCTGAAGGCAACCAGCGCCGAACAGACCAAGCTGGCCGGCCGCATCCAGGACTTCCACGACGAGATCCAGGCGCGCATCACCTCGCTGAACGGCGTGGTGGACCGCATTCAGGCCGGATGGCAGGGCGCGGCACAGAAGGAGTTCGACCGGGTCCAGGGTGACCTGAACCTGCGTCTGAAGAACATGCGCGTCGAGCTGATCAAGCTCGAGGAGTACATGCGGATGAGCGCCGACGGCTTCACCCGCGAGGAAGAAGAGCGCATTCGCAGCTTCCGGAAGATGGACGACACGAGCCAGGGCCAGAGCGCCATCCTCGGCATGGCCTGAGCCTCAGGGCTTCGTCCTCTCCCCGTCTTCGCGTACCTCTCACTCCAGGAGCCAAGAACATGACGACTGCCGTCAATTACGACACCGTGACGCAGGCGGCCGGCGACGTCCGTCTCACCGCCTCCCAGCTCAACCAGAAGCTCTCCGACCTCATGGCCGAGGTCAACCGCGTCGCCTCCAACTGGGAGGGTGACGCGAAGGAGGCGTACCAGGAGAGCCAGACCCGCATCGCCAGGGACCAGGCCGGCATCAACCAGGACCTGCAGCGCATCGCGCAGCTGCTCGACGAGTCCGTGATCGGCTACCAGGACACGGACAAGGGCAACGCGGCCCGGTTCCGCATGAGCATGTGAGACCACGCGCACAAGCGTGAGGGGGTGGCCCGTTCCGTACGGGCCACCCCCTCACGCATGTCCGGGCGCCTACCGGAGGTCGAACTCCCCGTCGCGGGCGCCCAGGACGAACGCGTCCCACTCGGCCTTCGTGTACCGCAGCACGGTGTCCTTGTCGAGCGACGACCGCATCGCCACCGCCCCGTCGGGCAGATGCGCGATCTCCACCCGCTCCTCGTCCGGCGAGGTCCCGGGCGCGCCCTGCCACTCGACGTCGGAGATGTCGAGCGCGTAGAGCTCTTCCTTCTGGCGTTCCTTCTCGCTGGCGTCGGCCATCGGCGCGATCCTTATCTGTGCTGTGAAACGAGCCTGGTGCGGTGGTCAAGCTTGTGGATCAGCCTAGTGGCCACGCCGCCGCGCCGTGGCCCGTACGCCGGAGACGGAACCGTCCGGCGGCTGCCGGAGCGGCGAGGGGCGGTGTGGATGCTCCACACCGCCCCTCGCCGCTCCCGAGGCCGTCAGTGGCTCTCCGGCAGCCAGCCCAGCTGTACCAGCGGCGTGCCCCGCTTGCGGGAGACGAACGTGCCACGGCCCGGCGGCATCGGCCTCGCGCGGACGTTGCCGAGGATGTCGCCCTCGCCCGGGTCACCGGAGAGGATGACGCCCTGGGCGCCCAGCTCCTTGGCGCGCTGCATGAAGGGCTCGTACATCGCCCTCGACGCGCCCGCCGCGCTGCGCGCGACGATGAAGCGGATGCCCACGTCCCGCGCGAACGGCAGGTTCTCCACCAGCACCTGCAGCGGGTTGCCCGAGTTCGTCGCCACCAGCTCGAAGTCGTCCACCAGCACGTACAGCTGCGGACCCGTCCACCAGCTGCGGTCCCGCAGCTGCTGCGGGGTGATGTCGGGCTTCGGCGCCCGCTTCGTCATCACCGTGTTGATCGCGTCCATGTGCATCTGCATGGCCGACGCCATCGGCGCGTACTCCAGCAGGTGCGAGGGCGCGACCGCCTCCAGCATCGTGCGCCGGTAGTCGCCGACCACGATCCGCGCCTGCTCCGGGGTGTACCGCTCGCACAGCTGCTTGGCGATCAGCCGCAGCAGACCCGTCTTGCCGGACTCGCTCTCGCCGAAGATCAGGAAGAACGGGTCCGTCTCGAAGTCGACGAACACCGGTTCCAGGTTCGTCTCGTCGATACCGATCGCGATGCCGTGCTGCGGGTACTCGAAGCCCTTCGGCAGCTGCTCCGCCGGCAGCCGGCGCGGCAGCAGCCGCACCGCCGGAGCGGGCGCGCTCGTCCAACTGCTCTTCACGGCCTGCACGAACGCGGCCGTGCCCTCGGAGAGGTCCACCGCCGAGCTCGACCCGTCGATCCGCGGCAGCGCGCCCATGAAGTGCAGCTTCTCCGGCACCTGACCGCGACCGGGCACGCCCGGCGGCACGTTCGCCGCCACCTTCCGGTCGAACTCCGAGTCCATGACGTCGCCGAGCCGCAGCTCCAGACGCCCCAGCATCTGGTCCTTCAGCGCCGCCCGCACCTCCATGTACCGCGCCGCGGTGATGACCACGTGGATGCCGTAACCCAGACCACGCGCCGCGATGTCCGAGACCACCGGCTCGAGACCGTCGTACTCGTTCCTGAAACCGCCCCAGCCGTCGATGACCAGGAAGACGTCGCCCCAGGCCTCGCCCGGCAGTTCACCCGCGGCGCGCTTGCGCCGGTAGGTCGAGATCGAGTCGATGGCGTTCGCGCGGAAGAACTCCTCACGCCGGTTCAGTACACCGAGCACCTCCGCGACCGTCCGCCGCACCCGCTCCGGGTCGAGCCGCGACGCGACCCCGCCGACATGCGGCAGGTCCGCCAGCGACACCATGCCGCCACCACCGAAGTCCAGCGCGTAGAACTGCACTTCGGCCGGGGTGTGGGTCAGCGCGAACGACGAGATCAGCGTCCGCATCAGCGTCGACTTGCCGGACTGCGGACCGCCGACCACCATCATGTGGCCCGCCGCACCCGAGAAGTCCCGGTACAGCACCTCGCGCCGCTGCTCGAAGGGCTTGTCGATCAGGCCGAGCGGCACCGTCAGACCGCCGGGACGGGTGTACTCCGTCGCCGTCAGACCGCGGTCCACGGTCGGCGCGAGCCCCGGCAGCAGCTGGTCCAGCGAGGGCGCCTGGTCCAGCGGCGGCAGCCACACCTGGTGGGCGGGCACGCCCTGCCCCTCCAGGCGCCGCACGATCACGTCGAGAACGGTGTCCGCGAGCGCGTCGTCCTCCTCCTCGCGCTGCGCCGTCAGATACGCCGGGTCGGGCGCCGCGTACACCACCGGCACCGGCGAGGCCGTGAAGAGCGCCGGACGCCGCTCGATCGGCATCTGCCCGGCCGTGAGCCGCGGCCCGCCCGTCCGGTACGTCCCCGAGACGTACGCCGCCTTGAACCGCGTCATCTCGTCCGTACCGAACTTCAGATAGCCCGAACCCGGCACCGACGGCAGGTGGTACGCGTCCGGCACACCGATCGCCGTGCGCGACTCGGCCGCCGAGAACGTCCGCAGACCGATCCGGTACGAGAGGTACGTGTCGAGGCCGCGGAGCTTGCCCTCCTCCAGCCGCTGCGAGGCGAGCAGCAGATGCACACCCAGGGAGCGGCCGATGCGGCCGATCTGGATGAACATGTCGATGAAGTCCGGCTTGGCGGTGAGGAGTTCGGAGAACTCGTCGATGACCAGGACCAGCGAGGCCAGCGGCTCCAGCGGCGCACCCGCCGCCCGCGCCTTCTCGTAGTCGTGGATGTTGGCGTAGTTGCCGGCCGACCGCAGCAGCTCCTGACGGCGCTGCAGCTCACCGCGGATCGCGTCGCCCATGCGGTCGACGAGCGTGAGGTCGTCGGCGAGGTTGGTGATCACGGCCGCGACGTGCGGCATCTGGGACATGCCCGCGAAGGTCGCACCACCCTTGAAGTCCGCGAGGACGAAGTTCAGCGTCTCCGAGGAGTGCGTCACCGCCAGACCGAGGACGAGCGTGCGCAGCAGCTCCGACTTTCCGGAACCGGTCGCGCCCACGCACAGACCGTGCGGGCCCATGCCCTCCTGCGCGGCCTCCTTGAGGTCCAGCATGACCGGCTGGCCGTCCTCGCCGACACCGATCGGCACGCGCAGCCGCTCGGCCACCGACCGCGGCCGCCAGGTCCGCGCCACGTCCACCGACCCGGCGTCGCCCAGGTTCAGCAGATCCGTGAAGTCCAGGTTGGCGAGCAGCGGTTCGTCGTCGTCCCCGCCGCCCGTCCGCAGCGGCGCGAGCTGGCGTGCCAGCGCCTCGGCGGCCGGCAGGGAGATCCCGTCCGGCACCCCCTCGTACGCGAAACCGCCGCCCGACTCCAGGCGCAGCCGCCCGGGCCGCACGACCACCGACAGACCACCGCGCGGCTCGTCCAGCTCACCGGAGACCACCTCGACGATGGTCACGCCCTGCAGCCCCTCCGGCGCCGCGAACAGCGAGTCCGGCGGCACCATCCCGCCGTCCAGCACGACCACGACGTGCGGCTGGTCCAGGACCGGCTGGTTCTCGCGGCTGAACCGCGGCCGGCCGTCGAGCCGCGAGCGGATCATCGACTCCAGCTCGCCGAGGTCGTCGCCGAACAGCCGCTTGGTGCCCGCGCCGTCGACCTGACCCTGCACCTGCGTGTGCGGCAGCCACTTCGTCCAGTCCCAGCGCTCCTGCGCGCCCCGGGCCGCGACCACGGCCAGCATCAGGTCCTCGGGGGAGTGCAACGTCACCAGCTGGGAGATCAGACCGCGCGCCGCGGCGTGCGCCGCCTCCGGCTCACCGGAGACCGTCACGTGGTAGAAGGCGCGCATCGAGACCGCCATCGGCAGCCCGTCCAGCGACCCGTGCACGGCCAGGAACTGCTGCATCGCACCCGCGCAGAGCGGCTCCAGCTCGTCCACCGGGGCCGTGTCCGGCGCGACCAGGGGCGTCGCCAGCTGCTGGGCGCCGAGCCCGATCCGTACGTGCCCGAAGTCCTTGTCGCCCACACGGCGTTCCCACACCCGCGAGCCCTCGGCCACCACCGACCACAGCTGTTCGGGGGAGGGGTGCAGATACAGCTGCGCGTCGCGCTGCTTGCGCGCGGTGCGCCGGACCGTACGCCGGGTCTGCGCGAGGTATTTGAGATAGTCGCGCCGGACATCGGCAATTTGCCCCTGCGTACCCTTCCGGAACCGCACAAGCTGCGCGATGACCATCGCGACCGTCGAGACGAGCATCAGGATGCCCATGATGCGCATGAACGGATGCGCGCCCGGCATGAAGAAGAACACCACCGAGGAGCCCATGCCGAGCATCGGCAGGAGCTGCATCAGCATGCCCTCCTGCTGACCCCGCGGCAGTTCGGGCGGAGACTCCAGGACCAGTTCCTCACTGGGTACTTCAGGAGGAAGGGACCTCGGCGGGCGTTTGACGACGATCTGGCTCACCGGCGCATCAATCCCTCGTTACGGGCCGACTTCGTGCGGGAGTTCCGCACCGGCGCCCCCGTCGGCGACGGCCTCCCCCAGAAGCGCGATCCTACGTGCAGCCACTGACACCCGTCCCCGGTAGGGTGGCCCGCGCAGTGTGCGCAACCGCGAATCAGGGGGTCCAGACACGTGAGTACGACCGCAGCGACCGGTTTCTGCCGCGTCACCGTCGTGGCGCCGGACAGTCGTATCGACGTCGCACTCCCGGAGGACATCGCCGTCGCCGACGTCTATCCGGAGATCCTGCGGCTCACCGGCCAGACCCAGTCCGCCGGCACCCCGACCGGCTACCACCTGGTCCGGCGCGACGGCTCGGTCCTCGACGGCGCGCGTACCCTCGCCGCCCAGCAGGTCCTCGACGGCGAGGTCCTCTCGCTGCGCCCGTTCGCGCAGTCGCTGCCGCCCGCCGTCTTCGACGACGTCTCCGACGCCGTCGCCTCGGCCGTCACCCGCGACCGGCACCTGTGGAGCGACGACCTGCTGCGCGGCGCCGGACTCGTCGGCGGTGTGCTGCTGCTGGTCCTCATGGGCTTCGTGCTCTGGTTCGCCGATCCCGTACGTCACGACATGCACAGCCTCCCCGGCATCATCGCGGGCGCCGCGGGTGTCCTGCTGACCGCCTTCGCCGGTGTACGGGCCCGGGTGTACGGAGACCGGGCCACCGCTGTCGCCCTCGGCCTCGGCGCCCTCCCGCTCCTGCTCATCGCCGGCTCCGGCATCGTCGGACCCGACGCCGGCCACGGCCCCGGCCGCCTGCAGTTCCTGCTCGGCTGTGTGACCGTCCTGGTCGCCTCCGTGGCCCTGGTGGCGCTCACCCCCAGCGGCGACGCCCCGTTCGTCGCGGCGACCTTCCTGGCCGCCGTGGGCACCCTCGCCACCTTCCTGGAGATCCTCAGCGAGTCCTCCGCCACCGAGACCGCCGCCGTCTGCGCCCCTGTCGCCGTCGGCCTGGTCGCCTTCCTGCCCGGCCTCTCCGCCCGCTTCGCCCGGCTGCCCATCGGCTACGCCTCCCCGCGCAGCGCCACCGACGACGAGTTCCACGCCGACCCGAACCAGACCCCCGACGAGCCCCAGCCCGTCGACGGCGAGCGCATCGCCCTCCAGGCCCGACGCGGCCACGAGATGCTCCTCGGCCTGGTCGGCGGCTGCGCCGCCGTCGTCGTCGGCTCGGCCGCGGTCCTCGGCTTCGCCGGCAACGTCTGGGGCCAGCTCCTCGCCCTCGCCTCCGGCCTCGCGATGCTGCTGCGCGCCCGGCTCTTCCGCTACACCTCGCAGGTCGCCTGCGTCCTGGTCGCCGGCATCGCCGCGATCGCCCTGCTGATCCTCGGCCTCTCCCTGAACCCGCCGGCCGATCTGGTCAAGGACCTGTTGATCTACGGGGACCGCGGCGGCCTGGACATCCGTACGATCTGGCTCACCGCGGCCGTCGCCGCCGGCGCCGCCCTGGTCACCGCCATCGGCCTGATCATCCCGCGAAAGGGCCTCTCGCCCTTCTGGGGCCGCCTGCTCGACCTGGCCGAGGGCTTCGTCCTGCTCTCCCTCGTCCCGCTCTGCCTGGCCGTCCTGGACGTCTTCATGGCGGCCCGTTCCCTCACCAGCAAGTAAGAGGCGCTCCTCCGGGCTGGTACGCTGTGTGACGGCCGTTTGTGTACGCGCTCCCGGAAGCTCGAAGCTCTGGAAGCTGCGCCCATCGGACCTTCGCCCGACGAGTCACGGAAGCTCCCCTGAGAACCAGACCAGGGGCACTCGCGGACGCACGAACACCAAGAGGAGTACCGAGTGTCTCTCGACGCCGCTACGAAGAAGCAGATCATGGCCGAGTTCGGCACCAAGGAGGGCGACACCGGCTCCCCCGAGGTCCAGGTCGCGATGCTCTCCCGCCGCATCTCGGACCTGACCGAGCACCTCAAGCAGCACAAGCACGACCACCACTCCCGTCGTGGTCTGCTGATCCTGGTCGGCCAGCGTCGCCGCCTGCTGCAGTACCTGGCCAAGAAGGACATCCAGCGCTTCCGTGCCCTGGTCGACCGCCTCGGCATCCGCCGCGGTGCGGCCGGCGGTGCCAAGTAAGGACGCCGTGAAGGGAGCGGTTCCCACTTTTAGGGGGCCGCTCCCTTTGCTGTACGTGCGCGATGTGCCGACCGGCACTTAGTCTGGACGCACAACGCCACATTTCCACGAGCGAGAAGCCACCGGCAGGCCGCCGGTCCTCGGTAGTGGCCCCCGGACCACTGACCCCGGGTGCTTCGATCGAAGACCGGCCCGCACCCGAAGGTGCGCTTCTCCTCCACCACCGTCCCCGGCCACACGGGCCGACGGACGAAAAGACGAACACGTAGGAGAAACCCATAGTGGAGAACGAGACCCACTACGCCGAGGCCGTCATCGACAACGGCACGTTCGGCACCCGCACCATCCGCTTCGAGACGGGCCGTCTCGCCAAGCAGGCCGCCGGCTCCGCCGTCGCCTACCTGGACGACGACACGATGGTCCTCTCGGCCACCACCGCGTCCAAGAAGCCCAAGGACCAGCTCGACTTCTTCCCCCTGACGGTGGACGTCGAGGAGCGGATGTACGCGGCCGGCAAGATCCCCGGCTCCTTCTTCCGCCGGGAGGGCCGCCCCTCCGAGGACGCGATCCTCACCTGCCGCCTGATCGACCGGCCGCTGCGCCCCTCCTTCAAGAAGGGCCTGCGCAACGAGATCCAGATCGTCGAGACGATCATGGCGCTCAACCCCGACCACCTCTACGACGTGGTCGCGATCAACGCCGCCTCCTGCTCCACGATCCTGGCGGGCCTGCCCTTCTCCGGCCCGATCGGCGCCACCCGTGTCGCCCTGATCAAGGGCCAGTGGGTCGCGTTCCCGACGCACACCGAGCTCGAGGACGCCGTCTTCGACATGGTCGTCGCCGGTCGCGTCCTGGAGGACGGCGACGTCGCGATCATGATGGTCGAGGCCGAGGCCACCGAGAAGACGATCGAGCTCGTCAAGGGCGGCGCCGAGGCGCCGACCGAGGAGCTCGTCGCCGCCGGTCTCGAGGCCGCGAAGCCCTTCATCAAGGGCCTCTGCAAGGCCCAGTCGGACCTCGCCGCCAAGGCCGCCAAGCCGGTCGGCGAGTTCCCGGTCTTCCTCGACTACCAGGACGACGTCCTGGAGGCGCTCACCGCCGCGGTCAGGAGCGAGCTCGCCCAGGCGCTCACCATCGCCGGCAAGCAGGAGCGCGAGACCGAGCTCGACCGCATCAAGGAGCTCGCCGCCGAGAAGCTCCTCCCGGCCTTCGAGGGCCGCGAGAAGGAGATCTCGGGCGCCTACCGCGCGCTGACCAAGAAACTGGTCCGCGAGCGGATCATCAAGGACAAGGTCCGCATCGACGGCCGCGGGCTCACGGACATCCGTACGCTCGCCGCCGAGGTCGAGGCCATCCCGCGCGTGCACGGCTCGGCGCTGTTCGAGCGTGGCGAGACCCAGATCCTGGGCGTCACCACCCTCAACATGCTCCGCATGGAGCAGCAGCTGGACACCCTCTCCCCGGTGACCCGCAAGCGCTACATGCACAACTACAACTTCCCGCCGTACTCCGTCGGTGAGACCGGCCGCGTGGGCTCGCCCAAGCGCCGCGAGATCGGCCACGGCGCGCTCGCCGAGCGCGCCATCGTGCCGGTGCTGCCGACGCGCGAGGAGTTCCCCTACGCGATCCGTCAGGTGTCCGAGGCCCTCGGCTCCAACGGCTCGACGTCCATGGGCTCGGTCTGCGCCTCCACCATGTCGCTGCTGAACGCCGGTGTGCCGCTCAAGGCCCCCGTCGCCGGTATCGCCATGGGCCTGATCTCCGAGGAGATCGACGGCAAGACCCACTACGTCGCCCTCACCGACATCCTCGGTGCCGAGGACGCGTTCGGTGACATGGACTTCAAGGTCGCCGGTACGAAGACCTTCGTCACCGCGCTCCAGCTCGACACCAAGCTCGACGGCATCCCGGCCTCGGTCCTGGCCGCCGCGCTGAAGCAGGCCCGTGACGCGCGTCTGCACATCCTCGACGTGATGAACGAGGCGATCGACGTTCCGGACGAGATGTCCCCGAACGCGCCGCGCATCATCACCGTCAAGATCCCGGTGGACAAGATCGGTGAGGTCATCGGCCCCAAGGGCAAGATGATCAACCAGATCCAGGAGGACACCGGCGCCGACATCACGATCGAGGACGACGGCACCATCTACATCGGTGCCCAGCAGGGCTCGCAGGCCGAGGCCGCCCGCGCCACGATCAACGGCATCGCCAACCCGACCATGCCGGAGGTCGGCGAGCGCTACCTGGGGACGGTCGTCAAGACCACCACCTTCGGTGCCTTCGTCTCCCTCATGCCCGGCAAGGACGGTCTGCTGCACATCTCGCAGATCCGCAAGCTCGCCGGTGGCAAGCGCGTGGAGAACGTCGAGGACGTGCTCGCGGTCGGCTCCAAGGTCCAGGTCGAGATCGCCGAGATCGACCAGCGCGGCAAGCTCTCCCTCGTCCCCGTCATGGCGGACGAGGAGAGCGGCGCCGCCGCGGACGCCGACAAGAAGGACGACACCGACCAGTGACGTCCCGTAGTTCCGCGACGACGGCCCGCCCCTCTTCGGAGGGGCGGGCCGTCGCCCGTACCCAAACGCTTCTCCCGGGCAAGGACGGCATCGGCACGGTCCGCCGCACGACCCTCCCCGGTGGCCTGCGCATCGTCACCGAGACCCTGCCCTCCGTACGCTCCGCCACCTTCGGCATCTGGGCGCACGTCGGCTCCCGCGACGAGACGCCCACCCTCAACGGGGCCACGCACTACCTGGAGCACCTCCTCTTCAAGGGCACGAAGCGACGCAGTGCCCTCGACATCTCCGCCGCGCTCGACGCGGTCGGCGGCGAGATGAACGCCTTCACGGCGAAGGAGTACACCTGCTACTACGCGCGGGTCCTCGACACCGACCTGCCGCTGGCGATCGACGTCGTCTGCGACATGCTGACCGGCTCGCTGATCCTCGAAGAGGACGTGGACGCCGAGCGCGGCGTCATCCTCGAAGAGATCGCGATGACCGAGGACGACCCGGGCGACGTCGTCCACGACCTGTTCGCGCAGACCATGTTCGGCGACACCCCGCTGGGTCGTCCCGTGCTCGGCACGGTCGACACCATCAACGCCCTCGACCGCGGCCGGATCGCCCGCTTCTACAAGAAGCACTACGACCCGACCCACCTGGTCGTCGCCGCCGCGGGCAACGTCGACCACGCCACGGTCGTACGCCAGGTCCGCCGCGCCTTCGAGAAGGCCGGCGCCCTCACCCGTACCGACGCGCTGCCGGTCGGCCCGCGCGAGGGCCGGCGCACCATCCGCACCGCGGGCCGCGTCGAGGTCCTCGGCCGCAAGACCGAGCAGGCCCACGTCGTCCTCGGCATGCCGGGCCTGGCCCGCACCGACGAGCGCCGCTGGGCGCTCGGCGTGATGAACACGGCCCTCGGCGGCGGCATGTCCTCCCGGCTCTTCCAGGAGGTCCGCGAGAAGCGCGGCCTGGCCTACAGCGTGTACTCGTACACCTCGGGCTTCGCCGACTGTGGCCTCTTCGGGGTGTACGCGGGCTGCCGCCCCAACCAGGTCCACGACGTGCTGAAGATCTGCCGCGACGAGCTCGACAAGGTCGCCTCCGACGGGCTGTCCGACGACGAGATCGCCCGCGCCATAGGCCAGCTCTCCGGCTCGACCGTCCTCGGCCTGGAGGACACCGGCGCGCTGATGAACCGCATCGGCAAGAGCGAGCTGTGCTGGGGCAGCCAGATGTCCGTCGACGACATGCTCGCCCGCATCGCCGCGGTCACCCCGGACGAGGTCCGGGAGGTCGCCCGTGATGTGCTCGGACAGCGCCCCTCGCTGTCGGTCATAGGGCCGCTGAAGGACAAGCAGGCCGCACGCCTGCACGAATCCGTCTCCTAGAGAGAGTTCACAGAGCAATGAGCAAGCTGCGCGTGGCGGTCCTCGGAGCCCAGGGCCGTATCGGCTCCGAGGCAGTACGGGCCGTCGAGGCCGCCGAGGACATGGAACTGGTCGCGGCCCTCGGCCGCGGCGACAAGCTGGAGACGCTCGCCGACGCGGGCGCCCAGGTCGCGGTCGAGCTGACCACCCCGGCCTCCGTGATGGACAACCTCGACTACTGCGTACGCCATGGCATCCACGCGGTCGTCGGCACCACCGGCTGGACCGAGGAGCGCCTCGCGCAGCTGAACTCCTGGCTCGCCGCCTCCCCGGGGACCGGCGTCCTGATCGCCCCGAACTTCTCCATCGGCGCGGTGCTGACCATGAAGTTCGCCCAGATCGCGGCCCCGTACTTCGAGTCCGTCGAGGTCGTCGAGCTGCACCACCCGAACAAGGTCGACGCCCCCAGCGGCACCGCCACCCGCACCGCCCAGCTGATCGCCGCCGCCCGCGCCGAGGCCGGCCTCGGCGCCCAGCCGGACGCGACCGCGACCGCCCTCGACGGGGCGCGCGGCGCGGACGTCGACGGCGTACCGGTGCACGCCGTACGCCTGCGGGGCCTGCTGGCCCACCAGGAGGTCCTGCTCGGTGGCGAGGGCGAGACCCTGACCATCCGTCACGACTCGCTGCACCACTCCAGCTTCATGCCGGGCATCCTCCTGGGCGCCCGCCGCGTGACCACCGCCCCCGGCCTCACCTTCGGCCTGGAGCACTTCCTGGACCTGGGCTGACGGCCATGGGCGGAAAGATCACGTACGTCTTCCTCGCCACCGTGCTGGTGCTCGTCTTCGGCGTGGTGGCGATGGAGGGCGTCCTGCTCCTGCTGACCGGCGAACCGGCCGCCATGGGCATGGGCGCGGTCGCGTTCCTGCTGCCCTGCGTGGGTGGCTGGTTCCTCTGGAAGAACACCGCCTTCGCGCGGAACGCGCAGCGGCTGGCCCGCGAGCTGGAGGCCGAAGGCGGCCTGCCCGTGGACGAGTTGAAGCGTACGGCCGGCGGCCGGATCGACCGGGACTCGGCCGACGAGGTCTTCGCGCGACGGCGTGCCGAGACCGAGGACTCCCCGGACGACTGGCGCTGCTGGTTCCGGCTCGCGGTCGCCTATCACGACGCCCGCGACACCCCGCGCGCCCGCAAGGCGATGCAGCGCGCGATCGCCCTGCACGCGGGCCGTACGGTCAGCGCGTAGCGGCGACCGCGACCGGCGGCACGACGCCGTACTCGGCGTTCCACGCCTCGACGGTGTCGGCCGCGCGGTCGAACGCCTCGACGCGGGAGAGGAAGTCGGCACTGTGGTCGGTGAGCAGAGCGATCTGCTCACCACCCTGCCGTACGAGAACCAGCGCCTGGCCCTGCACGGTGCGGGGCAGCCCCAGCCATCGCACGGGCTGCTGCACCGTGCGGAGCTCCGTCACCCGCGGCCAGGCCACGGTGACCGTGGAGAGGAAGCCGACCCGGCGCACGCCGTGCCGGCTCACCCACGTGCCCACCCGCAGCGCCCGCAGCGCACCGGCGATGAGGACCGCGGCGAGCCCGAAGGTCGCGAGGGCACCGCCCGACGCACCCGCCGCCGCGATGATCACCGAGGCGAAGAGCACGAACGAGGCGAGCAACAGCGCGAGCGCCGCCGCCCCGACCCGCCAGGGTCCGGGCCGGTAGGGACGACGCCACTGGTCGTGGTCGTCGAACGGCAGCGCGACGTCGTCGGTGGCGTCAAAAGCGCGGTCGGCCGTCAGAAAGGGCAGGGGCACGACTGATCCTCACTCACAAGCACGCTCGAAGGGTTGTGCCCGGTGAGGCTACCCAGGTGGTCTCGACCGGGGCCACCCCAGGGGGCCGTACTGCTCAGCGGTTGTCGGAAGCCTCGGACTGCTGCCGGTGGCCCTCGGCCGAACCCGACTGCATGGACGGCATTCCGAAGAGCAGCGAGCCGACGAGACCGGCCACGACGGTCAGCCCGACCAGCGTACGGCCCATGACCTCGGAGACACTGAGGCGCTCCCTCGGCGGCGGAGTGACGTTACTGCGGAAGCGGTCGGCATCAGCGACGAACGCGAACGGGACGGCTTCTCGCCGGGTGAACATGGAGCCACTCTCCTTGGGGTCTGTGGTGTGCGGTGTCACAGAGAGAGACGAGTCTCGTCACCGTTCGGTGCCCGATTTCCCCGAATTGGCCAAAGAAAGTCCTCCGGGTGGGTGCGGGAGCCCCTTGTCAGTGGGTCCCCGTAGAGTGGGCGCCGCCCGAGCGACGCACTTTGGAAGGACCCCGCCGGTGACCGACACCCCCGCAGAAGAGCTCAAGCCCAGTTTCCGCAGCGATGTGACCGTCGAGCTGGTCAAGCACAGCGCCGCCGACTCGGACGTGCTGTGGGCGGCCCGCGTGTCCACCGCGGGGGAGCAGTCGCTGGACGAGCTGCAGAAGGACCCGGAGCGGTCCAAGGGGCTCATCAACTACCTGATGCGGGACCGGCACGGCAGCCCCTTCGAGCACAACTCGATGACCTTCTTCATCAGCGCCCCGATCTTCGTCTTCCGCGAGTTCATGCGCCACCGCGTCGGCTGGTCGTACAACGAGGAATCGGGTCGCTACAGGGAGCTGGAGCCGGTCTTCTACGTTCCGGACGCCTCGCGGAAGCTGGTCCAGGAGGGCCGCCCGGGCAAGTACGTCTTCGTCGAGGGCAGCGAGGCCCAGCGGGAACTGACCAGCCGTGTCATGGAGGACTCGTACGTTCAGGCGTACGCGGCGTACCAGGAGATGCTCGCCGCCGGCGTCGCCCGCGAGGTCGCCCGCGCGGTCCTGCCCGTCGGCCTCTTCTCCTCGATGTACGCCACGTGCAACGCGCGCTCGCTGATGCACTTCCTCGGCCTGCGCACCCAGCACGAGCTGGCCACGGTGCCGTCCTTCCCCCAGCGGGAGATCGAGATGGTCGGCGAGAAGATGGAGCAGCACTGGGCCCAGCTCATGCCGCTGACCTATGCCGCGTTCAACAAGAACGGCCGTGTGGCCCCATAAAGAACAGATGTACGATCACGCCTCACGAAGTGTCCGTATTGCGACGTTTCACGAAGTTCATCTAGGCTGATCAAACGGACCCGGCACTGCTTGAACCCCCGAGCAGGCAGTGCCGGGCTCCTTTCTCACGTCCCCCTAGGGGGCACCGGGCGCTGAGCAGCGAGTAGCGTGTTACCCATGGCTCCGATCTCCACTCCGCAGACCCCCTTCGGGCGGGTCCTCACCGCCATGGTCACGCCCTTCACGGCTGACGGCGCACTCGACCTCGACGGTGCCCAGCGACTCGCCGCCCATCTGGTGGACGCAGGCAACGACGGCCTCGTCGTCAACGGCACCACCGGAGAGTCCCCGACCACCAGCGACGCGGAGAAATCGGAGCTGGTACGAGCCGTACTGGACGCGGTCGGCGACCGCGCCCACGTCGTCGCCGGCATCGGCACCAACGACACCCACCACTCCATCGAGCTCGCCCGCACCGCCGAACGCGACGGCGCGCACGGCCTGCTCGCCGTCACCCCGTACTACAACAAGCCCCCGCAAGAGGGTCTGTACCGGCACTTCTCGGCCATCGCCGACGCCACCGAGCTTCCGGTGATGCTCTACGACATCCCCGGCCGCAGCGGTGTCCCGATCGACACCGAGACGATCGTCCGCCTCGCCGAGCACCCCAGGATCGTCGCCAACAAGGACGCCAAGGGTGACCTGGGGCGGGCCAGCTGGGCCATCGCCCGATCGGGCCTGGCCTGGTACTCCGGCGACGACATGCTCAACCTGCCGCTGCTCTCCGTGGGCGCCTGCGGCTTCGTCTCCGTCGTCGGCCACGTCGTCACCCCCGAGCTCCGGGCACTCCTGGACGCTCACCTGAACGGCGAAGTCCAGAAGGCCACCGAGATCCACCAGCGGCTCCTGCCGATCTACACCGGCATGTTCCGCACCCAGGGCGTCATGACGACCAAGGCCGCCCTTGCCCTCCAGGGCCTCCCGGCGGGACCGCTGCGCATGCCGCTCGTGGAGCTTTCCCCCGAGGAAACCGCACAGCTCAAGCTCGATCTCGCCGCCGGCGGGGTAGAGCTCTAGGAAAAGACTTCACAACTGAATATCCGATCTGCGGACGCGACGAAAGTTTCCCGGCGTCCGACGAGATCCCCTGACACAGACAACAGCAAGTGCACGAATGTCATGCGCGCCACGTGCCGAAGCGGTACGTGGCGCGTGTGGTGAGGAGAGTCTTTTGAGTCATCCGCATCCTGAACTCGGCGCCCCGCCGAAGCTGCCCAAGGGCGGCCTGCGCGTCACCCCGCTCGGCGGGCTCGGTGAGATCGGCCGCAACATGACGGTCTTCGAGTTCGACGGCCGGCTGCTGATCGTCGACTGCGGCGTCCTCTTCCCCGAGGAGGAGCAGCCGGGCATCGACCTGATCCTGCCCGATTTCACCACCATCCGGGACCGCCTCGACCAGGTCGAGGGGATCGTGCTCACGCACGGCCACGAGGACCACATCGGCGCCGTCCCCTACCTGCTCCGGCTCAAGCCGGACATCCCGCTCATCGGCTCCAAGCTGACCCTCGCCCTGATCGAGGCCAAGCTCCAGGAGCACCGCATCCGCCCCTACACCCTCGAGGTGTCGGAGGGCGACCGGGAGAACCTGGGCGCGTTCGACTGCGAGTTCATCGCGGTCAACCACTCCATCCCCGACGCGCTGGCCGTCGCCATCCGCACCCCCGCGGGCATGGCCGTCGCCACCGGCGACTTCAAGATGGACCAGCTCCCGATGGACGGCCGGCTCACCGACCTCCACGCGTTCGCGCGGCTCAGCGAGGAGGGCATCGACCTCCTGCTGTCCGACTCGACGAACGCCGAGGTCCCCGGCTTCGTCCCGCCGGAGAAGGACATCTCCAACGTCCTGCGGAACGTCTTCGCGAACGCCCAGAAGCGGATCATCGTGGCCAGCTTCGCCAGCCACGTCCACCGCATCCAGCAGATCCTGGACGCCGCGCACGAGTACGGACGCCGGGTGGCCTTCGTCGGCCGCTCGATGGTCCGCAACATGGGCATCGCCCGTGACCTCGGCTACCTCCGGGTCCCGGCCGGCCTGGTCGTCGACGTGAAGACGCTCGACGACCTCCCGGACGACGAGGTCGTGCTGGTCTGTACGGGATCCCAGGGCGAGCCCATGGCGGCCCTGTCCCGGATGGCCAACCGCGACCACCAGATCCGGATCGTCCAGGGCGACACCGTGATCCTGGCGTCCTCGCTCATCCCGGGCAACGAGAACGCGGTCTACCGCGTGATCAACGGCCTGACCCGCTGGGGTGCCAATGTCATCCACAAGGGCAACGCCAAGGTCCACGTCTCGGGCCACGCCTCGGCCGGCGAGCTGCTGTACTTCTACAACATCTGCAAGCCGAAGAACCTGATGCCGGTCCACGGCGAATGGCGCCACCTGCGCGCCAATGCCGAGCTCGGCGCGATGACCGGTGTTCCGAAGGACCGCATCGTCATCGCCGAGGACGGCGTGGTCGTCGACCTGGTCGACGGCAAGGCCAGGATCGTCGGCAAGGTCCAGGCCGGTTACGTGTACGTCGACGGCCTCTCGGTCGGCGATGTCACCGAGGTCCACCTCAAGGACCGCCGCATCCTCGGCGACGAGGGCATCATCTCGGTCTTCCTGGTCGTGGACGCCTCGACCGGCAAGATCGTCAGCGGCCCGAACATCCATGCCCGGGGTTCCGGCATCGAGGACTCGGCGTTCGACGCCGTGATCCCGAAGGTCGAACAGGTCCTCAACAAGTCGGCCCAGGACGGCGTGGTCGAGCCCCATCAGCTGCAGCAGCTGATCCGCCGTACGGTCGGCAAGTGGGTCTCGGACACCTACCGCCGGCGCCCGATGATCCTCCCGGTCGTCGTGGAGGTCTGAGCAACCGACGCTGCCTGACCAGCGTCAACCCGGAGCGGGGCGCCTCGATTTGCATCGGGGCGCCCCGCTCCAGTACGTTTACGGCTCCGCCAGCAAGGGAACCCCGGCACCTTCGTGTGCCCGAACGGGTGACTGGAAGGGGCGGGGAATTCGACTCAGAACTTCTGATAAAGTCGGATCAACGCCGGAAAGCGAATCGGGAAACCGAAGAGCCGGAAAGCACCGAGGAAATCGGATCGGAAAGATCTGATAGAGTCGGAAACGCAAGACCGAAGGGAAAAGCCCGGAGGAAAGCCCGAGAGGGTGAGTACAAAGGAAGCGTCCGTTCCTTGAGAACTCAACAGCGTGCCAAAAATCAACGCCAGATTAGTTGATACCCCGTCCATCTTCGGATGGTCGAGGTTCCTTTGAAGAAAAACACAGCGAGGACGCTGTGAACGACTGGTCCTATTCCGACCGGTCGTTCCGCTCTCGTGGTGTGCACCCGATTACGGGTAAACATTCACGGAGAGTTTGATCCTGGCTCAGGACGAACGCTGGCGGCGTGCTTAACACATGCAAGTCGAACGATGAAGCCCTTCGGGGTGGATTAG